>DDEN01000045.1 GCA_002336115.1 Chitinophagaceae bacterium UBA1953
TTTCGTGCAGCATACCCTGGCGTGCAGCACCATCACCAAAAAATGTAAGAGCTACGTTACCTGTACCATTGTACTTTTCAGGAAAAGCCAAACCTGCACCAGTACCAATTTGTGCACCCACAATACCATGTCCGCCAAAAAAGCCTACATCAGCTCCAAAGAAGTGCATACTTCCACCCTTACCTTTTGAGCAACCTGTTGCTTTACCATACATTTCAGCCATACAGCTTTTTGCACTCACACCTTTGGCAATTGCCAAACCATGATCCCTGTACGCTGTAATCATTTTGTCTTCTGGTTTGGTTGCTGTCATACAGCCGGCAGCAATAGCTTCCTGACCGATATAAAGGTGACAAAAACCACGAATTTTCTGCATTCCATACAACTGTCCTGTCTTTTCTTCAAACTTGCGCAGCAGGAGCATTAATTCGTACCAGTATAAATAAGTTTCTTTAGTGAATTTAGTGGCCACGTTTCAATTTTTTTAGAGTGGCAAAGATAAGGGTGTAAAGGCAAATAAACGTACCCTGTTTTGACCTGTGGATTTTTGGTGAAACCAGCTGTTTTGCATCCAGCAGCAGCGGTGGCATCGCACTCTTATACTGCAGGTCAACATTCAGCCTTTTTCATCGTCTTTCATTACAGTACCCTCCCGCTGCCAATCCTGCATCTGTCCAACAAAGCCATCCAAGGAGTGCTTCATACATCCTACCTCATACCTCCTACATCCTTCATCATTTCTTATCTTGCACCCATGCTTTCGCTCCGGTCAATTGCGGTTACTCAGTTTAAAAACTATACCCATCAGCAGTTTCGTTTTGATGAGGACATTGTGGCCATTACCGGCGATAACGGCATTGGTAAAACCAACCTGCTCGATGCCATTCATTACCTCTGCTTTACCAAAAGCTATTTTTCGGGAAGCGATGGCAACAATGTGCAGCACGGATGCTATGGTTTCAGGCTGGAGGGTATGATGAACATTGGCGAACAGGATGTAAACACTACCATCGTTTTGCGGGAAAATGGTAAAAAAGAAATCAGCTGCAATGGTGCTTCCTACGAAAAATTTTCGCAGCACATCGGCAAATATCCCTGCGTGGTTATTGCGCCCGATGATGTGGAACTGATTATTGGCGGAAGCGAAGAACGAAGAAAGTTTTTAGATACCGTTCTTTCACAGATTAATGCCGATTATCTGCAGCAACTAATCGCATACAACAAAATACTACAGCAACGAAACAGCTACCTCAAGTCCTCCGCACAAACACAAACAAGAAACGACGCTCTGCTTGATGTACTGGATGAACAATTGCTCCAGGCCGGGAATTTGATTTTCCAGTCGAGAAAAGATTTTTTGCCGGGCTTCAATCAATCTGTCACTACTTTTTACAAAATTATTGCGGGAAGAGATGAAGCAGTTGAAGTATTGTACGAAAGCCAGTTGCTGCAACAGCCGTTTGAAACATTGCTGAAACAAACAAGAGAAAAAGATTACCTGCTGCAACGGACTTCGGCCGGAATTCATAAAGATGATTTATTATTTGAAATGAACAAGGAGGCGTTTAAGCAAACAGCATCGCAGGGACAACGCAAGAGTTTATTGTTCGGGCTGAAACTTGCCGAAGCAGAAACCATTAAACTGCAAAAAGGGTTTGCTCCTTTTTTATTACTTGATGATGTATTTGAAAAATTAGATGAACAGCGCATGCACAACCTGCTTGAGTACGTATGCAGAAAACTTGGCGGGCAAACCTTTTTAACCGACACACACAAACAAAGAATTGAACAAACATTTCAGCAGCTTGGCATGAAAATTCAGCTAATTGAGTTATAACAAACAATTACCTTCGCAACATGGGTGAAGTATCGTTACAGGAAGCTATTCAGCAATTCTTAAACCAGAGCAAACTCAAGCAAAGAGTACAGGCACTTGAAATAAAAGATGTGTGGGAAGAGCTGATGGGCAAAACCATTGCAAAATATACCGATGATATTAAACTCATCAATCAGCAACTGATTATAACCACAAATGTTGCCCCTCTTAAACAGGAGCTTCTATACCAGAAAGAGAAAATACGTAACCGCATTAACGAGCTGTTTAATGAACATGCTGTAAAAGAAGTAATCATTAAATAAGCTTCCTGAAATATCTCATCCACTTCACTGATTCCAGTCATATTTTTAATTGAGTTGATAATGAAACTTTGGTAACGTTAAAGAAACGATTAACCATATAAAATTTACTCCCATGAGCTATGTAACCGTTGAGCATTGTGGCAACGATCACCACGAATGGCTGGCCTCAATTGAGTTTTACGAAAAAGACATTCATATTCTCGAACACAGACTTGCTGAAGTTGTTGGCAAAAACAGCAACCACGATGCGTTGGAAGATGCAGAACATTTCCAAAATCAATTTATCATCCAAAAAAACACATTACAGGAATTCCGGCACAATATTAATGAACATGAACATTATGCAAAGCTTGATGCAGAGCGCCATGCCGGGCACATGAACGACGCACATGCAGCCAAACACGACCAGATAAAAGAAGACTTTTCTGGCTTTGAAAAAGTAATTAAAGAACTGAGACACGATTTTAACAATTATCTCAGTAAATGGATGTAATCACATCATAAACCCAAACCATCGATGTAAAATAAAGAAGCTGCCCCGTAAGGCAGCTTCTTTATTTATTACAATTAAAGTGAATTATCCAACACGTACTCTTGGATCAACCACACCATACAATACATCGGCCAGGATATTGATGATAACAAAAATAAATGCACTTAACAACACACTGCCCATTACTACCGGATAATCGAGCTTCTCGAGTGCATCAACCGTTACTTTCCCAATTCCCTTCCATCCAAAAATATATTCCACAAAAAAAGCACCTGCCAGCAGTTCTGCAAACCACCCTGTAACAGCAGTTATAACCGGGTTTAGAGCATTACGCAGTGCATGCGTCCATATAACTGAACGTTTACTCAGCCCTTTTGCATAAGCAGTACGTATGTAATCCTGGTTCAGCACATCAAGCATTGAACTGCGGGTAAGCTGTGTAATAATTGCAAGTGGACGAATACCTAAAGTAACAGCAGGAAGCAACAGGTTCTGCAAAGTATAATAGTGTTCTCCGGTTTGTACATCTATATCAAACCAACTGCCGGTCATATTTAAACCTGTGTATTTGCTCAGCACAAACCCAAACACGTAGGCAATAAGGATGCCTATAAAAAAAGAGGGCGCTGAAATACCAATAATGCTGCTGAAAACCGCTGAGGTATCCAGCCATGTATCTTTATTTACTGCTGCAACAACACCAAGCACTACGCCTGCTATTGTTGCAAGCAGCATCGCAGCCAATGCCAGCATAATTGTACCGGGCAATGCTTCCATCAGCACTTCACCAACCTGTTTTTTTGTTTGATAACTCCGGCGCAGGTATGGAATTTTTAACGACAGTTTCGTATCTCCACCAATAAAAACTCCCTTCAGTTGTTTCTTTTCAACATCATCTTTTGAATGTATGGCAACTGGCGAAACATCATTTACATACAGTACAAACTGTTTCCATTTTGGCTGATCGAGGTATAATTCTTTTTTAATGTTGGCAATCGTTGCACTGTCGCCGGTTTGTCCCAATACAAGCCTTGCAGGATCGCCAAAACCCTGGAACATCCAGAAAACAACGGTTACTACTCCTGCTAAAACAAGAATACCGTAGAAGATTTTTTTTAAAATAAACGATGCCAATGCTGCTGTATAATTATTTAATATGTTTAAAATCTGCACTGCTCCATTTGTCAAGCACTATTGCTCCTTCCATTTTATACAACACGGGATTTGCTCTTGCTGCCGTTTTAATAGCAGTCACATCACAACTCAGCAAAATTGACTGACTTAATGCAGGATTGGTGATAAACAAAGCCTTCGCCGCATCGGGCATGCCGGTTACTATAATTACTTTTTTCTGAGCAGCCAATGCTGACACCTGCTGAATCCACCGGTCAGTTGATTTTATTCCTTCGGTTGTCCGCAGGAAAAGAATATAGTATGTTCCCAACTGTTGTAAAACATGTTCGGTAATATCAACACCTGCCTCTGTTTTGAGATCAAAATCCTTGATTTTCGGTTCATTGTTTTTTCCCTTGGCTATTAGTATCTGCTTACGGTCAACAAACTTCCATGTGCTATCGGGCAGTTTTAACATCGAGAATTCCTGTTTCGTACCATTTTTTTCATACGTAAACAGGTAATCAAATTTATCGGGCACCGCATCTGCAGGCATTTTTCTTAATTCAAGCAGGTTGTTTCCTTTTTTAAAGGGCAAACAATCAACAACAGGCAGATATTTTAAGGTGTACCACTGAAAACCAAAAGAGAAGATGACTGCTGCAGCAATAAAAAAAACATTGAGGCTGTTTTTGCTGAAAAGCGGTTTTATATTTTTCCTGAAGAAAATCAGCACTGTAATTAATACAAGCAACAGCAAATCTTTCAGGAACGATTGAAACGGATAAAGCGGAATACAATCGCCAAAACACCCACATGAAGCGAATTTAGCAGAACCATCGGGATTCGTAGCCAGCCACGCATATCCTGTGAGAAAAGTAAAGAACACAATTAACAGCAATAATAACCAACTGAACAGTTTCATTCTCCAGCCAACTATCAAAGCCACACCTGCAATAATTTCAAACGCATTCATTATAACAGCCATTGCCAGTGTATAATGATGAAAACCCTGCATTCCCCAGGCTTCAAAAAACTCCTGCATTTTATAACTTAATCCAAGTGGGTCGTTTGCCTTTACCAGTCCGGAAAAGATAAACAGGATCCCAACAAACCATCGAATAACTGTGAACAATAATTTCATTGTGAATAGTGAATGGTGAATAATCAATATATCTTACATCTCCCTACTCCTGGTGTACGCCTTCCTCAATCAGTATCAATCCAAAAACCGAATAATTAATAATGTCGTAATAATTAGCATCAATGCCTTCACTTACCAATGTTTTCCCGTCATTGGCAAGTATTTGCCTGATGCGCTGCAGCTTGGCAAGAATCAGATCAACAAAACTTTCCTGGCTCATTTCACGCCATGCCTCACCATAGTCATGATTTTTGTCCAGCATCAACAGTTGCGCCTGTGTAATTTTCTGATCATACATTTCAATCACCTGCTCAACAGCCAGTTCTTCAGCAGCATCTTCTTTCATCTCCAACTGAATCAAACCAATGATTGCATAATTGAGAATACCTTTAAATTCAGATGCAATTGTATCGCCTATCTTTTGCTGTTGTTTTTCCTGAATGGTACGGATACGTTTTGCCTTTATGTAAATCTGGTCAACAATAGAAATGGTACGGTAAACCCTCCATGATGTTCCATAATCAATTGTTTTCTTTTTAAAAATATCCCTGCATTCGGCAACAGCGTTTTTATATTGATCGATTGTATTCATCAGTTATGTATGTAAAAATTGTTTCGTTAATTCGTGTTTATAACACATTCCTCAAAAATACAATGTACACACTCAACTGCAAAGGAAGATTACTGGTAATTGAAAATCCGGTTGTAATGGGTATTTTAAACATTACACCCGATTCGTTCTACAGTGGCAGCCGTGTTCCGAAGAAAGATGAGATGTTGCAAAAAGCCGGGCAAATGCTCAAAGAAGAAGCTGTTATTCTTGATATTGGCGGACAATCAACACGCCCCGGCAGTAAACGCTTAACTGCCGAGGAAGAAATGGACAGAGTGTTGCCTGCTGTTGAAGTGCTGAAAGCAACTTACCCCGACTGTTTTATTTCGGTTGATACATTTTACTCCGCAGTTGCAAAGGCTTCTGTTAATGCAGGTGCCGACATTATTAACGACATCAGTGCAGGAGAACTGGATGATGAAATGATCCCGACTGTTGCAGCATTAAACGTTCCGTATATTGCCATGCACATGAAAGGAACGCCCGACATAATGCAGAGCAACCCGGCCTATGAAAATGTAACAAGAGAAGTGGTTGATTATTTTATTACAAAAGTTGAGCAGTGCAAAACCGCAGGCATAAAAGATGTTGTAATTGATCCCGGATTTGGCTTTGGAAAAACCATTCAGCATAATCTGCAGTTGCTGAAAAACATGGAAGTGTTTCAGATGTTTCATATTCCGGTGCTGGCAGGGTTAAGCCGTAAATCAACCATCTGGAAAACGCTTGGCATTACTTCCGAAGAAGCGCTGAACGGCACAACAGTTCTTAATACAATTGCATTACAGAAAGGGGCAACAATTTTACGGGTACACGATGTTAAGGAAGCGGTTGAAGCAACGAAGCTTTTTTCCGCTTACACAAATGCATAAAAAAACCGGGAACTGAAATTCCCGGTTTTTATTATCATGAGTGAAATGATTAATGGCCTTGTGGCGCTGTTTGCGTTGGCTGAGCCGGAGCCGGTTTTGTTGCAGTAACATCCAGCAGTTCGATTTCAAAAACAAGGTTTTCATTTGCCTTGATTGCGGGAGGTGAACCCATTGAACCGTAACCAAGTACAGAAGGAATGTACGCTTTCACTTTACCGCCTTTGCTGATTTGTTTAACCGCATCTTCAAATCCAGGAATTGAACCCATTTGCCCAATTACAAATGAATAAGGATCTGTGTGATGGAAACTTGAATCAACATTAGAATCAAATTTCTTTCCTTCAAAACTCATTCCTGTGTATTTAACAGATACCTTTTTGCCGCTATCGGGTTTGGCACCAGTACCGGCATTGATAATTTCAACATAAGTACCCAACGGAGTTTTGGTTGCGTTGATATTATTTTTCTTCAGGTATTCTTCAATCAGTTTATCATCCACTTTTGCCTGCTCAATTTTTTTGAGTGAATCCTGGGTTCTTGCTTTTTCCATGATACGCACATTAGCTTTGTCAGCTTCTTCTTTTGTATCAATTATATCAACTACTTTAAATGTACTGATGATATACCCGCCTTTTTTGAGGAAAGGAGGAGCCATACCCTGGCTTTGTTTTATAATTGTATCGGTTGACTGACGGATAACAACACTATCGCCTTTTTTTACCTGGGCAAAAATTGCATAATAATCCGGAGGAATAGAAGCAGAATCCAAAGGAATAACCTGTGTCATAGATCTGCTGGGGTCAGAAAGCAATGTATCTTTTCCGGAATTCTGGTAACGAGTTTCACCAAACTGCAATTCAAAAAATTTCCCCTGAGCAATTTTCTTGCCATCGCCTTTGGAAATAATTTTGTAAAGCAAACCGCCCTTCGTCTTTTTAAAAGAACCTCCGCCACAACTTGCCAGAACTGTAACCGCAAGCAGGGCAATAAAAATGGATTGAATTGTCTTCATTGTGTTTATTTAAAGCGTTTCTAATTGATCTTTATAATCTTTTATTACTTTTTTAAAGAGAGAAATATTGGCATCAAGGCTTTCATCACTTTCACCCCCCGCCGCATTGAAATGGCCTCCGCCATTAAAGTACCGGCGAGCAAAAGTATTACAATCAAAGTCACCTTTGCTGCGAAAACTCCATTTTCTTTTTTCATCCCTGTCAATTACAAGGGCTGAAAGTTTAAGTCCCTGTATTCCCAGCGGCAGGTTTACAAGCCCTTCGGTATCGCCTGTTTTAATCTGGTAACGGAGTAAATCCTGCTTGGTTACCCACATAAAAGCAGTATTCAGTTCATAATCAATTTCCAGCCTGTGCGATAAAACATGCCCTATAAAACGAAACCTGTTTTCTAAAAAATTGTCGTAAATATTATCGTGGATGGGAGTATGCACCAGCCCTCTTCTTTTAAAATCGGCCACCATTTCAAATACAGAAGCCGATGCCGCTGCAAACCGAAAGCTGCCTGTATCTCCAATTAAACCGGCATAAAGGCATTGCATCATCTCCATATTCAGTTTATCGCTGTTACCGCTCTGCATAATAAAATCGTACACCATTTCGCAGGTGGAGCTTTTTGTTGTATCACTCACTCCGTAAACAAACATTTCTGTTTGCGGCTCCTTGTGATGATCGACCAAAATCCGTAAAGCATTACTGTTACTTAAACTGCCCGTCATTTTTTTTGTACGGCTTAACGTATTAAAATCAAGACAAAAAATAAGATCAGCATTTTTAATGATTAGATCACATTTATCAACAGCAGCTTCATAATTCAACACTTTATTACATCCGGGCATCCAATCGAGAAAAGCAGCCCAGTTTGTTGGAGAAATAACTTTTACCTCATGCCCTAACTGAATAAGCAAATGGTATAATGCCAGCGACGACCCCATAGCATCAGGATCGGGTTTCTGATGTGTAGTTATAACAACCTTGGCTGGCTTGTTTAAAAGCGGGTATAGTTCATTTATTGCCTGCATAACAGCGGTTGCAAATGTAGGGGAAAGCAATGAGGTTTGAGGTTTGAGATTTGAAATTTGCAGTTCGTGTTTGAAATTCTGTGATGTAATGCCAGCCGGCACTTACAGTTTCTGTAAAAGAACCGGGCTTTTTTGTGTTGATTGTGTTTTATCAGCCATTCGCAATTCCCCCTTTCTTTCCTACCTTAGCGCCGCAAAAAAACAAAGAATATGAGTAATCGTACGTTTACAATGATTAAGCCCGATGCTATGAAAAATGGCCATGCCGGTGCAATTATTGACAGAATTATTAAAGCAGGGTTCCGCATTGTTGCATTGAAGCAAACAAAACTTTCAGCCGAAAAGGCAGGTGAATTTTATGCAGTTCACAAAGAGCGCCCCTTTTATGGCGAGTTGGTTGAGTTTATGAGCAGCGGCGCAATTATTGCTGCTATACTTGAAAAAGACAATGCTGTAGCCGAGTTTCGCACACTTATAGGTGCAACCGATCCTGCAAAAGCAGATGAAGGAACCATCCGCAAATTGTATGCAACCAATGTTGGAGAAAATGCAATTCACGGAAGCGACAGCGATGAAAATGCAAAAATTGAAGGCAGCTTTTTCTTCAGCGGGTTAGAACAATTCTGATCCTGAATCAAATAAATAAAAACGACCTCCTGATGAAGATCAGGAGGTTTCCTTTTTTCAGTCGTCTGTTTTATAAAAAACAGTTTAATATTATTGCTAACCAAAAAACAAGTTTATGAAAACGCTACACCTGCTGATCGTGTTTGCATTATTTGCAATTTACCTGCCTGCACAAAAGCTCCCTTCATTTAGCAAGATTGATAAAGCTGACCTTGAATACAAAGAATGTAGTTATGATAAAGATGCTGCTGCAGAGTATTTAATCAATTATGGAGAAGTAAACTATTTTTTTACATCGTCCGACTTTGCCAACGTAACAAAGTTTCGTATAAGGATTAAAATATTAAAGGAAAAAGGGCTTGAATTAGCAAATGTGCGCATTCCTTACCGCAGTCGTGGCAACAGGCAAAAAATAACCAGTATTGATGGGCATACGTTCAACCTGAATGATAAAGGTGAAGTAGAGGAAACAAAAATGGAAAGGAAATCAGTGATGACCCAAAAGCTGGATAAAGAGCATGACATGATTGTTTTTTCATTACCAAATGCAAAAGTGGGCAGTGTTATTGAATACAGGTATGAATTTGCAAAAACAAATTACATTGAAATTGATGACTGGGATTTTCAATTGAATTATCCTGTAAGATATAGTGAATACAGTGCGGCTATTCCTTCGTTAGTTGAATTCATATATAAAGTAAAACACACACTTCCTGTAAAAGAAACCACAGAAGGAGTCAATAACATTAAGCGGTTTGTAATGACAAACATTCCCGGGCTGGACAAGGAACCTTATATGAGCTGCAATAAAGATTATCTGCAAAGAGTGGATTTTCAGTTAAGAGCCATTAATCAGCAGCCAATAAGGCAAACATGGGATGCACTAATTAACGAACTGATGGAAGATGACGATTTTGGAGTTCAGATAAGAAAAAATGTGCTGAATCACTTACCCATTGAAGATGAACTGAAAAAACTGAAAACAGAATACGAAAAGGTTACAACCTTGCTTGCGTATGTAAGAAGAAATGTTCCCTGGAACGGATCAAGCTTCTTTGTATGTGAAAAAGGTGTAAAGCATGCGCTTGAAGAACATACGGGCAACAGTGCCGATGTGAATCTTTTATTTCTGAATCTTTTAAAAGACGCAGGGCTTAAAGCTTTTCCGATGCTTGTAAGCACAAGAGATCATGGGAAAATTAATCCTTTTTATCCCTTCATTTACCAGTTTAATAATGTTTTTGTTTATGTGGAAGCCGATGAAATACCATATGTTATTGATGCAACAAACATGTACACTCCTGCATTTATGACTCCTTTCAATGTTCAGTTCAGTGATGGCTACATCGTTGACATTAACAATAAACGGTTTATCCCCCTTACAGACACAAAGCATCGTTACCGTATGTTAACTACTGTTTCTGCTGAAATAAATGATAAAGGCGAAATTTCAGGAGATGCGGCAGTGTATTCGTATGAATATGCAAAAATTCCGAGATTAAAATCATTAAGCAAGGGAACCGATAATCTCTTAAAGAACTATTTTTCTGAACCCAATCCCGAATTCAAATTTGATTCATTAAAAACCGAGAACGAAAAAAACGACTCACTTCCACTTACAGCAACAGTAAAATTCAATGCGCAGCTTAATTCAAGCGGCGACTTCTTTTTTTATTCCCCCAATTTTTTAACGGAACTTGAAAAAAACGAGTTTATTTCAGACCAACGTTTTTCCGATATTGAATTTGGTTATATACAGCAGTATAATTTCATAACAACATTAAGATTTCCTGATAATCTCGAACCTGAAGAACTGCCAAAAAATCTTAAAATGATTATGCCGGACACAAGTATTGTATTTCAAAGATTCATGCAGAAAAATGAAAACAGTATTTCCTTCCGTATTACACTTGAAATAAAGCGCCCTACTTATTATGCCGATGAATATCCTTACTTCAAAGAGTTTTACAAAATGCTGTTTGATAAATTAAGCGAACAGATTGTATTTAAAAAGAAAGCAACACCTAAACCATGAGAACAAGACTGCTCGTAGCCTTTATCCTGTTTTTTCTTAGTGGGCACTCTCAAACACTGCTTAAATATTCTTCTTTAACTATCCCCGACAGTTTGAAGAAAGATGCAGATGCTGTTTATCTTCTGGACGAAATGGCAATAGATATTCAGTCGCCTTCAAAATCAGAAAGAACTGTGCATACTATTGTAACAATCCTTAACAAAAACGGGATTAAACATTCAAGAATCGGAATTGGTGTAGATAAGTTCAGAAAACTGGATGAAGTTTCTGTTAAAGTATATAACGACCTTGGAATTGAAGTACTACATTACAAAAAGAAGGATTTCGATTATGGAAGTTATTACGATGGTGTAATGCTGGCAACTGACGACAAGGTTTACTCGCTTGAATTCCCTATTCCCGGAACTCCGTGTACAGTAGAAACCGAATACAATCTTAAAATCACAGCAAATGTAGATCTACCTGAATGGACTTTTGGCTCTTCTGACGAATCAATAAAACAAAGCCGGTTTATAGTTAAAACTGCTATCCCCGTTCAATACAAATCATACAACACCAATCTGAAGCCCGTTATTACAGAGGAAGACGGAAAGAAAGTTTACAAATGGGAAATAAACAATCAAAAAGTTTTACAGAGAGAACCCAATATTTATGGAGAAGAGGTATTTGTACCCATTATTGATGTTTCTCCTTCATCGTTCAGTTATGATGATTATGATGGTTCCATGCTTAACTGGAAAGAATTTGGCAAATGGGCTTACCCATTTTATGATGAACAGGAACCTTTCTCACCTGAACGAGTAGCTTTTTTTAAAAAACTAACTGACTCAGCCAAAACAGTAAATGAAAAAATTTCGATTCTCTACAAATATCTTCAGAAAGAAACTCGCTATGTAAGCATTCAATATGGCATTGGCGGATATAAACCATTCCCCGTTTCTTTTGCAGAAAAGAAAAAATACGGAGATTGTAAAGGGCTCACACACTATATGAAAAACATACTGAATGCCGCAGGAATTAAATCCTATGCCGCATTAATCAATGCAGGCACAAATGAATTTCCTGTTGACCCGGATTTTGCCAGCAACCGATTTAACCATGTAATATTATGCGTACCGCTTGATAGGGATACTGTTTGGCTTGAATGCACAGGGAAACAAACATTGCCCGGGATATTAGGAAGTTTTACAGAAAACAGGAATGCATTATTGCTTACTGAAAACGGTGGCATTCTTGTTAAAACTCCATCAAGCAAAAGCATTAATAACCAATGGAACTCCAGAGCTCAGGGAGAAATATTTGAAGATGGTGGTTGTATTATAAAAAGCAGAATTTTTGTAACAGGTGAGTTTTGGGAATACATTTATTATGCAACTGAAAGCAAAACGAAGGATGATATAAAGAAAGCAATCGTCAACTATTTTGGATACAAAGCACCCGATGAATTTGAATTCAAAATTCTGGGAGATTCCGCAGAGGGGCACAACATTCAGCTTGATCTTGAGTATTACAAATACTTCGACTTTAAAGCCGGTAGTAAACATTTTTTTCCTATACGCCAGTACAAACTAAACGATGAAACAATAAAACCTGCCGAAACAAGAAAGTATGATTATCTTTTTGATTTTCCGTATATAAAAACTGATTCCATTACGTATAAACTTCCTTCCAATTATAAAAAAGAAAGCTTACCAGGAATTAAAGAAATTAAAAACGATTTTGTTAATTACTATAATACGATTCAACTGAACGAAACAACAAGGGAATTAACGGTATCAACAAAACTGGAACTCATTAAACACATTATTCCGCCTAAGCAATTTAATGATGTTGCCAACAGTTTTGAAGCCATTAAAAAAGATGAATCGCAGAAACTGATACTGAAGCAGGAATAACAATTCAGTCATTTTTGTTCGCAGGAATTACAACATTCTTTTCATTAACCAGTCGGTTTGTAAATCATTACCAAGCAGGAACGGGTGTTCGGCAAATTTTTCAAACCCCCATTTTTGATAAAAGGCAATGGCCCGTTCATTTTTTTCCCATACGCCCAGCCAGATCATCTCTTTTCCCTGTTCTTTTGCAATATCAATACATTTCTGCATTAATGCAGAACCAACTCCTTTTCCAATTGCATCTCGTTCGTTGTATATACGGGCTATTTCTATGGCATTGTCGGTTGATGAGCGGTCGGGCTTGCTGTATCTCATCCGAACATATCCGCATGGTACTTTATCACAATAAGCAAGTAAAAAAATACCGTCGCCATTTTCCACTTCGGCTTTTAAAGCCTCTTTAGTGAATTGCCTGTTGAGAAAAATATTCATGTCCTCTTCCGTGTTGTCTTTTGCAAACGTATCGTAAAATGTACGCTGACTCATTTCAGCAATAAGTGAAGCATCTTCTTTTCCGGCCAGCACAATGCTGACACAATTCAGTTTATTTAAATTCATATGGCCACATCATATAATTACAACCTGAAAATAAATTCCCGTTAAAATCAAAAAAAGTATTGTTTTCCCAGGACGATCCGGTACCCCAGCGATCAAAAAGGTTAGATGTTATCCAGGCAGGCTCCCAATACATTACACCTTTGCCACCATTTAACGCAACTGTTTTAATTAAATCTTTCAGATAGTTCTGCTGTCCTTCAGGTGAAAGCGGATAACCAAGTATTGTACTTTCATTAGTATAAAAAATATTGGAATACCCATCTGCATTTTTACTTGTCCATGGAAAAGCTGTTTCCACAATCATTACATCTTTCTGATATTTTGTTTTAAGTAAAGCAATGCTTTTACCAATTTCAGTCATATCATTAATTGTACTCCACTTGTAATAATGCGACACTCCAATAATATCAAAATCTGTTACACCGCCTTTTGCTATTACGTTACCTGCCCATGAATCGGCATTCTGCAGTTGAGCAACATGAAGAATTATTTTTGGTTTAATTGCTGATGATACAGAAAAATCACGCACAGCTTTAATACCGCTGTTCAGTAATAATCCAAAATTTGCGAAATCGCTTTCGGCATTCACTTTTCCTGCAGGCCATAACATACCACTGTTGGTTTCATTACCAACCTGTATCATTTCAGGAACGAGGTTCTTTGATTTTAGGTAATTCAATACAGCAAGCGTATAATTATAAACAGAATCTTTTAAAACATTTAACGGCAAGCCACTCCATGCTGCAGGTGTTGCCTGCTGTGCAGGATCGGCCCAATCATCAGAATAATGCAGATCAAGATTAACAGCCATTCCCTGCTCCTTTGCCCTGCTGATTGTTTTTTCAGCATCATACAAATCACTGTACAGTTTTCCCCCAGTTACAGCTTTCTTCCATTCCGGATTATGCCACAACCTTACACGAACAGTGTTTGTACCAATTGACTTAAAAATTACAAAAGGATCGGTTTGCCTGCCATCCATTTTATACACACCCGTTGAAGCTTCTATTTCATTTACATAACTTAGATCAGCACCCATAGAAAATGTTTGCCAGTTATATTGTTTCAATTCAACAGACTGTGATTTTGGTTTTTTGCAGGTAATACAAAAAACAAATATTGGCAATACAGCAATTATACACTTCATTGAAGAAAATATGAATAAAGGTAAACAGATTAACTCAATTGGTCATTAACGGCTCTAAAGTACCCGAAAAAATTTCATGCTTTGCAAAACATAAATCAGGCTGGATTATTTCAATAAATAAACAGTTTGCTTCAAATGAAGATTAAAACACTTCTCCAATATTCACAAACAGTCCACGCATACCCTGCGTACCAAAGCCATAATCAACCGCAATATTTGTATCACTTTTTTTATTGAGCTTAATCCTTAACCCAAAACCTGAAGCAGGCTGAATCTTTTGCAGCCTTAATGTTGTTGCATCAGAAAAACTTTCAGCATTTAAAAAAAACACAGCACCAAACAATCCGTTTTTTGTTAAGTTAAACCGGTATTCCGATTCGGCATAAAGCATATTCTTTCCACGGAAACGGCCCTGAATAAAGCCACGTCCTGTATTCGTAAATCTGTCCCATCCTGTTGAAGGCAAATCAAGATAAGGAGGCTTGCCATCAACAATAATCCAGTTATACAACCATAAGGCAAGAATATTTTTTGCAGATTTATCAAGTGATATAAATTTTCGCAAATCAGTTGTAATCGATTGCCAGTTAGTATTACTCCCCATCCATGTAACATTATTTCGGTAAGAAACAAGAACGAACATCCCGTTTTTATCATTGATCGGATTTTTTCGATCATCGAATAAAAAATGAACAGAATAACCAGAAGAAGTTGCAGTACTTCCTGTTCCATATTTTGCAAAATCAGATTGCCCGCCGCCTGCAAGTCCTTCTTCAGAAAGTTGCCAATAATGATCGAGATTATAACCAATACCTGCTGAAAAATTACCACTGATTTTCCTTAGCAAATACTGATAAAAACGCAGATACTGGTAATCAAGCGGGTCTTCATTTTCTAATGATGAATTACTTCCAAGTCCGTAAGTACTCTGGGGATATTTCATATAACGTATATCGCTCAAAAGATTGAATGTTTCTTTCCTGTTCCATACACTCACCTGTACAGGAACCGCAAACTGTTTGTTTTGTGTATAATAAGCTGATGCGTTAATGATTGAAATTGGAGTATTGGATTTCTTACTTGTAAAAAAAGCAACATTACTTGAAAAGATAGCAGCCAGTTTTGTTTGCAGCGTATAGCCCACTGCTGGTAAAAAGGAGAACACAGGTTTATCTCCTGGCTTCATATTCCCTGTTTTATCTGAAGGGTGAATGCCAAATAATTCTTTCATAATATCAACAACATCTCTCTGAACAGAATCTGTTTTTACTATTGTGGAACCGGAAATTGAATCCTGAGCTTTTAAACCAGATGAAGCTGTAAACAGAATAATAAGCAATACACTACCTCTGACAAAAGAATAAACAAACGTATCAGTTTTTTTTACCATACTGTAAAGACTATCTGTAAAAATAAGATTTGAATAAAATCAAAATTGAGAAAGTACTTGCACTCTTCATTTATTTGAATCAACTTTTTATTCCTTTCCCGCCCTGTCTTAACACTACCCTCTATTTTTTTAACATTTTAAACCAATCAAACATGAGAAAGATGTTTCTCCTCTGCATGCTTATTCCATTGTTCGGAATAAGTCAAACAAAAAATGTTGTTACTGTTAACAGGTTATTTCCCAAGCCGGAAAAAGTAATGGAGTTTGAAAAAGCGCTTGCCAACCATGCGCAGAAATATCATAACGGCGACTGGCGATGGCGTGTTTTTGAAATTCAATCAGGCCCCGATGCAGGAGGCTATCATATTACTGAAGGGCCAAGCGATTGGGAAACACTTGATAAAAGAGGTGATTTAAGTACTGAGCACACAACTGACTGGCTCAAAAATGTAATGCCTTTCGCAACCGATAGAAGCTCTTCTGGTTATTACGAATTTGAAACCGACCTCAGCAATGTTGCAATAACCGATTACAGCGAAAAAATTGTAATCAACCACATGTTCATTAAACCCGGCATGGTTATGAACGCAATGGCACTTGTAAAAAAACTTAAAAAAGTATGGGCAGCAGATAACGAAAGTGTGGCAGTATATTCATCAGCGGTATCCGGGCCTCCGCAACTATCACTTGTAACCCGTTTAAAAGCAGGA
This sequence comes from Chitinophagaceae bacterium UBA1953, assembly GCA_002336115.1. Taxonomy (GTDB): domain Bacteria; phylum Bacteroidota; class Bacteroidia; order Chitinophagales; family Chitinophagaceae; genus Lacibacter. Next base: position 16,772 of record DDEN01000045.1, read on the forward strand.
TTAAAAGAACTGAGCGATAACTATCGTAAACCATTACCCGAACGTTTTAATGCGGTTAATGGTGAAGGTGCATGGAATTATTATCTTATTGATTATGCAAAAGCTATTGAAAGCAGGTGGAGCGAATTGCTGTTTTACAGATCGGACTTAAGTTCAAAGTAAATTTATCTGTTGAACAATGAAAAATCAAAGCCCTTTCAGAAAGGGCTTTGATTTTTATTTCAACTGTTTTATTTAACAGGCGACAGAACCGCTGCAAAACCGCCGCCTGAAGCCATCTCCACATCAAATACATCTTTGGCAGATACATTCCTGCTTGTTAAAGTATAATCTTCAGCCATTTTACCCGCATTGATTCCATCCTTCAGCAATTGCATACTGAATGTTCCTTCACTTAAAAAATCGAGTTTTATTGATTTTGAAACTGCTGTCCAGTTAGTAATGCCGCCAATATACCAAACATCACCATGCTTACGTGCAACAACTACAACATTACCTGCATCGGCATACAACACCTTTGTATCATCCCATGTTGTTGGAAAAGCAGAAATAAACTTCGTGTATTCTGGTTCACGTAAATAATTAGATGGATTGTCGGCCAGCATCTGAAGCGGACTTTCAAATATTGCATACAATGCAGCCTGGTGCGCCCGGGTACCCATGCTCATTGGCTGAGAAAATACAGGTCTGAAATTTCCTTTGGTAGCATTTCGCATTGCGCCTGGCGTATAATCCATTGGCCCGGCCATCATTCTTGTAAACGGTAATACGGCATCATGTTCAGGAGTAATAGACGCTTCCCATTTATCATTTTCTAATCCGTGAACACCTTCAAAGGAAATTACATTCGGATAAGTACGTTGCAACCCTGTTGGCTTATATGCTCCATGAAAATCAACCATCAGCTTTCGTTTTGCACAAGCTTCGGCTGTTCGTGTATAAAAGTTAACCATATACTGTTCGGCCCGTGCCATAAAATCAACCTTAATCCCTTTTACACCCCAGCTTTGATAAAGATCAAGTATCTCATCCATCTTTTCATTTAACGGATTCCACAATACCCATAAAATAACAGCAACATTTTTTCCCTTTCCATAAGCAACCAGTTCGGGTACATTTATTTCCGGGTTTGGATGAAGTAAGTCAAGTGTAGTTTTTGTCCATCCTTCATCAAGCAGAATATATTCCAACCCATATTTTGCAGCAAAATCAATATAATATTTGTATGTATTGTTATTGATTCCTGATTTAAAATTTACACCGAAAATGTTATTATCATTCCACCAGTCCCAGGCAACCTTGCCTGGTTTAATCCAGCCGGCATCGGCAAGTCTGGATGGTGTTGCAAGCTGATAAACCAATGTGTTTGTAAGCAATCCTGCATCATCATCATTAATCATCCACAAGCGCCAGGGATAAGCTCTTTGCCCTGTTGTAGCAGCAATATAATCCGCTTCCTTTTTAATGATTGTTGTTCGGTCGCCTTTCTGTTCCTGTTCCGTTATAGGATGAGGAAATACAGCATTAACCGATCCCTGTTTTTGTACAAACAGGTTTGGATAGTCGAACAAATCAGATTCTGTAAAAACAATTTTTGAGCCATTCTGTGCAGTGAAAGGAACAGGTAAGCCCACGATTGTATCGCTGATATGATCGTAAGCAAATTCCCTGAAAGTATATTCATAATGCGATTGAAAAGGCATTTTCTTATGGCTGTATTCGTAAGGCCACCAACTGTTTTTTCCGCCCGGAATAGTAAACTGAAGTTTTTCATTTTCAACTATAACAGCAGGAGTGGAAAACTTTGTAACAATGCGGTAAGCAAAACCATTGTCGTATAAACGGAAAATTATGCTGTACTTGTTTTTAAACACAAGCTCCAGTTGATTGTACTGATCTTTGATTGTTTTAAACTTTACAGGCACATCGGGTGTAATGATATTATTGCCGGATGAGTTGATGACTTTTGCCACAACAGAATTCGCATTTAACCAGCCAATACCTGTAAGTTGCATAGAAATGTCGCTAATGTTGAGCACTTCGGCCTGACGATTATAAAGTTGTACAGCAACTTTTCCATTACAACTGATTTTTATAACATTATTTCCGGAAGGGCTTTTTAATTCGTATTCTTTTGCCGTTACATTCTGAACCAGCAAAAGTAAAACAGCAAGCTTAAATACAGCAACAGCTTTCATAACATGTTTTTTGAAAATAAACAGAGAGAAATTTCAGAAAACACTAAAGGTATTGCCGCAAATGTTTGCAGCAAAATTTCAATTTCAACCAGAAACAGCCAGGAGGTTTATTTCTTTTTCTTCAATGCTGCTTTTTCAGCATCCTGTTTTACTCTGAACTTCGCAATTTTCTTAATTAATAACAGCGGCATTTTTTTATCAAGCGGAAACTGTATAGCCCCTTTTGAAAACCTGTAAGCACCCAATTCATCTTTAAATGCTTCAATTCCTGAACCAGTCGGGTAAAACCCAATATGATTTTTGTTAGCTGCAAAGTAAACAAGTACTCCATTTTGCCTGAATGCAGGCATTGAATAACTGATTATTTCGGTTGCTTCAGGAGCTGCATTTTTTATGGCCTTACGCACCTCCTGAAGCATGTTCTGTATCTGAACAGGAAACTGAGAAATATATTCATCAACCGTTGAAGCCTTCTTCATATTAGATGGTTTTATGGCATTAGGCTCCAAAATACTTTATTTCTCCGGCTTTTTCTGCAACAAACCCGGCTTAGCTTTTGTTATAGATGAATAAACTGAATGTTATGACCAGTAAATCTTCATTCGCAATAATCAGCGCATCTGTTTATCTGCTGTTTTATCTCATTTTCCTGCAAATCAATTTTCTTACCAATGCAGCCTCCATTCTTTTTGCATTTTCACCTGTTTTGCTTACATGGCTTACCATAACCGTTATAAAATACGGAACATACAAAGGAAAAGAATTAGGTAGAGACGAATGGGGTTACCAGGACTTTCCCGGCAAACATCCTTTGTAAAATAAACTTAAATTATACGGTTTTTTGACTGATGAATTTCTTCCAGCACTTTTGTACAACGTTCCAGAGCTTTCTCAAACGTATCGGTTACATTGGCCTTGCCAATGGCAAAAAGCAATCTTGCATCGTGCAGCTCTTTAAGTACCATTTCGCTGTTTACTTCAGACAAAATCACTTTAATTCCTCTTTGCTTTACTTCTTTAAATACTTCCTCTAAAGCATGCAAACCAGTCTGGTCAATCATTGGAACATAACGCATCCGAATAATCAGGACTTTCGGTTTCTTTTCAATTATCCTGATAGAATCGGTAAATTTATGTGCTGCTCCAAAAAACAATGGGCCATTAATTTCAAACACTTCCACATCTTTTGGAATCTTTGAACTCATCAGCAACAATTCATCTTCATTGTCATCATCTTCATTCATTTGCTCAGAAAGAATACTCACTTCACTCGACTGAATCATCTTTCTCATAAAAAGAAATGCTGCCAGTACCATTCCTATTTCAATTGCAACAGTAAGATCAATAAATACGGTGAGAAAGAAAGTGGTGAGCAGAATAATACTGTCGTTTCTCGGGCCTTTTAAAACCCCGATAAAATTTTCCCATTCACTCATATTATAAGCTACAACAACAAGCACACCTGCCAGCGTTGGCATAGGAATATACGTAGCCCATTTGCCAAAGAACAACATAATAAATAACAGTGTAACAGCATGAACCATCCCGGCGACAGGAGTTCGCCCTCCATTTTTTATATTGGTAACGGTGCGTGCAATGGCACCCGTGGCCGGTATTCCACCAAATACTGATGAAAAGATATTTGCAACTCCCTGTGCAATCAGTTCCATGTTGTTGCGTGTTTTACTTCCAATCATTCCATCGGCAACAACACAGGACAACAATGATTCAATACCGCCAAGCAAGGCAATTGTAAATGCAGGCTGAATTAATTTTCTGATCGTTGCAAAATCAATTTTTGGCACCACCGGGCCAGGCAAAGAAGATGGTATTTCTCCAAACTTACTGCCAATTGTTTCAACCGGAAATTTGAAAAAATAAACAGCAACAGTTGTAAGAATAATAGCGATGAGTGATCCGGGAATTTTGTGTGTGATCTTTGGCCACAACATAATAATCAGCACTGTTGCAACAGCAATTCCAACAGCATACAGATTAACTGTTTGAATATTTTCTGCAAAACTTATCCATTTATCTGTAAACTCAGCAGGCACAGCTCCCATCTTCAATCCAAGAAAATCTTTTACCTGCGATGAAAATATAATTAATGCAATACCACTTGTAAAACCAACAATCAGCGGATGAGGAATAAATTTTATTACAGCACCAAGCCGTGCAAGTCCCATAAGAATGAGCATAACACCTGCAATAAATGTTGCAATGATTAATCCGCTGATGCCATATTGCTGAACAATACCATATACAATAACAATAAATGCGCCTGTTGGTCCGCCAATCTGCACACGGCTTCCGCCTAAAAAAGAAATCAGGAAACCGGCGATTACTGCAGTAAACAAACCTTTATCGGGCGAAACACCTGAAGCAATAGCAAATGCAATTGCAAGTGGAATAGCCACAATACCAACAATAACACCCGACATGGCATCTCTTGCAAACTGCTGCCGGTTATAGGTTTTCAATGTGTGAAATAACTTTGGACGCAATACAGATGCTGTACTCATTTCATCAGTTCATTAGTAAGACAAAAAGTATGCGGAGATAGAGTATTACATGCAATCAGACTCCGGATTTCAACTCAGAGTAGTGAATGGATATATCTGTACATGAAATAGCAGGATTCGCTGCACAATGATGCGCAAATTTACAATTATTCTTAAAGATTTGAAAGTGAAAATACCGATCAATTGTTATTGATCGCACAATTGAATCTCATCAGTTGTTTTTGTGCTGATGATAATTTTGTTGACAATCCCTTTTGTATTGTAATAAACAATCATTGTTCCGTAAGCCATCTGGTAGGCCTCCCAGTTAGCATCTTTAACTTTAGGATTGCCCAAAATTGCAAATAGAGCGTCTGATTTTGACCCCATAATGGCAGCATTGAATTTCCCTTTGAACTTTTCATCAATTACAACATAATCTCTCTGTATAAAAAAAGCAAGTCCCTTTTCAGAATAATAAATTCCACCACCACATTTTGATTCATTTCCTTCCTTTTCAAAAGATGAAAAACAAGGCAATTTTACTTTAATTTGTTCAGGATCATCATTCGGCTTTGCCTGGTTAATCCATCCTTTAAAAATATCAACGGTTATTACACCACAATCAGCATTTGCCTTTAACTGTGCCTGAAGATGGCTTACCATACTGAAGACAAATACCGCTGCAAGGAAAATATTTTTCATTTGAATTTGTTTTCTTTCAACTTAATTGCAGCAAATTTCCTGCTAAAAATTCAACTTACAAACTCAACACAAAACTTTGTATAAATATTTATCTTCATGGCATGTTTTTCGTCCTGTCAAAAGTTTTGAATTTTCTTATTTCGCCGTTTAACTGGCTGCTGGTTTTACTGCTTATCTGTTTTTTAAGAAAAGATCAGCAGAAAAAAAGAAGATGGATTATTTTCACTACCTGCTGGTTTTTGTTCTTTTCAAACCCATACATCATTTATAAGCTGATGCTGAAATGGCAGGCTCCGCAAAAAACATTTGTAGCAGGCGAACAATACCCTACCGGTATTTTACTGGCAGGTTTTGTTGGTTTTGAATTTAAAAGCAAGCAGGGCTTTTACGGTGCAGCAAGCGACAGGTTTATCCAGGCTGTGCGTTTGTACAAAACAGGACGCATCAAAAAAATCCTCATCACAGGTGGCAGTGGCAGTATTAAACGACAGGAATACAAAGAGGCTGATTTTGTAAAAGAACAACTACAGGAAATGGGTATTCCGGTTACTGATATTCTCAGTGAAAATCAAAGCAGGAATACGTATGAAAATGCTATCTATTCAAAGAAGCTGCTTGATTCATTACAGATAAAAGGACCGTACTTGTTGATTACATCAGCGATGCACATGAAACGTTCGCAACAAGTGTTTACCAAAGCCGGACTTGAAACAGTTGCTTATCCCTGTAATTATAATGTGATTAATAATCCGCAGGATTTTCCGGGAGTAATTATTCCTTCCACTTCCTCGTTTTACAATTGGGATATTTATTTAAAAGAAGTTGTTGGATTACTGGTGTATAAATTAACAGGCAAAGCTTAATGCTCAGGAAGCTTTTCGTATTTCAACCATGTGCAGATCTTTAAACCTGTACAATACCTCTTCCAGCCTGCTTTTAGGAATGCCAGCATCAATATCGCAAAACAAAGTTGTTTCCTGTTTAAGAATGGAACAGTTGTATTGCTTCAGAATCATCATCACATCATTCATGCGGGTATAATCAAAATGAAGTTTGTAAATTACCTCAACCTGCTTTTGAACAATGGGAGTTGTTTGCAACGCAAGAGCTGTGGCAGTTTTATATGCGTTGATTAAACCGGGAACACCAAGTAATGTACCGCCAAAATAACGGACAACAATGACGAGTACATCGGTCAATTCTTTACTATCGATTTGCCCGAGAATAGGTTTACCTGCACTACCTGAAGGTTCGCCATCATCACTTACACGAAAGGTATTACCATCCGTTCCAAGCCTGTAAGCAAAACAATGATGAACCGCTTTGTGATGTTCTTCCTTCAGCAATTTCAGTTTCTCTTTAAACTCCTCCACCGAAGATAACGGATAGGTGTAGGCCAGGAAACGGCTGCCCCTGTCTTTAAACTCTGCCACTACCGGCTGTGAAATGGTATTATAAAATTCCTGGCTCATGTTATTGTTTCTGTTATCCGAATGCGATTAATGCAATGGCTGCTACTGAAAGTGCAATACCCAGCCAGTTTGTTTTGGTTAATTGTTCTTTGAATAAAATCCATGCAGCAACTGTACTGAACAGCACCACACCCATATTATTGATTGGAATAATTGCCGAACTGTTGCCTGTATAATCTTTCAGCACACGCACCAAACACCAGATAGAAAAGTAATTGGGCACACCAATCATAAACCCGGCGACAATGGCTTTTGGTTCAAACTTCATCTTTCCACTTACTATCATAACAACCATTGCAATCAGCCCGAGTAATGCAGCAACGCTGAATGATGTAATAAGATAGGTGTCTTTATTATGTTCATCAAGAAAACTGTTCTGCACATATTTAATCATTGTATCAAGCAAACCGCTGCCAAAGAAAATAACAACCGGAAGTAACAGCAGCAAAAGGTTTCTTTTACTTTCTGCTTCGTTGCCTGCATGAGGTGCAGGCCAGCAGGTGAATAATACAGCTGCAAGAGCAATGATAATACCAACAATTTTCAACCAGGTTGTTTGTTCATTGTACAGGTAAATGGAAAAAACAAACGGCACCACCAACGACAGTTTATTTGCAACCGATACAACAGCCACGCCCAGCTTTTGTGTTGTAAAACCAATGAGGTTGAATAAGGTGATAAACGTAAGTCCCATAATAAGCGACCATTTAAACCAGTCTTCATGCACGGATGAAGATGATACAGGAAATGATCCGTTTACAAATGAACCGGTGATTACACAAGCAACATAGTTAAACACAACAGATTGAAATGTATTAATACCAAACCGTTCAACAATCTTAAAAGAAAGTGTAAGCCAGGAAGTAAGAACAATAGAAAGAATTAAAAAAATCACAATATCAGTTTTGGTTTTCGTAATAATAAATAGTGTCGGACAGTATCTGCTCTTTTTTCAAAAGCTGCTGGTTTTTCATCATTGGTGCCAATAGTCCTTCACCTGTTTGTAAATGTTCATTTTGAATAACTCTTGCTTCATCCCACAAACCCTTATCAATAAAACTTTGAAGCAATGCTGCACCGCCTTCCACCAGCACACTTTGAATATTCAGTTTGTGCAATGCATTCATCATTTCATTAAGAAAATTTTCTTCACTATTGATCTGATGATATTTCACATGACCGGCATCTTCATTTTTCAGCAAATTGAAAACGATGGTTGATGCGTCGTTGTTAAACAGTTTCAATGATTGCGGCAAACGTAATGCTTTATCCAATACCAAACGCACAGGTTGTTTTCCCCGCCAGTAACGGTTGGTGAGTTGCGGATCATCCAGCAAAGCTGTATTTGTTCCAACAAGTATGGATGCTTCTTCACTGCGCCACTGGTGAACAAGTCGGTTGGAAAATTCATTGCTTATATATAAGCGTTGAGGTGCAGAGGTCAATGTCTCCCCTTTGGGGGGAGTAAGGGGGGCTGCAATTTTCCTATCAGCAGTTTGTGCCCATTTGAGAATAATGTACGGACGTTGTTGCTGATGAAATGTAAAAAAACGTTTATTCAGCTCAATACATTCTTCTTGCAGCACATTCACAACTGTTTCAACTCCTGCAGCATTCAGCTTTTCAATTCCTTTTCCATTTACTTCAGGAAAGGGGTCCCGGCAACCAATCACCACTTTGGGAATTTTCTTTTCAATAATAAGATTACTGCAAGGTGGAGTTTTGCCAAAATGCGCACATGGTTCCAGCGAAACATACAAAGTTGAATAAGGAAACTTATCAGTGTATCCTTTTTGAATGGCTTCGTTTATGCAATTCACTTCTGCATGTGCCTCACCGTATTGCCTGTGCCAGCCTTCAGCAATAATTTCACCATTGTAAACAAGTACTGAACCCACCATTGGGTTAGGTGCAACAAAGCCCCTGCCATTTTGTGCAAGTTCAATACAACGGTGTATATATTGTTCATCTAAAGTCATGCGAGCCTGCAAAAATAACTGATTCGTAATTAACGTAATTTCGAAGCATGACTTTACAGGAAGCAAATCAATTTCTGTCTGATCAGTTGCAAAGCATTTACGACAAAAACGAAGCTGCTGCAATTGCTGACCTGGTATTGGAAAAGCTTACAGGATTGAACAGGAACCAACGTGCTGGTTCTGCTGATCAGCTACTGAATGATGAAGCAAAGCTGAAAGAGATGACAAATGAATTGCTGCAACACCGGCCTGTGCAATATGTATTGAATGAAGCATGGTTTTATGATCTGAAATTTGAAGTAAATGAATCGGTGCTGATACCAAGACCTGAAACGGAGGAGTTGGTTGATTGGGCCTTGAAGAATGTACGAGGTATGAAGTACGATGTACGATGTACTCCTCCGATCGATACCATTCACCATTCACCATTCACCATACTCGACATTGGAACCGGCAGCGGCTGTATTCCTATTACACTCAAAAAGAAATTGCCTGCTGCTGATGTTTCAGCCATTGACGTTAGCAGTGAAGCATTGCAGACAGCCATCAACAATGCTGTGAATCATGAAACAGAAATCAATTTTCATCTGCTTGATTTTTTAGATGAACACAGGTGGAATGAATTAGGGATGTATGATCTCATCGTCAGCAACCCACCTTATATAAAAAGCAGTGAAGCAAAAACCATGAGTCAGCATGTGTTGGACTATGAACCGCACAAAGCTTTGTTTGTGCCGGATGAAGATGGATTATTATTCTATTGGAAGATAGCAGACTTTGCATTAACACATCTCAACAATAACGGTGTTGTTTATGTTGAAATCAACCAGCAGCTTGGAAAAGAAACAGCAGACTTATTCCAGCAAAAAGGTTTTACAGTTGAATTGAAAAAAGATATGAGTGGAAATGAGCGGATGGTGAAAGCAAGTCTGAACCGGGATTTATAGGATTGATTAGATTATTTGGAAGAAAGAACATTTTAATTTTCAATTACATTAAACGCAATAAGTTTCGGATAGACAACCAGCTTTCCATTATTATCTACGAATTTTATTTCATCAAAAGCTACGATTACACCCTGCTTAAGAAGTTTAAATAATTTCAGAATATCATTATCAAATGTCCCTGAATCAAGATATCGTACAACAGGCTCAGAGTATTCACTCTTTTTAGCAGAAACATATAAGACACAGCTTATTATTTTATACTCTGGTTTTATTGAGAGCTCTTTTGCATCTTTGATCAAGTCTAACGGAATTCTCCCACCAAAATAACCGGACATATTAATACCCGGGTCAATCCTGAGTTGATCAAAAGCAGTTTGAACAGGTGACTTTGAAACGATTATCTTCCTTTTTTCAAGAAGAACTTTCTTACTATTAATTCGTTTAAATACAGAAATTGTAACATTTCCATTGTGCAAACTATCTATGAGAAAAAGTTGATTGTCCCGCTTATACAATCTTCCCTGAGTTGATTCAACTTCAATATTTGCTCTTAAACTTTTTTCAACAACAATTGCAACAATATTAGACTTATCAGAATATAAAGTGTCATTGCTTGTATAAATGATATGTTCAGACTTATTACTATTATTGGGAAGCTTTGACTGTGCTAAAATACTCTGATTAAAGAAAAGTATGCACAGGCATAAGCAAAGGAAATTATTTGAAATGGTGTTCATTGGCTTCGGTTTTATAATCCTGTCAATCCAAATAATCTTATAAATCCTGGTTCGGACAATTAGCTGAATAGAAATACCACTGTACAAGTGTGCGACACCAATGCAGTTGAGAAAAAAATATAAATGCTGACTACATCATTTTCTTTTAACCGCCATCAGGGTTTGCAACTGCTGACGGGATCATACATCATACATCTTAAATCATACATTCTACATTTTCATTACTGCACTCCTTTCTTATCCACATTCATTACTGCTTTTACTCCTAATCTATCAGCAGCAGCAAGAACAGCAGCAAAGCTTTCAAGCGAACATTTACGATCTGCATTAACATCAATCGTAACTTGTTCTCCTGCCTTCATCTTTTCACGCAACTTGAAAGCTAAAATAGAATCCATTTGCGATGGATCGATAGGTTTTGCATCAACATAATAACGATTAAAAGAATCAATGCTTACCACAACTGACTGTTTAGCTTTTGTATTACTCTTTAGTTTAGGCAATGATGCTTTACGCACATTGGGATTAGCCAGAGTTGATACAATCAAAAAGAACATCAAAAGAATGAACAGGATGTCGTTCAACGCATCTGTAAACACCTCGGATGATTCACTTCTTGTTTTTCTGAGATTCATTCCTGTTCGGTTTAACGGGTTGGTTCCTGTAACACATCTAAGAAATCGGCAGCGGCTGCTTCCATTTTGTTGGCAGCTTTTTCAACCTGTGTGTGCAGGATATTATGACACAGGTAGGCAATTAAACCAATCAACAAACCGCTGATGGATGTAATAAGTTTTGTATAAATACCACCGGCAATGGTACTCAGTTCATATTCACCGGTTGCGTTGATGTTGAAGAACAGCTGCATCAAACCTACCAGCGTACCAACGAAACCAAAGATGGGTGCAATTTTAGAAATCACAGCCAGCACATTTACGTTACGCTCCAGTTTATACATTTCCAGCTGTGCCACATTTTCCATATTGCTTTCAATATAATCGATGGGCTTACCAATGCGTTGAAGTCCTTTATCAATCATGCGGCCAACGGGGTTCGCTGTGTTACGTGCAAAGTTTCTTGCAGCAGTAACATTACCGCTAAGGATATTATCACGGATGATGTTCATGAAATTTCCATCAACTTCTGTTGCTTTTTTGATTGCCAGCCAGCGCTCAACAAACACATAAATAGTAGCCACACTGAGAATAGCCAATGGAATCATAATCCATCCTGCCTTAATCATCATATCAATAATGTGCATCTCTTTGGGGGCAACGGGCTGTGTGGTTGCTGCTTTGTTCAGTGTATCTACTGCGTTCTGAACCTGGAGAAGAAATAAATCCATGTTTAAAATATGGTTTTGAACAAATGTAAATCTTGTTTACTATTAAACGACCCTTGCAGGTTATTATTTTCCAATGCCAAATTTTAAACCAATATTAATTATCACAGCATTTCTTTTGTTATAGGATTGCAAAAAAGATACAGAGAAAGGCGTTTATACAGATCAAGTTCCATTTTTGCCATTTCCCCCACATCAACTACCTTCGCAACCGGCAATAATCAATTATCAACAACTAAATTTTCAAATATATAATATGGCATACGATGTAATTGTACTCGGAAGCGGACCTGGTGGTTATCCTGCTGCTATCCGTGCATCACAGCTCGGTTTTAAAGTAGCAATCGTTGAAAAAGAAAGTCTTGGCGGTGTTTGTTTAAACTGGGGTTGTATTCCCACCAAAGCATTATTAAAAAGTGCACAGGTGTACGAATATTTAAAACACAGTAACAACTACGGTATTAACGCAACAGGTGTACAGCACGATTTTGGCGCAGTAGTAAAACGCAGCCGTGGTGTGGCTGATAAAATGAGCAAGGGCGTTCAGTTCCTGATGAAGAAGAATAAGATTGATGTGATTATGGGTTACGGAAAAATTGCCGGCAAAGGCAAACTTGAAGTAACTGCTGCCGATGGTACAAAAAGCATTGTAGAAGGAAAATATATTGTGATTGCAACAGGTGGCCGCAGCCGTCAGCTGCCTTCAATGCCACAGGATGGAAAGAAAATCATTGGCTATCGTGAAGCAATGGTTCTTCCTGAGCAACCCAAATCAATGATTGTTGTGGGAAGTGGTGCAATTGGTGTTGAGTTTGCTGATTTCTACAACAGCATGGGAACTAAAATCACGATTGTTGAATTTATGCCGAGAGTTGTTCCTGTTGAAGATGAAGACATTTCAAAAGAACTGGAAAAACAATTCAAAAAGAAAGGTATCACTATCATGACCAGCGCTGAAGTAACAAAAGTTGACACTTCAGGTGCAGGTGTAAAAGCAACGGTTAAAACAGATGCAGGCGAGCAGGTACTTGAAGCTGATATTCTTTTAAGTGCTGCAGGTGTTGTTGCCAATATTGAAAACATTGGACTGGAAGAAAACGGTATTAAAACCGAAAAAGGAAAAATTGTTGTTGATAAATACCAGCAAACAAATATTCCAGGTATTTATGCAATTGGTGATGTTGCTCCAGGCCAGGCTCTTGCACATGTTGCAGGTAAAGAAGGGATCAATGCTGCTGAACATATTGGTTATCTCGAAAAGAAATATCACCATACACCTGAAGCAATGGATTACAACAACATTCCCGGATGTACCTATTGCACTCCTGAAATTGCAAGTGTTGGTTACACAGAAAAAGCAGCGAAAGATGCAGGCTATGAAGTGAAGATTGGTAAGTTTCCGTTTATGGCAAGTGGTAAAGCTAGTGCTGCCGGTGCAACAGATGGTTTTGTAAAAGTAATCTTTGATGCAAAGTATGGTGAGTTCCTCGGCGCACACATGATTGGTATGGGCGTTACGGATATGATTGCAGAAGTGGTTGTTGCAAGAAAACTTGAAACAACGTACCACGAAATTCTGAATGCAGTTCACCCTCACCCAACAATGAGCGAAGCAGTGAAAGAAGCAACAGCTGCTGCGTATGGTGAAGCGATTGATATTTAATTGTCTGAACCAAGATTTGAAAGCAAAAAAGAAGATGTATCAAAAGTAAAAGAACGCTCTTAGAATGGCCTAAACAAAAACTTTTGTTATCAATTTTAACGAATAAAAAGAGGCTATCTCGGACTTTTTGAGATAGTTTCTTTTTGTTTCAACTAATCCAGACTTTGTTTTCACGAATACAAGTGGAGGTCGGTATTTCTTTTAAGTTTTTTAGCGATGCTCTTTTCAAACGATTTTTGCCATTTAAAATTCTTATCTCACACTTCTTACTTATACCCCATCCACTTCCTTGACTGTTTATCAAACAACCAGTAAATACCATTACTGTAAGAAAAATTAAAAAATGTTTCAATGGAAAATGAGGCGGGTATTTTAATCACCTGACTCAGGTAACCGGTTTTAATATCATATAACTCCACTTGTTTTTTAGTAACATTAAAGAAACCTATTTGAGCTCCTTTTATTCCGGTATAAATGATTGATCTTACATTATAATTTTTATCAAAATCATCAGCAGTTGTTTGTGTTCCATCATTTGCTGATGAAGAACCTATATGAATCTGGATAACCTTTCTCTTGTCTGTTCCGTCAGTTTTATAACATACAACATTCATCCCATCAAGAAAAAGCACTTCGTCATCTTCGGTATTTAAAACACCTGCACTGTTTTTATCGGGCTGGTACATACCTTCCTTAGTTGATACCATTTTTTCCGGCAGGCCATTTTTGTCAAGATCATAATAAAACCATCCTGCATAATCATAGCCATTTCCTTCAATCCGTTTTGATTTTGGATTATACCATAAGCCTCTTACATCAACAAGTGTTTCCTGTCCTTCTTTTGAAACAATATTTCCGCTTTTATCAAAAATAATTAATGGAAAAACCTGGTTCCCCGCCTGTGCAGCATAATAAAGTTTTTCTTTTGGATTATATACAACCGAGGCCCCATTGGCACCACCTTCCGGTATTTTAATCTGCATCACAAATTCGGCGCTTACTACCCGCAGTTCTTTACTACCGGCATCAACGCTTTCTTTGTTTTTCTGATCCGGAAAAGAAATGATAATTGAATTTACCGCTGCTGCCCTTTTCTTTTGTGCTGAGCTTTTAGTATTCGCAAATAGAGCAAGCAAAAGGAAAGGCAGAATAAGCCTTTCCTTTTTTAATTGTTTTAAAAGCACGACTGTTTGATTTGACATTGAAAATTATTTCCTGCGAGTTAATCAAAAATCAAACAGCATACAATACCGTAAAGAGGGTAGAAAAAGTTTTTATAGGAAAAGTTCGTCAGATTTCAAACTTTAATCACCCCATATATTGTCTTTCCCGTCTAACCAGGATTTCACAAGTTCGGTTGTTACTGATTTAGGACGTTCGATAGGAAGGCCAAGTGCCCTGTCCCAAATAAGACTTGCCATAACGCCTAATGCACGGCTGACAGCAAACAATACAGTGTAAAATTCATATTCAACCATTCCGTAATGTACCAACAATGCTCCGCTGTGAGCATCCACATTGGGCCATGGATTCTTAATTTTACCAAGTGACTGCAGAATTGGGGGAACTACTTCATAAATATTCCACACCGTATTTACAAGTTTATCATCAGGCACATAGCGTTTACCAAATTCCATTTGTGCAGTAAAACGAGGATCGGTTTTCCGTAATACAGCATGACCATAACCGGGCACTACCTTTCCTTCACTCAGTGTTTTTTTAACGTATTCAGCAATTTCTTCTTTGGTAGGAGAATCAGTATTGAGGCTTTCCTGCATTTCATATATCCACCTGATCACTTCCTGGTTTGCAAGACCATGTAAAGGACCGGCTAAACCATTCATCCCTGCTGCATAGGCAAGGTATGGATCGCTTAAGGCTGAACCTACAAGATGTGTTGTATGTGCAGATACATTGCCACCTTCATGATCGGCATGAATAGTCATGTACAAACGCATCAGTTCCATAAATTCCTTGTCTTCATAACCAAGCATGTGAGCAAGGTTACCAGCCCAGTCGAGCATACCATTTGGATGAATATGATCGCCATTTTTGTATTTACGTCGATAGATATAAGCAGCAATACGTGGCAAACGTGCAATAAGAATCATTGCATCATCAAAAGTAGGCTCCCAATAATCTTTTTTATTGATGCCCTCAGTATATTGCTTGGCGAAATAACTTTCAGTTTGCAAAGCCATTACACCTACCACAAACATTGTCATTGGATGCGTTGTTATGGGCAAAGCATCTATTGCAGCAAACACATGGTTGGGCACATGGCTTCGACGCTGCCACACATCTGTAACATGTTCGGCCATTTCATCATCGGGAAATTCTCCAACCAGCATTAAATAAAACAACCCCTCAGGCAATGGTTGATGACCTTTATAATCTTTGGGTAATTTTTCAATTAAATCAGGAATTGAATAACCACGAAAACGAATACCTTCCTGTGCATCAAGTAACGAAGTTTCAGTAACAAGCCCGGTCATACCACGCATTCCCTGATAAATCTGAGAGAGAGTAACTTCACCGATAACTTTATTTCCGTGTTCCTTGATAATGTCTTTAATTTCCGCATTTGCAGCATTTACTTTTGCCATAAAGCGGTTCTTCATAATTCCCATAGTTGTTGTGCATTTTTTGTGGCAGATGCTCAAAGTTACTTAAACAACTGCTTTGCTGATTAAGTTATGAATGAAAAGTTGCTGAAAACTATTATTTAGGCGCTTTTTTGTAAAGCCACAAAGCAATTAATGCAAAACAAACATTCGGTATCCACGCTGCAATTAACGGGGGAAGGTTTCCTTTGGTTGAAAAAACCATTGCAAATTTGTCGAAAATAATATAACTGACACCAATAATAAATGCCAAAGCAAGGTGCAGCCCGCTTCCTCCTCTTATTTTTCTCGATGCAAGAATTCCTGCAATCATTGTCATTATAATTACAGTAACAGCGCTTGAATCTCTCCGGTAGCGTTCAAATTTAATGGCACTGATGGTTTCTGAACCACGTATTTCTTCCTGCCTGATAAAGCGGTTTAACTGTGGTGTTTTCAATTTATCTTTTTTGAATTCGTCTTCCGATAAATCGGTAGGTTTATATCCAAGCTGCAGATAATATCCCGTTAGTGTTTTCACTTCTTCCTTCATTCCATTAATTTTCCGCTCTATTGCTGTCTCCAGTCTCCATTTCTTTTTTGCAGTATCCCATTGAATCATTTCCGAACGAAGGTTATAAACAACCTGGTTATTTTTAACCTTTTCGAGATAAAAGCCATTCCCGATTTTTGTGGTTGTATCGTAATTACGCATCCCGGCATATGTAAATGTATCAACCCTGAAATGCAGGTTGCTAAGATATTGCCGCTGTTGCTTCTGAATATTTCCCATATCTACATAATGGTTTTCAAAATCGGTACGGATAACATTAGCTGCCGGAATAACAAAATGATTTGAAAGACCAAGAACAAGAGCAAGAAAAACACCACCTATCCAGTATGGATAAAGAAAGCGCCTGAGACTCATGCCAGTACTGAGCATAGCTACAATTTCACTTCGGCCAGCAAGCTTTGAGGTAAAAAAAACTACCGAAATCAACACAAAAACCGGGAACAGAAGTCCTGTGATATAAGGAATAAAACCAGAATAATATTTTGTAACAACATCACTGAAACCAAGTCCACTTCGTACAAAGTCCTCACTTTTTTCGCTGGCATCAATAGCAACAGTGATAACAGTAAAAATCAGCAGTAGAAAAAAGAAGGTTTTTAAGAATGCCGATAATATGTAGCGATCAAGTATTTTCATCAGGCTGCAAAGTAAAGCAGAATTTGGAAAAGGAACGGAGTATTGACAACATTAAGAACTTATTAATGTTGTCGGCATTGTAATCATTTTTGTTTTTTATAACTGCTATAAGGTAAAAAGGCGCATGACTTTTTTACCTGTCATGCGCCACAAAACACAAAAAAGAACAATTTACTTATTGGCTTTACCTAAGTTATACAACGCCTTTATAAAAGCATCGGGTAATGACCTGCTGAATATTCTCATTTCATCAATTTGCCCGGTCATAGGTGCAAAACTGACATCGGTACTTACCGATTTGCCTGGAATACCGTTATAGTTAGAACCAATGATAACTTCACTTGGCTCATAAGATTTGTATGAGTTATTGCCTGTTCCACGGTTGGGGTATCCACCGACTTTCACTCCATTCATCCAGATATTAAATACCCCAGTTGTATATTCGTATGTAAGAATAATATGTACCCAACTATTGAGGCTTACTTTATCCAGCCCGTTTACACTGTTTATATTATCCTGCGTACCACCACTCACAGTTGAAAAGGTTGGCTGAATACGTAAAACAGAATCGTTTGTTGCCGGGTATCCATTTGTATTTAAAGCAAAGTTGATATTACCAGTAAATATCCCAGGGCGTGCCAGTTGAAACAGCATGGTCTTTTTTGAACCATTGTTTTTTATCTTGATCCATGTACTGATGCTCCAGCTTTTCAGTGTATCAGTTTTAAATTTCTGAAATTGAGTTGGGAAGTAAAGATAGCCAGCAGCAAGACTTAATGATTTGCCCCGTACTGCATCGGTAGCATAAGTGTCGCCGGCAGACGAGCCCGGTGCAGTTGCTGTTTTCAGTTCATTCTTTGTATCATCAAAACTCCAGTAAGCAATAAGGCTTTCCGGCAAAACCTCATCCGAGCTGCTGAAGCCATCAATTTTCCCGGTATAATCAGCCGGATTAACCGACGGAAGTTTATTTGGATTACCATCGGGTTTACAAGCAGCTATTGCAGCACTCAGCAACAATACACCTGCAACTTTATTTTTTATATGTGATAATTTCATTTCGTAATTTTTTTAGATCAACAAATTAATAACCCGGGTTTTGGGTAAGCTTTCCTGCACTCAGGTCAATTTGCGTTTGCGGAATTGGCAGCAACACATCCCTGCTATTAATGAAGTTTGTTTTTCCTGCTGCTTGTAAAACATCCTGAGCTATACCCCAACGAACAAGGTCGAAGAAACGATCATGTTCCATTGCCAGTTCCACACGACGTTCCTGCCTGATGGCAGTACGCAGCGCTGCCTGATCTGTTGTTGTAATGTCAGGTAAAGTACCGGCTACTGCTCCGGTGCGTGCCCTTGTACGAACTAAGTTAACTGCAGTGCGTGCAGCAGTAATGTTTGCATCACCACCAACTTCATTTGCTGCTTCAGCATACATTAACACCACATCAGCATAACGTAAAATGCGGATGTTCATCCAGTAACCAAAACGGTTTCCGATTGAAGTGCGTAATGCCGGGTTTGTATAGATCTTGTTATTGTAGCGGGGGTTCGGCAAGCCAACAGGCGTTGTTTCACCATAAATCGTTAAGCCCGGAACAGTTGCTGTACTGGTGAATAAAATTGTTCTTGCTTTACGTGGATCATTTGCTTCATAAGCTGCAACCAATTGATCACTTGGTGTGTTCCAGCCCCAGCCCTGATCCCAGATACCAGAACCTCTGATACCCTGTATTTGTGCATACTGCACACCATTAGCAGTTGGTATGGCCGATGATGCAGTTGCCTGTACTTCAAACACCGACTCTTTGCTATTCTCTCCTTCTTCCCTGAAAATTTTATCATAAGAAGTTGACAGATCGTATTGACCAGATGTCATCACCGCATTGGCTGCAGTCATTGCCTGCGACCATTTTTGTTGTGTGAGATAAACTTTTGCCAGTAAACCATTGGCAGCACCTTTTGTAGCACGGCCAACAAAACGTGCATCCCAGTTGAGTGGTAAAACAGAAGCTGCAAATGAGAGATCACTTTCAATGAAAGCATATATCTGAGCAGCGGAACTTTGTGCTACATTATTCTGTGCTGCGGGATCGCTGAACAAAGTATCAATCAAAGGAACACGTCCGAAGAAACGAACAAGATTAAAATAAGCATAAGCACGCAGGAAACGGGCTTCACCCAAAGTTTGTTGTTTGACCGCCTCTGTTGCTACAATCGTTGCGTTTGTATTTACTTCTTTAATCGTACTGTTACATTTGGTAATAAGGGAGTAGTTACCCAACCAGAGTGTATTACAGAATCCATTACTTGCTAATACAGGGAAGTTATCCATTGTAATAGCATTTGATCCGCCATCTGCAGCAGTGCTTCCTTTATCTGCATCATCACTGCGTATGCTTACTGCAGTTATAAATGACTGACTATGTAAATTAAAACTGCGCAGTTCATTATATGCGCCAAAAATAAACTGATCGTATGGGCCCGACCCACCTGGATAGGGATAGTCTGTATCATCATAACCTCCCTGACGTTGTGTATCGAGGAACTTTTTACAACCTGATGCTGAAAGCAGTATCAACACAGCAACCAATGCTAATTGTGTTTTACCTATGAGTTGTGTGAATAATTTCATATTTCAAAAAATTTAGAGTCCTTTAAAAAGTAACATTTAAACCAACAGAATACACTGCGGGTACTGGGTAAGCCCCATTATCGGCACCTCCGCCAAGAATACTGCCGATTAACGGTTCTGGTGAATAACCCGTAACCCGGCTCCATGTTTTTACATTTTGTCCGCTGAGGTAAATCCGTGCTTTTTTAATGCCGATTTTTGAAAAAACTTTCTGATTAAAACTATAACCAACTTGCAATAATCTTATGCGCAGATAATCGCCTGGTTCAAGATAATAAGTGCTCATCAGGAAATTATTTCCTCTTGTATTGTCAAGAATTGGTTCAATGTTAGTTGAACCCGGAGTTGTCCATGCATTTAAACGATTGGCTTCATAGTTCAAAACAGCAAAAGTTGAAGTGCGTCGTTGTGTATAAATTTTGTGACCCGCTGCACCCTGTGCATCAATCTCAAAATCAAAGCCTTTATATTCAAATGAAAGATTTCCTCCATAACTGTATGGTGGGAATGGTGTACCAATATAACCACGATCATCAGTTGTTAGCTGACCATCACCATTCCTGTCTAAATAAGAAATATCGCCGGGCAAAGAAGTTACAAATGCAGGTTGTTTGGCAAGATCGGCAGTTGACTGGTAAATACCTGTTTGGGTATAGCCATAAAAATAGCCAATTGATTTACCGGAAGTTGTAAGATTTGCACCTCCATTTCCAATGATTGCAAAATTAAAATTATCGCCTATTGAGTTTACCACATTATAATTGTAACTGAAGTTTGCGGAAACCTTATATGCTAAGTTCTGGCCTATTTTGTCAGTCCATCCAGTATTTATTTCCACCCCTCTGTTGGTTATTTTTCCAAGGTTTGTAAAATAACTGCGGGTTTCGTTTGGTAATGTAACTGCGGTTAAAATATCAGTTGTTGTGCGGTCATAAAATGTAAACTCAGCATTCAGGCGATTTCTCAATGCACGTACATCTAAACCAAGATCAAGACCACGAACTGTTTCCCAACGAAGATTTGGATCGGGAATATAGGCAGCCTGTATGGAAGTATAAATATTATCCCCAAAAATAGCCGTGGAAGAATTCTGAATTCCCGGTTTGTAAAGATTTTCAGCAAAACCATTAGCGTTACCTGTAAGTCCCCAAGCACCTCTTAACTTCAGGAAGTCAATACCCTTTACGGTTTTGAAAAAAACTTCATCACTTACAATCCATCCTGCACCCACACTTCCGAATGTGCCCCAACGGTTTTCGGGTGCAAATTTCGAGCTTCCATCTCTACGTATTGTTGCATTGAGCAAGTATTTACCCTCGTAAGAATAACTTACCCTTGCAAAACCACCGGCAATAGCACTTTCTCCTCCTCCGCCACCATTTGAAATTGGATTGTTTACGTTTATTACATCAAGGTACCAGAAATTAGGATCGTCAGGTACATTTATTGATGTATCCTTACGGGTGCCATTTACATATGAGCTACGGGTATAAATTGTTGTAAAACCGGCAACTGCATTTATTGTATGTGATTTCCCAATTCTCTTATCAAAATTTAAAGTATGATCCTGCTGGTATCTTCTTGATTCACTTTGTTCCTGATAAACAGATGTACGAACTGAATTATCGTATGTAATTGTTGTAGGAGCAGCTCCTTCACCAAGATTAATAAACGAATAAGGAAGCTGCGAATAACTTCTTCCACTAAAAAATCCGAGATCGGTATATACAACAGATTTCCATGTAAAGTTTTGCAGAAATTTTACTTCTGCAAATAAACTTCCAATTACACGGAACCCATTTTCAACTGTGTTGCGGTTATTTCTGTTAAGTGCTGCAATAGGATTGCCCACCTGTGCCCGCTGAAATGACGGCATGCTGTAATATGTATTCTCATCGTATTGTACAGGAACAATTGGGGCTGCCCACAAAGCATTTGTAATAGATGCAGCAGGCGGATTGCTTTTGTAATGATACCCACTGATATCTCCTCCAACCTTAATGTTTTTGCTGATGCGGATTTCTTCATTTAAACGAACGAGATAACGTTCAAACTGATCGTACTTCAACACACCTTCCTGGTTGGTATATCCAATATTAAGATAAGTTGTTGTTTTATCAGAACTGTTTGATACGCTGAGGTTGTGCGAAGTGATCAGCGCATCCTGAAGAATAAGATTCTGCCAGTTTGTATTTGCTGTGTAGTTTGAATAATCAAACGGAGCAGCATTAAGATTTGCAAGCTGAGCAGTATATAATTTTTTAAAACCCGCAGCATCAGTTAATGCAATTTTATTCTGAACCGTCTGAACACCCACTGAGCTTTGTAAGTTGATGCGAGTCTGTCCACGGGCAGCCTTCTTTGATGTAATTGCGATAACACCATTTGCACCACGCAAACCATAAATTGCAATGGAAGAAGGATCACGAAGAATATCGATTGTTTCAATATCAGCGGGATTAAGGAAATCAATGTTATCGTGCAATACACCATCTACCACATAAACAGGGCTTGCACTGTTAGTACTATTGATACCACGTATGCGCACTACCGGTGCTGCACCTGCACGACCCGAATTTGAGACTGTTAACCCCGGCACTTTCCCTTGCAAAGATGAAATAGGATTGGTTGAAACCATTTTTGATACTTCATCCCCTTTTATTGAAGAAACAGAACCGGTTAAATCTCTTTTTTTCTGAGTACCATAACCAATTACCACCACTTCATTCATATTTTGTGTTGAAGGTTGAAGTGATACATTTATAACTGTACGACCGTTTAATTTTTCTTCCCTTGTTACGTATCCAACATTACTGAAAACAAGAGTAGCCTCTTCAGGTGCAGTAATTGAGTAATCGCCTTTAACATCAGTAGTTGTACCAACGCTGCTGTTTTTAATTGAAACTGACACGCCAACCATCGGCTCTCCTCCGGCAGCGGTTACTTTGCCCGTAACCTGCACAACATTTATTTTTGCATCAGATGCAGACTCTTTAAGTATTACAAGTTTTGTACTTAAAACCTGATAGGTAATACCTGTGTTATTGAGAATGTGCAGCAATACATCATCAATATCTGCATTCTCAACATCTACTGTTACTTTTGACTTTCCTTTTAATAATCCTTCATCGAAAATGAACCGATAATCGCTTGATTTTTCAATAGCATGAAATGCCTTCTTCAGTTCTACCGTTTTAATTTTTAAGGTAATTTTTTCCTGAGAATAACTATGTGCTGAAACCTGCAAAAAGGCAACCGTTAACAAAAGCATCGTCAATTTCATAATCCGAATAAGCTTTAATGACAGCAATCCCTTAGAAAAAACAGGACTTGCTCCGAATTTTTTCATAATTTTCATTTGAAAGGTGAATAAAGATGTCTTCCCGCCCGGGAGACTTTTTTCTATCTTTTTTAAATAAGCGGGGTTCTGTTACAGCAGTTCTCCGCTTTTTCTTTTTCAGGACGTATTATAGCCAAGCATTTAATTTTGGAATTAGGGGTTTATAATAATTGTATCATTTGTTCGCTTATAATGAAATTTACCTGTAATGCTCAGGGCTTCCATTGCCTGGTCAATATTTTCATTAACAAAAGAGCCCGAAATACGTTTATCCATCATTTTTTGTGTCTGAATCTCTATATTCACATTATACCACCGCTCCATTTTCAGGGCAATATCCTGTAGTGTTTCATTTTCAAACACAAGCCTGTTTTCCACCCATTGTATTTCATTAATTGTACTGTCTGTATTGTTTCGCTTAATTGGATTTATAGAAACAAAAGGTTCAGACCGTTCTTTAGTTGTTGCCCTTACTTTGTTAAAGGGGTTGTTTTCCACAATAAGTTTTTCGTTGGGCGAAAGAATAATTTTATCATTTGGCCTGTTCCTGATGGTTACTTCAATTATTCCACGTATAAGACTTGTTTCAGTTGTCCGGTCACCTGGATAGGCTTTTACATTAAAAGCAGTACCTACAACTTTGATATCGATGCTGGAAGTCTGAATAATGAACGGTTTTTCTTTATTCTTCACTACATCAAAAAATGCTTCGCCACTTAGCGTTACATGACGTACCGAAATACCAAAACTTTTATCGTAATGCAGATTACTGCCGGCATTTAGCCAAACAAGCGACCCATCAGGTAGTTGCACTTTAGTTCTTGACCCATTTCCTGTGCTTATTTCATTTCGCTCAGCAGCAGCCAGCACAGGTTCTTTTTTGTTAAAAAGAGATGGGAATAAAATCACAGCAAAAATGAGAGAAGCCGCAACTGCCAAACCAATATACCAGTTACGGTAAGCACTGAAATGTGAAACCCGATTTTCTTCAGCAGGATATTTATATAAAACGTTATCGTCGAAAACAATACCAATTTCCTTCATCCGCTGAACATGAAGCAAATAAGCGTCTTCTTCACTAACAAAATTTGTTTCAGTATCATTTTGAGATGATGACCATATATCTGAAAGATTCTGAGCAGCATATTGCCATTCGGGGTGCTGCTGCATTAATATTTCCAGATCAGCCATTTCCCGTTCACTGGCTTCACCTGCAATTTTTTTCGACAATAAAATCCAAAACTGTTCCTGACTCATGTATATAAAAAGTGTTTCTGTATACATAACAACAGAAAGCAACTGTTACCCCTAAGTCATTCCGAATTATTTTTTGGAAATTTTTACCGGCTCTTTTACAAGAAGCTGAATGTGCATACATTGAGCAATGCGGCGCATTGCAATTGCCATCTGAGCTTCCACGGTTTTTATGGAGATATTAAGAAGTTCAGCCACTTCTTTATATCTTAAACCATCTTCTTTTATTAATATAAAAATCAGGCGGCAGCGTGCAGGAAGTTCATCGATTGATTTGCGTATTTTTAATATTGTCTCCTGCGAAATCATTAACGCTTCCGGGTTAAATGAAACACTATTTAAAGGAACCAGCCATTGTGCTGCGTCTGCCGATTCCTGTCTTTTTTGTTTATTCAGTACATTAACCGAACGGTTTTTAACAGAAGTATAAATGTATAGAAGTGGAGATTCGATAGAAGCAATTTTCACCCTGTTTTCCCAGATAACCATAAAAACGTCAGAAACAACTTCTTCAGCATCATCGGTCGATTTAAGGATTCCGTAAGCAAACCTGATAAGGGACTTATGCAGGCCGATAAATAGCTGCCGGTATGCCGACTGGCTATCATACAAAGCAATTTGCTGTAGCAGATAATGTATTTGTTCTGTTTTCAACATGCAGCAAGCAAGAAATCGATTCTAAATTTAAACTGAATATATTTTCCGAACCAAAGATTTTTTCCGGAGGGTATTATAGCCTTGTTTTAAGCACATCAATCATTTCCTTTTTCCAGCCCGAAAAATCTCCCGCAATAATATGTTTTCGAGCCTCTCTTACCAGCCATAAATAAAAAGCAAGATTGTGTGTACTGGCTATTGTAAGCCCTGTAATTTCTTTTGCTTTAATGAGATGACGCAGATAAGATTTGCTGTAATAATTACTCAGTTCGCAATCTATTCCATCATCAATAGGAGAAAAATCCTTTTCCCACTTTTTATTATCAATATTAATAACTCCCTTGCTGGTAAAAAGCATGGCATTTCGTCCGTTACGTGTAGGCATTACGCAATCAAACATATCAACACCCAATGCTATTCCTTCAAGAATATTCCAGGGTGTCCCAACTCCCATTAAGTAACGGGGTTTATTAACTGGTAATTCGTCGCAACATAACTCTGTAAACTCATACATCATTTCTTCCGGTTCACCCACACTTAAACCACCTATAGCACAGCCTGTTAAGTTAGCAGATGAGATGAACTGTGAAGAAGCCGTTCTTAAATCTTTATAAGTGCTGCCCTGCACAATGGGAAACAGGTTTTGTGTATAACCATATTTGTCGGGCGTTGCCTGAAAATGCTTTATACATCTTTCCAGCCAGCGATGTGTTAACTCCATTGAATTTTTGGCATATTTATAATCGCTGGGATAAGCCGGGCATTCATCAAAAGCCATTACAATATCAGCGCCAATACTCCGCTGGATTTCCATTACACGCTCAGGCGAAAACAAATGCCTGCTGCCATCAATATGGCTTTGAAATGTTACTCCTTCTTCTTTTATCTTTCTTGTTCCTGAAAGAGAAAACACCTGGTAACCGCCGCTATCAGTTAATATCGGCCTGTCCCATCCAATAAATTTATGCAGACCACCTGCTGCCTCCAGCACTTCAGTTCCGGGACGTAAATACAAATGATAGGTATTGCCAAGAATAATCTGGGCTTTTACTTCTGTTTTAAGTTGCTCAACTGTAAGTGCCTTTACACTACCAACCGTACCCACAGGCATAAAAATGGGTGTTTGAATTGTACCATGATCCGTTGTAATCTCCCCTGCTCTTGCTTTTGAATGAGGATCGTTATGCTGTAACTGAAACTGTAAAGCGGCCATAAGGGATGCAAGATAAGAACAAGGAGCAAGAATCAAGTTATGGGGCTCAGCTAAAATGCAAAAGGTTGGCTATGTAGTCTTTCGTTTATACACTACAACACCAACCTAACTTTCAATTGAAAATAAAAACTTAATATTTTTTGTACATTTTTACTTTTTTCACCTCTGTTCCTTTTACACAAATAAATGTGGTTTCATCATTGTAATCATTTCCAATATAATCGTATTCACAATGTGTGATTTCATCTCCATAGCTATTTATTAGTCCGTACTTATCACCAAGCCTTACCATATAGCCCATGCCGCTGCTTAATTGAAACATTTTATCATATTTAGGAGCTATCAGCAACTTGCCTTGCTTGTTATACAATCCAAATTTCTCCTCCTTTTTTACCTGATAAACATAATCTGATCCATATTTACCGATTATTTCATCAAACTCAACAGGGATAAAAAGATTTAAGCTTGCATTTAAAACACCATACTTGCCGTTCTTACTTACCTTAAAGCCATAATCGCCTCCGATATTTTCAATTCCGTTATATTCAGTTTCGGAAGTAACATTGCCGTTTCTCAAATTATAAATAGTGATTGTTTTCCCTTTTAAGAAAAGATTGTTATAGGTGTACAAAATTGTATCGTACTTAGCAGGTAACACTTCACTACCCAGAATATTCATCACTCCCCATTTATTATTTTTCTTTACTAATAAAATACCTTCATTTATTGATTGAATTTCCTGATATATCATTGGGAAAATATATTTTCCCTGCGCATCAATAATACCAGCAGCTCCTTTTTTATTAAGAATAAACAACGGAACGCTTCCATATATGTAGGTTATTTTTGAAAACTCAGGCTTTGCAGCAAACTCCCCATTACGGTTACACAAACCATAAACCCCGTTATCGTTTATAATAGATAGACCTCTGCCAGTACTTGTAATCGAAGGAACCCATTTTGATAAAACCGGCTTAAAGTTAGCATCAAGGATATTCATCATGTTGCTTTTTTTAACTAACAAGCCACTCTCCGAATCATAGATTTCATCATATTCAGCAGGTACAATAGTTTTATTTGCAATTAAATCATAAATGCCATACTTATAGGTTTTAGCATTGTTGAACCGAATGTATCGTTTCGTTTTTGATTCCTGGTTTTGTGCACTATAATAAAATAAAGAAGGGTTGGTGTATTCTTCAGGTAAAATATTCTTACCTGTTTTATCAATCAATAAACTGTTGTAGCTGTTAGTTGCAGGCGAAACAAGAAAATATCCCGTTCCTTCTACTTTTTGAATAGATGCGTATTCAAACGGGAGAATAGTTTTGAAATTTTCATCGAACAATGCATACATACGTCCAAGCCTTACCATAACAGTCTGATCGTCCTGAAGAGTTATTTGGTTAAATACAGTAGGGAGTACAATTTTCCCTTTTGTATCTGTAATACCATACTTACGGTCGTAATAGGAAGTTCCGGATTGAACAGATTCTAAAAAAAACAACCCTTTCGAATCAAAAATCTTGCGGTCATTTCTAACCATATCTACCATTGGAGCACTTACAACTTCTGTTTCCTTAACCCCTTCCTGATCTATTTTTCCAATCTGGATTATTTCTTCCTGTTCTTTCACTTCCTGAATTACGGGAGGAACAAATTTTTCTTCTGTTTTTACTTTTGTACTGTCTGGATTTTTTTTCTTTTTTGATTTTTGCGCCTGAAGAGTAAAGCTTGAAAATGCAAGCAAAATCAAAAAAATAAAACGAATTCGTTTCATGATGTGTTTTTAAATAGTTATTTTTTGAAAAAAATGAATGGCAGAATCTACAGCACTTTTAAACCACAACAATCACAACAGGTTTAATTTTCCCTCTTCAGAGTTCAGAAACAGATTGAAACATTGTGGTTTCAAAAAAAGTATGCTATACCTTCATTAGGAGCAAATATAATCTTTTCCTTTTTTCACAATAATTCCTATGCAAATTGGCACGGGTTATCTCTATTTTGCCAGTTACCTATTACAAGGAAACAGCAACGGCAATTGCTTTTTCCTTTTCTATACGTATTTTCGCAGTTCGTTATGAATGTGTATTGGCCCGAAATCATCTTTGCTTTTTTTTGCCTGGCAACAGTTTTACAATTTTTTTATTACCTGTATTTCTTTGCACGTTTGGCTTTTTATAAAAAGCCTCAACAGGAAAGCTCTTTACAACATGCAGTTTCTGTAATTGTGTGTGCAAGAGATGAGGCACAGAACATTGCAGATAATTTACCCGAGGTATTACAGCAGGATTATCGTTCTACGTTTGAAGTGGTTGCAGTTAACGATAATTCTTACGACGATAGTAAGTATGTACTCGAATACTTAGCCAAACCATTCCGCAATCTGCGCCCTGTTGAATTAAAACAGGAAGCAAGATTTATACAAGGCAAAAAATTCCCATTGTCTGTTGGTATAAAAGAATCGAAATATGAACTTCTTTTATTAACCGATGCAGATTGCAAACCTGCAAGCCGTAAATGGATTGAATTAATGCAGGGAACCTTTACAAAAGGAAAGGAAATTGCGTTAGGCTATGGTGCTTATTACAAAAAGCCGGGGCTGTTAAATAAAATCATCCGGTTTGAAACATTTCTTTCAGCCTTACAATATTTCAGTTATGCCCTGGCAGGTAAACCATATATGGGTGTGGGAAGAAATCTTGCGTACCGCAAAGAATTGTTTTTCCGAAACAAAGGATTTTCTTCGCATAATCAGCTCTCGGGTGGCGATGATGATCTTTTTATAAACAGAGTTGCCACAAAACAGAATACCGCTGTTGTATTGGATAAAGATGCTTTTACTTTTTCTGAACCAAAATCAAGCTGGGGTGCATGGCGCAGTCAGAAAGCAAGGCATTACAGTACCAGTAAATATTATAAACCATCACACAAGTTTTTACTGGGGTTATTTTCTTTTTCACATTTTATTTTTTACCCGCTGCTTATTCTCAGCATCATCTTCTTTAACTGGTGGATTAGTTTGTCGGTATTTGGAGTAAGACTGATATTTCAAGGGATCATTTATTACAAAAGCATGAAACTGCTTGATGAGCAGGATTTATTCTGGCTTTATCCGTTCCTCGACATCTGGCAATGGTTTTACTATCTTTTATTTGCCAATACATTATTTAAAAAACCGGGAAACAATTGGAAATAGTACGTAAATATTTTTCTGACTTTACCGAAACACAAATACAGCAATTGCAAATGCTGGAGACTGTGTATAAAGAATGGAACGATAAAATCAATGTAATATCAAGAAAAGATATTGACCGGCTTTACGAAAAACATGTTTTACATTCTCTTGCTATTGCAGCAGTTTTTGAATTTCAACCGGGTACTCATATCTGCGATCTTGGAACCGGCGGTGGTTTTCCCGGCATTCCTTTGGCTATTTTTTTTCCCGAAGTTCAGTTTCACTTAACAGACAGTATTAATAAAAAACTTAAAGTAGTAAATGAGGTTTCTGAAGCTATAGGCTTAAAAAATATTACTACACAACATACACGAACCGAAGAGATCAATAACAGGAAATTTGATTTTGTGGTCAGTCGTGCTGTTGCGCCACTGAAAGATTTATGGAAATGGAGCCTTCCGATTCTGAAAGCAAGGGGCCAGGGACATTTTGCTCTTACTGGTGAAGAAAAAATTCATGGTGGACTTATTTGTCTGAAGGGTGGCGATCTTACTGAAGAGATCAGGGAAAGCGGGCTTTATCCGTTGATTTGGGAAATTGATCAGTTGTTCAACGAAGATTTTTTCAGCGAAAAATACATTCTTGCAGTAAAAAGATAGCTTACCGTTCATAATATTACCACTTCGTGGTATTTTCTTTTTAAATATTAACAACCAACTTTGCTGTATGAAGCAAATACCTGTATGTATTGTAGAAGATGTGACTGACATTAGGCAGGCATTGGAGCAAATTATTGAACTAAGTGATAATTGCGTTGTAGCGGGATCGTTTTCATCCGGGGAGGAGGCTTTGGCAAAAATTCCGCAATTAAAACCAAAAGTTGTTTTAATGGATATTGGCCTCGGATCAACTAACGGGATTGATCTTGTTAGAGAACTGAAGCCAAAAAATTCAGACATCCTTTATATGATGTGTACAGTGTATGAAGAAGATGAAAAAATTTTCAACGCATTGCGTGCCGGAGCAAGTGGTTATATTCTGAAAAAATCGTCACCCTCAAGATTACTTGATGCAATCAATGAACTGGTTGATGGCGGTGCCCCCATGAGCAGCCAAATTGCAATGAAGGTTGTAAGTGCTTTTAAAGATCTGCCGGTACAGGAATCTGTCGTGGCCGCCGCACCTGCACCCTTTGTTCAACCCGAAGGGAATGACCCGGCTATTTTAACACGCAGGGAAAAAGAGATTCTTGAATGGCTTGCACAAGGAAAAATTTATAAAGAAATCGGGAAAGAACTATTCATCAGTGCAGAAACTGTGCGTAAGCATGTATATCACATTTATGAAAAACTGCACGTCAACAACAGGGTTGAAGCGGTTAATAAATATTTTGGTCGATAGTATCAAATTGGTAAATAGAAAGCCGGCTGTTCTCAGCCGGTTTCTTTTTAAATACAATTACCATTTTAATTCCAGCTTGTTATTTCTCCTGTCAACATCAGCCATACGCTGAGTTGGATCAATTTCCGCAACTGTGAGGTCTTTGAGCCGTCTGTCAAATTCAATTATGTAAGTTGGATGTGTCCATTTCCATTCAGGATAAATAATCCGTTGCGTAGTATCTTCAGCAGGTTTTCCACCGAACATCAAATACATTGGCACATAATGCAATTGTTGTGTTCCATCGTTGAAAGTAAGTACAACATCTATTGGCATTGGCATTTCACCAATACGTTTTAACCTGATTTTTGATTTACCTCCCTCCTCCCACAAACTGTCAATAGCATAATCAATGGTTTTTGTGGAATTGACAAAATATTCTTTATACCAGTCGAGCTGTAGTCCGCTCACTTTTTCTGCCACACGCACAAAATCATTCACATTCGGATGTTTATAGCGCCATTGATTATAGTATTCTAATAAAATCTTGTCTCTCACTTTTCCGCCTGTTATATAACCAAGCTGCTCAAGAAACACGCATCCTTTTGAATAAGAGGCCAGGCTATATCCAAAGTTTGTATTAAAATGATCGGCATGTGTGCTTAACGGTTCTTCAAACCTGCTTTTTACAAGCGCAAAATACCCGTTATAATTTCCTGAATGATAAAGAGGTAACCCTTTATTAACGTAAACTGTGCCGCTCTTTTTTGCCATTTCGCTATAATAAAAATTCTCCACAAGGTTGGTGGCATATTCAGTAAAACCTTCATCCATCCAGGCATATAAACTTTCATTTGTACCCATCATACCCTGATACCATGAATGCAACCATTCATGAAATACGGTACCAAGCCCGGGCCCGTTTAACAAAGTAGCCATAGGATATTCCATTCCACCATCTCCGCCCTGTATAAATGAATATTGCTTATAAGGATATTCTCCGAAATTCTGTTTCATAAAAGGATAAGCAGTTGTTGCTGCTTCTGCTACGTTCTTCCATTTATCATCGTTTGTTTTATCAGCCGGATTATCGTTATACAGCACATGAATTACAGGTCCGTTTTTCATTGGCTGTACAATATGTTTAAAATCAGGATCAGCAGCCCACACAAAATCGTGTACATTAGGCGCAACAAATTTCCAGGTTAATTTTTCACCAGCAGGGCGAACAACTTTTACCCCTGCAGACTCATAGCCGTAACCAATCTGATTGGCATTGATTAAATAACCTGTACCCCCCAGAATAAAACGCTTATCAATACTTATATTAACCTCATAATCGCCCCACACACCATAAAATTCACGAGCCACATAGGGGTTGGGATTCCACCCGTCATTATCATATTCGCATAGTTTAGGATACCATTGACTCATTGAATATTTTGTACCATTTGCCGCATCTCTCCCGCTTCTCCTGATCTGTAACGGGACTTGTGCTTCCCATTCCATTTCAAGCATTACTTTTTGCTTGGGTAATACCGGCTTTTTTAGTTTTACTTCAAGAATTGTTTCATGCTCTATGGTTGTCTGCAGTACCCCATTCATCTTCAGCCACTTTACTTTTTCATAGCCAATTTCGTTTTCATTTAAATTATAAATACGATCCCGCACCCTTCCATCCCAGTCGGGCTTATTGTTGATTATCTTCTTTCCTAATTCTCTGCTGCGAACATCCATCATACTGTTTGGCTGAAAGGCATTCCAGTAGAGATGATAAAAAAGTTTATCTAATGTATCAGGCGAATTGTTCATGTATTCTAATTTCTGTTTTCCTGTATAACGGTTAGCCGTAACATCCATATTAATATCCATTACATATTTCACCCGTTGCTGCCATCGTGATGGTTGTGCAAAACCAGAAAACATCAAAATAATAAATGCCGATACTAACAAGATTCTGTACATGCTGACTGTTTTTAAAGCTGTAAATATCTTTAAAAATAAGTTTTACAAAAACTTAAATGATGAGCGGGTTGGAGATTTACCATTTAAACTCTCAGAAACAGATAAAGGGCTCATGATTACAATGAGGTTTGTAAGCATTCTTCTTAGGCACAATTTACAATGAAATCAACTCTTCATACAACCGTCCCTTTGCATCAAAAACAAGAAGTTTTTTATTCAGTACAGACTTTTGAACAATGATTTTATATTCATTAGCCTCAATACGTGGTTTTGTTACTTCGAGAATATCCTTTGTTTGCCAGTCTTTGTATTTACTGTTTGCAAATCCATCCTGCACAACCTTTGGGAGTTCTTCCATTTTCATCTGCACTTCAGTTGATACCCACAGACCTTCTTTAGTATAAACTGTTTTCATCTGTTTATCATGCAAAGTGAACCTTACTGTATGATTATCGAGCCCTCCCGACCATTTAAGATTTTCTGCATCGGGGTATTGTTTATCAAAGACCTGTTTAACAAGATCGGGAACCGGAAATAATTGCTGAGCCCTTAACGATAGTGATAAGAAAAGGAAAACGAAAAAAACAAGATAACGCATAATAACAATTTTACTTTCAAATAACCTCCTTATGCAAAAGAAACGCCATTCCGGCTAAGGAATAGCGTTTTAAATTATTTTAAGAGAATTTTTACGCTTCTTTACCTGCAACTACAATAACAATTTCGCCCTTTACTCCCTTTGCGACAAAATAATCATGTACTTCTTTTAATGTGCCACGTTTGTTTTCTTCAAATTTTTTTGTGAGTTCACGGCTTACACTGCAAAGCCGCCCTTCGCCAAAATAGGTTATAAAATCTGCAAGCGTTTTAACTAACCTGAAAGGTGATTCATAAAAAATCATAGTACGTTCTTCTGCTTCAAGGAATTTCAATGCAGTTTGTCTTCCTTTTTTTTGTGGAAGAAATCCTTCAAACGTAAATCTTGTTGTTGGCAGTCCGCTATTTACCAAAGCAGGAACAAAAGCTGTTGCCCCGGGGAGAGTTTCAACAGCAATATCATTCTTCACACATTCACGTACCAGTAAAAAAGCCGGGTCGCTGATACCTGGTGTCCCGGCATCGGTTAACAAAGCCATTTTTTTTCCTTGCTTCAATTGATCGACAAGGTGCTGTACAATTTTATGTTCATTGTGCTGGTGATAAGGCGAAAGTGGTTTCTGTACCTGGTAATGATTCAGCAATACAGAACTTGTACGTGTATCTTCAGCAAGAATAAGATCCACTTCGTGCAGCACATCTAATGCACGAAAGGTGATGTCCTTTAAATTGCCTATGGGAGTGGGAATAATGTAAAGCATGAAGATGTGCGATGTATGATATACGATGTATGCTGTAAGAGACTCTTACTTCATTTTTCGTTCATCTTACACTTGCTTTTAGTTAACTGAAATTTCAAATTGCTCCATCACCTGATTGGCAAGCAATTTTTTTGCAGCTTCTTCTGCAATAGCTTTAGCTTCATCGGCTGATGCTGCATCAATCTGCATATTGATATTCTTACCAATACGCACATCGGTTATACTCTTTAATCCAAGACTACTTAAGCCACCCATTACAGCTTTTCCCTGGGGATCTAACAAATCTTTGAGCGGCATAATTTTTACCTGTACAGAAAAAGTCATTGTATGAATATTAAATTAAACGATTTGTTTACGAAGCAGCAAAGATAACGCAACGTACACGAAATAAATGAACGGAATTGCAGCCCATTGAAACACAATTGCAAGAATAACAGCCAAAGCTGCAAGTATGAACTTAGGTTTGTTATTTTTGAAACTGAAGTCTTTAAACTTCAGGCTCATCATCGGAACATCAGATACCATCATATAACTTACAACCAATGTAATAACATATAACACCCAGCGGTTGTGCAGCAGTTCAGCAAAGTTCCATTCGTTATACCATATAATTAATGGTAATGAAGCAATCACAAACCCCGTCATAGGAATTGGCACACCTCTAAATGAAGTAGTTTGTCTTGTATCAATATTAAATTTTGCCAATCGCCAAACGCCACAACATGCAATGAGTAAAGCCGGCGATAGTAACCAGAAAGATGTTTCAAAAGCAGATTCTTCTCTGAGATAACTCATTCGAAGGAGCTGGTACATAATCATTGAAGGAGCAACACCAAATGTAACCGCATCACTTAGCGAATCGAGTTGCTTACCCATTTCAGAACTGGCTTTCATTAGCCTCGCAACAAAACCATCAAGAAAATCTACCAACCCCGCAGCGAAAATAAAAAAAGACGCATACATCAGTTTTTCAGGGTTGTCATTAATACGCAGGTAACCGTTATCGAGAATTCCAATATGCTCGCCTGGCTGCATGATAAAAATAATTGCCATGCACCCCAATACAAGGTTGAGCAGAGTAAAAAGATTTGGGATTTGTTTCATTCACTTGTCGTTGTAATCTGTTATTATTTCTTCATTAAAGCTTCAATCTCTTCAACGGTAATCGGAATATTTTTCATCAGATCTTTATTTCCGTTTTTGGTAATCCAATAATTGTTTTCAATTCTGATACCCATTTGCTCTTCTTCAATATAAATTCCGGGTTCGATTGTAAATACCATACCTGCTTTTACAGGTTCAGTTCTTGTACCGAGATCATGTACATCAATACCAAGATGATGCGAAATACCATGATATAAATATTTACGGTAAGCCCTGTTTTCAGGGTCTTCATTTTTTACATCTGCTTTTGTAATCAAACCAATCTTTACAAATTGTTTGGTTGCTTCCTCTCCTACCTTATCGGTATATTCAATAATGCTGATGCCGGGCTTGAGAATACTTTTGGCATAATTATGCAAATGCAGACAAGAATTATAAACTTCTTTCTGGCGCTTGCTGAACTTGCCATTTACGGGAACTGTACGTGTAAGATCAGCACAATAGCCACCATATTCTGCACCAAAATCCATCAGCACAAGTTCCCCATCTTTACAAACATCATTATTGCTTACATAATGCAGGGTGCGTGCCCTGTCGCCACTTGCAATAATACTTCCGTATGCCGGGCCTGTTGATCCTTGAGAAATAAATGAATGAAATATCTCTGCTTCAATTTCATTTTCTAAAATACCGGGCTTAATTATTTTCAACAACCGACAGAAGGTAACATCAGTAATATCCATTGCCTTCTGCATC
Source organism: Chitinophagaceae bacterium UBA1953 (assembly GCA_002336115.1). Taxonomy (GTDB): domain Bacteria; phylum Bacteroidota; class Bacteroidia; order Chitinophagales; family Chitinophagaceae; genus Lacibacter. The sequence continues at coordinate 52,972 of DDEN01000045.1, forward strand.
AATTCCACTTCTTCTGCAGTTTTAATTCCACGCAGTTCTTTCATAATTTTTGCTGAACGCTGAAAATTATGCAACGGATATTTGCTTTTCATTTCATCAATAAAACGGTAATCTCTGCTGCGGATGGGAGATGATTTTCGGTCGTTTTCGTTACTGCTTAAATAAATATTGTCTGCCAGGTGAATCCAGCCCTGCAGCAATGCTTCCACACTATCTAACCACACAATAGTTTTGATACCTGAAATAGCAGTTGCTTCATTTGCACGCAGACGTTTACCATCCCATTTTTCTTTTAATTCATTAGGACGCACAAGCACAAGCACTTCCCTGTATTTTGCATCAGGGTTATCAGGGAAAAGTATAACCATACTATCCTCCTGCATTATACCGCTTAACCAATATAAATCACTGTTTTGTTTATAAGGATGTAATGCATCGCCGTTCATTGGCCATTCATCATTACTAACAAAAATTGCAATTGATCCTGGAAGCATTGCTTTAATAAACCGTTGACGATTCTTTGTAAATAACGCAGGTTTTACTGGTTGAAATTTCATATGATGATTTTATAATAGAAAAGATGTTGCAAAATAAGAATATCAGTTCTCATACAAACACATAAAAGAATAAACAGCAAAAGCGTATAGCTAACACTTGTTCATTTTAAAAATACAAGCCATTCACCCAATTTTGAATATTATTCAATTACTTAAGCAAATTTAAATCAAAGCGTAAAGTATTTTTAACAAAACATGCTTTTTGTTAGACAATTTTTAACAATAATTGATGATGTTATTTTTCCCCTTCTCGGAATACTTTTAATTTTGGTAAATTCAGATACGAAACAATTGCATGTCAATACCAACTATTTTTTCCTCTGGCAAAGAATTATTACGCCTTGGTCTTACGCTATCAGACCAGATTTATTATCAATTAAGTCCGGATGAATTGATTGAACAAACGATTAGTCGTGGTCAGGGTAAATTAAACAACACTGGCGCCCTTTGCGTATCAACCGGGAAGTTTACCGGACGTTCTCCTAAAGACAAATTTATAGTTGTTGATGATATAACAAGCCCCTCAATTAACTGGAACAACTTTAATCAGCAGATTGATGAAAAATATTACCATCTCCTACATAAAAAGATGATGGACTATTTCAGTAGCCAGAAAGAAATATGGGTGAGAGATTCAATTGCATGTGCTCATATAAATTACAAGCTGAACATTCGTGTAGTGAATGAAAATCCGTGGAGTAACCTGTTTGCTTACAATTTGTTTTTACGCCCCACATCAGAACAATTGAAAACATTTGAACCTGATTGGCATATTTTTCAGGCACCTGGTTTTTTTGCTGATCCAAAAACCGATGGTGTACCAAATAGCAATTTCGCAATAGTCAGTTTCAAGCATAAAACGATTTTGATTGGGGGCACTGGTTATACCGGCGAAATGAAGAAAGGCATATTTACCGTATTGAATTATTTGCTGCCGCAAGAACAAAATGTTTTGAGCATGCACTGTAGCACAAATGTTGGTAAAGATGGCGATGTTGCAGTTTTCTTTGGATTAAGCGGCACAGGCAAAACCACACTCAGTGCCGATCCCAACAGAAAATTGATTGGTGATGATGAGCATGGTTGGACTGAAGATTCGGTTTTTAATTTTGAGGGAGGATGCTACGCAAAATGTATTGATTTGAGTGAAGAAAAAGAGCCCGAAATTTTCAGAGCTATTAAACAAGGAGCACTTGTTGAAAATATTACTTTTTTTACAGGAACCGATCAAATTGATTTTCATAGTAAAACCATTACCGAAAATACAAGAGTAAGTTATCCATTAAACTTTATCAGCAATGCCCTTGAACCTTCTGTTGCAGGCCAGCCGAAAAATATCTTTTTCCTGACGTGTGATGCAAGTGGTGTATTGCCTCCTGTTGCGAAACTTACTAAAGGACAGGCGATGTATCAATTCATCAGTGGTTATACTGCAAAAGTAGCCGGAACAGAAACGGGAATTAAAGACCCGAAATCGACATTCAGTGCTTGCTTTGGAGCGCCATTCATTCCCCTTCATCCGGCTAAATATGCAGAAATGCTTGGAAAGAAAATAAATGAAGAGCATGTACATGTTTGGCTGGTGAATACCGGTTGGACGGGTGGTGGTTTTGGCACAGGCAACCGCATTAAACTGAATTATACAAGAGCCATAATCAGCGCCGCCCTTTCAGGTAAACTAAACATGGCTCAATATGAAACAATGCCTATATTTAACTTTGAGATCCCGACGTTATGCGAAGGGGTTCCTTCTGAAATATTGAATCCTAAAAATACATGGACTGATAAAGCAGCTTATGACGAAAAATTGCGGTCTCTGGCTGAACAGTTCAGAAATAATTTTAAAGAGTATGCTTACGGTAGCGGTGAGGAAATTTTAGCCGCAGCACCGAAAGTATAGTGGTCGTAATAGATTGTTTGCTAAGAATAAACCCTGCTAATCTTAGCGGGGTTTCATTTTGCAAATAATCTATCAGGGTGTAATATCAGGTTTTAATTCAAAACTCTGCTTAAACAACTTATTAAACAATACTCTGAACTGATTTACATTGCTAAACCCCTTGTACCAACCCGAATAATTTCCTCCTGGAATAAAAACAGCATTTAAATTATCAAATTGTCTTTCCTGTATATCCGGTGGCTTTGCACCATGGTCGCTCATAATCAGAATTACAGCCTTATCATGAGAAGCCAGTTTAATTTCATCTATCCAACTTAAAATTCTTTTATTGCAGTAAAGCAGATAATTCAGATATGCATTTGAATCATTGGTATCAGCATTAAATCCCCACTTTATTTCATCTGGCATTCGCTTTCCTGTACTATCAAATAAAAAAGGAGGATGAGGAATATTCAAATGCATGTAAGTAAATAAAGGAGCATTGTTTTTTTCAGAATTTTGCTTTTCATTTACTACAGTACTGCTCAATGTATAATTTAGCTGATTGGCATATTCATCATTGATTTTCTTAATAAAAAAATTATTATGTCTTTTATTAGCCATATATAACGGCAGACTTTTCATTACCCTGCCATAAATTGTTTGATTTGTGAGTATTCGTAAACTTCCTCCCCACAAATCGTTTTGTACCATTGTTGGAGAATCATGCAAATCAAAAAAAGAATAGTTTACGACTTTATATCCCTGCTTTTTCAGAAAAGCAGAAACAAGTTTAACCTAATCTGTTTTAAGGCGTTTTTATACGCAAAGTGCTTATTACGCATCAGCTCCTGATATTAACCAACATAATCCATGTTAAGCATTGAAGCAATGGATAGAACTGTTAGTTTATAGTTTGAAATTGAGCTGCCTGTTACATAAAATCCTCTGCTCTCAAGTGCCTGGTAAAAAGCTGAATTATCAAAATGAAATCTATTTTTTAATGTATTGGAGCCAGCATATTCATCAAGAATTACAAGATAAATTGAAGGCTTATTACAGGTTGTACAATTCTCATACTCGTTCAGCATTGCTTCTTTACCAAATACATCAGCCTTTGAAACTGACATCAATTGTATTACTTCGATGAAGAAATACAGAATAAAAAGCATATTCAGGTATTTTATTATTACCGGAATATGTTTCTGGAAAAAGAACAATAAAATAAAAATTAAGAAAAGAAGGGAAACTGTTATTATTAATAATACCGGTAACGAAGATAGAAACGCAGTTGCTTTAAAAGAAGAAAGCAAATCCTGAAAAGCGCCAAAAAGCATGAATACAGCAATTAGAACTGTTGTAAAAATTCCGGCCTTTTGCCTGTTCGTTGAAAAGAAAAAATGAATGTAGTAGAAAGCAATTCCTGCAGAAACAGTCGTAAGAAAAAAAACTGATAGATCCCTGAATGAAAGATCACCCTTGAATTCATTGTAATTATGCAGTACAAAAAACAGGATCAACCAAATAAAATGAAAATTTGATTTCAGTAATTTGTTTACAAAGGTTTTAACCGCACCGATCATTGTAAAAATTAAAACAACCCGTACAACTGCGAATCAATTTTGTTGATGATTTCTCCAAAATGCTCTTCATTTTCAGCAAATTTATTATTATCAACATCAATAACAAGCAAGCCGCCCTCTTTATAATTATCAATCCACTTGTTGTAATAATCATTCAGTTTTTTAAGATAATCAAGGCGTATATTTTCTTCATATTCTCTGCCACGTTTCTGTATTTGTGCCACAAGCGTTGGTACTGATGCTTTGAGATAAATCAACAGATCGGGAGGCGAAACCATTGTTTTTAATGTAGAGAAGAATGAAAAGTAATTATCAAAATCACGCTTGCCCATTAAACCCATATCGTGCAGGTTGGGAGCGAAAATATGAGCATCTTCAAAAATTGTACGATCCTGGATCACCGTTTCAGTTCCACGTTGTATTTCAAGTACCTGGTTCAGGCGGTTGTTTAAAAAGTAAATCTGCAGATTAAAACTCCAACGGGGCATGTCTTCATAAAAATCGTTGAGATACGGATTGTGATCCACATCTTCAAACTGGGGAATCCATTTATAATGCTTGGCCAGCATTTCTGTTAAAGTGGTTTTACCCGCACCGATGTTACCGGCAATTGCTATGTGTTTAGGTTTTTTACTTTTTGCCATGAGCCCTTCCGTTGAGGAGATTTTATAGTTCTGGTTGTTTATAAAGAATTTCTAAGATAAATGTTTTATTTGCTTAATCAGGATGTGTGCGAAAAATAATTCAGCCCCATTGCATCTCTCACCATTTTTATGGTTTTTTCCGCATTTTCCCGGGCCTTTTCTGCGCCCTGCTTCATAATTTTTTCCAGATAGGCATCGTCTTTTTGTATAGAAACAGCTTTTTCACGTATCGGGCTTACAAACTTTGCCATATCCTCTCCTAACTGTTTTTTCATGTCGCCATAACGGATAACACAATTATTAAAGTCACTATCAAACTTTTGCAATGTATCAGGCAAGCTCACCAAACGCATCAGTTGGAACAGATTTTCTATATAATCGGGTTTGGCAGAGTTGGGCTCTGTTGGGCCGGCATCAGTTTTCGCCTTCATCACCTTTTTCTTAATCACATCATCACTATCAGCAAGAAAAATAGTTGCATTTTGATTTTCACTTTTGCTCATTTTTCCGCTTCCATCAAGACTGGGAACTTTTAATAACTCACCACCAAAATTAAACGCTGCAGGTTCAGGGAACACCTCACCATAGCGATGATTAAAGCGGTTGGCAAAATTGCGGGTCATTTCAAGATGCTGTTCCTGATCTTTTCCAACAGGAACAAATTTAGCCCTGTGTAAAATAATATCAGCAGCCATGAGAACCGGGTATGTAAGCAATCCTGCGTTTACATTATCTGGGTGCTGGCGAACCTTATCTTTAAACGTTGTTGTTTTTTCCAGTTCACCTTTATAAGAAAGCATATTGAGATAAAGATAAAGTTCTGCAGTTTCAGGCACATGGCTCTGGCAATACAACGCCACTTTATCGGGATCAAGACCACATGCAATATTTTCAGCAAAAACTCTTTTTACATTTTCTCTTAATTCTTTTGTGTCGGGATGTGTAGTTAACGAATGCCAGTCGGCCACCATAAAATAACATTCATATTCATCCTGCATTTTTACATAATTCCGCATTGCACCAAAATAATTTCCAAGGTGCAGGTATCCTGTGGGACGGATACCACTCATAACTACCTGCCTGCCTGCTGGCATAGTTTCTTTCTGATTACTCATAACATTCAAAATTTCCCTGTATAACAAGGCGGCGAAGATAACAAAGATTGATGAGTGAGGAATAGAGAATAAGCGTTTGCAGTACTAATAAAAAAATTCCCCCATTGAAATGGGGGAAACTCTTTTAACCCTTAAAACAACCAGCGGGGAAATGAATCCCTGCTCTGTATGCAATAATAAAGAGTGAATGCTTTCGTAGATGTCACTATTTTGTAAACTTGGTATAAACGGTCATATACATACACCAGTTGCTACCGCTCATGTAAGAGCCAGATCAAGCACCTGCTGCATGGTTTTTACGTAATGAAATTTCATACCCTTGATGTACTGTGAATTAATTTCCTGCACATCTTTTTCGTTTTGCCAGCACATGATAACTTCCTTAATACCTGCACGTTTTGCTGCAAGAATTTTTTCTTTGATTCCGCCCACGGGAAGCACCTGCCCACGCAAGGTAATTTCGCCGGTCATTGCAAGAAAAGGCTTTACTCTCCTTCCGGTAAATGCACTTGTAATTGCCGTAAGCATTGTTATACCCGCACTTGGCCCGTCTTTTGGCACTGCACCTTCAGGTACATGCAGGTGAATATTTTTCTTCTGGAAATCATCGGGATTAATGCCTGCCTTTTTTGCGTTGGCCTGCAAATAACTCAATGCTGTTGTTGCGCTTTCCTTCATTACATTGCCGAGATTTCCGGTTAACCGCAACTCACCTTTTCCGTCGGACAAGCTTGTTTCAATGAACAGAATATCGCCACCAACGGCAGTCCATGCAAGACCAACTGACACGCCGGGCATGTTTACAGTTTTATAAAGCTCATTGCTGTAACGGGGCTTGCCAAGTATCTTTTCAATGTCATTGGATGTGAGTGTTGCTTTAAGTTTGCTTTTTATGGCAAATTCTTTTGCCTGCGAACGCATCAATGATGCCAACTGACGATCAAGTTCACGAACACCACTTTCTCTTGTATAATCCTCTACTACTTTACGCAAAACAGCATCGCTTATTTTAAACTGCATCTTTTCCAATCCATGTGCTTCTTTCTGCTTGGGAACAAGATAGTTTTTTGCTATTTCAATTTTTTCTTCCACTGCGTAACCACTAAGATCAATAATTTCCATGCGGTCACGAAGCGCCGACTGAATATTTGATAAGCTGTTTGCTGTTGCAATGAACAGCACTTTACTGAGATCGTATTCCAGCTCCAGGTAGTTATCATAAAATGTATGATTCTGTTCCGGATCAAGCAACTCAAGTAAAGCACTTGAGGGGTCGCCTCGGAAATCACTTCCAATCTTATCAATTTCGTCAAGAATCATTACAGGGTTGGATGATTTCACTTTACGCAGCGATTGTAAAATACGGCCGGGCATTGCACCAATATATGTTTTGCGGTGACCTCTTATTTCACTTTCATCGTGCAAACCACCCAAACTGATACGAACATACTTTCTTCCCAATGCTGAGGCAATGCTTTTCCCCAACGATGTTTTACCAATCCCGGGAGGGCCCAGCAAACAAAGAATCGGGCTCTTCATATCACCTTTCAGCTTCAGCACAGCCAAGTACTCAAGAATACGTTCTTTTACTTTGTGAATGCCATAATGATCGTGATCCAGCACTTTCTTTGCTTTTTTCAGATCATACTGATCGTCGGTGTAATCGCCCCAGGGCAAATCAAGCATCAGGTCGAGATGATTATATACCACCGAATAATCGGGAGTTGAAGGGTGCATACGCTCCAGCTTTTGTATTCCCTTCGTAAACATTTCCTTTGCAGCCTCACTCCACTTTTTATTCTCGGCCTCTTTTTTCATTTCCTGTATTTCAAGGTCATTGCTGTCGCCGCCAAGTTCTTCCTTAATACTTTTCATCTGCTGGTGAAGAAAGTATTCACGCTGCTGTTTATCAAGTTCGGTTCTTGTTTTATTGGTAACCTTATTTTTCAGCTCGGTATATTGAAGCTCTTTCTGCAAAAATGTTAACAGAAGTTCTGCCCTTTGCCTGATGTTCTGTGTTTCAAGCAATTTCTGTTTATCTGCAATTTCTCCACTGAGATTATTGCTTACAAAATGAATCAGGAACCCGGAATTTTCAATATTCTTCAGAATGATCGATGCTTCACTGGGTACATTGGGCGAAAGCTGAATAATCTGAGAAGCCATATCCTTAATAGAACCGGCAACGGCTTTAAAATCGTCATCCTCAGGTATTGGCTCTTCTTTCAGCACTTCTATAGCTGCTTTAAAGAAAGGTTCTTCGGAAGTAATGGCAGTTATGCTGAAGCGTTTTTTTCCCTGTATTATAACTGTGGTTCCTCCATCGGGCATCTTAATCAACTTCACCACCTTGGCAACAGTACCAATCTGTTCAAGATCAGCTACTGTTGGATCTTCCACATTACTGTCTTTCTGTGCAACCACACCAACTAATTTATTTCCTTTGTATGCTTCGGTTACGGCCTGTATGCTTTTATCTCTGCCTACGGTAATAGGCAATACCACACCGGGAAAAAGAACAGTGTTTCGCAAGGGAAGAATAGGTAACTCGTTTCCTATTTCAAGGGTTTCATCGTTGTCGGCATCTGCTTCGTTCAATGGGATAATCGGCATAAAGTCAACATCTTCATCACCATTTCCCATAAATAAATTCTTTTCGTTCATACTTTTCTTCTTTAGTCAAAATGACAGACAAGCCCCTTAAAAAGGGGCTTATTGTATTATTTTGTATATGTGCCAACTATAATGCCAGCCACACTGGAACTGCTAAATCTTCAGATGCAAAATAGAATGTTTATTCAACAACTGCAAGGATAGGTTTGCCTATGCTTCCACTGGGCATCTGTATTTTAAGCAGGGCCGCAAGTGTTGCCGCAATATCTGTCATATATACTTCGTTGTTCGATTTTCCCTGTTTAATATTCCAGCCATACCATAGTAATGGTATATGACTGTCGTAAGGATTCCACAAACCATGTGTTGTACCTGTTGCTCCACCATCAATATAGCCGGGCTTTAATACAAGCTGCACATCGCCCGAACGTTTGGGATACCATCCGTTTGAAATCATTTCCCTTACTTTATAACTCATTGGCTGGCTCATTAATTCATCAATGGGAAAAGCACGGTCAACACCGTTAATATTTCTTACAAAACGTACCACATCATCAACAATTTCTTTCTTATTCAGCTTTGCAGAATCAATGAGGTTACGGTTTAAACAAACTTCATAATTAAACCCGCCAAGCACAAGATTGCCGTAGTTGTATTTTTCTTTCAGCATTACATTCAGGTCGGTCACCATTTTGTTATCATCAAGTAATCCACCAGGCAATTTATTTTCATTCATAAATGCAGGCACATGTGCCACACCATGATCGGCCGTAAGAAAAACAAGGTATTGTCCCTTGCCTACCGATTTATCAAGATAATCAAACAACTCACCCAAATCTCTGTCAAGACGCAGATAGGTATCTTCAATTTCAATGGAGTTAGGCCCAAATGCATGACCAACATAATCAGTACTTGAAAAGCTTACTGCAAGAAAATCGGTAACTGAATCTTTACCCATTGCTTCGTTGGCAATTGCCTCCTTCGCCATCATCATAGTCATGGTATTTCCATAAGGAGTAGATGAAATGCTGCCGTAAGTTTTACCGGCAAAACGTTTTAAATCATACGGGAAACCTTTCTGGTCTGCTCCAAATGGTTTGCCTTCATACGTATTTTCATCTTTGGTGCTCTGTACATAGGTTGAAATGGGATAAAGCGTATTCCATCCTTTTGCATAAAACGTATCAACCACATCTTTTGCATTAAAATTATTTACCCATTGTGGCAATTCATTCATGTAATAAGTTGATGTAATCCATTTACCACTTGCACCATCATACCAGTATGCAGCATTGGCACTATGCCCGGCAGGTAAAATACCTCCACGGTCTTTAATGGCAATACCAATCACCTTACTGCGGAAGTTGGTGGCCAGTTTCAGTTCATCGCAAATGGATGTGGTAAGCATATTACGTGGACTCTGCTCACCTGCTGCTGTTGTACTTCCAACAGTTTTCACTGTTTTATCTTCCGTACAATACACCGCTTTATTTTTTTCATAATCATACCAGTTATTTCCTGTCATTCCGTTAATAGCAGGCACGCTGCCGGTATAAACACTTGAGTGGCCTACACAGGTAATAGTGGGCACATAAGGAATCAATGTGTTTTCGCAACTGAACCCTTTATTCAGTAACCGCTTAAAACCGCCTGTTGCAGTATAACGGCCGTAATAACGGTACAGGTAATCCCAACGCATCTGGTCAATCATGATCCCTACCACTAATTTGGGTCTTTTCGGTTCTGCAGGCTCCTGTTTTGCCGTTGTTTTTTGAGCAAACGATTGAAAACTCAGCAATACAATCAATAGTGAAAATAAAGAACGCATAAAATTGATTTAAGGCGCAAAGATACCGTTTGAACCTGTTGAAACTGATTGTTTTATTGTTACCTGATTTTAACCATTTCGGGCATTCATCATACGCTGCAATGCCTTACCTTTGCGGCAATTTTCAATCAATAACAATTTCTTAATATGGCAGATATTTTTGAGAAGCTGATTAAAAACTACGGTCCTATTGGTCAGCACAGAGAAAGGGCACATGGATACTTTGCCTTCCCTAAACTGGAAGGAGAAATCAACAGCAGAATGAAGTTTCGTGGAAAGGAAAAAATTGTTTGGAGCCTGAACAATTATCTGGGTCTGGCCAACCACCCCGAAATAAGAAAAGTTGATGCTGAAGCAGCAAAAGAATGGGGACTTGCTTACCCAATGGGAGCACGTATGATGAGCGGCAACTCAAACCTTCATGAACAATTAGAAAAAGAACTCGCTGAGTTTGAAAAGAAAGAAGATGCCATCCTCATGAACTTCGGTTACCAGGGAATTATGAGTGCTATTGATGCCATCTGCGGTCGTCATGATGTAATTGTGTATGATGCAGAAAGCCATGCATGTATTATTGATGGGTTGCGCCTGCACCCCGGCCACCGTTACGTTTTTAAACACAACGATATTGATGATTGCGAGAAGCAAATACAAAGAGCAACTGCATTAGTCGAAAAGCAGGGTCAAGGTGGTATCCTTGTTATCTCTGAAGGCATTTTTGGTATGGCGGGCGATCAGGGTAAGCTCAGAGAAATTATTGCACTGAAAGATAAATACACATTCCGTTTGCTGGTTGATGATGCACATGGTTTCGGCACACTTGGCAAAACAGGTGCAGGCACGGGCGAAGAACAGGATTGCCAGGATGGAATTGATCTTTACTTCAGCACATTTGCCAAATCAATGGCTTCCATTGGAGCATTCATGGCAGGGCCCCGTGTAATTATCGATTTTATCCGTTACAACATCCGCTCACAAATATTTGCAAAAAGCTTACCAATGCCCATTGTTGTTGGTAATCTAAAACGCTTACACATGCTGCAAACAATGCCCGAGCTCAAAGAAAAACTCTGGCACAATGCAACCAAACTGCAGCAGGGTTTAAAAGAAAGAGGATTTGATATTGGCGCTACTAATACCCCTGTAACACCCGTGTATATGAAAGGTGGCGTGGAAGAAGCAACAGCAATGGTAATGGACCTCAGGGAAAACTACAACATCTTTGCTTCTATTGTTGTATATCCTGTTATTCCAAAAGGGCATATCATTTACCGTTTAATTCCTTCAGCAGCACATACCGATGCTGATATTGAAGAAACATTAACAGCCTTTACCGAAACAAAAGCAAAACTCGATGCAGGTGCCTATAAAGTGGAAGCAATTCCCGATATGGCAAATTAATAACGAAGTTTGAATGAATAATTAAAATGCCCCTACCATTTGTCGGGGCATTTTAATACATATTATGTAACAGAAGCCAGTTCATCTATTAAGCGTTCGTTGCCACGCTCGCTTGTACGTTCTGTAATCCTATGCAGCAAAAACAAATCATCATTTTCGCCAATTGTAACAAATCATTCGTAAATTTCAAAAGCATCAATTCATTTTGTCGGATTAATGACGGACTCAAACTATACATCTAAAAACAAAACAACTTAAGATTAACTCAAGCGTTACAAATTGCAGAATCCGAATTGCAGAAAGTATATAATGTCCTGTGCCACGGACCATGGTGTAGATTAAAATCTGAGTTTGTGTCGGTATCCAAAAGCAATTGCAAACAATACCCACAAATGCCGGAAGTTCATAATATCGGTCGAAATTGCTTCGCAATAAAAGATTACAAGCAATATAAAAATTGATTGATAAAAGGAATTGCTATTGATAAGCTTTGTGTCGGAGTATGCAAGCAAAAGAAACCCCAACAGTATCATCAATGCTGCAAAACCTAAAAAGCCGTTTTCGGCCAGAGCTCCAAAATAGGTTGAATGAGGGTCGTAGCTTAAGAAATTAGAAGGGTATTTGTTCTCAGATTTTCTTTTTTCAACTTCATCGTTAAAGTTCCCTGCTCCAATTCCTAAAAGAGGATGTTTTAGAGCTACCTCTACTGCTATTCGTTTATTCAGATAATAACATGTTTCAAGCGCTTCTATTTTGCCAATTTTAAACGCTGCTTCTGAACTAATAAAATTCGTTTTAATATAACCGTTATATTGCTCTGTATTGGGTTTTGCCAATACAAAATGTGTTGCAAGAAAAAGAAAAAGGATTACCGGCAATAGAGTTACAATTATAATCTTCTTGTTTAGTTTGTTATAACGGCTATAAGAAATCACAAAAGTTCCCCAGAAAATAAGCAGCAAAGTTTTTGAAAAAGTAAGAAAACATGCCACAACAATGAAAAGCAACAATAAAACACGCACCCATTTTTTATACGGTAAAACAGAAAAGCCGTTTACAGAAAAAATGAAGCAAACCGAGAGGATTGTAACAAGCATTGAGGGTGTAAAAGTGGGTCCGTTAAGTCTATAAATTGTGCCCAGGTACGGATATTCTGAAAAACTATACACAAATTTATTCTGAATGCCAAGCCATAATAAAACATAACCACTTAATGATAATAAAGAAAGCGACCACCCCAGAAAAAAAAATATTCTGGGAATGACAGTGCTCATTTCTGTAGGAGACATGTTTGCAAAGTAAAAAAACAGCATCATGAAAAACACTGCCAAATAAACACGGCCAAAGGACTCCAGTAGCGAAGAATTCGATGAACTGAGAAACGATGAAAGAAAATTTATGAACAAATAAGAAAGTAAAAGTAACAGGAATATTTTTTCAGATTTCGAAAATGCAAGTTGTTTGTAATATAAAAGCGGAAAAAGTAATAATGTAATTGGGAAAATAATCTCGGTAAACTGAATCTTATTACCTATATGAGACAAGAATAAAACGTTTTGTAAACCTGTGCTTACTATAAGTAATAAAACTAACTGGTTAAATATTTTGCTTTTAGTTACAGATATCTCCATTGCCGTTTAAAGTTATGAAAAAAGCAGCTCACTGGTACCAGTGTTCCGCCTGTCTTTTTGCAGATCACTGTTGCTGTTTAAAAAAACCGATTGTACTGGGCTTTTTAAAAAGCAAGCCAATTCAATTCCTTCCTTCGCAACGTCTCCAAAAAGGTAAAGATTAAAGTGAGCAAAAAAGCTGATGGGGACATTTAGATTTGTTTTCTGAAAATTTTTATTAATGGTACTACTATTATTACTTTTTATTTTTGACACCTTTGTCGATATCACTACCAACAAAATAATTACGCCTTTGTTGGCATCCCTGCTTACAAAATAACTTCTTCGATATAGAGTTTACATAGTAGTTCCAAGGCGATGTCTGTGAAAATGGCATTGTGCAGTAGCCGCACAACTCGCCTTATTATGGAAACAGAGCAGGCAGTAACAATATTCAACAGCATACAACAACCATCACTGCGAGTCGGCTGCGCCAGACATCGCCTGTTAAATTCGGAGAGTCAGCAGCTAATGAAAATCCCATTCCGGCAAGGCAAAAAGAAAAAGCTAACCGTTGTGTAATGCACAACAGCCATTTTGTCCAAAACAAACCTAAAAACATCATTTTCACCCGGTTCGGAAGCCACTTACATCAAAGAAACTGATACTTACATCCAGGAAACAAATACTTACATCGAAGAAATAGCCACTTACATTAAAGAAACAGCATCACGCAATAAAGAAATAAGCATTTACATTAAAGAAATGCCTTCATACATCAAAGAAATGAACACGCACAATGAAGAAACAGTAATTAACACTGAAGAAATGGCAGCTTACATCAAAGAAAAAGCCATCAGCAAAGAAGAAATTAGCAATTACAGTAAAGAAACAATCATCTGCATCAGTTCAAAAGCCAACTGCATCAAAGAAATAAACGTCTGCAAAGAAAAAATAAACAACTGCACAACAACAACAGGCAATAACAACACATCAACAACCAACTGCAAAAAAGAATACCACAACTACAGTATGTAAACAGCTCTCTACAACAAGTACTATCCTATAAACTGTGTAAGTGATCAGGAACGAGAGGAGCATCTCTCGTTCCTGATCACTTTTTTTTAATTTTAAAAACACAGTTTAATTATGGACAACGAACAAGAACTTACCGATGCTTTTTTAAAGTAACTTAAAACCGGCGACCAGCTCAACAATTTTTTAGCCCAACTCCAGAAACGTGGAATTGAAAAAATTCTGGAGGGCGAACTGGATGCACATCTTGCATTCGCAGCAACTTCTCTCTCAAAGAACGTTGCACTATTCCCAGTCTGTTGCAACAAACTCTATAGCCAAAGAAATCACTAAAATACTTTTAAACAACTGATAACAATCTCCTCTTCTCCACTTCAATAATTTCTGTAATTTTGTTGCCGTAATGAAAAAGTCAATCATCTTATTACTATTTGTGCTTTACGGATTTTCCTCTTCCGGATTATCGGTTTATGTGCATTACTGCTGTGGCAAGATTAAAAAGATTGATTTCATTGCGGGTAGCCACAAAGGCAAATGTTCTTCCTCATGCAACATGCACGCTTTCAGCAAAACCTGCTGCGAAAGCAAGGAATTTAATAATCACATTAAAGACTCGTATGTTCCAGAAGCTGCAATCAATTCGCTGGTAAAACAATTCCAGTATGCTGCTGAAGTAACACCCCTTGTAACCGATCAGTTTGTTTTTCAATCAGCTCCTGCCCGCTTACATGCCTGCAACAGTTCCCCACCTGTAACAAAGGGAGAATCACTCAACATTCTTTACTGCATTTTCAGAATTTAATTATTCCTGTTTGTTCATGAGCTGCAAACAAGTGCAGCTTTATACCCGTAACAAAAACCGGATCATTAAATTATTTATTATGCAAAAGAGTTTATCACTAATTGTTATACTGTTTGCGCTGTTTACCAATAACCGGGTTCTGGCACAAACCAAAACAGGTAAAGACACAACCATTACATTCCATGTATCAGGAGCCTGTACAATGTGTAAAGAACGTATAGAAACTGCCGCAAGAGGCCGTGGTGTTGCAAAAGCAACCTGGAATGTAGATACCAAGGACATCACTCTCATATACGATCCTCTGAAAACAACTGCTGAAAAAGTAAAAGCAAGAATTGTTGCTGTAGGTCATGATATTGGTGATAGCAAAGCAAGCGATGCTGTGTACAATGCCCTCCCCCCTTGCTGTCATTACAGGGAAATGGAAAATGCAATACAGCATGAAGCGCCTGATTCATCTGCCACAACAGTTAAAGTAAATACAGAGAATCATCAGGAATCATTACCCGCACCTCATATTGTTAAAGGTGTGGTATTGGAAGAAACAGTAAAAGGAAAACTGAATCCTTTACAGGGTGCAACCGTTCAATGGCTGCATTCAGATAAAGCCACACTTACCGATAGTACAGGTGTATTTTCCATTGCGCATGACGGCACAAGCAACCGTTTAGTCATCAGTTATACGGGTTACAGATCAGATACACTTTCCATTGCCGACATGAAAGATCTGGTGATAGTGCTTGCAAAAGGAAAACAATTGAGCGAAGTTGTGGTTACAGCCAAACAACGTTCCTTATACATTGCCGCTTTAAATCCAGTGCGCACACAGGTTATGACAGAGAAAGAACTGTTCAAAGCTGCCTGCTGCAACCTCAGCGAAAGTTTTGAAACCAATCCTTCTGTTGATGTTTCGTACAACGATGCGGTTACTGGTTCAAAACAAATTCAATTGCTGGGCTTAAGCGGCAATTACACACAATTAACCGTTGAAAATTTACCCGGCCCCAGGGGGCTTGCAACACCTTTAGGTTTAAATACTATTGCGGGACCATGGATTGAAAGCATACAGCTTACAAAAGGCATTGGTTCTGTTGCCAATGGATTTGAAAGCATTGCCGGCCAGATTAATATTGAGCTGAAAAAACCGGAAAAAGCTGAACGGCTTTATCTCAACCTCTATCAAAACGATATGGGTAAAACTGATCTCAATCTTAACCTCAGTCAGAAGATTGGAAAGAAATGGAGCACCACGCTTTTACTGCACAATGATTTTCTCAACAATAAAAAAATTGATTTCAATAAAGATGGCTTCCGTGATTTACCAACAGGTTCTTTGTGGAGCGGGGTTAACCGCTGGAAATATGAAGATGGCAAAGGATGGATTATTCAGTTTGGCATAAAAGCACTTGCTGATAATAAAACCGGTGGTGAAATTGATTACAATCCGGCAACAGACAAACTTACAACCAACAAGTATGGTCTTGGAATAAACATTCAGCGCTATGAAGCTTTTGCAAAAACAGGATATGTTTTTCCTGAAAAAAAATACAAGAGCATCGGTCTGCAGTTATCGGTATTTGATCACAAACAGGATTCATATTTTGGTTTAACCACGTACAATGCCAAACAGCAGAATTTTTACGGCAATCTTATTTATCAATCAATCATTGGTAATACTGCTCATAAGTTCAGAACAGGTTTAAGTTTTGTGTACGACCGTTACAACGAATCATACAACACAACAGCATATAACCGTACAGAATCTGTTCCCGGTGCTTTTTTTGAATACACGTATGATTATCTGACCAAGCTGAGTGTGGTTGCAGGCATACGTGCTGACAACAATAACCTGTACGGCATGTTTGTTACTCCCCGTTTACACCTGCGCTATGAGCCAGTAAAAGGAACCACCTTCAGGATAAGTGCAGGAAGAGGACAACGCACAGCCAATATTTTTGCAGAGAACACAGGTGTGCTTGTAAGTTCAAGAATACTGCAGATCATTGCATCCACAACAGGCAAAGCTTATGGTTTAAATCCTGAAATTGCATGGAACAAAGGAGTCAGTTTTGATCAGCAGTTTAAACTTTTCAGTCGCCCGGCAAATCTTGCTCTGGATTATTTCAGGAATGATTTTACCGATCAGATTGTGGCTGATCTTGAAGATGTGAATAAAATCAGGTTCTATAATCTCACTGGTAAATCTTATTCAAACAGTTTCCAGGCCGAGTTAAATACTCAACCATTCAAAAACTTTGATGTACGTGTTGCTTACCGTTTGTTTGATGTAAAAACAACATACAGCAACCAGTTACTTGAAAAACCTTTTACAGCCAAGAACAGGGCATTTGCCAATCTAGCGTATGAAGTAAAGGGATGGAAATTTGATTATACCATTAACTATAACAGCCGCAAACGCATTCCTTCAACAGCAGCTAATCCTGTGCCTTACCAGCGCAGCACTTATTCGCCTTCGTATGTGTTGATGAATGCACAGGTAAGTAAAACAATTGGCAAAAAGCATCCGTTTGAATTGTATATCGGTGGAGAAAACCTCACCAATTATTACCAGAAAGATGCCATCATTGCAGCAGATGATCCGTTTGGTTCACACTTCGATGCGTCGCTGGTATGGGGACCAATT
Organism: Chitinophagaceae bacterium UBA1953; assembly: GCA_002336115.1. Lineage (GTDB taxonomy): Bacteria > Bacteroidota > Bacteroidia > Chitinophagales > Chitinophagaceae > Lacibacter. The sequence continues at coordinate 70,683 of DDEN01000045.1, forward strand.
ACAGGCCGCCAGTTTTACGGCGGGCTTCGCCTTAAACTGAAATAACGATGAATGAAGGAGGTGATTACTTGAGTACTTCATCGGCATCAACATCGTCTTCTTCATCTTTTGTTTTGTGATAATCATTTTTCAGTTGCTGCTCAAATTGTTTCTTGTCTTTCTGATTGCGTACAATAACAAACACAATAAGAGCTATACAAATAACAACTGTTACAGAAACGGCAAAAAGGTTCATAACAAAATGTTTACAGAAAGTTAGTACAGTTAAATTAATTTGTATGTTAAGTTTCGGCAATAAAAAAAGGGCATCGGAATGATGCCCTTTTTGTTTGCATTGAAATAAATTATTTCAGATGCTTGGATAAAAGCTTAGCAATATCAAACATTGATACCTGTGCCTTACCACCGAATACCGGTTTCAGTTTAGCATCAGCATTAATCATACGTTTGTTTTTTGCATCTTGTAATTTGTTTGCTTTAATGTAAACCCAAAGTTTTTTTACAACTTCAGTACGTGGAGCAGGTTTGTTACCAATTACTGCTGCAAGTTCAGCACTTGGAGTAAGTGCTTTCATGAAAGCTGCATTAGGCTTACGAGCTGATTTCTTTTTAGGAGCTGCTTTTTTGGGGGCTGCTTTCTTCGGAGCGGCCTTTTTAGGAGCTGCTTTCTTTACTGCTTTTTTTGGAGCAGCTTTTTTAGCTGCTTTCTTAGGAGCTGCTTTTTTTGCTTTTTTAGTTGCCATTTTTTAAAATTTAGAATTTGAATGGGTTATAATTTCAGGGAATGAATTTAGAATAAAAACTATTATAAACAAACAAACCAAACAAAAAGGTTATTCACATTTTTGATAACACGTTTTTCATTGGCAGAAACACCATTTTTAACCGTTTTTTTACGAGCCGAATTTTTTCAGAATTTCAGACGATTTAGCCACATAATGCCCCCCAAATAATACAGCATGTACAAGAAGCGGGTAAAGCTGTGTAAGTTGTAATCTTTGCTGCCAGCGTTTTTCAAGAGGGTAATGATAATGGTAAGCTTCATAAAACTCCCGTCTGAAACCTCCAAACAAGCCCGTCATCCCAATGTCCATTTCCCTATGACCATAGTAAACAGCGGGATCGATCAAAACAGGTAAGCCGTTTTCATTGGGGAAATGATTCCCGCCCCACAAATCACCATGCAGCAACGAATGGGGTTCGCCAGGGAAAATTTCAGGCAACCGGCTATATAAATGATATGCATATTTCTGATCCTTTGGAGAAAACACCCCCGATTTCAATAATTTCTCTACTAATACCTGCAAACGTTGCGAAATGTAAAATTCGCTCCAACTCTCAACAGGTGTATTCAATTGCTTCAAACTTCCTATATAATTATGATGAGAAAACCCGGCATGTATTTGAGAATGCTGATGAAGCTCAGCAAGCTGCTCCCCCGTTTTTTTCCAATAATCGGCAGATGAATCAGAACGTTCTACCCATTGCAGAATCAAAAATTGTTTTGACCCCGCAGTCCCAAACTGAAGCACTTCAGGAATCACAAACCGGCTGTTCTCCCTGAGTGTCTGCAACCCCAATGCTTCCTGTTCAAACATGCCGGGATAAGCGCCTGCATCATTCAACTTTACAAAAAATTCAGAGCGATTGTTGAATACTTTGTATGCCTCGTTAATTTCTCCGCCACCAACACGTTCAATATACATCTCTTTCAGCCCTGCTTTTTCAATCACTTCATTAATACTGATCATTACATAAAACGTTTGATGATTTTTACAAGAATATTAATCAGCACACTTATAAGCAACATAGTGGTTATGGGAAAATAAAACCTGAAATTTTCTTTTTCAATGCGTATATCGCCAGGCAGTCTCCCGATAAAATGGAGTTTATCATGAAAAAAATAAATAATCACCCCGGTAACAAACAAAATACCTCCTGCCAACATGATCCATTTAGCCGTTTCAGTACTCATATTTTTTATTCACTTTTTCATTTTTATTTCTCGACAGCAAAATTTCTGCATCGCTTATTGAAACAGTAGAGAAATCTAATTTTATACCATATCAATCCTCACTATTTTTTATTAATCAGCCACTGAAAAAAAAATGTGTTGCTTACTAATTTCAAGTTAAGTTACTGCATAGAAACTTTCACCAGCGATATTTTATCTGGTTACAAAAAAAGAGACTCCCTATTCAGAAGTCTCTTTTAAAATCATTTCTGTAAATTTTAGAATGCTAATCCTACACCCAACTGAAAGCCTGTAGTTTTCCATTTTTCCTGGCTTCCAAGGTCATTAATATTATTCAGGCCAATAGCATAACGTCCATAAACACGGAACGATAAAATATTTAACTGAGCCCCAAAAAGCATTGATAAATCGCCATCCTTAAATGCATCCTTTCCGTTATCAATAAGTGTTTTGTCTTTGTTCAGCAAAATACCAAATTGCGGACCTGCCTGAAAAGAAATAAATTTTGCCGGTTTATAAGAAAGCAACAATGGAATACTTAAATAATTCAATTGAGGATTTTTTAAATCCTGGTTCTGTAATTCAGTATAAACCTGCCTGAAATTTGTTGCTGTGTCGCCATTAACCTGGTTCCACAAAACTTCGGGCTGAACAGCCCATTTTTTACCAAGAGGAATTTCCATAAAACCACCAACATGATAGCCAAGTGTATATTTTTCACTATAGCCGCTGCCATCAATTTTTCCGAGGTTGGCACCAAGTTTGGGCCCGATCCTGAATTGTGCAAAGGAGGTGGAAGAAAATGCAAATACTGCAAGAAGGATTACAAGATACTTTTTCATTCGTTTTTGATTTTAATTACACATATAACGGCTAATTAAATGCCAATTACTTTTTTGCGTTTGTAAAAATATGTTAAGACAAATCTGATATCATCAGAACATAAATCCGGTATGAACCGTAAACAATGTGTTGAATTTTTTTTCACTGCTCAGCAGGTAATAATCAAAATATACCTGTGGGTTAATATAAAACTTCCTGATGTACCAGGCCAAATCAACATTTACCCCTAACGACTGAAGATTAAAATTGCCCGGATAGTTGTAATTTCTTGATGATCTTAACAAGGGGAACTGCTTGGAAAACCGATATGCTATTACTTTATTTGTACGGAAATACTGAACAATATCAGGAGTAAGTTTACTTTTTGAAATATATTCCATATCGTAATCACTTAATCCAAAATACATCATAAATGATGGAGAGAAAACAAGGTAGTCGTTTTGCGTAATTCCATCCAATGTAAACCTGCTTCTTGCAGATAATACAACAGTATAATCTCGCAGGTTAACATGCAGAGTATCGTATTGTTTGAAATAAACTGTTGTATCGGGCCGCAGGTAACGTTTTATTACAGCAAATGTATCGGTTTGAGAATACTGCGATTGTTTTCCGTTGGCAAAACCAAAAGAAACGGAAGGTTTTATTTTCCATTTTTTATACTCAGCGTATCCATAAAAATCATTTTTATAAGGCGATGCCAGTTGATGATCCGCTGCACCTTTGAAATAGCGTGTATAAGTAATTCCGGCACCAAATTTTTCACCTTGCTCATAATCGTATGAAGGTGTAATGGTGTGCTGGTAAAACGAGGAGGAACCATTTTCAACTGCAACAAAACCATTATACGCAATACCAAAACCCGATTTATGATAATAAGCAAGTACAGGGGTAAAATTGATATTTTTCTGAACCTGCTGTGCATTTAAGGCAGTATTACTAACACTGTACTGCATATTACCTGCGCCAATACCAACCTGGAAATAGCTCTTTGGCTTTTTTAATGAATCGAGCATGCTAAGAAAAGCATCTACTTCCTTTTCAATTGAATCCTGATTAATTGGAATAGTATCTGTTTCTTGCTGCGCCAGCAAAGAAACAGATGGAAGCAGAATAAGTAAAAACAGAATAAGTGGTTTAGTCATAATCATTCGGTCGGAAAAATAGACTTCTGCCGTGCAAGATAGTTTAAGCCATTGAGAAATTAAACCAGCTCAATCAAAGTAATCTCAGGCAAAATACCTACCCTCCCCGGATAACCAATAAAACCAAAGCCACGGTTTACGTATAATTTTTGCTTTCCCTGCTCGTACAAACCAGCCCATTGTTTATAAATATATTTTACAGGGCTCCAGCGAAAACCGGGTATTTCAACTCCAAACTGCATACCATGTGTGTGGCCCGAAAGTGTAAGATCAATATCAGTATAACTGCTTGTTACTTCCCCATTCCAGTGCGAGGGATCATGACTCATCAGTATTTTAAACGGAACATATTTTACCGGCGCATGGGCTATATCCAGTTTGCCAAACGAAGGAAAGTTGATTTTTGCACTTTTATTGTCAATGCCCAGTAGTGCTATCTGCTCACCATTTCGCTCAAAAAGCACATGCTCATTACTCAGCAACTGCCAGCCCATTTCCTTATGTACCCGTTTTACCCCTTCGGCATTGGCCAGTTGTTTATCCCTTATATCTTCCCTGGAATCTCCTGTTGGGAATCCATAATCATGATTACCCAATGTGGCATAAACACCATGCTTTGCTTTTAACCGGCTGAAAATATCCTTATAATCATTCATTTCTTCAGCAGCATAATTTACAAGATCACCTGTAAACAGAATCACATCTGCATTTTGCTGATTGATTTTATCAATACCTTTCTGTACAGCCGCCTTATCTGTAAAACTACCGCTGTGAATATCGCTTATGTGAATAATTTTGAATCCTTTAAATGCTGAAGGAAGATTGCTGAACTGCAATGCAACTTTCTGCAAATGATAGCGGTACTTGTTGCCAAAACCATAAATAAGCGAAGTAAACAAACCACCGCCTACTGCAAGTCCGGCCCAGCTTATAAACAAAGAGCGTGTAATACCAGTACCAGTACCGGTGCCGGTATTTTTCGGATTCCAGTTTGGAAAAAGAAAACTGCCTGCCCACTGTACAACACGACGCACATCATCAATTGCAAAAAATACACTTGCTAAAAACTTGGCAAAGAACAAACCGAGAACTATTGCAAAAGCATAGGTACGAAGCAGCTTATGCCAGTTTTCATAATTGGTAAATACTATGCTGAGCATAAGCAGGTACGACAATATGCTTACACCGATATAAATACCCAATACAATCAGTTTTACTTTAGGCGACCAGCCTACTGCAACCGTTCTCAGCACCTGGAACACGTACAAGTCAACCACAAGCAATACAAACAAAAAAATCCATGAACCTGCTATTCTTCTCATAACCGAACAAAATTCTTATTTATTAAACATTCAACACAAAAGATTTATTTAACTGCATTTACCCTTTTAACGGGGAAAACTATTGTAACCGAATATTATGCCGAAGCCTTACTTTTGTCAACATGACATTACCCATCATATAACCAATAAAAACTCATTTGTAACTGATAAAATTTACCTTGCTATGAAGTTTACATATTTTGGCCACTCCTGTTTCTCTATAGACGTAAAAGGCAGGAAATTACTTTTTGATCCGTTTATTTCACCAAATCCACTCGCCGCTGCTGTTGATGTAAATTCTATTGAAGCCGATTATATTTTGATAAGCCACGGGCATGAAGACCATATTGCCGACTGTGTTTCTATTGCCAAACGTACCGGAGCCACAGTAATCTGCAACTGGGAAATTTATGTATGGCTGCAAAAACAAGGCGTTGAAAACATCCATCCAATGAATACAGGAGGCAAAAAAACATTCGATTTCGGAACTGTAAAATGCGTAGTTGCCCAACATTCATCTTCTTTACCCGATGGTTCATATGGAGGAAATCCAATGGGTTTTATTTTAATGGCCGACAAAAATGTGTATTACAGCGGCGATACTGCTTTAACGCTTGATATGCAGTTGGTGCCACAAGGCTGCCCGATTTCATTTACTATTTTGCCGGTGGGCGATAATTTCACAATGGGCTATGAAGATGCTGCTAAAGCTGCCAAAATGCTGCATTGCGATAAAGTAATCGGCGTTCATTTCAACACCTTCTCCAATATTGAAATTGATTCTTTGAGGGCAATGGATCATTTCAGCAAAAATGATTTAACATTACTGCTGCCACATGTTGGAGAATCAATCAATTTATAATCCGAACCCCGAATCAATACCGATTTAAAAAAATATGGCGAGAATTATTGGAATTGCAAATCAGAAAGGAGGAGTGGGTAAAACCACAACAGCAATTAACCTTGCTGCAAGTTTTGCCGTACTCGAATACAAAACATTACTGGTGGATGCCGACCCGCAGGCCAACAGTACAACAGGTGTTGGTTTTGATTTACATAATATTCAGCAGAGCCTGTACGATTGTTTTGTAAACAATGCCAACGCCAAAGATGTAGTGTTGAAAAGCGAAATACCAAATCTCGACCTTATTCCTTCACATATTGACCTAGTGGGTGCTGAAATTGAAATGATCAACCAGCCCAACAGGGAATCGGTATTGAAACAATTGCTGGAACCGTTGAAGGACGATTATGATTTCATTGTCATTGACTGTTCACCTTCACTTGGATTAATTACGGTAAATGCATTAACTGGTGCCGATTCGGTTCTTGTGCCTGTGCAAACCGAATTTTTTGCATTAGAAGGTTTGGGTAAATTACTCAACACCATTAAAATTGTACAAAGCAGGCTGAACCCGCAATTAGTGATTGAAGGAATTCTGATGACGATGTATGACGGACGTTTACGTTTGTGCAACCAGGTGGTAAGCGAAGTACGCCGCCATTTTGAAGGAATTGTGTTCGACTCTATTATTCACCGTAATACACGTTTAAGTGAAGCTCCCAGTTTTGGCAAGCCGGTTATTCTGTACGATGCTGATAGTAAGGGTGCAGTAAACTATCTCAACCTTGCCAAAGAAATTCTGCAACGGAATAATCTTACCAAAATAAAACAGGAAGATAAAATTATTGAAGTGGATGATGAAGAGTTGAATTGAGTTGTAAGTAATAAGTTTTAGACAATAAGTTATCGCTTCCCATTTTCAGTTTTCAATTCTCAACTTTCAGTTAGTTTTGCCGCATGGCTGATAAATCTTCTCTACGAATTGTGTTCATGGGCACACCTGAATTTGCTGTTGCATCGCTTGATGCTTTGGTAAAATCCGGTTTTAATGTTGTTGCTGTTATTACTGCTCCCGATAAACCGGCAGGCCGTGGTATGAAGATGAATGAAAGTGCTGTAAAAAAATATGCAGTTGAACATGCTATTCCTGTATTGCAGCCAGAGAAACTGAAAAACCCGGAGTTTATTCAAACACTGAAAGAACTGAAAGCCGATCTGCAGATTGTTGTGGCCTTCCGCATGTTGCCTGAAGTTGTGTGGAATATGCCACCGATGGGCACAATCAATGTGCATGGAAGCTTGCTGCCGCATTACCGTGGAGCAGCGCCAATTAACTGGGCAGTGATTAACGGAGAAAAAGAAACAGGTGTTACAACGTTTAAACTGAAACACGAAATTGATACAGGTGATATTCTGCTGCAGGATTCTTTTCCTATTCGAGAAAATGATACTGCTGGCGAAGTACACGATCACATGAAAGAAGTGGGCGCAAAGCTGCTGGTAAGAACAGTGGAAGGATTAATTGATGGAACGATCGAGGAGAAACCCCAGTCGGCAGTCGTGAGTCGGCAGTCGGCAGTTAGCAACTCTGATAATTCGGAGAGCCACTTACGAATCACGTCTGACGAATTACGACTAAAACATGCACCTAAAATTTTCACTGAAACCTGCAAACTTGATTTCAACAAAACAGTAGAAGAAGTACACAATCTCATCCGTGGCCTCTCTCCTTTTCCCGGTGCTTTTACCATGCTGGATGGAAAGATGCTGAAAATTTACCGTTCAAAAAAAGAAGTTACAGATCAGGCCATTCAAAATGGCCAGACAGATGGAACATATATAACCGATGGAAAAACATTCCTTAAATTCCGCGGCAGTAACGGGTATATTCATCTCCTCGAAATTCAATTAGAAGGCAAAAAGAAAATGCTGATTGAAGATTTTCTGAGAGGCTACCGTTTTCAGTAGTTTATTTACCGTCTGTAGCTTGCTGCTCTGCTTTCACAAAAAAACAACAGACACAGATGCTTTTTTATCCCTGTTTTACCTACTTTGTAGTAAACTTTCTACTGTTTATTAACCTGTAAACTTTTTTTATGACAAACACAAAAAAGCTTCTTGCCTTTCTGCTTGTTTTTATCTGTAGTGCAGGAACATTTGCACAAATTAAATTAAGCGATCCTGTTGCCACTGATCCCAATGTAAAAATTGGCAAACTTTCAAACGGACTGACCTATTACATTCAGAAGAATGTAAAGCCGGCAAAAAAAGTTGAGCTGCGCTTGGTAGTAAATGCGGGGTCTGTACTGGAAAACGATAACCAGCGTGGTCTTGCACACTTTATGGAGCACATGAGTTTTAATGGTTCTACTCATTTCCCAAAAAATGAACTCGTTGATTTTCTTCAGAAATCCGGTGTAAAATTCGGGGCCGACCTGAATGCTTATACCAGCTTTGACGAAACAGTGTATATACTTCCTATTCCGCTGGAAGACCCGGCAATGTTTGACAAAGGAATGACTGTACTGGAAGACTGGGCATTTAACAACCTGTTTGATAAAACTGAAATTGAAAAAGAACGTGGTGTTGTACTGGAAGAATCAAGATTGAACAAAGGTGCATCTGAACGTATGAGGCAACAGTATTTTCCAATACTGTTTAATGGTTCAAAATATGCCAACCGGTTACCTATCGGCACTGATCAAACTTTAAAAACATTTAAACCCGAAACACTTAAAAATTTTTACAAAACATGGTACAGGCCCGACCTGATGGCAGTGATTATAGTTGGCGATATTGATCCTGCAGAAGCTGAAAAAAGTTTACAAAAACATTTCGCAGTTTATCAGAACCCGAAAATGGCAATTCCACGTCCGTCTATTATTCCAATTAAAGCAAGAACAACACAGGAGGCAATGCTTGTTACAGACGAGGAAGCAACCAATACCATTGTTCAGATTTTTAATTTCATCAAACCATCTCCAAAATTTAAAACATGGTCTGATTACAGAACTTCCACAATCAACAATATTCTCAGTTCACTTATCAATCAACGGTTAAGTGAACTTACACAAAAAGAGAATCCACCATTTATTTTCGGCAACACATCTTACTCTCCTTTTTTGCGTGGTTACATGTCATTTAACTCGGTTGCACTTGTATCAGACAGTAATGTAAATTCCGCAATTACAGCTCTTATTGCCGAAACTAATCGTGCAAAAAAATTCGGGTTCCTTCCCACAGAGCTTGAAAGAGTTAAAGCAACCATTTTAAATGCTGCTGAAAAAGCATTTAAAGAAGTTGATAAATCGGAATCGGGAAACATTGTACGCCAGTATATCAATAATTTCCTCAACGGCACACCTATCCCCGGCGCTGGAAACTATCTGAACTTTGTAAAGCAGGTATTACCAACCATTTCGCTGGAAGAAATTAACCTGGCTGCTGCAAAAATGCCCGAGCTTAATACGTCTTTCACATTGGTTATGGCTCCATCATCACTTAAAAATAAAATACCCGGTAATGCACAACTTCTAAAGCATGTTATGGCGGCCACATCTAAACCAGTTGAAGCATACGTTGAGAAAACAGTAAGCAGCAAATTGATTGATAAAGAACCATCTGCAGGAACTGTTGCCGCAACTTCACAAAATGAAAAACTGGGCACCACCAACTTTACGCTCAGCAATGGCGTTTCCATTGTCATTAAACCAACCACACTCAAAAATGACGAGATTATCATGGATGCATGGCGTTTGGGCGGCTTCCAGAAATATGCACTTGCAGATAAAAACAATGCTCAATATGCAGCGCAGATTGTGCAGGAAATGGGTGTGAAGAATATGACCCCAACCGACATTAATAAGTTCAAAGCCGGTAAAACATTCAACGCAACACCTTATATCAATAATAATGAAGAAGGCATTGAAGGCAGCAGCAGTGTAAAAGATTTTGAAACATTCCTTCAAATGATTTACCTGTATTTTACCCAGCCAAGAAAAGATCCTTCATTGTTCCGCTCATTTGTAAGCAAACAGAAAGGATACCTGGAATACATGAGTAAAGACCCTACAACATCATACATGGATACGCTCCAGAAAATCATTTATGATAACAATCCCTGGGCTGAAGGAATTCCGGAAGCAAAAACTTTTGATGAACTGAACCTCGATCGGTCATTTGCCATTTACAATGAAATATTTGGCAATGCCTATGGTTTAAACTTCACATTCGTCGGTAATATTGATCCTGTTACAGCAAAACCATTATTGGAAAAATATCTTGGATCGTTACCATCAGTAAAAAAAGACAATAGTTGTAAAGATGTGGGTATTCGTTTACTCCCGGGAAAAACTGATGTTGTTATAAAAAGAGGAAAAGACAAACAGGCAATGATTAACTTGTTTTTTGAAGGCCCGGCAGAATATAACCGTACCAACCGTATCCAGTTCAGGGCTTTGATTGAAGTAATTAATATCAAAGTCATTGAAAAACTGCGTGAAGATATGAGTGGAATGTATGGAGGCGGTTTAAGTGGTGATTTGGTAAAACGTCCGTATGACCATTACAGCATTACTGCAGAAATCCCCTGCGGACCGGAGAACGTTGATAAGCTTTATACTGCACTTATCGACATCATTAAAAACATTCAGCAAAACGGTGCCGAGCAGAAAGACTTAGACAAAGTTCTTGAAACATGGAAAAAGCAATACCATACCAGTTTACAGAATAACAACTTTTATCTTTCTTCTTTCTCTAACGCATTTATCAATGGTGATAATCCTGAAAACATCCTTGATTATGAACAGGTCATCAGCAAATTAACTGTAAAAGATATTCAGGATGCTGCTGTAAAATATCTCACACTTGATAAAATGGTGAAAGCTGTTTTATACCCGACAAGCTCAACAGTAAAAGAAGAAGTAAAAAGAAGTAAGTGATAATAAACTGAAGGAGGCTTTAGCATTTCAAGCGAAGCCCGCAACGGAGACAAAGTTCACGAAGCAAATAAAACTTTGTGAACTTTGTCTCCGTTGTTTCGTTGTGAGAAATATTTCTTTATTGAGCGATCTTCCTTCTATTTTAATTCGCCCAGATAAGATCAGCATTAAATTTTTCTGTACTGATACCGAGTTGTGCAGCCGCCGAATTACTGAGGCGAAACATTAAGCCGCTACCGGGACTTGTTTCTTCCACCCCACCCAGCACTTTTGCATACACAGCTTTCCCGTTCGCAGGATTCTTAATCATTACAATGGAACCTTTTTCAATATTATCCATCAGCACATAATATTTGCCATCGCTCCAGCCACTTGTGCTTTTAAATACAGAACCTGCACCGTTGTTCGATGCTGTACGTTTTCCGTTATTGGTCTGGCGGTTAAATTCATCTTTAAAAAAGCCTGTTCCATTATAAGAAATAACAGCAATATCAGTTTTTGGTTCTTCTTTTTTCACTTCAACTTTAGGAGGATCCTGTTTAACCGGTTCTGGTTTAACTTCAGGTTTAGGATCTTCTTTCTTTACAACCATTTGCTCCTTCTTTGGCTCTTCTTTTTTTACTTCAGGCTTGGGTTGTTGTTTTACAATATTCGGTTCGCTTCTTACACTCATTCCCTGCGATGCAAGCGGAGACAATGTTTTATCAACTTTCAGAAATCCAACAATCACTTTGCTGCCACTACTTACTGCATCGGAAGAAAGATTGTTCCATGATTTTACTGATTCATTATCTGTTTTAAACAACTGGCTGATGCGTTGCACATTTTCGCCCTGTTTTGCCACATGATAAACTGGAATCACCACTTCGTTTTCTTTTCTTGTTCCTTTTTGCCAGAAATTAATTTCATTCAAAGGAATCTTCACCTGCTGCCCGATACCCATCGGCACTGCAAGATTAAGACCATTATAAGGCGCATACAGCCTTGGACTGATATTGTAAATACGACCTATGCTGTAATAGTTCTCTTTTGCTGCAACAGTATGAACAAGGTAAGGATTGCTGTTATTGTCGAGCTGAACAATTAAAGGTGTGGTTTGTGCAAAAGTTACCAGACTCATCAAAACAAAAACAACAAATGAAAATGCTTTCTTCATAGAAAAATTTATTTACGTTGCAAAGATGCAGAATTCTCAGAAAGAAACATCCTAAAGAAAACGTTAACCAAAATTTGGCAATTGCAAAATTTCTGCGAAGTGCTGACGCTTGCGGTCAGCATGATGACATTTTTCGTCTGGGTTATCCTCGGCAAATTTCGTTTCCTCGCCCCTTCGTGCATATTTACAATTAATTGTAAATATGGGTTAACGATACTTTTGCTAACATTGCACCCATGAGCAAAAATCAGCCTAAATATTACGTTGTTTGGAAAGGGAAAGAACCGGGTATTTATACCAATTGGAACGATTGCAGGCAACAGGTGGAAGGCTTTGCTGGCGCTGCATACAAATCATTTCCCACAATGATGGAAGCCGAGCTTGCTTATAAAGAACATTTCGCCAAACATATTTACAATAAGGAAAAAGAAGTTTCGCCGAAAGATATTACTGCTGCCGGGTCTCCTATACACGAAAGTATTGTGGTGGATGCAGCATGGAACAGCGTGGGCAAAGACATGGAATACCAGGGCATTCTTTACAAAACAAATACACGTATTTTTCACGCAGGGCCTTATGCCAACGGCACCAACAATATTGGTGAATTTCTTGCCATTGTTCATGCACTCGGCTATTGCAAAAAACACAGTTTGGATAAAATGCCTATTTACAGCGACAGCCGTAATGCAATTGGCTGGGTAAAAGCAAAGAAGTGTAAAACAAACCTTGAAGAATCTGTTAAAACAAAGCATATTTTTGATTTGATCCAGCGTGCAGAAAAATGGCTCAATGAAAATTCGTACAAAAACAAAATTCTTAAATGGGAAACCAAAGCATGGGGCGAAAACCCTGCTGATTTTGGAAGGAAATGATTTATTGACCCTTTCTATTACCCTATCCATTTCATCATTTAATATTGCTTTCTTTATTTTTGGCAAGGTTCTTGAAAAATTGCCTGTATTATTCACCATTTAAAATACAGCAGTATGAGTTTAAGATTAATTATTGCGGCTGCTGCAACAGGAGCAGTTGCAGGTTTACTGTTAGCCCCCGAAAGTGGTAATGCAATACGTTCAAAAATCAACGACAAAATTGATGATTTAAAAGAGCGCTTTTACAAAATAAAAAGCAGTAAAAGTGAGCTGGATGAATTGAAGGAAGTGTTTCAATCTGAAATTGCAGGACTGAAAGAAGATACACGTAAACGTGTACTTGAAATACTTGAATCATCAAGAATTACCGGCAATCATCTTAAATCGCAGGTACTTTCCTGATAGAAGAAGTATTCTTAAAAGCTGCTCCATTGTATTTGTGTATTGCTGAAATGAAGGAGTAAACTGGTTACGATAATTTTTTGTTGATAATACAGATTGATTACTTTGTGTACACAACAATAGAGCAGCTTTTTTGTTACTATAACTGCTCACCCATTAATCACTGTAAACATTCTTCCTGATGTGGATATTCCGGGTTAACCGCCTGTTAAGAAACAGTTTTCGTTTAATCAGCATATTGTTTATCATTTCAAAACATTTGCTGAAGAACAGTATTTACAGCAATCGGTTCCTTCGCAGACTGTTTGACCCAAAACGGAAAAATCTATCCTCCCGTTCTGAACGTATCCGTTTTATGATTGAAGACCTGGGGCCAACGTTTATAAAATTCGGACAGATTATTGCCGACCGTCCCGACCTTGTTTCAGAACAATTACGGAATGAATTAAAGAAACTCCAGTCATCGGCCCGCCCGTTCGACAATGACATTGCTTACCGGATTATTGAAGAAGAAATCGGCGATCCTCTGCACGAAGTATTTAAGCAACTTGATCATAAGCCTATTGCATCGGCTTCTATTGCACAGGTTTACAAAGGCGTGCTGCAAAATGGAGATATTGTTGCAGTAAAAGTGCAGCGTCCGCACATTAAACAAAAAATTTCAATTGATCTTGTATTGATCAAAATACTTGCTGAACAGGTTGTAAAATCTTATCCTGAGCTTGCAAGCTTTAATGTAATTGAGTTTGTAGAAGATTTTGGTGAGATTATGAAAAAAGAACTTGATTTCACCAACGAAGCATCAAATATGATGCGGTTTTCTGAAATGTTTAAAAACGATGATTATTGCTACATTCCGAAAGTGTACAGTAATTACACAACACAAAAAATACTGGTGATGGAATTTGTTACGGGTATTGAACCCGATGCAAAAGAACAACTCCTTGCCAATGGTTACGATACCAAACAGATTGCAATTAATGGCACGAACATTATTTTAAAAATGATTCTGCAATATGGTTTCTTTCATGCCGATCCGCATGCAGGGAACTTACTTATAAGAGAAAATAACCAGGTAGTGCTTTTAGATCATGGAATGACAGCAAGTTTAAAGCCGGGGCAAATACAAGCGCTCATTAACTTTATGCTTGGCTTTGCAAGGCAGGATACGCACCGCATAACCAAAGCATTGCTTGCATTGCTGAATGTGAATTTCTATAAAGAGCAGGCCGACCTTGAATTTGAAATCAGCGAACTGATACAGAAATACAGTTACATTCCTTATGATAAAGTAGATATTTCAAGTCTTATGGCCGATACGTTCAAAATAATTCTCCGGCATGGATTGAAAGTACCTACAAATTTATATATGCTGCTGAAGGCTTTAGGAACCATCCAAAAATTTGCAGAAGCGCTCGAAGCAGACATTTCCATTATAAACATGATTCAGCCTTACGCATTTGAAAAGATTAAGGAAAAATTCAGTTTCGATACAATCATCAATAAAATAGTCAATTCAGCAGAGGACTACCTGTATATTGTTGATCGTTTACCAACTGATATTAAAGAAATCGTAAGCAATCTTCGTACGGGTGTATTAAAGCATGAAATTAATTTCAGGGAAGACAGCTTTACAAACAAAGCATTACGCCAGAATTTCAACAGGCTTGCATTTGTATTTATACTTGGTTTGCTGATGATCTGCGCAACTCTGCTAATGATCTACCAGCCTTCAAGCTTTGGAATAAAAGTTCTTTTTTATGCTACTGCGGCAATTCTTGTATGGACAGGTTTTAAACTACTGTTTAATACAAAATTCAAGTAAACTGATAAAAGTTACGGGGAAATGAACTATGAATTAATTTTCCGTCAGCGCATAAGTATGCGCCATTCCCTGGGATAATAATTATTAATGCGGTTGCCGAGCATTTTCATCCAGCCAAGCGGTAAAGCATCAAATGTTGCCAATGCCCATCCTTTATGTACACTGTTAATCTTCAGTTCATTTTTACGTAGGTAATTCAACGCATCTTCCAGGTTTAATTCAACGGAGAAAATATCCGGGTGAAGAATGGTTGACAATGCCAGTGAATGTTCAGGTATTAAATCATCTTTTGCAATGGTGCCCAGCTCAACAGATGCATAGCGAACCTTGAGTTCCTTCATCAGAAACTGGATGGTTTCTGTCCATTGTTTGGAAACAGCAGCGATGTTCTGCCCCTGCAGTACAAATGAAAAATCATCAGCTTCCTTTATCCATTTTGAAACAGCAGCAATTTCTTTTTTGGAAGGAACCATTGCTGTTTTGATTTTCATTTTTACATCGCCGCTATCTTCTTTTTTCCTGAATGCAGCAATGAAAAAACCTTCACCTTTTACTTTGTATGGCCAGAAACGATAACCAAAAGTACCTTTACTACCATGTACTTCATCAATATTCCAATTGTCTTCAATTTTTAACTTTTCACTTTTAACTTGAAAGTTTTCTTCAATCCAGTCAAGTATATCTTCATCTTCTTCCTGCGAGTATGAACAGGTGGAATAAATTAACACGCCATCTTCCTTCAAACAATCCCATGCATCTGCAAGAATGCGTTGCTGGCGCTGGCAGCAAAGCTGCACATTGTCTTCACTCCATTCTTTGATGGCTTCTGCATCACGCCTGAACAAACCACTGCCGCTACAGGGAGCATCCACCACCAACACATCAAACATGCTTTTGAGTTTAGAAAATTCTTTGGGATCATTGTTGGTAACAACCGTGTTACTGCTACCCCATTTGATGAGATTTTCTTTGAGAATACTTACCCTCGACTGAATTACTTCATTACTCACCAGTAAACTTTCGTTGCTGATGATGGATTGCAGCAATGTTGATTTACCGCCGGGAGCAGCACACAAATCAAGTACAAGCAATGGTTGCGACAGATCAACTGTTTGTTTCATTGCCTGTTCTAAAAACATACTGCTTGCTTCCTGCACATAATAAGCACCTGCATGAAAAAGAGGATCGAGGGTGAAGGAAGGACGAGATTGCAGGTAGTAGCCGAATGTTGTCCAGGGGATTTTAGATTGCAGATTGTAGATTTCAGATTTAAAATTTCCATCAGCAATCTTCAGAGGGTTGAAGCGTATGGAAGTAACCTGTTCAGTATTTGCATGAACCTGTTCAAAAGCATTTTTATCAAAGCTTTTGATCGATTGTAATGATTGAATGAGAGATTGGGGTAAATGCACGACTCAAAACTAAGACTTTCATTTTACTCGTATCACTCCTTAACGAACCGGGCATTGTAACCGCTATAAGTAATACTGTCTTTAAAAATTGCCAGCGTATATTTTCCACTCGATAGCATTGGCAATGGTGGTGTGCCACAAAATCCAAATCCAGCATAAATAAGTTTACCACTAATCATGATAGTCGCTCCCGGCAAATTATATCCCTCATTATAAATTTTATAACCAGAATAGTTTCCCGGTCTCAATAATCCAAATGAATTCCCAATTGCATAAACTGAGTCAAAATCAATAGTTGTTTGATTGTGAACCCTAACCATTACAAGGTTTTCATCTGAAGTTTTGATACAGCTAAAGAAAAAAGAAATAACAACAAACAGGAATAAGATGTGCTTCATGCAATAAATAACAACTTTAGCAATGTTAACGTTGCATGTGTTACAAATTCTTCACCTCTCCTATCAAATCCTGTAATACTTTTTTACTGTCGCCAAAAAGCATCGATGCTTTTGGACGGAAGAACAAATCATTGTCAATACCAGCATAACCAGGCTTCATACTACGCTTGTTGATGATGACTGTTTTTGCCTGTTCCACATCAAGAATGGGCATACCATATATGGGAGAAGAAGGATCAGTTTTGGCAGCAGGATTCACCACATCATTTGCACCAAGAATCAGTACCACATCGGTTGAAGCAAACTCTTCATTGGCCTGTTCCATTTCCTCCAGCTTATCATAACTCACATCAGCTTCTGCAAGCAACACGTTCATATGGCCCGGCATACGTCCGGCAACAGGGTGAATAGCATATTTTACTTCAACACCTTTTTCAGTCAATAATTTTTCCAGTTCATGACATGTATGCTGCGCCTGAGCAACAGCTAAACCATAACCTGGAACAATCATCACTTTGTTTGCATAACTCATTACAACCGCTGCATCACTCAAAGAAATTTCTTTATAATTACCCTGTGCTTTTCCTGCACCACCACTTGCCGTTGCGCCACCACCAAACGAACCAATCAGCACATTGGTTAATGAACGGTTCATGGCACGGCACATTAAAATGGTGAGTAATGTACCTGCTGCACCAACAAGAATACCACCAGTGAGCATGGCTTTGTTATCGTATAAAAAACCACCACAGGCTGCAGCCACACCGGTGAAGGAGTTGAGTAAAGAAATCACCACGGGCATATCGGCACCACCAATGGGCAATACAAAGAACACACCGTAAATAAGTGATAAAGAAAGAATCACATAAAAGTAAATGGGTGTTTCAACCGGGCGGGCAATAACAATAAATGCTGCAAGCGCCACGCTTATACCAATAAACAACAGGTTTACTATGTGCTGACCTTTAAAGGCATGATCTTTTATTCTTCCATCCAGTTTTCCCCATGCAATCATACTTCCTGCAAAAGAAACCGAACCAATAATCAATCCTGCAAAAATGATGATGAGATTAACGCCATCTAAAGAAGAAAAATATGCTGCTGTTCCATCACTGTTTCGTGTAAGATGATTGAATTCGATAATAGAGATTAATGCAGCACAAGCTCCACCCATTCCGTTAAACAGGCTCACCATCTGCGGCATTGCAGTCATCTTTACTTTTTTTGCAGCCAGTGTTCCCACAACACTTCCTATCAGCAAACCTGCAAAAATCCATACATAATTATGCAGTCCATTTCCTTCTTCTTCGTACAAAAAGATAGTGGCAAGAACAGCAATCGTCATACCACCGGCAGCAATAAGATTTCCCTTTCTTGCAGAGGCAGGGTTCGACAACATTTTCAAGCCAAGAATATATGTTACAGAAGCAACAAGATATGATACGGTCAGTAAGCTAATTCCCATAAAAAATTTATTTCTAATAAAATTTTAATTCGGCATCCCTGTCTTTACTCCCCTTAAGGGGCCGGGTGCTATTTCTTTTTCTTAAACATTTCCAGCATTCTGTCGGTAACAACAAATCCTCCCACTACATTCAATGTTCCCAGAATAACTGCAATAAAGCCAAGAATAATAGCGAGATAATTATCTGCCTCAGCTTTTCCCATTACAATAATGGCACCTATGATTACCACACCGTGAATAGCATTGGCACCACTCATTAATGGTGTATGCAAAACGCTTGGCACCCTGCCAATAACTTCAATACCAAGGAAAACCATTAGCACAACAATGTAAATCATTTGCTGATGTTCCGAAATCCAGTTTAATACCTGATCCATGTGTATGATAATTGATTAGTTTAATAATGAAGCAACACGTTCGTTGATAATTTTTCCATCATGAGTAATGCAACTGCCTTTTACAAGATCATCTTCCCAGTTAAGATTTAATGCGCCTTCTTTTGTGGTGATGAGTTGTAAAAAGTTGAGGATATTTTTTCCGTACACTTTACTTGCATCTGATGGCATGGTTGACTGCAGCGATGAATTGCCAACAATACTTACACCGTTATACTTCACCGTTTCATTGTTCTTAGTGAAAGGTGTATTTCCACCTGTAGCAGCAGCTATGTCAATTATTACAGATCCATCACGCATTGCCTGGATCATTTCTTCCGTAATCAAAATGGGAGCTTTGCGTCCTGGAATCTGTGCTGTTGTAATAACAATATCGGCTTTTGCAATACTGTCAGCAATCCGTTGCTGCTGCTTTTGTTTATATTCTTCGGTTTGTTCAACGGCATAACCGCCAGCTTTACTTGCATCGGCAGCACCTTCCACTTCAATAAATTTTGCGCCAAGACTCATCACTTCTTCTTTCACTGCCGGTCTTGTATCAAACACTTCCACCACGGCACCCAGACGCTTGGCTGTTGCAATTGCCTGCAATCCTGCCACACCTGCACCAAGTATCAACACTTTAGCAGGTTTAATGCTTCCTGCAGCAGTCATAAACATGGGGAAGTAACGGGAATAAACAGTGGCAGCGGTAAGCACAGCTTTGTAACCTGCAATATTTGCCTGCGAGCTTAATACATCCATTGCCTGTGCCCTTGTTGTACGGGGAAGCATATCAAGAGAAAAAGAAGTTATGCCTTTTGCCGACCAGTTTTTCATTTCCTCCGCATTAAACAGCGGCTGAAACACCCCAATCAATACTTTTGATTTTAACTGATCTGCTTCCTCAGCTACCGGCTGATGAATTGATAAAACCACATCGGCCGACTGTATAATTTCATTCCGGCTTTTGATTTGTACACCAACGGCTTCGTATTCATTGTTCTTACAAAAAGCCTGGTCGCCAGCACCGGTTTCAATTAATACAGTAATCCCCTTTTTAACCAATACTGCGGCTGCTTCTGCCAGGAGCGAAACCCTTGTTTCATGGGCAGGTTCTTTTAAAACACCAATAATCATAAATAGAGAGTTTTTTTGGCGGGGTGAAGGTATTAATTTTTTGATGGGGGAAAGAAGGAATGATAGTGATTTTGTTCAGGTTTCATGCTGTTCTATGTCAGTGTTTCAAATATCTTCAAACTCAAGCAATACATCTGATTTTGAAGTGAAATTAATCTTCCCTGTCTTAGTCAAACGGCTTCTGATTAGAGCAAAAACAAAATAAATATTTGCTATTATGATCAGTATTAAAGATAACATAAGAGGTAAATCAAAAATGATCACCTTTCCGAACTGGTAAGGATATGGCGTAACTTTTTGGGGGTATAATGTTTGAATTATCTGGTCAGCGAATGGTATTATAAGTAATGATAAGAATGATAGCCATACATGCAACTTCACATACCATGTGTTGATAAATCTTTTACGAACAGCAAAATAAATGAAGAAACAGATTAATGACAGAATTGCAAACAGAATATAAAATTTCAGTTGATAGGTAAAAACAAGTTGCCACGGAAAAAAATATTCCCGCTCATATTTCGCATTCAGCTTTTTTAAATCAAAAACTATTGAAACCACATACCAAAGCCAATATAGAAATATCGGAAGTAAAGTGAATAATGGAAGTATAATATAATTTCGCTTGTACTGCATTTCTAAAACCGTATTACAAAATGTTCTTTTTCTTTCTGCTGTTTCCGTAAAAAAACAAGACCGATAAAGAACAGGTCAATTGTAAGAGTTACAGATGAATGTTGTTTTATTTCTTCCCATGCTTCTTCCATATCCTTACTCCAGTGAATATCATCAAACACAAAAACAGTTGATTCATCCGACTTCTCCAGTATCTGCTGAAAATAATTTAATGTTGGTTGCTTGCGGTGATTTCCATCGATGAAGACGAAGTTAAAAGCTGACGATTCACGATTCACGACTAACGATAACGTTTCATCAAAATTTCCAATCACACATTCAACATTGCTTAACTGCAGGGCTTTGAAATTTGATTCAGCTACTGATGCAATTGCTTTGGCTCCTTCCATTGTAACAACCTTTGCTTCTTTATCAGCCGAAGCAAGATAAGCTGTAGTAACACCCAACGAGGTGCCCAGTTCCAGTATATTCTTTGAATGAAAATAGTTTACAAGCCGAAACAGCAGCCGGGCATATTTTGGCTTCTTTAAGGAAGAAGAAGCTATTTGCTTAACGGTTCGTTGTTTGGTTAAACCGGTTGCTGAGCCTGCTCCAAAATCTTCCACCGTAAGAACAGTTTTATCCCGCATCATTTCTTTGCGGACAGATTCAATTGAATTGTATGCAGGATAATCCGTATTATCATTCAGCACGTTTATCACCATGTCAAACACAAACGGCGAATGAATACCATGTCCCTTTCCATTGGAAGCTCTAAAGAAATAACGGAGGTATTTTAAACCAAGCTGAAAAGGAGAATACATGGAAAATTACTAATGAATAATGAGAAATTAAGAATGAGAAAGTTAAGAATCTTCACTTTTTCATTCTTCATTTTTTATTCCTGATTTCTGATTTATCCTGTCCCACTGCTGAATGGAAAAAGAATATGCGTGCTTTTCATCCGCTTCAAAATCATTGCTTCTTACAAGCTTCCATTCTTCTACATCAAACTCAGGAAAGAAAACATCGGCTTCAAAATTTGCATGAACCCTTGTCATATAAATACGGTTGGCAATGGGCATTGCCTGCTGGTAAATCTGTGCACCGCCTGCAATAAAAATTTCAGTTGTTTCTAATTTCTTTGCCTGTTCAATAGCATCTTCAAGCGATGATGCAACCCAAACATTATCATATTCCGATTGCTGACCGGGCTGTCGTGTTACAATGATATTAGTACGTCCGGTTAACGGCTTTCCTCCAACGGATTCAAATGTTCTTCTGCCCATAATCACCGGCAAAGCCCAAGTGGTATTTTTAAAAAATTTCAGATCGGCAGGTAAATGCCAGAGCAGTTGATTATTTCTGCCAATGGCATTGTTGGATGAAGCAGCAACGATGAGAGAAATAACCATAGAATAAAAAATTAAGAATGAAAAATTACAAATGAGAAAGTATCTGGCATCTACTTTTTTATTCTTTCATCATTTTTTTGAGCAGTTTCAATGCTTCTTAAAAAAATCGCCATCAACTGGTTTGCCTCTGCAAAAGCAATATCAACTTTTTTATGAACCAAGACAGGCTTTCTCATAATTATTTTCAGATTGATTCTTGTTTCTTTAATTTCTTTTAAACACATTTTCATCTTATGCAAAAAATCAGCACGGGATTCGGCCCCTTGTGCCTCGCCATATATTAAAGCAGTTGCTGTACTACTTTTTGATAACTGATGTTCAAGATTTTGCCCTGTTCTGGTATTCGGCAACAAATCACATACTTCTAAACACATACAGGCAAAATCTACCATCCTGTCTTCTAAATCAAACTTATTTTTTGGTGTTTCCATGCTTAGTGGATTTTTTAATTTCAGATTAGCCTACTTTTTAATTCTTCATTTTTAATTATTTATTTTTCATTTACACCGCTACCGGTGCTTTAATTGCAGGATGACATTCATAATTCTCCAGTGTAAAATCTTCAAAATTAAATTCAAAAATATCTTTCACGGCAGGATTAATTTTCATTGTTGGTAATGGATATGGTGTTCTGCTCAGTTGCAGATTTACCTGCTCCATGTGGTTGCTGTAAATATGCACATCACCAAACGTATGCACAAAATCGCCCAACTGCAGATCACACACCTGTGCAATCATCATCGTAAGCAAGGCATACGATGCAATGTTAAAAGGCACACCTAAAAACACATCGGCACTTCGTTGGTATAACTGGCAGCTCAGTTTTCCATCAGCTACATAAAACTGGAAAATAGTATGGCAGGGCATCAATGCCATCTTAGGCAAATCGGCCACATTCCAAGCACTGATGATCAGTCTTCTGCTATCAGGATTTTTTTTGATCTGCTCAATCAAATCTTTCACCTGGTCAACCACCACTCCATTTGCACCTTCCCAGCTTCTCCATTGCTTTCCATATACCGGACCAAGTTCACCATCAGCATCAGCCCACTCGTCCCAGATACTTACTTTATTTTCTTTGAGATAAGCAATATTGGTTTCGCCTTTCAGGAACCAGAGCAGTTCATGAATGATACTTCTCAAATGCACTTTCTTGGTTGTTACCAATGGAAATCCTTTGTTCAGATCAAAACGCATCTGGTAACCGAAAACACTTTTTGTACCAGTGCCTGTACGGTCGGTTTTTACAGTACCGTTATCCAAAATATGCTGTAGCAAAGTAAGGTATTGTTGCATGAGTGCAAGGTAGTAAAAGTCTGAACCGGGATTATTGGGATTATTGGGATTGTGGGGAATGTGTGGATTGAAAAATGAGTTACAAAGTAAACACAATACCAGCCCCGATATTGACACTACTAATCCGTTGCTTCCCTGTTTCAACTCTTTTAGCTTGCCATGACTGCTGATTTCCTCCAAGAAGAAAAGGATCGTAAACAATTATGCCGGTAACATTACTTGTAAGGTTCTTGAAATTGAAAGTTCCTGATCCTAAAAAATTTATATCGAACTTTATATGTATCGTTTTGTATATTCTGTATTGTAACCCGGCTTCAGCGCCATAAACAAATCCGGCACCAGCTTTTGAAGATTGAGTGAGTTTTACAAACATTGTGTCATTTTCAATAGTACCGTATAACTTAGGCGAAACCAAATAACCTAAACCTGCATGCAGGGCTGTTTCAAAGAACAGCTTATTATCGTTACTCAAATTCACTTTGGCTGCAGGGCCAATTGTTATTGCAAACAGATTCCATGAACAATGTTTAAAAAAAACGCTGTTACCCGATGTTTCTGATTCATTGTTAGCATGTATTAAGCTGTTAAATAAATTTTTCCCACCCGCTTCGTCTGAAGTTACTGGTACCGGATAAAAAATTGGAGTTGCTGATGAACTGCGGCGGGCATATTCTTCCAAAGACTGTTTTTTAACGGTATTCCATTGCCTTAAGAAATAACCTTTAATTCCTACTTTGCCCCAAACAAAATTTGTATAGCTAATTTTAGTAAAATCGCCGGGTAATGCAAATCCGGCATTTGCCTTTCCCAGGTCATTTGATGAAAAACTAAAAACAGGAATTGCAACTCCCTCTGTAACGGTTATTTCCTTTTTTGTTTTCTTTTGCGGATAAACACTGGTTAGCGCAAATAAAGAAAGAACGAAAATAATTCCCCTCTTCATTTTTATAAGTTTGGTTTTAGATCCCTCTTCTCTTCATCTCGGTTTTTATCAGCTTCAGCTCTCGGCCCATTTGCCCGTTCATAGATGAATTTTCTTCTGCCCGTCTCATCAGGTAAGGAACCACATCTTTCATTGGCCCGAAAGGAAGATACTTACTTACAGAATAACCATCTTTTGCAAGATTGAAAGTAATATGATCGCTCATACCGTAAAGCTGGCTGAAATGTACATGCCTGTGGCTATGTGGCAATCCCTTTTTATGAAGAAGATCGGCCCCCAGCGCATTGCTCTGTTCGTTGTGCGAAGCAACAATACATGCAACACGGTCAATATGTTCAACACAGAATTCCACTGCACGGTCGAAATCCCTGTCAGTACTTTCCTTATCTGGCTGAATGGGAGAAGGATAACCTCTTTCAGCCGCCCTTCTTCTTTCCCGTTCCATATATGCACCACGAACGAGTTTTATACCGAAAACGAAACCACGCTGCTCTGCTGCCTGATGACAATCGTGCAGAAACTGCAAACGGTCATGACGGTAAAGCTGGGCAGTATTATAAATAATTGGTTCGGTTTTATTGTACTGATCCATCATTAATGTAATAAGTGCATCAATGGGATCCTGGATATAGGTTTCTTCTGCATCAACCGTTACACTTACTCTCTTAACCGCAGCCAGAGAACAGATACGTTCCATCCTGTTACAGATCCGTTGCCACTCCTGGCGTTCATCGGCAGATAATTGTTCAAGCGTTTGCTCATACCGCTTAATTAATGTCCCGTCTGATTTTTTCATCAGATCATCCATTTTCTCAAGCAGGTCAAACCTTGCTATGCCGGTTACTTTAATACTGATAAACGGAATATTGGGCTGTGTAGCTGCATATTCAACCACTTTGAGAAACTGATCGCATGAGCGGTCTTTTTCATCTTCGCCATAATCACCACCTTCAACACCATAATCAAGTATAACCTGTACATTAAATTTTGCAAGATTGTTTACAACAGTGGAAGTTTCTTCAAGTGTTTCACCACCGATGAACTGCTCAAAAATTGTTTTGCGGATAAGACCTTTTACAGGAAGACCGGCTTTGATAGCCCAGGGTGTAATTTTTGTTCCTATACTAACCAACGTGCTATAACCCATTGAAGAGAAAAGAAAGTTGGCTTTTTTTAACTGACTGTTGTTTTTATATTCAAAAGCGTTTGCAGTGTTATCAAAACTAAACATAAGGTATAATTTTAAACTATCGACTGTTAAGTAAAGCAAATATATACACCAAACTGTTTCACACAACTATTCTTCTTTACGGGTGAACAAAATAAGCGGATTGATAGTATAAGTTGAGGTTACAACGGTTTCTTTCATTTCTCCCGACTGAATGATTTTTACACCAACCTTAGTTCTGTTCTGAACTTCAGATTCGTTTACGATAACAATTTCATAATCGCCTGGGTGCATTGTTTCAAACCGCAGCCGAACCGGTTTTTTGAGCAGATTTTGTTGCGATGCTACACAATTATCATTTACATAAACGGATATTGAATCATGAGCACTTGAATCAATAGTCGAAATCTGTACAATCATCGGGCTGTTTTCTACAGGTTGCTCATATACTTTTTTTACGAGCCGTGATTCGGCCGGAAGATTAATTCCTGAAATTTCATACGCTTCATATAACTGCCTGATGTAATCGTTAATTTCATCAGTTGCCATATCAGAAATACTGCTGTCAACTTTTTCTAAACTCATCTGGTTACTGTTTCCTTCCTGCCAAACCCATTGCCCTTCTAATTTCTGAGCCGAATCTTTGTATCTAAACCTTAAATCAAAATGATCGGCCATGCTGCAATCACTTTCTTTCATTGCAACAGCCCGCTGTATTTTTTGCCATTTCAGAAAAAGATGACCAGATTGGAGGTTGCCTGAAACGAAGAAATCACATCCATATACCACACCTTTATCGCTGCCACGACTGTATAATATGCCGTAGTAACTTCCTTCCTGTTCAATTAGTTCAAGCCGAAGATTGAGATTATTGTTTTTCCCGCCAAGCAGCACTTTTCCTTCCCAAACGCCCTGTAAATTCTGGGTATAGGCTTGCAGTGAAGTACTGAATAACAGCAAAAACAAAAAATTTCGCATTCAGTTTTTTATTTGAAGATACAATAGCTGATGCGTTGCAATTGTTAAGATATTGCAGTTCCGCTTATTCCAAACCAAAAACACCTTTGTTCAGTGCTTGCAATGTTTGTGTTTTAAACACAGCGGGCACAAGTAACGAAACATTGTGAGGACTGCCACCATAGCTTACCATCCGTACAGGAATATCAGTAACACTATCAAACAATTTTGTGAGAATATGTTCGGTTTTGCCTATTTCGTTACCAACAATACTTACAATCGTCTGATCCTGGTCAACCTCAACTGTACCAAATGGTTCCAGTTCACGTATAATATCTTCCAGGTGAGCATTGGTATCAATTGTAACAGATACAGCAACCTCTGAAGTTGTAATCATGTCAATTGAAGTGCGGTATTTTTCAAACACCTCAAATACTTTGCGTAAAAAACCATACGCAAGCAACATGCGGCTGCTCTTTATTTTTATTGCCGTAATGCCGTCTTTTGCGGCAACAGCTTTAACACCCACACTTCCTGCTTCTTCTGTAATTAAAGTACCATGAGCATCGGGCTGCATGGTGTTCAGCAGTTTTACCGGAACGTTGTAATGTTGAGCCGGCCATATTGAAGCAGGGTGAAGAATTTTTGCGCCGAAGTATGCCAGTTCTGCTGCCTCATCAAAACTCAGTTGGTCAATAGCAACAGTCTTTTTCACAATGCGTGGATCATTGTTGTGCATTCCATCAATATCAGTCCATATTTCACAAACACTTGCATTAATTGCTGCTGCAATTAATGATGCACTGTAATCACTTCCACCACGCTTCAGGTTATCAACCTCTCCCCTCGCATTGCGGCAGATATAACCTTGTGTAATGAATAATTTTTTACTGCTGTTCTGGTCAAGCAAACTTTTCAGTTTCAGCTTAATGCTTTCAACCTGTGGTTCATCATAACTGTCGATGCTCATGAAATCAAGAGCAGGCAGTAACAAATGGTCTATCTCTTTTTCTTTAAGGTAAATGCTGAACATTTTAGTGCTCATCAACTCACCTTGGGCAAGAATATCTTTATTCAACGCATCGTTGAACGATATTTTGAGTATGATGTTCAGAAATTCAAAATGCTCGGCAATAATTGCACGGCACTTTGCCTGCATTTCAGTTGAAACAAGCAGATTGCTGATGAAGTTTTGATAATGTGCATCCAGCTTATCAATTACCTGTTTGGCTGCATCCCTGTCGCCTTTTGCAAGCGCATTACCAATTTCAACCAATGAATTGGTCGTTCCGCTCAAAGCACTTAACACCACAATTTTTGATTCATCATCACGGGTAATCAAACTTGCCACATCATGCATTCTTTCGGGCTTACCTACAGAGGTACCGCCAAACTTCATTATTTTCATCGTTATCGGTTTATTTCTTTTTTGTTTATCAACTGTATCGTTTCTATTGAGCTTTGGTTGTGTCACTCACTTGTACGTATGGTATTTCTAATGAGCAAAGCAAACCAACTCTGTGCCTTTATACCTCTTTGCCTTTGTGCCTCTTTCCCTAATCAAAAAAAGCATGCGAAATTAAAGATTGAGATTGAAAATCTGTCCTGTTCTTTGTAAATCTTCTGCAACAGATTCCAGCAAAGGAATTCCTTCTTTCATACGGATGGCTTCATATTCTCTTTCGGGATCACCTGGAATTAATACACGTTCGTGTCCTTCGGCAGTTTTTGCTTCCCTGAAACGACGTATCCACTGATCCATATCTTTCTTAAAATCCTCTGCTTTACGGAAAGCGTCAATACGCATTGCACCAAGAAAATGGCCAAGTCCTTTACCGGGTTGATTTTCCGGCATAGGCACATACGCTGGAAAAGGTGGAACCCAGGGACCGTAATTCGCACCGCTTAGAACTGCTGAAAAAATATCTACAATTGAACCAAGGGCATAACCTTTATGACTTCCATGTTCCCTGTCGCTGCCTAATGGCAATAATGCGCCTTTATTTTTTAATGCATGGGCATCGGTAGTTGCATTGCCATGTTCATCCTGAATCCATCCAACAGGTGCTTCTTCATGTTTGCGCTGTAATATTTCAAGTTTGCCATTGGCTGCAGTAGTAGTAGCCATATCTGCTACAAAAGGGTGTTCAGTACCTGCAGGAACAGCAACTGCAATTGGGTTAGTGCCAAGCATACGTTCAACCGAAAATGTTGGAGCAACCAATGCTGAAGCGTTTGTCATGGCCATTCCAATCATATCATGTTGCAAAGCCATCATAGCATGATAACCTGCAATACCAAAATGGTTACTGTTTTGCACACTTACCCATCCGCTACCCACATTCTTTGCTTTGCCAATTGCAACATGCATGGCAAAAGGAGCAACAACAAGACCTAAGCCTTTGTCGCCATCAACAACAGCCGTTGAAGGTGTTTCATGAACAATATGAATATGTGGTTTGGGGTTAATTCTTCCGGCCTGCCACAAACGTACATAACCACTTAAACGTGCCACACCATGCGAATCAATGCCTCTTACATCAGCCGAGAGCAACGCTTTTGTTGCCGTTTCAGCATCCGTTTCGCTGCACCCCATTGCTAAAAAAACACTCTTTGTAAACTCAAATAAATGTGCGTAAGAAAATACTGTTTCCATTAAATGAAATTCATCTGTCGTTAAATGTATTTGCTAAAACTACCGACTAACAACTAACGACTTTTTATGCCTGTGCAGTCGGTCCACCAAAATTCATCGGTATCTGGAAATCTTCCAGGTCTCTGATCTGACCATTAGCCTGCTCAAATCGCTGAATATTTTCTGTCAGCGCTTTCATAAAGCGCTTGGCATGTTGAGGGGTAAAGATTATTCTTGATTTCACTTTACTTTTCGGGGTACCCGGCATCACATTTACAAAGTCAATCACAAATTCAGCATGACTATGTGTAATAATTGCAAGATTAGCATATTCTCCTTCAGCAACTTCTTCCGTAATTTCAATGTTAAGCTGGTTAGGGTTTACATTTTGCTGTTCGTCCATATTGATTATTTAAGTTTCAAATATACAATTGAATTACCCTCAAAATAAAAAAGACATTGACAGTGAAAATGGTTAAAAAAAATCTTAAAAAAGTTTTCATTATAAAAAGTAAAAGCCCTTATCTTTGCCGTCCCAAATTTGGGAGTTGGATCGGTAGTTCAGTTGGTTAGAATGCCGCCCTGTCACGGCGGAGGTCGCGGGTTCGAGTCCCGTCCGGTCCGCAAAAAATAAAAAACCAGACTTATAGTCTGGTTTTTTATTTTTTGCCGTTTGCCAGCATAGGATACCAGTTTGGTTAAACTAATCCTGCTAGAAATCAGAAAGTGATAATCTCTTTCTTTTCAACTACTTCATTTTTGGGTTTTATTGAATATTTTGCCCCATTAACAATTATTTCAACATTTGAGAGTTTTAGCACTCCATCGATTAAAGAAATTGTCAGCTTTCGGTTCTCAATCCGTATAAAACCATAACAGCCCGATGTAGAAAAAAAAGATTGAAATTTACCCCTGACAAGCAGTTTAGGGGCAATAGTCAGATTCTTTGTATCTGCTGAATATTTTACTCCGGATAACGCCTCTAGTAAAGCATAACTCGACATTGCTCTTGCATAAAAACTTCCAAACTCATATTCTGAATATGGATTGCGAACATATCCGTCATACCTGTACCTGTTTCCTCTCACAATTGTTAAGCCTTCGTCAACTAATCCTTCCATAATCATGTGAGATGCCACCTGGTATTCAATGCCAGTCCATACTTCATCGCTATAAACAAAAGGCAAAGTTGGTTTATCATTAAATGGCCATGTGCATAACACTAACCCAGGTTCATGTCCAAGAGCATATCCTGGTCGTTGTGTGCATGCATGATTTGCCATACTTAAATCATTTTTAAAATTATTTTTGAATACTTCTTTTAAATGTGATTTTATTTTCAGATGATTGAAGGAAACCGGTACATTATAAAGTTCTGACATCCATACACC
Organism: Chitinophagaceae bacterium UBA1953; assembly: GCA_002336115.1. Classification (GTDB taxonomy): domain Bacteria; phylum Bacteroidota; class Bacteroidia; order Chitinophagales; family Chitinophagaceae; genus Lacibacter. Next base: position 101,213 of record DDEN01000045.1, read on the forward strand.
AATTATCCCATCTGATAAACAACCGTTCCCATATTGGTACCGTGGCCCTTCTTTTCTTAGTAAAACATTAATCTCTCCTTTACTATGTTCAGGTTTGGTAATGTAAGCCAGAAAAGAAGTATCGTTTAATCCTTCATACTTTATATTCTGTTTAAAGTACCTGCCATTGTACAGGTTATTCTCAAAATATTTCTTCCCCTTTACCAGAAGATCAGTGTACAAAAGCGTATCGTTATATGTTTTATTTGCTTTTGCCAATTCGATCATTGATGCTAATGCGCCTAAATAAATTGAAGTACTCATTCCGTCTGGTCCCCAGAATTCAATATCATAAGTATTATGATGGGGTTCTTCAACAATCCCTTTATGTTTTGGATCCCAAGTTTTAATACAATAGTCTAAACTTTTTTTCGTAGCACTGTAGATTAATGAAAGCCACATTTTGTCTCCGCTAATTTTATATTCCCGGTAAACTTTCATTATTCCACCTAATTGCCCATCGGCTGCGGGCAACCCGGCCCACTCAGAAGGCCCATCTGGCAAAGCTGCACGAAAATCTACATGCCCATTGCTATCTAACGATCGAAACAATTCCTGCTCTCTCAACGTTCGTTCCAATGATGGAAATAAGTTAGCAATTGATTGAGCATAGTTATATACATGTATATTGGTTCCGGGCCCAACACCCATTGCCGGTGTTACCCCCTCCCATCCCCAGAGGTTTCCGTTTTTTTGCCTGATTATTGTTGGAGATTTAATTATAGCCAAATTAGCGGCAACTGCATCAACAACATAACCAGGAATTGTAGTATTAAACAAAGCTTCCTGAAATCCGAAAGTTTTTTTCCGCAAAACTGAAAAGTTTTTATGCACATATTCAGCTACTTCACCCGCATTTCTCCATTGAGAGGTATAATATGGCTGCCAATGCAATTCTTTTAAAAAATTATTACATGTATCACAAGGCTTTTTATAACTGCTAATGAGATTTCTGTTTGGGAAATACCATGTAATAAGAACTGAATATGTTTTTGATTGCCCGGGAAATAATTTACCTGAAAGAAAAACCGATCCGCCGTTTTTTCCTGAAGTATCAATGGAATTATACCCCTTGTTTTCTTTAAATGTACCCGTAGCTAACTCTTGCCATAAAGCCGAAAGCCAATCCCATTGCCATTCACTACGCAACCAAGTACCTTTTATTTTTGGTTTTTCATTAATAATAGTTAAGGTTGTACTGCCATAATTTACCGAAGTGCTGTCTAGCGTATTGTAGAATTCAATCCCATTGTCAATTACTTTACTCCGGGTATATGAACCTCCTGTTTCAACATAATCTTTACCACAGAAATTTGAAAGATTAAAACTAAAATCATAATCAACTATTTCTTTTGATTTGTTATGCAATGTATATTCCAGAATTGCACAAGGAATACTGGAGTTTTTATCATCTAAGGGAACAAATGGGTTGTATGCTGTAACAGATGCTTTTAAAGGAACATTATCATCACTTAATTCTACATTGGCAATTGGATATTTCCCGGTAAAAGTACAATGTTCAAACCTTGGCAAACCTTCCACACCTGTTGTAATAAATCCCTGCCCCTTTACACCTTGCAAATAAACCTGAGCTTTATGAACCTGGCCTTCTATCACTTTTGTAACCGGTTTGTTTCCTTTAATGTGCAACACAGCAAATCCTGTTTCTTCACTTCCCCAGATTCTATTGGCCGAGAAATTGGGGTTGCCGAAAATTGAAAAGTCCATCAGACTTCCAATGCCTGAAATACTTATTGAGCCAGCGCCTATTCCACCCATTGGCATGGATATCTGTAAAAGCTGATTACCCGTTTTCCTATAAGAAAAATCTTGTCCGCTTAAAATATTTTTTGGGTACACTTTTGCTTGCTGAGCAAATAGGCTAACCTGCAAAAGAGATAAGATAATTACAAAAATCTTTTTCATATTCAACGCTCAATTAAACAAAGTTATTTCCTCTGATAGACTCTGATATAATCTACTTCCATTGTTGCAGGAAAGATGGAATTATCTACCCCCTTTTTTCCACCCCAATCGCCACCAATTGCCAAATTCATGATAATAAAGAAAGGCTCATTAAAAGGCCACTCCTTATTTGTTTTATGTACGTTTTTAAAAACGAAATAAACTTTATCATTTAACAAAAACTCAATTTCATCTTCTGTCCATTGAATGGCATAAGTATTAAAATCAGTATATGGTTCTTTTACAAATTCAGCTTTTCCTTGCTGAGTTCCTTTTACGTGATTAAAAGCTTCAGAATGAATTGTACCGTAAATACTGTCTTTTTCATAACCCACATGCTCCATAATATCAATTTCACCACAAGATGGCCAAGGTGTTGAGTTTATATTATTCCCCAACATCCAAACAGCAGGCCATGTTCCTGATCCTTTTGGCAATTTAGCTCTTACTTCTATTTTACCAAATTGAAAATACTTTTTTCCTGAAGTTGATAATCTTGCAGAAGTATATTGGTGATTTTCTGATTCGTTTTTTTTAGCAGTTATTTTAAGCGTACCGTTACTTACATATGCGTTAGAACTATCCCGGTTTGTATAAAATTGTTTTTCATGATTTCCCCAACCGTCAACATTGCCTTCAGTTTCAAATATCCATTTAGACGAATCAGGTAATCCTGAGTAATTAAATTCATCAGACCAAACAAGTTCCCATTTTTTTCCCTGAGAATACAAAGAGGGAAAAAACAAAAGGGAAATAAGCAATAATAAATAAGTTTTCACTTTCGCATGATTTATAATTAACTAAATAATCAATTCAAATAGTTTCCTGATACAAAAAAGTATCAGGAAACTATTACAAATGGTTATTGTAACCACCAAGGTGTTTTGTTTATACCATCAAACCCACCATATTGGTCGCTTACAGCTTTGTTATAAATAAGCGGATTCGTTGTTAGTTCTGATGTAGGATATTTCCAACGCTTAGGATAAACTTTGGGGTCTTCAGGGTTCATACTGGTTGAAGGATCTAATGGGAAGGCAGGAATACCTGTACGTAAAAATGTTTTATAACTGAACAACCCATTTCCCTGGAAGTAATCAAGCAACCAGCGTTGTGTTATTATCTGAAGTAACCTGTCCTGGGTTGTACCACTTGTTTTATATGCAGCGGCCCCGGTAAAATAATTATCAATATAGCTTTGAGTAATCGGCATTCCATGCAAATATGAAGCGGGTGCAGAAGTCAGGTTCATATAGTAACGAAGAATAGCTCTTACTCCATTTTCATAATAGGTTTGTGCTGTTCCAGTTAACCATCCCGATTCAATTGCCTCAGCTATAATAAAACATTGTTCAGCATATGTAAAAACAAGCATTGGGTCGCCTGACCGCATAGCAACATATCGCTTATTCATTAACGAGTACATTCCTGAAGCCCTGTTCAGAGAAAGCTTATCGGCAGATAATTGAGAGGGAGCACCAACATACGCATTAAAATCATTTTCACTAAAACCACCACTTAATTTTGCGGCTGCCGGTTCTGCAAAATAAAACAATCTGCGATCCTGATTTTGTTGCAAAAAATTTACAACCAAATCCGAAGGCGATGTAATTATCCGCATATATTCACCATTAAAAAACGGGTGAGACGCATTGGTGTTTTCAGAATACACTAATTGAAAATTATCAGCCTCTGTTAACAAGTTGCCTGCATTCACAATTTCAGCAAATCTTGCTTTTTGTTCTGCAGTAATCTTTTTACCCAAAGTCTGTAAAATTTTTAATTGCATTGCATTACAAAGCTTCCTCCATTTTGAAGGATCACCATTATACATGATGTCTCCGCCAAATTGTTTGCCTGTAGCAAAGTAACCCTCGGCAGTTTTTAAATCGCTTAATATTTCCACAAAAACATCGGATTGCTTATCATATTTTGGATTTAAAATACCTTGTTCTGCCATACCAGCTTCGGAATAGGGAACATCTCCCATGTCTAATGTCATTCCAAACCCATACCAGGCTTTCATAAACAATGCAAATCCTTTATAAGAAGATTCGGTGGGAGCACCTGCAGAAAGTTCTACCATTCTTTTTAGTGTAGTGAGGTTCTGCATTCCATCAAAAGATCCATATGGCCAATATGAATAATAATATTGGTATGGATTAGGATTTGTTTGTAATTCAACCGTATGCTTTGCCCATAAGTTGCCGGTTCCAAAATCGGTAGGATTAGGGTTCCAGAACCTGAATGTATTCTTTAACAACTGAGTAGCCAGCATATCAGGCGTTGCAGTTGTTGGCACATTAGGGTTGGTATTATATGTTTCGAATTTGCTACATGAGTTTAATGTACTTATCAGGTAAACTCCTGCTATTATATAAAATATCTTTTTCATTTAAATTATTTTATAAAGTGAGTTTAATTTTACATCCAAGAAATCTTACGGCAGGATCAGAAAAATCTTCTGTGCCACCATCAGGATCTGAATATTTGAAGTCTTTCGCTTTTAAAAGAACGTTCTGACCAATTAAACTAAATGAAACTCCTTTAGCCACATTGTGCAGATACTTTGCAGGTAAAGTATATGTAAGTGACACCTCCCTTATTTTAAAGAAAGTTTTTGAATAAGTGTCAGCTTTACTGCCATTGCCACCCCATGCACTGCTATTATGAAGGTCAAGGATATATTGCTTGTAAGTAGATTTTACATCATTTGGCGCAAAGGTTCTTGTATCGCTTGTGATGTTACCAAACGCATCGTATGTTACCGAACCTGAAACAACTTTCACACCTTGTCCAAGGAAGTTTGCCGTACCGGGATTAGCAACATCAGCAGCACGTTCCGGTGTTACTGAACCCGGGTGGTTACCAGACTGCCATAAATAACTTTCTGTTCTGGTATTCATTATGCCACCAAACACTCCATCAAGTGAAGTATAGAAACTAAAGTTTTTATACTTCAGGTTTACATTAGTCCCCCAAATCCAATCAGGATCAGTATATCCAAATTTTGATTGATAAGAACTATATACAACCCTGCCGTTATTAAATATCATCTGGCCATCAGGACTACGTAAATAATCATTGCTTGCCAATACATCAACTCTGCTACCAACTTTTACCCAAGGGGCATTCCATGAATAAACAGGATCTAATGCTGTGTATATTCTTTTATACGTTGACAGATTAATTCCAACATTCAATTCCCAATTGTTCATTTTCAACGGTGTGCCGTTTAAAACAAATTCCCATCCCTTTCTGTCAATTACTTCTTTTGTATTTGTATAAACGCTTCCGTAACCTGTTGCCGTTGAGATTGGCCCGCTTATAATACCATCGTACATTTTTTTGTCGTAGTAAGAAACATCAACCGATAATCTGTTTTTGAAAACAATTCCCTGCAAGCCTACTTCATACGTTTTTGATGCTGAAGGAGTAATGTTTGTTGGATATAAACTGCCTGGCGGAGTTGCGCCATTCATTGTATTCCACGTTGCATTTGTAATAGAATAAGTACTATTAATTGCATAAACACCCGGAATGTCCTTAGCAATTACGTAAGCGCCTCTTACTTTAAGCAGATCCAGCCAGTTTTTTGTTTGAGGCAAAAGCTCGGATATTACAAAACTTGCCGATACAGAAGGATACAGATAGGAACGCTGAGATTTGGACAGCGTTGAACTCCAGTCATTACGCAAAGTTGCTTCAGCATATACAAGATTATTCCATGAAAGCGATAATCGGCCAAATGCTGAATTTATTTGTTTACGATAAAGTGTTTGGCTAACGTTCGGGGAATTTACAGATGCTGCAATTGAAAAGAATCCTGGAATTGAAATACCTCCGTTTGTTGCTGCATATAAATTATCATCCCGGTTAAAACTCAATGAACCTCCTGCTAAATATTCAGCTCTGAATTTTTTGTACGATCTGTTGCCTGTTAGCAACAAATCAGAGTTCATGCTATATCCGGAATTCTGCCCTATTATATAAGCTCCGTTTAACAGTCCGTTCCATGTCCATGGGTTACCTGGTACAGGAGTATTTCCTGTAAAAGTGTAAGATCCCATTGATACTCTTAACTGACCCGATTCTTTATAAAAATCAACCCCGGTTCTTGCAGTTGCAGTTAACCAGTCTGCAATTTTATAACTCATGGTCATGTCTGCATTAAAAATATCTCTGTTGATTTGATTGGTTCTTTCGTAGCGGTCATAATAAGGATTATTCTGACTGGGCCCTGTATAAGTACCATCCGGCTGCAAACCATAAGTATAATTCTGTTGCCTTCCTTTTGTAATCCAGTAGTTATTTTTATAATCAAGAATGTTAAAATCAGGGCTTGACCAAATCAGCAAAGTGTACATTGGATCATAAGAAGTGTATCCGTTAGAGCCTATATTAGGAGAAGCCTTTTTCGTATAAGAAAAATCTGTATTTAATTTAAACCTGTCTAAATTAATATCAGCGCCTACTGAATAAGTGTACTTATTTAAAGTAGAATTTGGATATTGCCCTTTATTCTGAATCCAGTTAAGAGAATTTCTTAGAGAGAAAATATTCCCTTTTGTATAAGAAAGGCTAAGATTATTGTTAGTCACATATCCTTCTTCAAGAAAATTCTTAAAATTATTCTTTCCTGAAGGGAGATATGGCATGGACTTAAAAACTTTATTAACGGGATCCCACTGAATTTCATTTTTTCCATCCATTGCTGTTCCCCATGTATTATCGGAGTTAATATTGTAGGTATTGTCATCTCCCCTTCCATATACAGCTTGTTTTTTGGGAATTGCCAGGAAACCTGCGGTAAACATTGTATTACTTGTAACTTCAACTGATAAGCCCGACTTATTCTCTCCCGCCTTTTTTGTTGTAATGAGGATTGCACCACTTCCTCCACGATAACCATATAATGCCGAAGCCGTTGCACCCTTCAGAATACTTATTGATTCAATATCTTCCGCAGAAATATCGCTTATATTTTTATTTGCATAGGGTACGCCATTTATCACAATTAAAGGGCTTTCTCCTCTGATTGAAATAACAGGAACCGATGCAAAGTCAGATGGATTCTTTACCAATAAACCGGCAACTTTTCCGGTTAATGATGTACCAACGTCAACACCCGCAACTTTTTGCAGATTATCTCCATTTATTTTTTGTACAGCATAACCTAAAGCCTTCTCTGATCTTTTAATTCCTAATGCAGTAACCACAACTGTTTGTAAATCCGAAACCTTTTCTTTTAACACAATTACATTATCAACAACAATTTCTGCTGCTTTTACTTCTAATGTTTCGTATGCAACATGAGAGAAAATAATAACCGCATCATTACGTGATACTTTTATTACGAACTCTCCTTTTTCATTAGAAAGTGTATTGTTGTTTTTTCCTTTTTCAGATATTGTTACGCCAGCAACAGGTTTTCCTGTATAATCAACAACTTTTCCAGAAATATTTTTTTCGGGCATCATTGCTAATTCGGAAACAACCTTTTTAAAGCCTCCTTCCTTTGCAGATAAAGTAAATGTTTTGTTTGTAATGTTTTTATTATTTGCTTCTTTAGCGTAAAGCGAACTTGCAAAGACAATCGTAATAGCAATTTGAACAATCGTTATTCTCACAGCAAGTCTTGAAGCAACTACCAGTTGCTTATTTTTCATATATTTACTTGTTTTTGTTAATTAATAGAATTGACAACGAAAACGTAAGCATTCGCTTATGAGAGCTGAGCTGTGTTGCACCACAACCAGCTCTCTTTTTTATGTAGGTTTCTTCTTTTTCTTCATATGCTGTGTTATTTTAATAATGAATTGTCATTAAATTTTCATTGCTTTTGCAACCACTTACTTTCACAACAATTTCATTCCACTTTTAAGAGTCCGTTCAAAACAAACAACCTTTCTCTATTAAACTCACCTAATTAGTTAATTGTTGACATCTATTTATTTCCCCATTTACTTAGATAAATCTTTTTTATAAAAGATGAACAAACATCAATTCTATTACATATAAACTCTTTCAAAGTATCTTATAAATAAAATCTGCAAACATTTAACTAATCATATCCTCTTTAGGTTCACATTTTATCAACTCTTCATTCAAAATAAATTCCATTTCAACCGCAGGGCTTCTCTGCAATTTGACATTATGACTCTTAAAGTTCTTAATAGCATAAATGGCTATAAATGCAAAACAAATGAGAGGAATAATAAATGCCACTGACATTCCGAACGAATCGCCAATGGCTCCCATTACCGGTGGGCAAAACGCACCTCCTGCAACTGCCATAACCAAAAAAGAAGATGCTTTTTTTGTTAATGGCCCTAACCCTTTTATACCCAAGGCAAAAATTGTTGGAAACATTATAGACATAAAGAAATAAGTAGAAAACAATGCTATAACACTTAACCAACCCAGCTTCATAATAACAATTGTAATTAAGAAACAATTTATAATTGCATACAATGCTAATAATCGCTTTGGCTGAAAAAATTTCATTAAATACGCCCCGGAAAGTCTTCCTACCCAGAATGCTCCCATTCCCCCGATAGCTAATATTAAAGAGGCTGCCTGCTCAGAATTTTTCGGCATAAAGATTTCACCAAAATATCCTAAATGCTTCATTACCGGAATAATAGAGTTCTGAACACCGGCTAAAGTTTCAGTTACATAATTTATAAAGAATGAATTAATACCTGTTTGGGCTGCTACATATAAAAACTGAGCAATTACAGCTAATATGAAAGCAGGATGCTTTTTTAGTTCAGATATTGGTGCAGATTCATTAATACCTTCGTCATTATTTTCTTTTATAACAGGCAGTTTCGTTAACCCAAAAATGATAGCAACAAAAGTTACAACAAAACCTATCCATAAATATGGAGTCGTTAACGAGTCAAATTCGCCTTCTCCAATTTTCTTTTCTGCACCAAAAATTGCCAAGCCTCCAACCAACGGGCCAAGAATCCAACCTAATCCGTTAAATGATTGTGCAATATTTATCCGGCGTGCCGCACCTGATTCAGGGCCTAAAACTGTTGCAAATGGATTTGCAGCGGTTTCTAAACACGATAACCCGCATGCTATTATAAATAAAGCCATCAGAAACGGAATGTACATAGCCAGCTTTGCTGCCGGATAAAAAAGAAATGACCCTAATGCAAATAAAGACAACCCTAAGATGATCCCCCTTTTATACCCGTTTTTTTTCATAAACACACCAGCAGGGTAAGCCATTAATAAATAGCCGATATAAAGTGAGAATTGTACAAAGCCTGATTGCATTTTAGAAACATGCAATGTATCCTGAAAGTGCTTATCTAATACATCTAACAATCCATGAGCAAACCCCCACAATAAAAACAACGTTGTTATTAAAGCAAATGGACGAAGGTAAGTTCCTCCTCCGGGCATGCTCAAAAGACTTTTTTTTCTATTTTCCATTAATCGTTATTTGGTTTTTGTTACCTGTGCTCGTTTACATTTTACGCAAAACAATCAAAGGAGGTTAATATAAAGACCCATATGCTTTACAAGCTTCATGATCGGTAGCAAAAAAATTCCAGGCAGATGGCCTGAATATTTTTTCTTCAGAAACATTATGCATGTTGACAGGAATACGCAAACAAGAAGCAAGGGCAATTAAATCGGCCCCAATATGTCCATAACTAATTGCACCATGATTAGCACCCCAGTTATTCATAACAGAATACACATCTTTAAACGCCTGATTGTTAGTTAACCTTGGAACAAACCATGTTGTTGGCCATGTTTTATCTGTTCTGTTATCAAGTATTGCATGTACGTTATCCGGAAGATCAATTGTAAACCCTTCGGCTATCTGCAATACAGGCCCAATTCCTTTTATTAAATTCAAACGGCACATTGTAACAGGCATTCCTCCCTTTGTAACAAATTTTGAGGAAAACCCGCCACCTCTGAAATATCCTTTATTTGCAGGATACCATGTTGTAGCCTGCAAACAATTTGTCACATCTTTTTCATCCACATCCCAAAATGGCTTCATTGCAGGCCTGCCATCTTTTGTTTGCTGACCACAACCATCTAATGTTGCTGAACCAGAATTGATCAAATGAATAAATCCATGTTCAGCATCTCCATCAGGAACCCAGCCGGTAGCTTTTTCAACAGATGCAGAACTCCAGCATGTTCTTACATCAGCAAATATCTGAGGAGTGTTGGTTAATAAATAATTAAACAACATGCTTACTCCATTTAAGGAATCATTTTCTGTTGCTACAATAAAAGGATTGCGGATGCCATTCCAGTCGAATGAAGAATTAAGTATTGCCTCTGAAAAATCTCCATTAGGTAAAAAATCAGTCCATTGCCTTTGTCCCTGAAATCCACTTACAATTGCATTATGCCCCTTTGCCTCTTCACCATATCCAATTTCTATTAATGATGAATTTCCAATCATTAAATCACGAATAATCATTGTCATTTTAACCACATATTCCCATTCCCTATCCTTTTGTTCTCTTGAGGATGGATTTGTATTATAATCGTCGCCTTCTTTACAATGTTGTTTAACCCAGGATAGTGCTTTAACATACTCATCTGCATTATAGATTTTATGTTCAATTCTTCTTATCAATTCAGAAGAATCAACATAAGCATTTCTCATTCCTAAGTATTTCTGAAAAAGCTCCTGGTTAACCATTGAGCCTGCAATGCCCATAGATACTGACCCTATTGACAAATACGATTTACCCTTCATTAACGCAACAGCAAGACCCGCCTTGGCAAATCGCATTAGCTTTTCTTCAACATCTTCAGGTACTTGCTGATCTTCCATAAACTGCACATCTCTTCCATAAATACCAAATGCGGGAATTCCCATTTGATTGTGTGCAGCAAGTGCTGCTGCCAGATAAACAGCCCCTGGCCTTTCTGTTCCGTTAAACCCCCAAATAGCTTTAGGAATAGTTTCATCCATATCCATCGTTTCACTTCCATACGCCCAACAAGGTGTTACCGAAATACTTAATCCTACATTATTTTGTTTAAACTTCTCAGCACATGCAGATGCTTCTTCAACACCACCAATACAAGAATCTGCAATTACGCACTCAACTTCTGTTCCATCGGGGTATCGTAAGTTTTTAGAATATAAAACAGCCAGGTTCTTTGCCATCTGCATTGTGGTCTGTTCCAGCGATTCTCTAACACCGCCTAACCTGCCATCAATAATTGGCCGGATACCTATTTTAGGAAAAAATGAATAGTTCATAAATATTTTTATCGTTAATTTCTTAAATCATTTCATAACCGGCATCTGCTGAATACTAACACCAAGTATTTGTTTAGATAATTGATCTATCACTGCTTCTGATCCTGTAAAATGGACTACCGTATGATGATGAATTAATGTTTCATTTGGTTTTAAAAAAGCTGCCGGTGAAACAGATTCCAGTTCATAAAACGGTCCCATTTGCGTACCGTTTTCTAATGGCCCGTCGTTATACGCATTAACAGCATCACCAACATAAGCAGGTTTATGACTATTCCATTCCTGGTTTAAATACTTTGCCTGTTTATCGTTCACCAAATCAAACAAAACAATCGTTAAAACCTTATTAATGAAATCGTAGCTGCCTAACAAATTGTTTGCAGCAATTGGTTTTATACCCAGCTTACCTCTAGATTTTCCATCAGCTTTAAAAAAAAGATGATTGTTTTTCGATACAATTCTACTGGCTGGTATTTCCCCAAAGTAATTTGAAGTAACAGCATCTTTTACCGCAGCATTATATGGAATAATAATTACTGTATTTTCTGATGGAGGAAACATATCAAGCATCCAGATACAGGGAGCACCTGATTCTTCATTCCATGAATTTACTCCAGTGTTTGTAATACCATTTTCAGTAGTATAGCCAACAGCTTTGATCGTTTTAGGTAAAGAAGCAATATTGAACAGCAAAGCAATTCCCTTATTATCAATCAAACTGATCCTTCTCGTAATTGAAAGCCGGAAGTCTGTTCCGGAATAGTTTGTCAACTCAAGTTGTTTTGTTAATACAACCTCTTTATTTGTACTGCTTTTTAAAAGCCAGGGTTCATTGTCAATGCCTGATGGAGTTGTCCAATTCTCAAAAACCTGATTATCGCCTTTTTTAAAAAACAACGAATACTTGTTTCCCTCAGGGCCTAACCACAACCTGTTTTCACCTCCATAAGCATTCATATGTATATTGGGTTCGGCACTAAAAGCCTTATAGTTAATCCAGCCAAAGCTTTTACCGTTGCCTGCAGCTACGGTTGATGTAAAAACCTTAGCTTGATATTTTGCAGAAACAATAATCTTTGCACCCTTATTTGACAGAACAATTACGGAATCATATTTTTTTAAAAAGTTTAGATCATAAGCAAAACTTCCTGGCTTCAGAGTAATGGGAGCTTTTTCGGATAATGTTGGTTGTGCTGTACACATAATAGGACTTAAAATAATCAGCAGAATCGTTTCTTTAAACAATCGTTTTATACGCATCTTTTTAGTTTAAACGTTTAAGCAAAAAAGAAAAAAATTATTCGCTCGTATGGTTTTCAACAAGGGTAGCATTTAACATTACATGATTAATTTTTTTTGCTGGTTTTTTAATTCGTTCAATAGCCAATTGAACTGCCATTTTACCCATTTCTTCCAAAGGTTGTTTTACAAATACCGGAGGCTTATCCAATACATCATACATGTCCGATTGATCGAATGCAATAACTGTTGGATATTTTTTAAGCTTATTTTGTATTTGCTTTAGTCGTTTTAACCCTTCTGCTGCTAGTGTATTGGTGGCAAAAAAAACAGCATCAACACTTTGCTCTCCAAATAACAATATATCCAACGCTTTCTCCAAAGAAGTTTTACTGTTAAATGCTACAGTTTGTATCCACTTCTTATTAACGGCAATTTGTCTGCCCCTGATTGCTTTTTTAAATCCCTTTATCCTCGCTTTCATGTGAGGCAAAGATGTTTCATAAGCAATCATACCTATAGTAGAACACCCATTTTCAAAAGAATATTTTGTTGCAATAAATGCAGCTTGCTCATTATTCAAGCCAATGCTGTCGATTTCTAATGCCAAACATCGGTCAACCATCACAACAGGAATACCTTTATCGTAAAGAGCAATTAACTGGTTACTGGTGTCTTCTACCGGAGCAATAATAATCGCATCTACCTGATGATTAATAAGTACATCAAGCAACTTTGCAGACTTTGCTGCATTTTCGTCACTACTTCCAAATACCACTATATACCCGAATTTGGCAGCTTCATCTTCTATAATTCGTGCCAATTGAGAAAAGAAAGGGTTTGAAATATCAGCTACAATTAATCCGATTGTGTTTGTCTTTCCGCTTTTAAGGCTTTTAGCTATCTGGTTAGGGGTGTATCGCATTTCGGCAGCAATAGCTTTAATCTTTTTCGCCATTTCTTCACTAACTCTTGCTTGCTCAGCTTTGCCATTTAAAACATATGATACTAATGGAATGGAAACGTTCAATCGTTTGGCAATATCCTTTAGTAATACCTTTTTCATACAACAAATATAATAGCTTAAACGTTTAAGCAAAATTTAATTTTCCACATTTATTTTTCGGGGTAATGATTTTCTTCGTTTCCTAAGGCGGTGGAATCCGTAATGATACCCTCTAAAATTTGACGTTGTAACATAAGAACAGACCTAATTGCAAATTCAATAAGCGCTACAGAGACTGGTAATTCTAAACAAAAGATATTGAGCATTTCCTTTCTTTTGCATATAAATGAACCCGATTAACCATTTCAAGGGCTAACGATATTGCAACGGAATTTTTCAATTAGTAATAAACGCATTTTATATAAATGTCTCACTATAAAATAGTAAAACATATTTTAATGCTTTACATTACACTATCAAACAGCCTTGGTTATATTTGCCTTATTAATATTACTTACATGCTTAAAGTAGCTGTTTTTGGCACAGGCCATCTCGGAAAGTTTCATCTTAACAACTGGCAGGAAATAGAAGGTATTCAATTGGTTGGTTTTTATGATCCCAGCGATCGTATAGCAAAAGCTGTTGAAGAAAAGTATCAACTGAAGCGCTTTACTAATCCTGAAGAGTTGATGACATTATGTGACATTGCAGATGTTGTTGCTCCAACCAATTATCATTTCAATCTTTGTGAGCTTGCTGTACGCATGGGCAAACATGTTTTTGTTGAAAAGCCAATGTGCAATACAATGGAAGAAGCAAATGAACTGGTGAAATTGGTAAGAGAAGCAAATGTAAAACTGCAGGTTGGTCATGTGGAACGGTTTAATCCTGCATTCCTTGCCATTAAAGACCTGGAATTAAATCCCATGTTTGTAGAGGTGCATCGTCTTTCACAGTTTAACCCAAGGGGAACCGAAGTGAGTGTGATACTTGATTTGATGATTCATGATATTGACATTATTCTCAGTCTTGTAAAAAGTGATGTAAAACAAGTGCATGCAAACGGAGTTGCTGTTATGACCGACACCCCTGATATTGCCAACGTACGTATAGAATTCAACAACGGATGTGTGGCTAATCTTACCAGCAGCCGCATAAGCATGAAGAAAATGCGGAAGATCCGGCTCTTCCAGAGAGATGCATACATTGGTGTTGATTTTCTTGAAAAGAAAGCTGAGATTATAAAAATGAAAACATCAAACGATAAAGATGCTTTCACTTTTGATATTGAAACAAACAATGGAAAGAAGACCATTGCTGTTTCTAACCCGGCAGTAAAAGAAGTAAATGCAATTAAAATGGAACTGGAACAGTTCAGGGATGCAATCTTGTACAACAAACCTGTTCCCGTTAGTGAAGTTGACGGACTAAGGGCAATGGATGTGGCTCACCAGATTTTACAGAAGATTCAACGAACTACTTTAGCATAATTGCTGATGAAAAGTTCTCAGCGTATACAACCAGTATGGTATGTGTTGGCCGATTGGCTTGCGGCTTTGCTTGCATGGGGATTATTTTATTTCCTGCGCCGTGTTTTGCTTGGTGAAGCGAACGGAGTATTTGTACAGACACTTGACAACAAATTTTTGCTGGGCATTTTGCTTGTTCCCTTATGCTGGCTTGTCCTTTATCACCTTGTTGGTACATACAGGAACCTTTATGAAAAATCAAGACTTATAGAGTTAACAAATACATTTTCCGTTTGTTTACTGGGCTCAACAATTATTTTCTTTGTATTACTGCTCAATGACAAAATTAGCGAATATACTTTTTATTATAAAGAAGCATTGCTCGTATTTGGATTGCAGTTTGGCTTTACCTGGATTTTCCGTTTTGTAATTCTCAACATTATCAAGCACCAGTTTATTACCGGGAAAGTAAAGATCAATACATTGATTATAGGCGGCAATAAAAATGCAGTTAAACTCTACAAAGAAATTGTAAATGCCAGAGAAACCCTTGGCTATTTCTTTGCCGGCTTTCTTTATCCCTCCGAAAATACTTCTAATGGTTTAAGCAAATACCTGAAGCCCTTAGGTACGATAAAAGATATTGAAGAAGTTCTAATGCAGTATAAAATTGAACAGATAATTATTGCAACAGAAGAACAGGAAAGAGCAAATACCGAACAATTACTGAGCCGTTTAAGTGAGCAGAATGTAAATATTAAACTTCTGCCCAACACAATTGATATTCTTTCAGGATCTGTACGCACAAGCAATGTATTTGGCGCTATGCTCATCGATTTCCATACAGGGATGATGAGTGAATGGCAGCAGAATGTAAAAAGACTGATTGATATTATAAGTTCAGTACTCGCATTGATTATTTTATTCCCGTTAATGCTGTTTGTTGCAATCAGGGTAAAGATTTCATCTTCCGGTCCAGTATTTTATTCGCAGGAAAGAGTTGGCCTAAAAGGAAAAGTCTTCCTGATCCATAAGTTTCGTTCAATGATTGTAGATGCAGAGAAAGACGGCCCTGCATTATCATCTGAAACAGATTCACGAATTACAGCCTGGGGAAAAACAATGCGTAAATGGCGGCTTGACGAATTGCCTCAGTTCTGGAATATATTAAAAGGCGAAATGAGCCTGGTAGGCCCAAGACCTGAACGAAGGTTTTATGTTAACAAAATTATTGAGCAGGCACCTTACTATCGCTTTTTGCTTAAAGTAAAGCCAGGTTTAACTTCATGGGGCATGGTAAAATTTGGCTATGCAGAAAATGTAGATGAAATGATTGAAAGAAGTAAATATGATCTGGTGTATATTGAAAATGTTTCGCTTGCGCTTGATGCAAAAATCATCATTCACACAATAAGGATTACCTTTCTTGGAAAAGGAAGATAAACAAAAGAAATACATCTAAACTAAACCTGAATAAATGAAAGCATTTTTAACAACACTTGCCATCTTATTATCGTTATCATTAACAGCTCAGCAAACTAACTGGCAGCAGGAAGTACATTATAAAATTGATGTAAAACTTAACACCAAAGAAAAATCCATTAAAGCCTCTGAAGAGTTAGAATACATTAATCATTCGCCCGATACACTGACATATATCTGGTTTCATATATGGCCCAACGCATATAAAAATGACAAGACGGCTCTTTATGAACAATATAAAGCAGGTGATAAAGAAGGTTTAAGTAAATTCAAAAAAGCAGTAAAAGGGTATATTGACAGTCTTGAGTTTAAAATTAATGGTATGATTGTTTCAACTGAACCTCATCCTGAAAACATTGATATTATAAAACTGATTCTTCCTAAACCACTGTTACCCGGTGAAAAAATATCCATCACTACTCCATTTTATGTGAAGTTCCCAACTTATTTTTCAAGAAGCGGCTTTATTGATAATGCTTTTGCAGTTTGCCAATGGTATCCCAAACCTGCAGTTTACGATAGCAAAGGATGGCATCCTATTCCATACCTGAACATGGGCGAATATTACAGTGAATTCGGGTCATTTGATGTAAGCATTACTGTTCCTTCAAATTACGTGGTAGCAGCTACCGGCACTCTGCAAAATGCTGATGAACTTGCAAAAATGAAACAGGCAGGTGCTGTTAACAAAACAAAAACAGAGGATTTTATTCAATACCAGCCCAACGACAATTTAACAACAAAAACACTTCGTTACACTGCTGAGAATGTACACGACTTTGCATGGTTTACTGATGATGATTTTGTTGTGCAGTACGATACGCTTGCGCTTCCTTCAGGAAAAGTAATTGATGCATTTACATTCTTCTCCAATAAAAAAAATACAGAATGGAAAAACAGCGTTGATTTTGTTGAAGATGCTGTAAGAAATTATTCAGCATGGATTGGCGAATACGCTTATCCGGTAGTTAATGCTGTAGAGGGCCCGGGCAATGTATCAAGTGGAGGCATGGAATACCCAATGGTTACGCTCATTACAAGCCCGGAAGCAAATACAGAATTGCTTGATGCTGTAATTACTCATGAAGTAGGTCATAACTGGTTTTACGGCATGCTTGCAAGCAACGAACGAGACTATCCCTGGATGGATGAAGGAATCAATACTTACTATCAGTTCAGGTATGAAGCTGAAAAATATAAATCAAACTCAATTTTCGGCAATTCGCTTCCTGCTGAAATAAAACAAAAAAGCACGGATGAATTTTTGGGGTTAATTTATAATGCGCTGAATGGTATTCCAATGGAAGAACCCATTTCTACCCCATCCGTTAATTTCCCGAATAAAGATGAATATGGCATGGTCATTTATATGAAAACAGCAATCTGGATGTTTTTACTTGAAAAAAGTGTTGGCAGAGTTGAATTAGATAAAGCAATGAAAGCCTATTTCGACAAATGGAAATTTCATCATCCTTATCCTGCAGATTTTAAAGATGCTCTTGAGCAGAGCATTGGTTTAAAGCTTGATACTATTTTCAGCCTGCTAAATCAAAAGGGTAAATTATAGGCACTACCGAAAGAACATATTATTTTTGATAAAACCTCATTGAGTGAAATATCTAATTGGCATCATCTTAACTTTCATTTCTTTACCATGTATTGCCCAGCAATCATATTGGCAGCAACTGGTCAATTTTAAAATTGAGGTAACTCTTAACGATGCAGACCATACTCTGGATGGTTTTGAAAAAATTGAATACATCAATAACTCGCCGGATACCTTACATTTCATCTGGTTCCATTTGTGGCCAAATGCATATCGTACCGATAAAACAGCATTCAGCGATCAGATGCTGCAAAATGGAAGAACTGATTTTTACTTCTCCAAAAAAGAAGACAGAGGTTACATCAACAGGTTAGATTTCCGTGTTAATAATGCACTTGCAAAAACAGAAGATCATCCGCAGCATATTGATATTATTAAAGTTATTTTACCTAAACCGTTGCTTCCGGGCGAGAACATTGAGATAACAACTCCATTTCATGTTCAGTTACCGAAAAACTTTTCAAGAGGCGGGCACGTTGGCCAAACATACCAGGTAACACAATGGTATCCTAAACCTGCTGTTTATGATAAAGATGGCTGGCATCCCATGCCTTATCTGGATCAGGGAGAGTTTTACAGCGAGTTTGGCAATTACGAAGTAAAAGTTACTGTGCCAAAAAGTTACGTTGTATTAAGCAGCGGTGAGCTGCAGAATGAAGATGAAAAAGACTGGCTGAAAGAAAGAGCAAATTACAAAAGCCCTGTGCAGGCAGTTTCAAAATATAAAACCGCTCAGCAGGTTAAATCAAAACAGTCTATCCTTACACCAAAGAATGAGCCAACAAAAACATTGCTGTTTAAACAAGCCAATATTCACGATTTTGCATGGTTTGCAAGTAAGAAATATATTGTAAACTTCGATACACTTATCCTAAACAACCGAACAATAGAAATTTACTGCGCTTATACTGAAAGCGGCAAACAGGTTTGGAAAAACAGTACACAGATGCTAAAAAATGCAATTGTTTTCAGGAGTAAAACAATTGGCGAGTACCAATACAATATTGCCACTGCTGTTGAAGCAAAAATGGGGTTTGACGGCGGTATGGAATATCCCTGTATTACCGCCATTTCTCCCGTAAAAAATGAGCAAGACCTTGAGAATGTAATTGAACATGAAATAGGGCACAACTGGTTCCAGGGAATGCTTGCAAATAATGAGCGTATCTACCCCTGGTTTGATGAAGGCATCAATTCATATTACGATGAACGCTTTACAAAAGAATACAGCCGTTATAAAACACCACAAAAGAAAAAACCTTTTGGTCTTGATCTCAATGAAAAAACAGTGTTAGAAAGTTTTGAGCGATGGAAAAAAGATCAGCCATTAACAACACCAAGCGATTCACTCACTGAAGCCAATTACAATTTAATTGCTTACACGAAGGGTGCATTGTTTATGAAAATGCTGGAACAACAACTTGGGCAGAAACTTTTTGACGATGCCATGAAAACCTATTTTCAGCAATGGAAACTGAAACATCCATCTCCTGTTGATCTTAAAACTTCACTTGAAAAATCATCGGGGAAAAATCTCGATTCCTCTTTTGCATTACTTCATCAGAAAGGATCATTCGTTCCCGAACACAAAAAGAAATTGGAATTTGCCCCAATCATAGGAAATAACACTGTTGACAAAAATGTCATCATCGCAACTCCACTTGCCGGATTTAATATGTATGATGGTTTAATGCCCGGTATAGCAATTGGCAATTACACACTACCACCAACCCGGTTTCAATTCATTATTGCCCCAATGTATGCCATAAAGAGTAACCAAATAAATGGCATTGGTCGTATAAGTTACACAATATATCCGCAGAAAACATTTCAGCGTGTAATAATGGCTGTAAATGCAATGAGGTTCAGCTCAGATGATTTTACAGACACTGCCGGTACAAAATATATTACCGGGTTCCGTAAATTCTCCGCTTTTGTAAAGTTTGTTCTGAAAGAAAATGATCCACTGAGCAGCCGTGAACGTTTTGTTCAGTGGAAAACTTTTTTCTTCAATGAAGACAACCTGCATTTTAAAAGAGACAGTTTGCCTAACGGAAATCTATATACCAAAATAACCAAGTCACAATCGGATCGTTATCTCAACCAGCTTCGTTTTGTAGTGCAGGATACAAGAGTTCTTTATCCGTATAAAGCTGAATTGCTGACGGAACATGCAAAAGATTTTGTAAGGTTAGCTTTTACCGGAAATTATTACTTTAATTACAACGATCATCTTGGTGCAGATGTAAGAGTATTTGCCGGAAAATTTATTTATCTCGGAAATAAAACCACCAGCAAACAGTTTTTAAATGATGCTTATCACTTGAACCTGAGCGGGCCAAAAGGATATGAAGACTATACATATAGTAATTATTTTTTTGGCCGTAATGAATTTGAAGGTTTCGCCAATCAGCAGGTGATGATGCGGGATGGTGGTTTTAAAGTACGTACTGATATGCTTGCAAGCAAAGTCGGCAAAACAGATAACTGGTTAGCAGCTATCAATTTCACAAGCAATATTCCTGACCAGATTAATATTCTAAAAATATTACCGGTAAAAATTCCTTTAAAGGTATTTCTTGATCTTGGCACTTATGCCGAAGCATGGGAAGCAAATGCTGAAGGAAATAAAATTTTGTATGATGCAGGATTTCAGCTTTCGTTGCTGAAGAACACGATAAATATTTACTTCCCGTTATTATACAGCAAGGTTTATAAAGATTATTTCAACTCCACCATTCCTGACAAAAAGTTTTTGAAAAACATTGCATTCAGTATAGACATTCAAAATCTCAGCCTCAAAAAAGTTGACAGGCTGATGCCATTCTGATGAGCAGTATTCAATTCATAAAACATGCAGGTATCGACCTGCAAAAATGGGATGATTGTATCAATCAATCGCCAAATGGGTTAATCTATGCTTATTCCTGGTATCTCAATGCAATGACTGGTGGTCAATGGGATGCTCTTATTTTGAACAATTATGAAGCAGTGATGCCGCTTACCTGGAACAAGAAGTATGGTGTGCATTATTTGTACCAGCCTTTTTTCTGTGCATCACTTGGCATCTTCAGCAGAAAGGCAATAACAAAAGCACTGCTCAGCGACTTTCTTCATACAATACCACCACGGTTTAAATATATTGATATTTACCTCAATCAGCACAACCTGTTTGCAGTTGATGGCTTTCCATTAACAGAAAGAATCAATTATGTTTTGCAGCTTAATAATTCGTACGAGAACATCAACAATAAATACAGAACAAATATGAAAAGAAATATTAAGAAAGCAGAAGAAAGCAAACTGATTGTAAAAGAAGATATTGATATTGCAGACATTCTCCTTCTTGCAAAAGAAACCATGCAGCGTGTTTCGCCCATTACAGACGAACAGATATTACGCTTTAAACATGTTTTCGCTGTTGCAAAACAAAATACAAAAGCAGAAACGATCGGGATTTTTTCACAACGGAATGAATTGCTTGCATCAGCAGCATTTTTATATTCGCACCGGCGATGGTATTATATTCTTGTAGGAAATCATCCAAACGGGAAAACACTCGGCGCTTCACATTATCTAATTGACCGCTTTATTCATAAACATGCAGCATCGAACGATCTGCTTGATTTTGAAGGAAGCGACATCCGTAATCTTGCTTTCTTTTACAGCAGCTATGGAGCTACTGAAGAAAAATATCCCGCACTTCGCATGAACAGGTTACCAAAGCTTTTGCGTTGGTTAAAAGAATAATACTCCCAGTACAACAGAGGTCGAGACGGAATTATCCTTCCAGTATTTTTTCAGCAACTACAAGATCAATGGGATTGGTAATTTTAATATTGTTTTCCTCTCCTTGTACCAATGTAACTTTTAAACCAAATGCCTCCATTACATTTGCTTCATCTGTAAAACGTTCTTTATAGTCAATTGCATAAGCAGGCAGAAGAATTTTGCTGTGAAACGTTTGAGGAGTTTGCACTAACCTGAGCTTTGTTCTGTCAACCGGATCATTTCCTTCATCACTAACCATGCGTACACTATCTCTGCATTCAATTGCAGGAACAGCGCTTCCTGTTTCGAGAGCGGTATTGTAACAACGTTGGATAAGACCGGGGCTTACAAGGCAACGCACACCATCATGTACAAATATGATTGATTCATCAGTAACAAGCTTTAAACCATTCTGCACTGAATGAAATCTTGTTTCGCCACCAACTGTTAACTGAATTTGCTGTTCATCAAAAAAACCATCAATGATTTCCTTACCCAGTTCCAGATGTTCTTCGGGTAACACCACAATAATTTTAATTCCTGGTATTGCTTTCAGAAAAGAAGCAATTGTATAGTAAAGAACAGGTTTACTTTTTAACAATAAAAACTGTTTGGGAAGTGCCGAACCCATCCTTTTTCCCGAACCTCCGGCTACAATTACTGCATAAGTTTGCATAAATCGATATGGCTTGGTATTGCTGATTATTTTCCAGCAAACCTTCATTGTTTTAGTTTAATAATAGTTTGCATTCTGCAATTAAACGTTCTTTGTTAATTGCAGCAGTTCCAACTTCTTCACATACCAGCCCGCCTGCAACATTGGCTACTTCTGCCATCAGTTTTACATTTTTTGTTACTGTATATACCAACGAGGCAACAGCAATAACAGTATCCCCTGCACCACTTACATCGGCTATACTTCTGAAATGGGATGCAATAATACCTGCTTCTTTTTCGCTGTTATAAAACACCCCTTTCTCTGACAGCGTAATAAACGAAATATTGTGATGCAGCTTCTCATTCAGCCTGCTATGAATTGCCTGCAACGATTCGGTATTAACATCTTCAATAAGTAAATTCAGCCCATCCTTAACTTCCTTAAGATTGGGTTTAAAAATGGTTACACCTTTATAATTGAAAAAGTTTTTACGCTTTGGATCAACCGCTGTGATGATTCCATGATGATGGCAAAGATCAATTGCTTTTTGAATAACCAATTCAGTTAAAACGCCCTTATTATAATCTTCGAAGATGATAATCGTTGGTTTTTCAGTTGCAATGAATGTTTGCAGTGCAAGTATGAGGCGGTTCTCATCCTCATACCACAAATCGTGCGTAATCTCATTATCCAGCCGCATCATTTGCTGGTTACGGCTTATGATTCTTGTTTTATTTGTAGTAATCCGTTTTGTGCTGCTGAGCAAAAAATCTGTTTTAATGTTCTTCTCCTGTAGTAATCTTGAAAGAAGTCTGCCTTCTTCATCATCACCTAATACACTTAACATTGAAACAGATGCACCAAGAGAAGCCAGGTTTAAAGCAACATTGGCAGCGCCGCCCATCCGGTATTCTTTTTTATCCAATGAAACAATGGGAACCGGGGCTTCGGGAGAAATACGATCCACATGCCCCCACATATATGTATCAAGCATTACATCTCCAATCACGCCCACTTTTACATGGGCAAGCTGGTTGAACAATTCATCAAAATTCACTTCACTCATCTTTCGTTTTATTCTTTTTATTAGCAACTGCAAGATAATAAACAGGAATACCAATCAGCACAATAATTAATCCGGGCCATGTAAACTCCGGTTTAAACCATATCAGCAAAGCACAAAATGCTATTCCCATAATTATATACATAACAGGCAAAACAGGATAACCAAATGCTTTATACGGACGTTCTATATCGGGTCTTTTTTTACGGAGAATAAATATTCCACCAATCGTAAGCATGTAAAAGAGTACAACAACAAACGAAATCATATCGAGCAACTGTCCATATCTGCCACTCACACTCCACAAACAGGCAATGACACATTGCACCCATAAACTCCATTGTGGAACTGCAAACTTATTCAGCTCTCCCGCCTGTTTAAAAAACAATCCATCTTTTGCCATGGTATAATAAACTCTTGCTCCGGCAAGGATTAACCCGTTGTTGCAACCAAAAGTCGAAACCATGATCATCAATGCAATAATCACTGTTCCTGCATTTCCAAAAATTGCATTGGAAGCAGCAACAGCAACCCGGTCTTTATCTGCCGATGCGATCCCCTGCAAGGGAAGCTGAGCGGTGTACATAATATTTGCCGATACATAAATAATGGTAACGATTAGTGTTCCAAGAAACAAACTCATTCCTATATTCCGTTTCGGGTTTTTGATTTCGCCTGCAATAAAGGTTACGTTGTTCCATGCATCACTGCTGAAAATAGAACCAACCATTGCTGCAGCAATTGCACCTAAAGCTGCAATGGTTGTATAACTTGTAGTTGTCCCGTCTTTACTTAAAGCCTGTAGGTTCCATGCATTACTCCAGTTTGCCGACCACACATCAGGTTTTAAAAAGATTAAACCAAAAATGATAAGACCAAATAAACTCAGCAGTTTGGTTACAGTAAATGTTGTCTGAATCAGTTTTCCTTCTTTTACGCCTCTTGTATTTACAAAAGTGAGCAATACAATTAAAGCAATGGAAACAAGCTGTGCAGGCGATATTTTAATAAAACCCAGATCAAATGCAACCAGGTCTTCACTTACACCAGGAATTAAATAAGCAAGGAATTTGGAAAACGCCACACCTACCGCTGCAATGGTTGCGGTTTGAATAACAGTGAAAAAACTCCAGCCGTATAAAAAGCCAAGCAATGGATTATACGCTTCTTTGAGGTACACGTATTGTCCGCCGGCTTTCGGGTACATGCCGCTTAATTCGCCATAACTAACGGCGGCGGTCAGCGTCATAAAACCGGTAATCAACCATACAACTATTAACCAGCCAGCGCTGCCCACGTTTCGTGTAATATCGGCGCTTACAATAAAAATACCTGAGCCGATCATTGAACCGGCTACTACCATTGTAGCATCAAATAAACTCAGGGATGGTTTAAATTCAGTTTGTGACGACATAGAATTGGTTTCGTTTCAAAAAACGAAAGATAAGCATTAATCTGAAACCCGGTTGCTTATTGCTTCTTTGTCTTATTGTAGGATTCGTTTAACCCCTTCAGCACTTCGGTTGTTATGTTGTAAGCTGTGTCTTTGTAATAAAGCGTAGGGTTTCCTTCCTGAGTGGAAAAAATAAACTGGTATTTTCCTCCTTTATTGTACTCTTTCAGATATTCATTAATCCGTTTCTGAATATCTTCTATTGCTTTTGACTGGCGTTCCAAATGCTCGCCCTGTAAGGTTTGCTGCCGTTGGCCAATCTGCTGGTATCTTGTCTGGTACTCCTGCTGAAACTGTTCAGCTTCGGCCTGTGTAATGGATTGTCCTCTTTTTACAAAAGCAACACGGTCTTTTTCAAGTTTACCTAACTGGCCTTGTATTTCGTTATCAATACGCTGTTTATCCCTTTCAATCTCATCATTTTTCAGCTTGAAATATTCATAATATTTCTGAATAGTATCAAGGTCAATATAAGCCACATTTAATTCCTTCACCTGTGCTGATGAATCTGTTTTACCTGTAATTACTTTGCTGCTTTTTGAAGTTCCTTTATTGCCATTAAAATGCAATACAAACAATACAGCAACAGCCGCTGTAAGAACCCAAACTAATATTGATTGAAACGTTTTCATACCGCTGGCAAAGTAAAGGATTCTGAATGAGTGAGAAAAATTGAATCGGATTTTAAGATACCCTTAACAACAAAAAAGTCCCTCGGAACCGAGGGACTTTCAACTTTATTCATCATGAATTATTCTTCTTCATCAAAGCTCATCGCTTCTTTTGTTGTAAGCAACAGTTCATATTCTTCCTTGCTGCCGACAATCATGTTTTCGAAGTCACGTAAGCCTGTACCTGCAGGGATCGGGTGACCGGTGATTACGTTTTCTTTTAAGCCTAACAAATCATCCGTTTTACCTTCAATTGCAGCAGTACTCAACACTTTGGTTGTTTCCTGGAATGATGCTGCAGAAATCCAGCTTTGTACACCAAGCGATGCTTTGGTGATACCAAGCAATACAGGTTGAGCTGTTGCAGGATGTGCATCCCTTACTTCAACCAGCTTTTTATCTGCACGACGTAACAAGCTGTTTTCTTCACGGTATTCACGAACAGTAACAATCTGGCCCGGGCGGAACTTGTGGCTATCGCCTGGTTCTGTTACTACTTTCTTATCGAAGATGCGGTCGTTTTCTTCGTTGAATTCAAAGCGATCAACCAAGTCTTCTTCAAGGAATTTCGTGTCACCCGCATCAATGATTTCAACTTTCTTCATCATCTGACGAACGATGGTTTCAATATGCTTATCATTGATTTTTACACCCTGCAAACGGTAAACTTCCTGGATTTCATTCACCACGTATTCCTGTACAGCAAATGGCCCTTTGATTGTAAGAATATCGGCAGGAGCAATTTGCCCATCACTCAACGGAGCACCAGCTTTAATGAAGTCACCTTCCTGCGCAAGGATCTGGCGTGTAAGAGGTACGAGATACTTCTTCACAACCTCGTCTTTACTTGTTACAATGATTTCCCTGTTACCACGCTTGATGCTGCCAAATGCAACCACACCATCAATTTCAGAAACAATAGCAGGATTACCCGGATTACGTGCTTCAAACAATTCAGTTACACGGGGAAGACCACCGGTGATATCTCTCAACTTACCAAGTACACGGGGGATTTTAACCAATACCTGACCGGCAACCACTTCTTCTCCTTCGTCAATTACAATGTGCGAACCTACAGGCAGGTTATATGATTTAACTTCCTTGCCTCCTTCTACAACCAATGAAGGTATCTTGGTTTTATCTTTTGTTTCAATTACCACTTTTTCACGGTGACCTGTTTGCTCATCTGCTTCTTCACGGAACGTAATACCATCAATAATGCTTTCGAACTTTATTGTACCTGCAATTTCAGCAACAACCACGTTATTGAATGGATCCCATGTGCAAAGTGCATCGCCTTTCTTCACCTGCTGCCCATCTTTTACTGAAAGTGTGGCACCGTATGGAATGTTATTTGTAATAAGCAAACGATCATTCTTCACATCCATAATACGAACTTCACCTGTACGGCCGATAACAACCTGTACTTTTTCACCTTCGTTATTCAATGTAGTTACAGTACGTAACCCATCAAAATGAACAGTACCTTCAAACTTCGCATGTAATGCAGAATCAACTGAAGCCGATCCTGCAACACCACCAACGTGGAATGTACGCAGAGTAAGCTGTGTACCTGGTTCGCCAATTGATTGTGCCGCAATGATACCAACCGCATCGCCTTTCTGAGCAATTGCGCCTGTTGCAAGGTTTTTACCATAACATTTCACACACACACCACGCTTGCTTTCGCAGGTAAGTACAGAACGGATTTCAACTGTTTCAATTCCTGCTTCTTCAATTTTTCTTGCAAGCGATGCTGTAATTTCCTGACCAGCAGCAACAATGAGTTCATCGCTTTGAGGATCGTACACATTATGTAATGAAGTACGTCCTTCAATACGGTCGCTCAATGGTTCAATAATATCTTCGTTATCTTTTAATGCACTTGTTGCAATACCACGTAATGTTCCGCAATCTTCATCATTTATCACCACATCCTGAGCTACGTCAACCAAACGACGGGTTAAGTAACCTGCATCGGCTGTTTTTAACGCCGTATCGGCAAGACCTTTACGGGCACCGTGTGTAGAAATGAAGTAATCCAATACACTCAACCCATCTTTAAAGTTTGACAGTACCGGGTTTTCAATGATTTCACTTCCTGTTGAACCCGATTTTCTTGGTTTCGCCATCAAGCCTCTTAATCCAGCCAACTGTTTAACCTGTTGTTTGCTACCACGGGCACCAGAATCAAGCATCATGTACACAGAATTAAAGCCCTGTTTGTCGGTTGCCATTTCACGGATCAATGTTTCAGTTACACGGGTATC
Source organism: Chitinophagaceae bacterium UBA1953 (assembly GCA_002336115.1). Taxonomy (GTDB): domain Bacteria; phylum Bacteroidota; class Bacteroidia; order Chitinophagales; family Chitinophagaceae; genus Lacibacter. The sequence goes on from DDEN01000045.1 coordinate 129,107, forward strand.
CACACGGCTCCAGATGTCAATGATCTGGTTGTAACGTTCGTTATTGGTGATAAGCCCCATGTTATAGCTGTCCCAAACCTCATCAACCTCACCTTGTGCATTTTCAACCAGTTCGGACTTGATTTCAGGAATGATCAGGTCGTTGATGTTGAATGAAAGACCACCCTGGAATGCAGTGCGGAAACCAAGCTGTTTAATATCATCAAGGAATTTAGCGGTTTTTGGAACGTTAGTGATTTCAATAATTTCACCAATGATTTCACGAAGATTTTTCTTTGTGAGTAAAGCATTTACAAAACCAACCTCTTTCGGAACGTGCTGGTTAAATATTACACGACCTACTGTTGTTTCAATCAGTTTGTATTCCAGCTCACCATTTTCTTTACGCACATTCGTTTTTACCCTGATCCAAGCATGCAGATCTACACGCTTTTCATTGTAAGCAATGATAACTTCTTCTGCAGAATAAAAAGCCTTACCCTCTCCTTTTACGATTTCAGTATCGGTTGTTTTCTTTCCTTTTGAAATGTAATAAAGACCAAGTACCATGTCCTGAGAAGGAAGCGTGATTGGTGTACCGTTCTGCGGGTTAAGAATGTTGTGCGATGCAAGCATGAGCAATTGTGCTTCAAGAATTGCAGCATTACTTAACGGAACGTGTACCGCCATCTGGTCTCCGTCAAAGTCGGCGTTGAACGCAGAACATACAAGCGGGTGAAGTTGAATGGCTTTTCCTTCAATTAATTTAGGTTGGAAGGCCTGGATAGATAAACGGTGCAGTGTGGGGGCACGGTTTAACATAATCGGGTGACCTTTCAGAATATTTTCAAGTATATCCCAAACAACAGCTTCTTTTTTATCTACCAGTTTACGGGCAGATTTTACTGTTTTAACGATACCTCTTTCAATCAGTTTGCGGATGATAAATGGTTTAAACAATTCAGCAGCCATGTCTTTTGGAAGACCACATTCGTGCAATTTCATTTCGGGACCTACCACGATAACGGAACGACCAGAATAGTCAACACGTTTACCAAGCAGGTTCTGACGGAAACGACCTTGTTTACCTTTCAGTACATCACTTAAAGATTTCAATGCACGACCTCCTTCAGCTTTCACAGCATTTGATTTACGGCTGTTGTCGAACAATGAATCAATTGCTTCCTGTAACATACGTTTTTCGTTACGAAGGATTACTTCAGGAGCTTTAATCTCCAGCAAACGCTTCAAACGGTTGTTACGGATAATTACACGACGATATAAATCATTCAGATCTGAAGATGCGAAACGACCACCATCCAACGGAACTAACGGACGAAGTTCAGGCGGAATTACAGGTATATACTGCATCACCATCCATTCAGGACGGTTGGTGATACGCTGGTTGGCATCACGGAAAGCTTCCACCACGCTCAAACGTTTCAGTGCATCAGCTCGGCGTTGTTGTGAAGTTTCAGTAGCAGCCGCATTTCTAAGATCGTAACTTAACTGATCGAGATCAATACGCTGTAACATATCGTGTACTGCTTCTGCGCCCATTTTAGCAATGAATTTCTGCGGATCTTCATCAGGCAGGTACTGGTTATCTTTTGGTAAAGTATCCAACAGGTCGAGATATTCTTCTTCAGTAAGCAAATCACCCATATTCATATTCTCTTTCACACCTGGCTGGATTACGACATAACGTTCATAGTAAACAATGGTTTCCAGCTTCTTTGAGCTAACGCCCAAGAGGTAACCGATTTTATTTGGTAATGATTTAAAGTACCAGATGTGTACAACAGGAACCACGAGTTTAATGTGTCCCATACGTTCACGACGTACTTTCTTTTCTGTTACTTCCACACCGCAACGGTCGCAAACAATACCTTTATAACGGATACGCTTATACTTACCGCAAGCACATTCAAAATCTTTTACTGGCCCGAAAATCCGTTCACAAAACAAACCATCTCGTTCAGGTTTGTAAGTACGGTAGTTAATTGTTTCGGGTTTTAATACTTCACCAAAGCTGCGTTCCAGGATTGTATCGGGAGATGCAAGACCAATGGTGATTTTAGAAAACGTTGGCCTCTGACGGTTATCTTTTCTGAATGCCATATGTTTATTTTCGATTTTAGATTTACGAAGTACGATTTGCTACAAGCCGGCTATTGTACTTCAACTGTTCGCCGGATAAAGTGGAAACCGGTAACCATGAACTGGTAACCGGTAACCGGAATTATTCTTCAAATTTCAGATCCAGACCCAGACCTCTTAATTCATGAATTAATACGTTGAATGATTCAGGAACACCCGGTCTTGGAACATTATCACCTTTAACGATTGCTTCATAAGTCTTTGCACGACCCATGATATCATCCGACTTAATGGTTAATAACTCCTGGAGGATATTTGAAGCACCGTAAGCTTCCAGTGCCCATACTTCCATTTCACCGAAACGCTGACCACCGAACTGAGCTTTACCACCAAGAGGCTGCTGTGTAATTAAGCTGTATGGTCCGATTGAACGGGCATGCATCTTATCATCAACCATATGGTGCAGTTTAATCATATAAATGATACCAACTGTTGCTTTCTGGTGGAAACGTTCACCGGTTTCACCATCATAAAGGAATGTATGTCCAAATTTCGGTAAACCAGCCTGGTCAATATGTGCTGCAATTTCTTCAACAGTAGCACCATCGAAGATTGGTGTAGCAAACTTCACACCCAGTTTTTCACCAGCCCATCCAAGTACAGTTTCATAAATCTGTCCAAGGTTCATACGGCTTGGTACACCAAGCGGGTTCAATACAATATCAACAGGAGTACCATCTTCGAGGAACGGCATATCTTCCTGGCGTACGATCTTGGCAACGATACCTTTGTTACCGTGACGACCCGCCATTTTATCACCCACTTTCAGTTTACGCTTAACAGCTAAATAAACCTTCGCAAGTTTCAATACACCAGCCGGTAGTTCATCACCAATAGAGATGTTGAATTTCTCACGCTTGTAACGGCCGAGTTCTTCGTTATACTTGATATTATAGTTATGTAACAACTGGTTGATCCATTCATCGGTTGTTGCATCACCTGTCCAGCCCAGCGGGTTCACATTTGCAAAGTCAATACCTGCAAGGTTTTTCTGGTTGAACTTAGCACCTTTTCCAATTAATGATTCACCAAAGTTGTTGTTAACTCCTGCAGATGTTTTTGTTTGCAGAAGCGATAACAATTTGCTTAGTAATACATCTAATAAATCAGTTGTATTCTTTTCATGAATCTTTTCTACTTTTTCCAGTAATGCTTTTTCACGGATCTTGCCATTCTTATCTTTCTTAGCACGCTGGAAGAGTTTTTTATCAATTACCACACCTTCAGTTCCGCTTGGAGCTTTGAGTGAAGCATCTTTTGCATCGCCTGCTTTATCACCAAAGATGGCACGCAACAACTTCTCTTCGGGAGTTGGATCGCTTTCACCTTTTGGTGTGATTTTACCAATGAGAATATCGCCTTCCTTGATAGCTGCACCAATACGGATGATACCGTTCTGATCGAGATCTTTGGTGGCTTCCTCACTTACGTTCGGAATATCAGGAGTCAGTTCTTCTTCACCGAGTTTTGTATCACGTACTTCCAGTTCATATTCTTCAACATGTACAGAAGTGAACAAATCTTCTTTCACTACTTTTTCGTTGATAACGATGGCATCCTCAAAGTTGTATCCTTTCCAAGGCATGAACGCTACTTTCAGGTTACGGCCCAATGCCAGTTCACCATCTTTTACAGCATAACCTTCGGTTAAGAAATCGCCTTCTTTAACTGCCTGCCCTTTCTTCACACAAGGTTTGAGGTTGATACAAGTGCTCTGGTTTGTTTTGATGAACTTGGTGAGTTTGTATATTTTCAGATCATCTTCAAAACTTACCAGGCGTTGCTCTTCGTTCCTGTCATAACGAACATGAATTTCAATTGCATCTACATATTCAACAATTCCTTTACCCTCAGATGTCAACTGAATGCGGCTATCTCTTGCAGCCATTGCTTCCAGACCAGTACCAACAATCGGAGCCTGCGGACGCACCAGCGGAACCGCCTGGCGTTGCATGTTTGATCCCATCAAAGCACGGTTGGCATCATCATGTTCAAGGAACGGAATAAGCGAAGCACTCAAACCAACGATCTGGTTTGGCGCAACGTCCATATATTCCACTTCTTCTTTATCAAGAATCGGGAAGTCGCCACTTTCACGTGAACGAACTTTATCTTCCACAATGTTTCCTTTATCATCCACATCAATATTTACCTGCGCAATCTTTGCAGTATCTTCTTCTTCAGCACTGAGGTAAGTAAGATGTTTCATATCGACTTTACTATCAACCACCTTACGGTAAGGTGTTTCAATAAAGCCCATATCATTTACTTTGGCGTGAACGCACAAAGTAGAGATCAGACCGATGTTCGGACCTTCAGGAGTTTCAATTGTACACAAACGACCGTAATGTGAGTAGTGTACGTCACGAACCTCGAAACCTGCTCTTTCACGGCTTAAACCACCTGGACCGAGAGCGGAGATACGACGTTTGTGTGTGATTTCTGAAAGCGGGTTTGTCTGATCAAGGAACTGGCTGAGCTGCGATGTTCCGAAAAAGGAGTTTATCACAGAAGACAACGTTCTTGCATTGATCAGGTCAACCGGAGTAAACACCTCGTTGTCACGTACGTTCATTCTTTCACGGATGGTACGGGCCATACGTGCAAGACCTACACCAAACTGAGCATATAACTGCTCGCCTACTGTACGTACACGACGGTTGCTGAGGTGATCGATATCGTCGATTTCAGCTTTGGCGTTGGTTAACTTCACTAAGTATTTAATGATGGAGATGATGTCATCTTTTGTTAACACCTTCTTCTCAATGGGGAAGTTTAATCCCAGTTTGCGGTTGATCTTGTAACGACCAACTTCACCCAGATCGTAACGCTTATCGCTGAAGAATAATTTATCAATAATACCACGGGCAGTTTCATTATCAGGAGCATCCGCACCACGTAACTGACGATAGATGTGCTGTACCGCTTCCAGTTCACTGTTTGAGGTATCTTTATTTAATGTATTGTAGATAATAGCAAAGTCGCCGCTTACTTCTTCTTTCTGAACAAATACGCTCTTCACTTCCATTTCGCTGATCATTTCAATTGCTTCAGCATCCAGGATTGAATCACGCTCAAGTACTACTTCGTTACGCTCAATGCTCACTACTTCACCAGTATCTTCATCAACAAAATCTTCAACCCAACTGCGGAGCACACGGGCAGCGAGACGCTTACCTTCAAATTGTTCAAGTGATTTTTTATCCGCCTTTACTTCATCGGCCATTCCAAACAGTTCAAGAATATCCTTATCTGTTTCAAAGCCTATAGAACGCAATAATGTAGTTACAGGGAATTTTTTCTTACGATCAATGTAAGCATACATTACGTTGTTAATGTCGGTGGCAAACTCCATCCAGGCACCTTTGAAAGGAATAACCCTTGCTGAATAGATTTTAGTACCGTTGGGGTGAATCGACTGACCAAAAAATACACCAGGCGAACGGTGTAACTGAGATACAACCACACGCTCAGCACCATTGATAACGAAAGTACCACGGGGAGTCATGTATGGAATGTTTCCTAAAAATACATCCTGAACAATGGTCTGGAAATCTACGTGCTCCTCGTCATTACAGCTCAAACGGAGTTTGGCTTTGAGAGGAACTGCGTACGTTAAACCACGCTCCATACATTCTTCGATTGAATACCGTGGCGGATCAATGAAATAATCCAGGAATTCAAGTACGAAGATGTTACGGGTGTCGGTAATTGGAAAGTTTTCCTTGAATACTCGGAACAACCCTTCAATGTTACGCTTATCGGGAGTGGTTTCCAACTGGAAATACTCTTTAAACGATTGAATCTGGATACCCAGCAAATCAGGAATCTCTGCAAGGTTTTTTACTTTTCCGAAATTAATTCTCTTGCTTACTGTAACGCTTGATGAAGACATACGTTCTTACCGGTTTTTTAAGTTTGTGCACACGAATAGCTCACCGTCTTTTTACAAAGACAAGTAAATTGATTTTCAGTTATTTATGACTGTAATTGGGCGCCAACTTGCTATTCAGCCTAAATTTAGGGAGGCAAAGTTAACAATAAAGCTTGTTGGAACAAAATTTGATTGTCGGGTTTTTGCAACTTTTTGACAGTTTCTGGAAAAGTTGGCAGTTTAGCCTTGTTTTACTGGAGCTAAAATGAAGAAAGTGAAAAGCGGATTTCTGAAAAAGTATTCTTTATAGCAAAAAAATCGGACACTTTGAAGTCCAGATCAGTAATAAGATTATAAAAATGAAGAGCTGTTCAAATGAACAGCCCTTCATTTTTAAGCCCGTTTTTTGGCAGCTACTTTTACAGTGCCTTTTGAATTTTTGAGTATTTCATCAAATACTTTACTGAAAGCAGGCAGGTTAACTGCCCCTTTATATACTTCGCCGTTAATATAAAAGAAAGGCACATCCTTAATTCCTTTGTTGGCACCTTCAAGCAAATCGGCTCGTACGCTCCAGCCATAAACCGAATCGACGAGTTTGGTGAGGAAGTTTTTGTCTGTTACACCTGCATCTTTTGCATAGCCTTTTAAGCTGATGGTTCCAAGATTACGGCGGTGTGCAAACAGAATATTATGCATATCCCAAAACTTACCTTCCTGTGCGGCTCCAATAGAAGCTTCGGCAGCTTTTTGTGCCCGTTGGTGAATACGAGTAAGCGGAAAGTGGCGAAAATTAAACTGGAGACGGTCCTCATATTTTTCCATCAGCAGGTTTACCACTTCGTTTGCTTTAGCGCATGCCTCGCTTTCATAATCACCATACATCACCAGTTTTACCGGGGCTTTGGTATTACCTACCCAGATATCTTTAGTTGGAATTATCTCTATCTCGTTTGCTTTACTTTGTGCCATAGTTTCCTTTTTATGGTTATTGTTTCTTTCAGTTCTTTTATTTGTAACAACTAACTTGCCAGGTTGTTGCTGTTTTTCTTTTTTTCTTTTGGCGATGGAGGTACTTCATTTCTGAAAACCACAACTCCATCAAACACATCTACTACAACAGGTTTGTTTTTATCTATATCTCCGGCAAGTATCCGTTTGCTCAAGGCATTCACAATTTCCCTCTGGATCAGTCGCTTTAATGGTCTTGCCCCGAATTGAGGGTCGAACCCGTTCTCAGCAAGAAAATCAAGAGCATAATCAGTAAACTCCAGCTTTATACCGCTTTCTGCCACCAATTTTTGAAGATTGTTCAACTGAATGCGGATGATGGATTTGATTTCTTTCAGCAGCAGTGGTGCAAACATAATGATTTCATCCACTCTATTCAAAAATTCGGGCCGAATGGTTTGTCTTAAGAGTGTCAAAACATCCAGCTTAGCTTTTTCAGTTGCCTTAAGTATTTCATTTTCAGCAGATACCCCTTCAAATGCCTCGCTGATTAAATGACTGCCAATATTGCTCGTCATGATGATAATGGTGTTCTTAAAGTTCACCACACGGCCTTTGTTATCGGTAAGGCGACCATCATCCAGTACCTGCAACAGCACATTCCAAACATCGGGGTGAGCTTTTTCAATTTCATCGAGCAGCACCACACTGTAAGGTTTGCGGCGCACAGCTTCGGTAAGCTGGCCCCCTTCATCATAGCCCACATATCCGGGAGGCGCACCTACAAGGCGTGATACGGTATGTTTTTCCTGATACTCACTCATATCAATCCTCGTCATCATGCTTTCATCATCAAACAGGTACTCAGCCAATGCTTTTGCCAACTCTGTTTTACCTACACCTGTTGTACCAAGGAAGATAAATGAGCCAATGGGTTTGCGGGGATCGCTGAGCCCTGCCCTGCTGCGACGAATGGCATCGGCAACGGCGGTAATGGCTTCTTCCTGCCCTACCACACGGGTATGCAATTCCTCTTCCAGATGAAGCAGTTTTTCCCGCTCGCTCTGCATCATTTTCGATACAGGAATGCCGGTCATTTTTGCAACGTTCTCAGCTATGTCTTCAGCGTCCACTTCTTCTTTCAACAGGCGCTTTTCGCTGCTCGTTGCAAGCTGATTGCTTAAGTCTGCAATCACTGCTTCCTGTTCTTTGATTTTGCCGTAACGTATTTCAGCTACTTTACCATAGTCTCCTTCACGTTCATAACGTTCGGCTTGTAGCTTGAGGTTTTCAACCTGTGCCTTGGCTTCCTGTACCTTTTCTACGAGTTCTTTTTCTTCTTTCCACTTTGCTTTTATGGTATCACGGTCAACAGAAAGGTTGGCAATTTCAGTATTGAGTTCTTTTAACTTCTGCTCATCGTTTTCACGCTTGATGGCTTCACGCTCAATTTCCAACTGACGGATCTGGCGTTCAAGTTTATCCAACTCTTCGGGCATGCTGTTCATTTCAAGTCGAAGTTTGGCAGCACTTTCATCAATCAGGTCAATTGCTTTATCGGGTAAAAAACGATCGGTGATATAACGGCTGCTGAGTTCAACAGCAGCAATTATAGCTTCGTCTTTAATACGCACATGGTGGTGTGTTTCGTAACGGTCTTTTAAACCACGCAGGATAGATATAGCATCTTCCACAGTTGGTTCATCAATCATTACTTTCTGGAAACGGCGTTCGAGTGCTTTATCTTTTTCAAAATATTTCTGGTATTCGTTTAAGGTGGTTGCACCAATGGCTCTCAGTTCGCCTCTTGCCAATGCCGGTTTTAAAATGTTGGCTGCATCCATTGCACCTTCGCCTCCGCCTGCTCCTACCAGTGTATGAATTTCATCAATGAAAAGAATGATTTCACCTTCGCTTTCTGCCACTTCTTTCACCACACCTTTCAAACGTTCTTCAAACTCACCTTTATATTTTGCACCGGCAATGAGTTGTCCCATATCCAATGCATAAATGATTTTTGATTTCAGGTTTTCGGGCACGTCACCATTTAATATACGCATGGCCAATCCTTCGGCAATGGCTGTTTTACCAACGCCGGGTTCACCTACAAGGATGGGATTGTTTTTACTGCGGCGTGAAAGGATGTGCAGTGTACGGCGAATTTCTTCATCACGTCCAATTACAGGATCGAGTTTGCCCTGCCTGGCAAGTTCAATTAAATTCTTTGCATACTTGTTTAATGCGTTGAACTGTGTTTCCTGTGTCTGGCTTTTTACTGTATCGCCTTTGCGCAGATCTTTAATAGCGGTGATTAAACCTTTCTCAGTTAAACCTGCATCTTTCAGCAGCTTGGCTGTTGAATCATTTCCCTGCACAATGGCAAGTAACAAATGCTCCGGTGTTACAAACTCATCACCAAAAGTTTTTAATGATGCACCGGCACGAAGAATTACATTGTTGGCTTCACGACCAATCATCTGTGCAGCTTCTCCCGATGTTTTTGGTAAACGATGAATGGCTTCATCGAGTTTTGTTTCAACGAGGTTGACAGTTACGTTATTTTTCTTCAGCAAATAATCAACAGGACTTTCCTCCTGTTCAAGCAATGCTTTGAGGATATGTTCTGTTTCAATATTTGTATTCTGCGCATTAAAGGCCAGTTGCTGTGCCTGCTGCACAGCTTCAGCTGCTTTGATGGTAAAATTTCCTAAGTTCATATTGTTTGTTTTTAGCGGTCAGCCATTGCCTTTAGCTTTACGCTTTTAGCATTTAGCTTACACTGAAATAAGTAATTTCGTTTTTCTGCGTTTGATTAAACAGAAGTATAAAAGAATCGTCAAAACACAATCCAACTTAAAAAACCCAGAAACAATGACAGATAAACAGAAGAATATCCGACCCAAAGTCAGTGCTACATTACTTTTCCTGTTATTATTACAGGTTGGTTTTGCCCAGCAGAATTTTACGAAAGTGGATGAATGGGTCAATTATAATCTTCCCATGCTTGGCGGCAGAGCTGTGCTCATGATTTATAAAGATGGAAAGTTTGTATACAATCAAAGCTTCAACAATCTTACCAAACAACAACAAAACCGAACCAAGATAAGAGCAAAGATTTCAGGAGCAGATGCTGAAACACTGATGCAAAATTATACCGATACTACCCGAGAACGTATTGCCAGTTGCAGCAAGTGGTTAAGCGCCGCATTACTGATGACTTATATTGATGAAAATAAGGTTCGGTTAAACGATTCTATTGGTAAATTTTTGCCCATTATGACCAAGTATGGCAAAGGGTCCATTCGTGTATGGCAATGCCTCAGCCATTTAACCGGAATACAATCGGGAGGCTTGAAAGATATGCTGCAGGGGATGAAAGACATTAAATCGATGGACGAAGCAATGGAAAAGATTGCTATGCTGCCTATGGAAGGAACGCCCGGTAAAACATTTCATTACAGTAATACCGGTTTGCAGATTGTTGCAGGCATAATTGAAAAAGTAGGTAAAACAGATTTTGAATCTGCTTTCCATGAACGTATTGCCGTACCTCTTGACATGATGAATACTGATTTTGGCAAAAAAGGTGTACCTCTTGCTGCAGGCGGTGCTTTCAGCACACCAAGAGATTATATGAATTTCCTGATTATGATTTTGAATGAAGGTGAGTTTAACGGCAAACGCATCATCAGCAAAGCATTGATAAATGAAATGCAGAAAAACAGGGTAGGAAGAGATGTGGTGATTATGCAATCGCCTACAGAAGCAGGCAACTGGGGTTATGGTTTTGGTGAATGGGTGATGGATACGCCTTTGGCAATTGCTGATAAGAAAGATGCAATGCCCGATTCAAAAAGAAGTACAGCAGTTACAAGTCCCGGATTGTTTGGCAGTTTTCCATGGGTTGAAAATGAAAAAAAATACACCGCCTTTCTGTTTGTATTTAATATTCAGAACAAAGGTCGTAATGAAAAGTATAAAGAGTTGAAGCAATTAGTAGATGATTCATTGAGATAGAAATCCGAACCGGAATTTACTGGATGTTGTGGATACATGGGAATGGAATTAATCCTGTATGAAAATAAAAACCGGAGCATACGTTCCGGTTTTTATTTTAGAATATTCTTGCTTTCATCCTCTTCTCAATCATCTTATTCATCCCAACCTTCCCATTTCAGACATTCTTAAACCGCTTGCTTATAACCAACTCCTTATTTCCTGATGTATAGGTATAAAATCCTTCTCCACTTTTTACACCAAGTTTTCCGGCTGTAACCATATTTACTAATAAAGGGCAAGGTGCATATTTGGGATTACCAAATCCATCGTGCAGTACTTTCAGTATTGCAAGACAAACATCCAGTCCAATAAAATCGGCCAATTGTAATGGGCCCATCGGGTGTGCCATGCCTAATTTCATCACTGTATCAATTTCTTCCACACCAGCAACACCTTCGTACAAGCTGTAAATGGCTTCGTTGATCATGGGCATTAAAATGCGGTTGGCAATAAAGCCGGGATAATCGTTCACCACGCAGGGAACTTTACCTAACTGTTTAGTGAGTTCAACAATTTTATCGGTTACTTCTTTTTTGGTAGCATAACCATTGATGATTTCAACCAGCTTCATTACCGGAACAGGATTCATAAAGTGCATCCCTATCACCATCTCTGCCCTGTTGGTAACAGCAGCAATTTTTGTAATGGAGATGGAAGATGTGTTAGTGGCCAGGATACAACCTGCAGGTGCAGTTTTATCTATTTCTTCAAAAATATCGAGCTTCAGTTCAATATTTTCTGTTGCTGCTTCCACAACCAGTTCTGCATTACTTATTCCTTCAACAAGATCAGCAGTTGTTTTAATGTTTTTCAGGGCTGCTTGTTTCTGATCTTCGGTAATCAATTGCCTTGATACCTGTCGGTCAAGATTTTTGGCAATGGTGTTTACTGCTTTATCTAACTGACCGGGATTTACATCAATCAGGTTTACACTAAATCCTGCCTGAGCGAAAACGTGTGCAATACCATTTCCCATAGTACCGGCACCTATGACAGCAATCTGTTTCATACACTTATTTTTATTACTGCAATATAAGGAAAGGGAAATATTGAAATGCACGGATATATGTCAGATAAGGCTATAACACAAATCATTTGAAATGTGTAAATGAAATTTTATCTGAAGTAAAGGAATCGTTCTTGAGAAGAGTTGATGACTAACAGTGAGGGTTAATCTTTCTTTTTGAAATCGCCTCTTTTCCAGGCATCAATAAATTCTTTCCAGGCAACAGGGTTAAAGATGTTTTGCGGCCTGAACTGCCCGCTGTAATATTGCTGCTGTGCTGCCTGCCTTTGTACATAAGACGAATTTTCCCTTCCATCTCTTGGCAAAGACTGCATCAGCATTCTTGATTGTGCCGATTTTGTATTCTGCCGTGCAACTTCAATTTTATCATCAGGAACATTAGTGGCAAGAAACTCCCGCTCAAACTGTTCTCTTCTTGGCCGGGCTTTAATAATTGTTGCAGGTAAGTAAACAGTGTCAACCACCATTAACTGAATAACACTGAATGAATTTCCTTCGAGGTTGGCGGGTATTACTACAGCCTTTGGTTTAAAACCAACACTTGTAAAATCAATAATATCACCTTTTAATACAACGAGACTGAAAACGCCCTGTTCATTTGTGTAGGTTCCCCTGTTCTGGTTACGGAGTTTTACAGTAACCGAAGGGATGCCACGAAGACTATCGGCTGTCATCACCACACCATAAAGCTGTACTACCGAATCTTTCATTGATTCAAACTGAGCTTTTGCTGCAAAGGGTGCAAGAAATGATACAATAACAGCTAAGAATAGAAATTTCTTCATGGGGCTCAAAAATAAGAGGAAAACATGATTCTGTTCATGAAATGAAACAGCATATCAGTTAATTTTGCACTCTTCAATCTTTTTTTAACAAATAGTATTCAAAATATGACAAAGGAACAAGTGCTGCAGGCATTGAGCAATGTACAGGAACCCGACCTGGGAAAAGACCTTGTAACACTCAATATGATAAAAGATCTTGAAATAGATGGTAACAAAGTAACATTCACCATTGTATTAACCACACCGGCCTGCCCCATGAAAGATATGATGGGTCATGCTGCAACGAACGCCATTCACCTGCTGGTGAATAAAGATGCAGTGGTGATGATCAACTTTGCTTCTAATACAACCAGTAACAGGAAAGATGCACAATCAGTTTTACCACAGGTAAAAAATATCATTGCTGTAGTGAGCGGTAAAGGTGGAGTTGGTAAGAGCACTGTAAGTGCAAACCTTGCATTGGCGCTTGCACAAAACGGTGCAAAGGTTGGTTTGATGGATGCGGATATTTATGGGCCAAGCGTGCCGATGATGTTTGGTGTAAGAGGTGAGCATCCGAGAATGACGGATGTTGATGGCAAGGGAATGATTGTACCAATGGAAAAATATGGCATCAAGTTCATGAGTATTGGTTTGCTGGTAAATGAAAAAGATGCAATTGTGTGGAGAGGACCAATGGCCAGCAGTGCCATCAGGCAGTTTGTTACAGATGTGCTCTGGGGCGAACTGGATTATTTAGTTATTGATATGCCTCCCGGCACCGGCGATATTCACTTAACACTTGTACAAACAGTACCTGTTACCGGTGCAATTGTTGTTACCACACCGCAGGATATTGCATTGGCTGATGCCAAGAAAGCTGTTGCTATGTTTGGTCAGGCGCAGATTAAAGTGCCCATTATTGGTCTGGTTGAAAACATGGCTTACTTCACTCCTGCTGAACTGCCCAATAACAAATACTACATTTTCGGTAAGGAAGGTGGCAAAAAGTTAGCTGATGAATTTGACTTGAACTTCCTTGGACAGATACCGATTGTACAAAGCATACGTGAAGGTGGTGATAACGGTAAACCTGTTATGGCCGGTGATGAAGAAATTACCAAGAAGGCATTTGAAGAAATTACCGATGCTGCTGTAAGAAGCATCTCCATGCGTAATGCAGAAATGCCTGAAAAAATTATTTAGCGTCTTTTTTAGCCACCTTTTTCCGGGCCTTTTTCTTAGCAACTTTTTTTACAGCCTTCTTTACCGTTTTTTTTGCCACAGGCTTTTTACCTGCTTTTAAATTGATCTCCCAAATAAAATCGGCAATGAGATGACTCGCTTTTTTCAGTTTCCGTGCAAGTTTCTTTTGATGTGCTGCAACATTCATATCTTTTAACGCAGTTTCTATTTTGGCGTGCACTTTTTCCCTCACTTGCTTTTTGGATGTTTTATTTGTTGTCATAATACTTAACAATTAATTAATGCAAATATAACATTGAGCCTCTCAGCGCAATGTTAAGTTTTATCTGCTAACAATCTCTAAAGACCTGCATTTGCAGATTCAGCCAATTAAACTAAACGCATGATGCAAAACTGAAAAAGCATCTGCCAATTCCTTTCCTGAAATAGTTAATGGGGGCGATAGTTGCAGAATATTTCCGTTAGAAACTTTAAAACTCAAGCCATTCTTTAAACATTCATATAAAATTTTGCCAGCAACATCAATATCTCTTTTATTCAATAGCTCAATAGCCCAGAGTAGCCCAACTCCTCTTACATCACCAATAATTGCGAATTCTTCTTTCAACTTTTCGAGTTCATTTTTAATAAACAATTCATCTTCTTTTACTTTTTGCAACAGATTTTTCTCTTCCATAAACTCAAGCATGGCTAAACCTGCTGCACAACCAAGCGGACTTTTTTCATGTGTAAAATGTCCCAATGAAATTTCAGCGGCAATATTGTATTCCTCTTTTGTTACAATGCCAGCCATTGGTATTACACCTGCACCCATGCTTTTTCCAAGGCAAACAATATCAGGAACAATCCCGTAATGTTCAAACGCAAACATTTTTCCTGTTTTACCAAATGCAATGGGAATTTCATCCAGTATCAGTAATACATTATACTTTGTGCAGATTTCCCTCACTCTTTTCCAATAAGCAATTGATGGAATACGCACATCTGTATTCCTGATTGTTTCTGCAATAAAAGCGCCGATACCGGGTTCTTCTTTCAATATTTCTTCCAGTTCATCAGCAGCAGCCATGTCATTCATACCAGGTTGACGTACATTAACAGTATCGGGGAAAATGCCCATATATTTTTTAAACTGGTATTCACCCCCGGCAGCAATGGCATCTAATGAAGCACCATGAAATGAATCTTCCAGTGAAACAATACGTTGTTTTCCTGTAATAATCCTTGCCAGCTTTAAGGCCATACTTACAGTAGCAGTTCCGCCCGGTGCAAATAAAACTCTGTTCAGCGAAGGCGGAAAATAGGAAGTCAGTTTCTCAGCAAATGTAACTGCCACATCATTTGTATATCGTCTTGGACAAAAGGGCAATACATTCATTTGCTGTTTAACTCTTGCAATAACAAATGAGTTGCGGTAACCTACATGATGTACACTGTTACCGTGAAAGTCAAGATATTTCTTTCCATTTATATCAGTGATATACGAACCTTCGCAGGAAGCCAGTACATTTAAACAGGGAGTTGATAACGACTGGTGCATAAACACATCCTTATCTCTATTCAGTAGATCCATTGTATCAGTATCAAGAACAGCATACCAGTTTTTCCGCTCGGGAGTAAAATTCACATCTCCTTCAACAAAAAGATTTTGATCACTCATACTTATTCGTTTTTATCCGCTGTTTTTTTGCGATCTTGCTGCCGCACAACGTTGCAGCCATTCTTCAGAAAAAGGATCAACTTCTCCAAAACGGCTCAGATCAAAGGCTGTAAAATCATAAGGGTTTTCTTCACCTGCTGCCATTGCCGCAAATGCTTTGCCCACACCACCGCAAACTGCAATGCCAGCGCCAACACAACCTGTTGCAAACAACAGGTTTGAAATAAGAGGTGTTGTACCCATACTTAAATAATTATCAGGAGTATAAGCTGAGAAACCTGCAATGTAATATTTCAATCCAATATCATAAACAGCAGGGAAAAAATCGCCCAGTTTATGAATCACTTCCGATAAATCATTCATGCCTTTATCATCACTGAAATGAAATCCACTGATATCAGATGGAATTAATTCAGGTGAAACAGCTATTGATTTTTTTTCACGGATGCCAAACAGTAATGCACCACCGTCGGGTCTGAAATAAGCATTGGCATCGGGAAGCACTACCATTGGAGATGTTTCCGGGAACAGTTCATTTTTCTCTGTAATCCAGTACTGGCTGCGAACAGGAGCAACCGGCAAACCAATTCCGGCTTTTTTTGCAATGATGGGCGACCAGGCACCCGCTGCCAGTATAACAACACCGGCACTGATGATTCCATCACTTGTAATAACAGCTTTTACAGTGCCGTTTTCAACAATAATGTCTGTCACCTCAATTCCTTGCCGTAAATCAGCCCCTAAGATTTTAGCACTGCGAGCATAAAATGTTCCAAGCAAATATGGATCACAATACGCTTCATCCGGCACAAAAGCAATCTTATTTGCTTTTGATGCGTCTAACCAGGGAGCCATTCTTTGTGCTTCCTCTGCATCAATATACACTGCAGGCTCACCATATAAACCTGCAATCTGCATCAGTTCATTTAATTCCTTTTCCTTCTGTTCAGAAGCAGCGACATGTATTATCCCCACTCTTTTTATATCCATGCTTTCACCAAGCAACTCTTCCATATTTTCAACTGCTGTGTATGTTTCCATAGCAAGTGGAATAAACTCATCCTTTGCCCTGATTTTTGTCATCATTGCTGCGGCCCTGCTTGTGGCAGCATTACACAATTCGTTTCGCTCAAGTAAAATCACTTTGCTGCCGGGATTATTCAATGCGTAGTAATAAGCTGTTGAACATCCGAACACGCCGCCGCCAATAATAACCACATCTGCTTTTTCTGTATTCATTACATTAAATTGATTGATTCTTATAAAATTTCCGATTGAAATAAAAAAGTGAAAACAACATCCCTCCTGCTCCAATAACAGCACACCACAAGGAAGCGGAACTATAAAACAAAACCCATCCGTTGCTGACATGGAGCACTTCTTTCATCACCATCACCAGCATACTGCCGAAATAACCAAAGGCATCTGCCACATACATCAAAAAACCTGCATTGCCTTTGAGATGAAAGGCGGCAATCATCCGTTCAAAAAAAATACAGTTAAACGGAATGTAAGCCATATATAACCCCATCCCTACAAACTGCATCCATACAGCACCGGGAATAAACCCGGCTATAAATAAAAAAGAAGTGATTCCAGTAAGGAGGAGTCCAAGAAAAATAAAAAAATGAATAAACCTGAAGGCCTGAATATTTTTTTGTACAAAAACCAGGAAGCTTACCAGAATAAGCACTGTAATTGTGGTTATGGTTTCAGTTTTAGTGTAAATACTGAAGTCTGTATTATAACCTAACTCACTCCATATCTGTGTCATGAAATTATCACGCAGATCTCTGATAACAGTAAGAAAAATATAAACAAAAGTTACAAGAAAAATACCCTTGCCGAAATATTGAAAAATCAGTTTTCTGTCGCCATTATTCATTGTAACCCGCTCGGCCCTGTTTGCTATATCATCAGCATCAGGCGCAGGGATACGCTCCAATAAAAAAAGTAAAACTGCAAAAGGAATAACGAAAAGTGAACCTGTTACAAACGGCATCCATTTTTCAGCCACATTCCATTCAATCAACAGCCATTTTCCAACGCTTCGTGTAAAGCCACCGGCGAAAATAAAACTCACTGCCATTACAGAACCAATAAAATCAGTTGAACGTCTTCCTTCAGCATAACTGAACACAACCCCCCACATAAAACCAAGGCAAAAACCATTGATCATAAGAAAAAACAAACCAAACAATGGAGGAACAATTGCAAAAAAGAATAACGAAAGCCATGATGTGCCTACAAGTATAAAGCTGGTTTTCCAGCGGCCCAAACGTTTCAGTTCTGAAATAAACCTGATGCCGAAAAACTTACTGAGCATATAACCAATGCCCTGGCAAATGATGAGCCATGTCTGGTATTTAATGCCAAACCATTCAATGTTGTAATACGATGCAATAGTGAACGGTTTCCTGTATGCATAAACAACTGTGTACGATAAAAACGTTACAAGTGCTGCAAACAATGTTGTTTCAAATTGCTTTGAAAACAATTTGCGTTTATGTTGTTCAACTGCCAGGCTCATAAAATCAGTGATGGCAGTTGCGATAAACGATCAATAATAAAATCAGGTTTGTAAGGTTGCAATTCTTCTTTGGTATAGGCACCTGTGGTGATACCAATTACAAGTCCGCAACCGGCATTTCGACCTTCCATAATATCCACCTCTGTATCACCAATTTTCACCACTCTTGTTGCATCAGTAATACCTGCCTCTTTCATTAAATGCTGTATCATGAACGGATAAGGACGACCTTCATCCACTTCATCACTGGCAATTACGTAATCAATTTTTCCGCCGGGTATCCAATTCAGCCGTTTTAAAATAACATCAGCAATGGATCGTGTAAAACCAGTGTTTAATGCAATTTTAATATTGTTGCTGCGCAGTTCATCAAATACTTCTTCAGCAAAATAAAGAGGCTGCAGATCTTCATCCTGTTCATAAAACGCAATCATTTTCCGGATGAAATCGTCATGTATCTGTTCTTCCAGTTCGGCAGTGAGTGCATCTGAGTTACTGTAATATCGTTTCAGTAACATCTTAATGGCATCGGCTTTGCGCCAGCCCATTACTTTATTTACTTCATCTGCAGGAATGGGATGCCCGTTTTCACGAAAGGCATTGATAAAAGAACCGGCCACATTGCCCTTGTCTTTTACAGTTGTTCCGGCTATATCGAATACGGCTAACGAATAATTCATCATGTTGTGCTGCTTTAACAGGAGTGAAAGTAGCAGCACAACATGATGTAAATGTTATTAAAACATGAACTGAATATTAAAACAAAAACTTCTGCCGTAACCGTTAATACCACTGCCATGTGTACGATAGTCCCTGTTTAAAAGGTTTTGAAGTTTGCAGTTAATTTCAATCTGCTTCAATTTATATCCAGCATAAAAATTAATTACCCCAAAGCCAGGTGTACCACCTGAAGGAATACGGTTATCATCTTTATCACCTTGGGCAAGACGTGATTGCTTTGCAGCAAACCAAAGTTCAGCTGCTGTGAACAAATGATTTTTTTGATAGTTAACCCGCAAGCTTCCGTTAAAAGGGGGTATCCTCCTCAATGGCTCTTTTTTTGTAACGTTTTGTCCGTATATATATGTAGCACCCCCATAGATATTCAATTCGCTGAGAAGAGAATAGTTAAAAGAAACTTCAGCACCTCTTATATAAGCCGATTCAGTGTTTTCTTTTTTATACACGTTATAACCATTCATTTGCTGTCCTTCAATTTTAACCCGTGTAATAAGCTGCATAAGCTGCATATAAAAAATGCTCCATGAGGCAGAAATTTTATTACTGCTGTACTTATAACCAAATTCATAATGATGCGACTTTTCCGGCAACAGATCAGCAGCAGGTATTTCATAGCGGAAATCTACAATACCAAGTGTCCCCATATCATCAATATTAGGAGCCCTGTAGCCTCCATTGTAATTTGCAAACAGATGGTGATTCTCTCCTATTTTGTAAAGAACTGCAAGGTTACCTACAACAGCAGAGGGTGTAATCTTTACATGCCCTGTTGTTGTATCGGTTAACCGGATATTGAAAAAGTTGTAACGAAGACCTGCATCTGCTTTTATCCGTTTCAGGAAAAAATGATGAAGTACAAAAAAAGAATAGTTTCCATATTTTGAATTGTCGGGATATAGCCCACGTAACACAGTTTTTGCATCAGTAACGGAATTAATATCAATTCTGTTACTTAAGACTTTGTCATTATACACTTCAATACCCCAATTTGCTTTCCAGGAAGAAGAAATTACAGATGTAACATCAATTGTAATTCCTGATGTATTTACTCTGTCTTTTTCTTTACGTAATACCTGGCTTTGATTTTTCATACTGTTTCTACCTTCTAACGTTTGCTGAAAGGATGCTGTTGCCTCAACAGTTTGTATATATTTATTGTTGGTTGAAACCAACAATTTTGCATAATCCAGCATTCTCTGCTGTGGGTCCATTTCATTAACAGCATAATTTTCCAACGCTATTTTATGATAAACAGGTACATTTTTTTGCTGTAAAAGCTGGTGTGCAGCAATCAACACAACATTTTTTTGCAACCTCCATTTCAATTTAACATCACCGGCAATCTGTTTATATCCGGTTGGAGTTTGTCTGCCTGTTGTATCACCACCAACAATATCGCCAAACCGACTTACAGTTAGTCCGCCTATTACCGCAAATGACTTATTACTGTATGTTATCTCTTCTCTGATGGTTTGTTCCATGTCTCTGCTTATCCACTTCAGAGAAGTTGTACTGCCGAAAGGTTTTGTTCCCTCCTTTTGATTAAAAGCAGGTTCTTTTGTAATGATCTGAATAACACCTCCCATTGCATCAGTTCCATATTGAACAGAACCTGTTCCCTCTGCAACTTCAATCCGCTCAACAGTAAATACATCAATTGTATTAAGATATTGGTTCGGGCC
This sequence comes from Chitinophagaceae bacterium UBA1953, assembly GCA_002336115.1. Classification (GTDB taxonomy): domain Bacteria; phylum Bacteroidota; class Bacteroidia; order Chitinophagales; family Chitinophagaceae; genus Lacibacter. Next base: position 149,740 of record DDEN01000045.1, read on the forward strand.
ATATCGGAATGTTGAATTATTTAAACGGATACCATCCACTAAAATCAATGTTTGATTACCAGTCAGACCACGTACAAATGCAGAACCTCCGCCATGATTTGTTTTCTGCAAAAACACTCCATTTACAGCATTCATTGATTCTGCAGTAGTACGTACTGCAAACCTGTTGATATCAGTATTGGTTATTGTTTTTATTGTGTATGGGACTTCTGCTTTTTTTTGTAACAACCGGCCAGCTGTAATAAAGACTTCATCTAACTGTTTTGCAGTTGTATCCTCCTGTGCATATAATTTCACCGACGCTATAACAATAAGTATTGTTATTACTATTCCTTTCATGTAAGTCCTAATCGTTAATTAATTTTTGTCATTATGATTTGCTTTCCCTTTATAATGTTCTTCCCGCTGTTCATCTTCATCATCCATTCTCGGACCTTGTTTTACTTTGCGCCAATCAATATTGCGGTTGTATTTTTTCATTGCCTGTTCCGGATCAAATACACGTTTATCAGGAAATACAAATGTGTAAGGGGTATAATCAGGTTTATCTGTAAAGAAATCCTGCAGGAGTGATGCAGTGGCATCGTACTGGTTCACATATTTTATGTTGAGAACATTATAAATAACTTTTAGTATTGAACCAAAGCTTGCATGTGTGTGCGAAACATAATTTCGTTTTACATAAGGCCCCGCCATCATCAACACGCTGCGGTGTGCATCCACATGATCAACACCTCCCTGCGGATCATCTTCTGTAATAATCACCAGCATGTTTTTCCAGTATTTGGTACGTGAAAGAAAATGCAGAATCCTTCCCACTGCAAGATCATTATCTGCCATAAAAGAATGTGTGTAAGGATAACCATCTTCCGGTCTTGTTCCTGCACCATGATCATTGGGCACCTGCATGGTAATTAACTGCGGTAATTTTTCTTTTCCATTAATCCATCGTTTGGCAAACTCAGTTTCGAACTGTTCCATCCTGAACTGGTCGGGGATGTTCATATTAAAGCCTGCATAGTTGTGCGACGTGCGGCTCCACAATGTTTTCTGCATGGGCACCATTACACCATGACCTGCACCTGTAAGTGTATCGTACCATTCTTCACGCACATGTGCTGTTTCATTGGCTTCACCAAAATTGTAAAACGAAACATGGCTTCGTTCCAGTGCTTCCCATAATCCACCAATCTCTGCATAATCTTCAGGATCCATACTTCCTGTACTTCCGGGAAAACGACGGCCAGGTGCTTTTGAAAACCAGGATGCAGATTTATCAACACTTGAATTCGTTTCAACCCATTCGTTCGGGATCACACCCATCATCCAGTGATGACCATGAATGGAGGCATCACTTTCGCAATAAAAATTATCACTGTATGCAAATTCACCGGCAGCTTTTAAATGGTTGGGCATAATATCAGCAGCAGAAATTTTTATTGTATCGCCTCTTCCACGAATTGTTACAGCATTACCAAACCTTGCAAGGGTTTCATCGCCCCTGCCTGTTTTCATCTGACCAAGTATTTCATCGTAGGTTCTGTTTTCTTTGGTGATGTACACGATGTATTTGATTGGGCTTTGCCTTACTTTGGGTAAAGGAGGTAATGGATTTTTTCCATCATCTGCAATGCTTACTTCTTTCATTGTATTTGCAATGCATTGTTTTGTATAAACTGCAAGCTGCTGTTCACCGGGCATTTTTATTTTCTGAAATGCTGCCAGCTGAATATCGCCGATATAAGTTCCCTGAACAGGTTTTATAAAACCTTTACCACCGTTTGGTCCGGCACCATAACCACGGCAACTGATTACATAGATTTCTTTTTCATCCTTGCTCAGCAATACTCTTGCAGGGCCCCACCCTGTAGGTATCAATCCTTTTGTTTGTTTGGTTACAACATCCACAACTGCAACTGCATTAAAACCAAGCAGGGCTACATACAACGTCTTTTCATCCTTGCTTAATGTTATTCCAAATGGTAACAGTCCACGGTGTTTATCAATCCGCTTATCCACTTTAATGGGAATATGTGCAACAATTTTTCTTGTGTGATAATCGATGACTGATATATTATCATTGGTTGCATTGGTTACATAAGCAAATCTTTTCCCAACAGCAACAGAGTTGGGAGATGCACCACCCACAACTTCTGCATCTTCAATCATCTGCCCTATCTGGTGACCTGTTTTATACCTGTCGATAATTTTATTGGTTGAAAGATCGATGGTAAACACACTCATTGCTTCGGGTGCAAGCGGACTACCAACGCCGGGAATTGCTTTTCCTTCCACTTCTGTTCCGTTAATGGATTCTTTTGTATTATCACCATAAGGATGCCAGGGGATCATCATCGAATTGTAGTTTGATGAATCCATTCCCTTTACAAGCGGGTATTCATACATACCCACATTGGCAACAAATGCAGTTTGCTGATCGGGACTTAAAGCAAGCCCGAAAGGTTGGCGACCTGCTTTTATACTTGCAGTAATTTTTTTTGTTGCCAGATCAATCCTTACCATGCGGAAATTTCCACGGTCGAGCACCAGTAATTCATTGGAAGATGAACGGTAAACGAGATCAGATGTAAAACTGTCGTGATATTCTTCACCGTTCACTTTACCGTTTAATGAAATGGAATCAATGCGATGCAAGGTTGCGATATCATAAATAATCACAGCACCATTATCGCCACCACTTAAAAAAACAGATTTTGAATCGGGTGCAAAAGCAACTCCAAGAAACGAACCGTTGCTGAGCGGAGAAGGAATGACCATACCTGTATCTGCCACACCTGAAAAAACATCCATTGAAACAGGATTGTGTGCAAGTGGTGAATTAATCTTCTGGTTATAACTCGGCACCCGCAACGATTTCATTGTTGATAAACGTATAATAGTAAATACGCCGTTGTGTAGGGTTACTGCAGTGGTTCCATCGGGCGAAACAGCCATACCAAACGGATCATGCGTAATACGAATGGTTTGCCCGGCAGGAGTTACAAACCGACCGCTGGGTAAAACAGAAACACCTGCAGTATCAATCATGCAATATTGATTGCCGGCAGGCACTGTAAGCACATTGTATTTTTTTGTTTGTGCAATAGTTAGTTGCATCAAGAACAACAATACGAAAAGGAAAGATGTACGCTTCATAAAATCAAATTTAAAAAAACAACGGAGCTAAGAATAGCTCCGCTGTAAAAGTATGAGAAAAGAAGAGGAACTGAACTTACTTGATAATCCACATAATGCCGTTTATGTCATCATTACCGGCATACTGCGATTGCAAAGCTGCTTTATAATTATCGGTATTAGAGGTAAGTTCTGAACCAAAATACTGGAATCGCTTAGCAATACGGCTTCCGTTGCCCGTGCCGGGCCCAATGGTAAATACAGGAACCCCTGTACGCCTGTTCTGGTAATAAGCTTCGAGTCCTGAATGACGGAACAAGGCCAGATATTTTTGTTTTAACAACTGGTCAAGTCCTGTTGCATTATTACCTGCATAACTCACATTGCTTTGAGTATAATATGCCGCAAAATCAAAATTTACATTGTATGTATTATATACTGCAGTAGAACCCGGGCTTCCTGATTTAAGAAAATTAACAGTGAAGTTTCCGCTTTCAGGAATTCCATAAAATTTCATGGAAGTTTTAATTGCAGCTTTATAATGTGCCTCTGCATTACCTAACGGGCCTGAAGCAATCCAGCCACGATTAATAGCTTCAGCAATATTGAACAGCAGTTCAGCATAACCAAGCTGTATAGCCGGTTCGCCTGTATATGTTTGATAATAACGGTAGCGGTTAATCAGGGAATATTGTCCGGCATTGGCTTTTGCATACATCGCACCAAGATCTTCACCAGGATCAGCACCTGCAAATGCAGCAAAGCTTGTTGGTGATGCTCCACCTGTAACCAATGCAGCAGCAGGTTCGGCAGTAACAAACACTCTTGGATCGTTTAAGGAAGTGAGCAAACCAATATATGTTGCTGATGTATTGTAACGTGTAGCATCAAACCCAAAGTTGGAAGGATTCATTGGATAATAATTGGTTGGAGCAACATACACATACTGCAGGTTATCATCTGTGCTCTGCATGATCGGATACTGAGATGAATTACCAATAATTGTTGAAAACTGTGTCTTGATGTTTAAATCTGTATCAGCTTCTTTTTTGCTTAGTTCAATCAGCAAACGCAGACGAAATGTATTTACAGTCTTTCTCCATTTTGTTAAATCATTGTTGAAATAAATATCCCCAGCGAGTGTATTATTATTTGCAGTAATTAATTGGCCAAGTTGTGTATTAGCAGTATCAAGCCATTTTAACGATTGCAGAAAAATAGTTTTCTGTTCATCATACTTAGGCTTCAGGTTATTTACTCCCTGTAATGCTTCAGTCATTGGCAAATCGCCCATCTGCAGACTCATTTTGGTAAACAAATAAGCCTTGAAAAATCTGGCAAGTGCTGAATAAGGATTTACTGCAGCAGCACCATTTTTAATTGCTTCTTCTTCCATCTTACCCACATTTTTCAATGTAGTATAGTAGTTGGAACCTGAACCAAAATCGTAACGGTTGTTTCCATAATAATCATAATTACACAGGAAATACTGCCCCCATCTTTCATACATGCTGTAATGTCCATCGGTCATATCATTCAATATTCCATTGAATAAAAGCGATGCAGGAACGCTTACAGGTTTGTTTTTATTTACACTGAAATCTTCAAACGATTTCTGACAACTGCTTACTACAAAAAGCAGAAACAGTGTTGCAGAAAAAATATTAATAAAACGTTTCATCGTGGTAATGTGTTTATTGTTTTAGAAAGTAACATTGACGTTAAAACCAAACCTTCTTACAGTTGGCGATTGTAAACTTGTACCTGTAGTTGAATAATTGTACTGGTCAAGATCCACATCTTTAAAACGCTTGTCTTTATAGAAATAGATCAGGTTACGCCCCACCAGCGAAACAGTTACTTTACTGATGAATGTATTACGCAGCAGGCTTTCAGGTAAATCATAACCAATGGTTACTTCACGCAGTTTAGCATAGGTTTTACTCATCAGGTTGGCTTCTGTTACACCATAATATTTACTGATGTAGTCCTGAACCTGTGTGGCAGTTTTATTTGAGGTAAACTGTAAATCCTTATAATTGAGAACTGCTCCTGTTGTTCCATCGTAGTTAATGGAAGTGCTATTTGAAACCTGTACGCCTTCGCCAACATATATACCTTTGTAATTAGGATCGCCTGCATGATCGTTGTCCGATGAACGGGCAATGCCAAATGCACCCTGTACTGTTTCAAGATTACGGCCTCCACGCATGGTTTTGTTATGCAGGTAATCGGAAGTTACACCACCAACATTTCCATCAAACTGAAATCCAAGGCTGAGACCTTTCCAACTGAATTTGTTAAACACAGCCCATTGAAATTTACCGTTGAGGTAACCAAGAAACTGTGATTTTGGATTAGAAATTGGTTTACCGGCAGCATCATTAATAATCTGCCCATCCTGTGTTCTTACGAAAGCACTTCCATAAAATTTATCAACACGATCTCCTTTTTTGAAAAAAGTGTTGTAAACAGTTTGCCCGGGAGGCAATTCAAAATAAACATCTTTATAAGTTGAATAATTGATAAGAACATCCCAGTTAAGTCCGCCTTTAGATTTGAGTGGTGAACCTGATAACGAAAACTCATAACCGGTTTTCTTTGTTTTCAATGCATTGATGTAATAATAGTTGTAACCTGTTGCAGATGAAATAGGGTTCTTAAGAATGAAAGGGCCATCAATATATTGAAAGGCTGTTGCACTCAATCCAACCCGGTTCTTAAGAAACTTTATATCAAACCCCTGTTCATAGTTTACACGTTTAGCAGGCTTTACAGTCGGATCATATAGTTGGCTGGTATAATAAGCCGCTGTTTGACTATTATAAGGTTTTGATGTAGAATAAGCTGATGCAAGAGAAAAATCAGGTCCACCATAAGGTGAAAGATAATTATTACCATAATCAAGCGGATAATCATACAATGAATTACCGGATGGAGTGTTACCAAATGCTGCAATGGTTGAGAACGGAGCCATCCCGATTGTTTCACTCGTTGTAACACCACGTACACTGGCAAAAGATCCTCTCAGTTTCAGATAAGAAATTATTTCAGGCAATTTTATATAATCAGATATTACACTTGAGAGTGAAACACTGGGATAAAAAAAGCGATTGCTTTGCACAGGCATTGCAGATGTTTTATCAACTCGCCCTGTAAAAGAAAGCGTTGCATATCTACCTGCTGATGCGTCTAATGAAGCATATGCACTCAGTACAAGCATATCGGATGCAAAGCTGCTGGCTTGTACAGGGTTGAGTGAGTTGCTGAAACTATATACACCAGGTACATTTAAATAATCAGTTGATGTAAAGTTTGAATTATAAGAGAAAGAACGGATATTACCACCCACCAAACCTGAAAGGTTTACGAACTTCTGAATATCATAATTATAATTCAGCATCAGTTCCGTATTGTTTTCAAACAAGTTGCGGTGGTCTTCACGATAATCACCCATATTCCCTTCACGGCTGTAAGGATGCGCCGAGAAAGGCATTTTCTCTGTACGTAAAAGATTATAGGTTGTTATCTGCGAACGTAAGGTTGTGTTTAAATGCTTGTCCACTTTATAATTGGCTGATACATATCCGTAAACATCTGATTTATGGTGTCCACGCAACCACTCATTTACAGTAAACCATGGGTTATGATAACGCTGGTATTCTGCAAACACACTTTGTGTTCCAACTTTACCGGGTTGCCACATTCCTTTGATGAGTGGTGATTGAACATCCCAGTCAGCACCTGTCCAGATGGCAACACTGTAGATCAAACTATTGGGACCATAATCAACATCAGGGTAATTTGGTGTGTACTGTCTGTTGAAATTAAGGTTTGCTTCAATCTTTAAACGTTTGGAAGGACTGTAACTTCCGTACATATTAAAGTCGGTAATATTAAGCTGCATATTAGGAATAATGCTTTGCTGATACGAATGCGAAAGAGAAAACCGAAGACTATAATTATCGCCAGCAGAACTTAATGAAATATTATTGGTCGATTGAAAACCGGTTCTCAAAAAACGCCCAAGATTGTTCTTCCCTCTTGCCACCCAAGCAGTTGGTTTAATATTTCCTGTATAGGTTAATCCTCCTGGAAATGTTGTAGTATAGGTTGTATTAGGAGTATATTCTCCATCCCATTGCGGTATCATTTGGCCGTTAAACTTTGGCCCCCATACATCATAGTCAGCATCATTTAAACCGCCACCCAATCCGTTGCCAAAAGCATACAAACAGTTTTCGCCGGGTCCGTACTCATCCTGTAAACGAGGAAATGCAATAAAGCCTTTGTCAAACGAATTGGTGGAGTTTAATTCAACCTGCCAGCCCTTTTTTGTTTTACTTCCTTTTTTGGTAGTAATAACAATAGCACCATTTGATGCACGGCTGCCATACAAAGCAGCAGCAGAAGGGCCTTTTAATATTGTATAAGATTCAATATCATCCGGACTGATATTCCACGTATCGGAACTGATAGGAATACCATCAACCACATACAGTGTTATTTCGCTTCCACGAAGCAATACCGTTGGCTTGCGTAACATTTCTGAATTAGCTCCAACCGATAAACCGGCAATTTTTCCGGTTAGTCCGGTAATAGGATTCTGATCCCTTGCTTTTATCAGTTCGTCTCCCTTAATTTCCTGAACAGCATAACCAATACGTTTGGTTTCTTTCTTAACACCAAGTGCCGTCACCACTACTTCTTCCAATGCCTTCAGCTCAGGCTCCAGTTCAATTACAACGTAGTTTTCATTTTCAATTAAGTATTCATGTTTTTGATACCCTGCGGCGCTGACGATAAGTGTAACGCCTTTAGCAGCCTTAATGGAAAACTCTCCTTTTTCATTTGCAGAAGTTCCCAGTTGGCTGCCTTTAATTTTTACTGATGCAGCAGCAATTGGCTCCCGCTCAGTTTTTGAAATAATTTTTCCTGTAACAGTTTGCGCAATGATTGCAGCAGGACTGATAATAATCAGCAGTGCAAAGCACAAGAGTTGTAATGATTGTGTAATAAACCTCATAAGAGCTTTTTTGATTTGTTTGCAAATCTGCCAGCTCTTTGTTACCTGTCTTTTAACGACCTGTTACGAAACTGTCATTAGAAAATGAAGGAATTGTTATTGAAGTTCTTACTATAATCGAACTGTTAACTTCCGGTTATTTTATTACTATGAAACAGGAATAAACATCCATTCCCTGCAGAATCAGATTGATTCAACAGTTTACTTTCCTTAGAAGAAACACTGATATATTTCCCTGGTCAATTAGATAACAGGGTGAGAAGTGCAGCCTTTATAAGTTAGTAATTGAACAAGCCATAAATAACAATAATGAACATGAAGTAAAAGCCAAGTTTACACCTTCAAATTAAAAGTCACAGGACTGCTTTAAGGAGATTAATCATAAAAAAAGGTAGTTTATAAACCACCTTTTTTACTTTGTCGGGAGGACAGGATTCGAACCTGCGACCCCCTGGTCCCAAACCAGGTATTCTACCGGGCTGAACTACCTCCCGCTCGGCAACTGTTTAACCAGTTACTCCCCGCAAAGGGGTTGCAAAAATAGTTGTCTATGTTTAAAGTGCCAAAAAAACAAATCCCAAATTCAGATGAATTTGGGATTCTTTATTCTTTCTGCAGAAGTTACATTGCTGCAAGCTGCACTTTTTGCTGTAACTCAAGGACACTTTCCTTAAACATATTATCAGTATCCATTAAATCCTTTACTGTTTGGCATGAGTGGATAACGGTTGTATGATCCCGTCCTCCAAAATGCTCACCAATGGTTTTCAGCGAATTTTTAGTGAAAGTTTTTGCTAAATACATTGTAATCTGCCTTGCCTGTACAATTTCACGCTTACGTGTTTTTTGTAAAAGCTTTTCATAAGGCACATCAAAATAATCGCACACCATTTTCTGGATAGCGTCAATTGTAATTTCTTTCGAGGAGGTTTTTACAAAATTCTTCAGCACTTTCTTTGCAAGATCAAGATCAATCTCTTTTTTATTCAGCGAGGATTGTGCCAATAATGAAATAAGCGCTCCCTCCAGTTCACGAACATTGGTATTAATGTTATAAGCAATGTATTTCACAACATCCTTGTGCATATCAAGACCATCGTTCTTCATTTTCTTCTCCAATATGTCGATACGGGTTTCATAATCGGGCATCTGAAGATCGGCGCTTAAGCCCCAACGGAAACGGCTCAGCAAACGTTCCTGCACACCTTCCAGGTCTTTCGGTGGTTTATCCGATGTAAGTACTAACTGCTTACCACTCTGATGCAGATGATTAAAGATGGCAAAAAATGCGTCCTGTGATTTTTCTGCACGGTTAAAAAACTGCACATCATCTAAAATCAATACATCCACCAGTTGGTAGAAATGTATAAAATCGTTAATAGCATTATTCCTGCTGTGATCGACAAACTGATTAATGAATTTTTCAGAACTTACATACAGTACCACTTTATTGGGATGCTGACGTTTTACATCATTACCAATTGCCTGCGCAAGATGCGTTTTACCTAAACCAACACCGCCATAAATCACCAATGGATTAAACGAGGTGGCTCCGGGTTTATCGGCAACTGTTTTACCTGCCCTGCGGGCTACACGGTTACAATCGCCTTCAATAAATGCATCAAATGTATAGTTAGGATTAAGCTGAGGATCGATCTGAACCTTCTTTAAACCCGGTATTACAAACGGGTTCTTAACAGGGTTATTTATCACCAGCGGAAAATCCATTTCGTTATTTGTGTAAGTTTTATATCCATGCCCCGGAACATCCATTGTAATGGGTTGATTGTGATTATTACCACTGTCCATCATAATGCGATATTCAAGATTGGCATCTTTTCCTAATTCTCTTTTGAGTGTTTTCGCAAGTAAGGTTACATAATGTTCTTCGAGGTATTCAAAAAAGAACTGACTGGGCACCTGAATCGTCAAAATCTTATCTCTCAACTCAACCGGCCTGATTGGTTCAAACCATGTTTTAAAATGCTGCCACTCCACTATGTCCTTAATGATAGTCAAACAACTTTTCCATACCTGATCTGCCGTTTTTATCATTTTTCCTAAAGCAGTTTTATATAATGAGTTAATAAAAGTCTGTTATTCTCTTAATTTTTTTCTATAATGTCAGCCATTATAAAAAAACAGGAGGGGAGAGCGAATATCAACACTTTTTGTGGAAAAAAAAATTTTTTATTACAATGATTTTTTACCTACAGAAATTGTTTTCGCTCCTGAAATTTTTTTGCGTTTTTCCTTGGAAAATTCAAAATCTAATCTACCGAGTTGTAAACCGGCCCATCCAACCTGGTTAATCACAACATCGTTACCCAAACGGTTTTTTACTAACACGGGTTCGTCGAGAAAAGTATGCGTATGCCCGCCTATAATCAAATCAACATATTCCGATTCCTTCGCAAGAAGTATATCTGACAGTTTATTCGCATCTTCTTTATACTGGTAACCGAGATGCGACAGGCAGATCACCATATCACATGCTTTCTCTTTTTTCAGAATTGAAGCTGTTTCATTCAGCTTTTGTATTGGATCAAGATAAATTGTATTACCAAATAAATTATCAGGAACAAGCCCCTTCATTTCAATACCCAGACCGGTAACACCAATTTTCAGCTTTCCTTTTTTGAAAATTTTATACGGAACAGTTTTATGTTCCATTGGTGTATTACTGAAATCGTAGTTGCACAATAACACTGGGAAGTTTGCATGATTTAACTGAGTGGCAAAATTTTCAAGCCCCCCATCAAAATCATGATTTCCCATTGTGCAGGCATCATAGCCCATCATGCTCATGGCTTTTATTTCAGGCTCACCTTTATATAAATTAAAGAACGGCGTTCCCTGGAAAATATCACCGGCATCAAGCAACAATACCTGTTCTTCTGCTGCACGTATTTCTTCAATAAGTTTAGCTCTTGCCGCAACACCGCCTAACCCCTGGTTGCGGCTTCCATCCATTGGAAAAGGCTCCAGCCTGCTGTGTACATCATTTGTATGAAGTATAACAAGCTTTTGTACCGCAGCATCTTCTGCCATGCTCCAGTTCGATGCAAGCAAAGCACCTGCAGTAAAAGCTGATTGCTGTATAAATTTTCTTCTATTGAGCATTGGTTACCCTGTTTTCAATTGTAACTGTAATTTGTTTTCCTGCGTTTGTAAATGATGCAAAATATTCAATGAGCGCATCCCTGAACAATGAACCATTATTGAGTTGAGGTATAGCACGTAGCATATCACTCTTATCGCCACCATTAGCAACATAATCGGAATTAGCTATCATATAGGTTGTTGATAAATTAAGCGGTTTGCCATTTATCAGTACATTCTCGGCTTTATTATTTTTTATCTGCATAGTAATGCCTGAAACAGGCCAGCCTCCCCTTGATGCCACATGATCCAAAAATTCTTTCAGCACCTTTCCCGGTATTTTCTGTAAAACAATGATATTATCAAAAGGCATCATTTCAAATACTTTCCCTTTGGTAATTGCTCCTGCTTTTACAACAGGCAGCCTGATGCCTCCGTAATTTACAAATGCAGCATCAACACTTGTGTTGTAATATTTTTCAGCCATCACTTTCATTGCATCTGCCATCAGGTTTCCGAGTGTTCCTTCGGGCTGCTTTTTTTCAATATCAACAGCCAATGTGGCAATTACATTATTCATGCTGCGGTTCACACTGTCGGCATAAGGACGCAGGAAAGATGTATAAGAAGTATCAACCGTTGCATTATCAATCTTATAATCTTTATATTGAACCGATGTGGTTTTAAAAGCCGGCTTACATGAAACAATAAAAAGAATGCCGGTACTGAAGAAAAGTTTTAAAATATGCTTCGTCATAAAAATAATGTAACTCTTGAAAGTTACTCTTTTTTGAAGGCACAAAAAAACTCTTTTTTGCTGAAAACAAAGATTAATTTTTATTGCCTGCACTTCATTTATATTTGCTGTTGAACCAATGTTTTTAGGTTAAGTACCTGACACATGCAACAACAACTTACACTAAGACTTTTGCCATCTCAGGCTGCAAGTCAGCAGGCAGTAACAGAAGAAATTGCTCAGAATCTTTCTGTTTTATCCAATCAGGTAAATGGATACCACATCCTCCGGCAATCGATTGACGCAAGAAGCAGGCAACCATGGATCAATCTTACTGTAAAAGCTTTTATCAACGAACCTTTTCAGCATAGAGATGCAGTTGTGTTTGAACATAAAGATGTACATGCATCAAAAAAGCAGGTGATTGTGGTTGGTTCTGGCCCTGCAGGTTTATTTGCTGCGTTGAAATTAATTGAGCTTGGCGTTAAACCGGTTATTATTGAAAGAGGAAAAGATGTACGTTCAAGAAGAAGAGATATTGCAGTCTTAAATAAAGAAGGTGAAGTAAACCCTGAAAGCAATTATTGTTTTGGCGAGGGCGGTGCGGGCACTTACAGCGATGGAAAGCTTTATACAAGAAGCAATAAACGTGGCGATATTGATCGTATTCTTCAACTGTTTGTACAGTTTGGTGCAGAAGAAAAAATTCTTTACCAGAGTCATCCGCATATTGGTACAAACAAACTGCCGCATATTATTACTGCCATGCGTGAATTTATCCGCTCTTGCGGAGGTGAAATTCATTTTGAAACCAAACTCACCAACTTCATTATAGAAAAAGAAGAGCTGAAAGCTGTTGAGGTCAATCATTCTTCTATACTCAAAGCCGATGCGGCAATTCTTGCAACCGGCCATAGTGCAAGAGATATTTTTGAATTGCTTCACCAGAATAATATTCTTATTGAAGCCAAGCCATTTGCTTTAGGCGTTCGTATTGAACATCCGCAGGAGCTGATTGATTCCATTCAATACAAATGCTTCACAACTATTGATGGTCGTGGACCATTTCTTCCTCCTGCATCGTACAGTTTGGTTGAACAGGTAAAAGGTAAAGGTGTGTTCAGTTTCTGCATGTGCCCCGGCGGTATTATTGCGCCTGCAGCTACATCACCGGGTGAATTGGTGGTAAATGGCTGGAGCCCTTCCAAACGAAACAATGCATTCGCCAACAGCGGCATGGTTGTGTCAATTGATAAGGAAGATGCCATTAAGTATTTTGCTAAAAATAAAACAGTAAACGAAAATGATCCGTTATTACTGATGAAATTTCAGCAGGCAGTTGAGCAAAAAGCATTTGCTGCAGGCGGCGGAAAATTTGTTGCCCCCGCACAGCGCATGATGGATGTATATGAAAAGAAAACATCTTCTTCTCTCCCCGATTGTTCTTATTTGCCCGGTATTACCAGTGCCGATCTTTCAACCGTATTGCCGGATTTTGTTTTTGAAGATCTGCGTTTGGCATTTAAGCAGTTTGGACAAAAGATGAAAGGCTATTTTACCAACGAAGCCATAGCTGTTGCCACCGAATCAAGAACATCATCGCCTGTACGTATTCCAAGAGATGCGGAAACATTGCAGCATACTCAAATCAAAAAACTTTATCCCTGTGGTGAAGGAGCCGGTTATGCAGGAGGAATTGTAAGTGCAGCAATGGATGGAGAACGGGTTGCTGTTGCCGCAGTTGCGGCACTCAACCATTCATCAACATATTAACCTTTATATTATTTTCTGTCGCTACCTTGTAACATCAATCAAATAAAACAGACTAACTGTTTAGATATGAATACAATTCTTGAAGTTCAGAACCTGAAGAAATACTTCTCTTCGCAAAAAGCTGTTGACGATATCAGTTTCAGCATCGGCAAAGGATCCATCTTTGGATTACTCGGACCAAACGGTGCAGGCAAAACCACATTGATACGGATGATTACCGGCATATTCTATCCCGATTCCGGAAACATCAATCTCAACAGCAAAAAATTCAACCCCTCAGACGATGTAATTGAAATTGGTTACATGCCCGAAGAACGTGGACTATACAAAAAAATGAAAGTGGGCGAGCAGGCCATGTACCTTGCCCAACTGAAAGGATTAAGCAAACAGGAAGCATTTACAAGAGTGAAAGAATGGTTTGAAAAATTTGAAATGCAAACCTGGTGGAATAAAAAAGTGGATGATCTTTCAAAAGGGATGAGCCAGAAACTGCAGTTTGTAACAACAGTGTTGCACGAACCCAAGCTGGTTATTCTTGATGAACCTTTCAGCGGACTTGACCCTGTAAATACCAATCTTATTAAAGACGAAATATTTAAACTTTCACAAAAAGGCACAACCATTATTTTCAGTACACACCGTATGGAACAGGTGGAAGAAATCTGCGATCATATCATATTAGTGAATAAAGGGCAAAAAATTCTTGATGGCAGTGTAAAGGAAATTAAACAGCAGTTCAAAGAACATATTTTCTCTGCTGAAGTTGATCGGATACCTGCTGTACTTGAACACCCTTCATTCAGTATTGTACAACAGAACAACAATAATCTTACGCTGAAAATTAATGAGGGCTATAAATCAAATGATGTGCTGATGCATTTCATTAACCAGCAAAGCAACATTATTGGTTACCATGAAATTCTTCCTTCACTGAATGAAATATTTATCCGCCTTGTTGAAGGAACACCAACTGCAAGAAAATTTGAACCGGTTACTGCTTAAACAATTCACATGAACAAGATATTACTCATAATAAAACGGGAATACATAACAAGGGTAAGAAATAAAACATTCCTTCTTTCCACTTTCTTACTTCCTCTGCTGATGTTTGGTTTAATATTCGGCGGTGCATTAATCAGCGCCAACAGTAATGAAAAAAGAAAAATTGCTGTGGATGATGAAAGCGGTTTATATAAAAACAGTTTTAAAAATAATTCAGCAGTAGAGTTTGAATATCCTTCAGGCATTACCCGTGCTGATTACAAGCAAAAAGGGTACGAAGGACTCCTTGTAATTTATTCAACCGGAAAACAAAAAGCCGATTCTATACGCCTTTTCTCAGAAAAACAGCTTGGCTTTGGCACTGATGAAGCCATCAAAAACCAGGTTCAGAAGATCAATGAAAATATGCTGCTGATGGAGCGTGGTGTAAACAGAACCATACTCGATTCCATCCGAGCAAAAAGCGAAAGCGATGATTTTCTGAATTACCGTTCGTATCAGGTTAAAGGAAATGAAATTAAAGAAGACAACAAAGTACTTGCTATTGCAATTGGATATGTTTGTGGCTTTATTATTTACATTATTATGATTATTTATGGTCAGGCAGTTATGCGTGGCGTAATGGAAGAAAAAACAAATCGTATTGCCGAAGTAATTGTAAGCAGCGTAAAACCTTTTCAACTGATGCTGGGCAAAATCATTGGCATTGCAGCAGTTGGGCTTACACAATTGTTGTTATGGATAGTGCTCATTTTTGTATTATCCTCTTTCAGCAGCGTGTTTATATCATCCGATCTTTTGCAACATGCCCAGCAAATGAATGCAACCACAGGCATGGCACAGGACAATACGGTGGCATTAAAAGCTTTGGAAATAAAGAATATCGTTTTCAGCGCCAACTGGGCGCTGATTGTTGGCTGTTTTGTTTTCTATTTTCTTTTTGGCTACTTATTCTATGCTTCATTGTTTGCCGCAGTTGGGAGTGTAATTAATGAAGATCCGCAGGAAGCACAATCATTGGCATTACCCATCACCATGCCCATCATCTTTGCACTGTTTATTATGATGAATGCTATTCAGAATCCAAGTGGTTCAATGGCAGTTTGGGGAAGTATTATTCCATTTACATCGCCTGTTGTAATGATGGGGCGCATACCGTTTGGTGTGCCTGAAACTGTTGAATGGTGGCAACTGGCCTTATCAATGATTTCGTTGGTTGGAGGTTTTCTTCTTACCACCTGGCTCAGCGGAAAAATTTACCGTACAGGTATTTTATTGTATGGCAAGAAAGTAACATTGAAAGAAATGGCGAAATGGGCTTTTAAGAAATCGTAACAAGATTGACCAGATAAAAAAAATCCTCAGCATTTCTGCTGAGGATTTTTTTATGGGCTTAAAACTTAAAATGAATGAATTGTTATAGGCGAAATAAAGGGCTGATGAATTTCTTCTTCAGCAGGAATCATTTCAAAATCAACTTTATAAACTAATCCCTCCTTCACCATTACCCCTTCCCTTCTGGTAGCTCTGTAACCTGTTTTATCAATGATAAGCGTATGTTCGCCAACTGGAACATTACTCAGCTTAAAATTACCATTGGCATCTGTTATAATATCTTTCTGAAAAGATGATTTTTTTATCATCGCAGTAAAAGTGGAATTAGCCAGAGGCTTCTTTGTTTCGGCATCAATAATTGTTCCCTGAACAGAACCAGTTTCAGTACCATTTCCTGTACCAGCAAATCCATACACTGAAACGCCTGTTATGAAAACAGCGGCTAATATAATTTTCTTCATAACAATTGTTTTAACGATGACAGACGGATAAAGTTACAAAAACATAATAATTTTTTTATGCATATTGTACCATTATCTGTTGTTAAATAGTTCAGAAAATTCTCGAATCATCCACACCTAACGGATCGCCCATCGCATCATGAAACTCTTTCCAGATGTTTTTGGTTATTTCCGCTGCGGGGAATATTTCATCAAGCAAGGCACTTACCTGTCCTATTTCAAGTTCGCCTTCTTCCATATCTCCCTCAAACATTCCTTTTTTTGCCCTTGCTCTTCCAAGCAGTTGAATCAATTCCTCTCTGGCAGCTCCACGCATTTCAGCTTCAGCTACTTTCTGATAAAATTTATTTTTAATTAGTCTTACCGGAGCTAATTGTTTTAACGATAAAACGGTATCACCTTCGTTGCAGTCAATTACTTTCTGTTTAAACTTTAAATGACTGCTTGCTTCTTCGCTTGCCACATAACGGGTTCCAATCTGTACAGCCTCTGCACCAAGAACCATCGCTGCCAGCATTTGCCTTCCGGTAGCAATTCCACCAGCAGCAATAACCGGGATCGATACAGCTTTTCTTACTGCCGGAATTAGTACCATTGTAGTGGTTTCTTCTCTCCCGTTATGACCGCCTGCTTCAAAACCCTCAGCTACTACTGCGTCACAACCCGCTTCTTCTGCTTTTAATGCAAACCTGCTGCTGCTCACTACATGTACCACCGTAATTCCATGTTCCTTCAACATTGACGTATAAGTTTTTGGATTACCTGCACTTGTAAAAACTATTTTTACACCTTCTTCAATTATTATGGCTAAATGCTTCTCAATATCGGGGTAAAGCATAGGTACATTTACAGCAAAAGACTTTACCGTTGCAGTTTTGCATTTCTGTATATGCTCCCGTAAAACATCGGGGTACATGCTTCCGCTTCCAATAATGCCAAGACCTCCTGCGTTACTTACAGCGCTGGCAAGTTTCCAGCCGCTGGCCCAGATCATCCCGGCCTGAATGATGGGCTTCTCAATACGGAATAATTGTGTGATGCGGTTTGTAAACATAAAAGAGGATGTAATGATATGGGATACAAAGCTATTAGCACTTCAACATTCATCATTCCTTATTCTATATTCAATATTTTCATTCTTCTTCCGTCTTACGAGGGCTTCAGACGGAACGCTCTTTCAAATTTAAATCTGTTGCCACTTTAATCAATCGTTAATTAACAGGCTATAATATCAAACTTTAAACATCTTTCCTATCCCAGATCTATCTCTGTATTATCTCCAATGTTGAGGCTTCTTGTTTCGCCTTTTATATCGGTATCACTTCCAATCAGTGATTCTTCCAGAACAATATCAAACAAATCGGCATAAGAACCAATGATCGACTCTTTGATAATTGAATAATTGATGGTTGTACTATCTCCAATGGCAACGTTTGGACCAATGATCGAATTTTTGATTGTACAGTTCTTACCAATGCTTACAGGTTCAACGATAATAACATTTTCAAAAACATGATCGGGCGAAACTGAAGTGCCGAACTTTTTCAGCAAAGTTGAGTTTGATTCAAGCAATGATTCTTTATTTCCACAATCAAACCAGTTGAGCACTTTAAACGATTTGAATTGTGCGCCTTTTTCTATCATACATTGCAAAGCATCTGTTAAAGTAAACTCATCCCTGCTTTTTAATCCGGTTCGTATGTTCTGTTCCAGGCAATCGAACAATAATTCTGTTTCTTTTATTTTATATACACCAACCAATGCAAGATTGCTTTTAGGTATCTGTGGTTTTT
This sequence comes from Chitinophagaceae bacterium UBA1953, assembly GCA_002336115.1. Taxonomy (GTDB): domain Bacteria; phylum Bacteroidota; class Bacteroidia; order Chitinophagales; family Chitinophagaceae; genus Lacibacter. The sequence goes on from DDEN01000045.1 coordinate 168,103, forward strand.
CAACCAGCTTAATTACTGTGTACAATTCATTTACTTCAGCCACTCCAAAATTACGTGGATCATCCACCCGTTTCACACCAAGGAAAGAAGTATCCGTTTCAAGAATTTCTTTTACATCGTACTCACAGATTGTATCACCAAGTACAATCATCAGTTCATCTCCAACTGCAAATTCCTTCGAGAGTAATATTGCATGACCAAGCCCCTGCCGTTCATTCTGATTGACAAAAGTTGACTTCAGGTCAGGAAAGTTTTCATGCACATAATCCTTAATCTTATCGCCCAGGTAACCTACAATAAAAATAAACTCGTTAATTCCTGCATCTTTCAACTGTTCAATAATAATACTCAGAACAGTTTTACCTGCAATGGGGATAAGAGCTTTGGGTTGTGTATAAGTATGTGGGCGCAGTTTGGTTCCCGCACCTGCCACCGGAATAATTGCCTTCATAATCAAAACACTGGTCTTAAACCAAGACGGCTAATGTAATACTTTTTATAATAACAGGTGGTTGTAAAAGGAGAAAGCTGTTTATAAAAAAACCAACGTAACTATGGCTTACAACTTTACACAGCTTATTTTTGCGGCTCGAAAGCCGCAGGAATATTTTTGGGTTACCGGCAGAAGTAATTTTTTCAGCTTTTGTTGTGTCACTCACTTGTACTGCATTACTTATTTCAGCAGCCCGGCTTCAGCGCATCCAATCAACAAATAAACTAATATACTCTGCACATGCAAAAAGACACAACCATTTTCAATCTCATCAATAACGAACTTCAGCGCCAGCGTCACGGAATTGAACTCATTGCATCCGAAAACTTTACTTCATTACAGGTAATGCAGGCAATGGGCAGCGTGTTAACCAACAAATATGCTGAAGGCTACCCCGGCCGCCGCTATTATGGTGGTTGCGAAGTTGTTGACCAGGTAGAACAACTGGCCATCGACCGCCTTAAAGAAATCTTTGGTTGCGAATATGCCAACGTTCAGCCACACAGTGGTGCGCAGGCAAATGCAGCTTTATTAAGCTCTATTCTGCAGCCCGGCGATGATATTCTTGGGCTGGATTTAAGCATGGGCGGACATCTTACGCATGGTTCTGCTGTAAACTTCAGCGGAAAATTATACAAACCTCATTTTTATGGTGTGGTAAAAGAAACCGGGATTGTGGATTATGAAATGCTGGAAACAAAAGCAAGAGAAGTAAAACCAAAAGTGATTATTTGTGGTGCCAGTGCTTACAGCCGTGACTGGGATTATGCACGCATCCGCAAAGTGGCTGATGAAGTGGGTGCATTTGTTTGGTGCGATATGGCTCACCCGGCAGGTTTAATTGCAAAAGGATTACTAAGCTCACCTTTCGATCATTGTCATTTTGTTACTTCAACCACGCATAAAACCTTGCGTGGGCCCCGTGGCGGAATTATTTTAATGAAAACGGATTTTGAAAACCCGTTTGGATTGAAAGATCCCAAAGGAAATATCCGCAAGATGAGTAACCTGATTGACCTGGCAGTATTTCCTGGTCAGCAAGGTGGCCCGCTTGAACATGTAATTGCAGCAAAAGCAGTTTCATTTGGTGAAATACTTACAGATGATTTTACTGTTTATGCAAAACAGGTACAATCAAACGCTCAGGCAATGGCCAAAGCATTTGTAAGCAGAGATTATCATCTCATTTCCGGCGGTACTGATAATCATTTAATGCTGATTGATCTCCGCAACAAAAACATCAGTGGTAAAAAAGCAGAAGGGGTTTTAGGTAAAGCTGATATTACAACCAATAAAAACATGGTTCCGTTTGATGACAAGAGTGCATTTGTAACAAGTGGCATACGCACAGGTGTTGCAGCTATTACATCAAGAGGTATGAAGGAAGAACACATGGATTTTGTGGTTGATGTGATTGACAGAAGTTTAATGAATGCAGATGATGAAGCAATTCTTGCTGCCATCCGTAAAGAAGTAAATACATTTATGGAACAGTTCCCGCTTTATCCTGAACTTGGATAAGCCGGTTAATAGTTACAAGTTACCAGTAATCGTGAACCAGCAACCTGCAACTTATCATCATTGACTATTCACCATTCACAATTCATCATACTATGATCCAACGAATTCAAAGCATCTGGTTATTGCTGGCCGCATTAGCATCAATTGCAACATTGAAACTATCGTTTTATTCCAATAACGATGGTAAAGTTGTTAATCCTGAATTAACAGGCAGTTCCAGTTTTCTTATTCTCATTTTAGCTGTTGCAGTTGCATTAACTGCATTGATTGCAATCTTTCTTTATAAAAACAGAAAAAAACAAATGCAGGTTACCTTGCTCGGTTTGTTACTGCAGATTGTAACATTGCTGATGTATTTTCTCCAGGTGAAAAATTATGAGCCGGGCAATTTCACTCTAACGTCTGTTGTTTCATTTATCATTCCTGTATTTTTTATTCTTGCATGGCTGGGAATCAGGAAAGATGAGAAACTGGTGAAGAGTATGGACAGACTGAGATAATTCAAACAGTTAAGTATATTAAAAGGGCTGGCAGTTTTACTGCCAGCCCTTTTGCTTTATAAATATTTTACAGAAACTTAGCTGTCCTGCTGTTCTTTTCCTTCTTCAATTGTTCAGGTGTTCCTGCAAACACAAGATTCCCACCCCCATCTCCAGCTTCAGGACCAAGATCAATTACCCAATCAGCCCGTTTAATCACATCTGTATTATGTTCAATCACAAGAACCGAATGTCCTTTTTCAATTAATGCATGAAAACTACGCAGCAGTTTATTAATGTCGTTAAAATGAAGTCCTGTTGTTGGCTCATCAAAGATGAATAAAATATTTCCCTGACCGTTTCCTCTTCCAAGAAATGATGCAAGCTTTACACGTTGTGCTTCACCACCACTCAATGTATCGCTGCTTTGCCCCAATTTAATATAACCAAGACCAACATCGCTCAACGGCATTAATTTCCGAACCAGGTCTTTTTCATTTCTGAAGAAATCAATGGCTTCGTCCACACTCATCTCCAGCACATCATAAATACTTTTATCATTGTATTTTACATCAAGCACTTCTTCTTTAAAACGTTTACCGCCGCATACTTCGCAGGTTAAATGCACATCAGCAAGAAACTGCATTTCAACCACCTGTTCGCCTTCACCTTTGCAGGCATCGCACCTGCCACCATCAACATTGAATGAAAAATGTTTTGGCTGAAATCCCCTGATCTTACTTAACGGCTGACTCGAAAACAAATCCCGTATTTCATCATAAGCCTTGATGTATGTAACAGGATTACTGCGGCTGCTTTTACCAATGGGATTCTGATCAACCATTTCAATCTGCGCAATGGAATCAATATCGCCTGTAAGCTGTTTGTGCATACCGGCTTTATCTCCATACTCGCCTTTCAGTTTATTTAACGCAGGATAAAGAATGTTTTTTACCAATGTTGTTTTGCCGCTTCCGCTTACACCGCTCACCACACACAACACATTCAAAGGAAATTCAACGGTAATATTTTTCAGGTTGTGTTGCCTTGCACCTTCCACTTTAATACTGCGGTTCCACTTGCGTGGTTTTCCAAAATCTTCAATGGTTAAGTCCCCGCTTAAATACCGGCCGGTTAAACTTTTTTTATTACTAATGATAGTATCATAATCACCTTCAGCAATCACTTCACCTCCTAAATGACTTGCAAGTGGTCCCATATCAATAATATGATCTGCTTCACGCATCATCATTTCATCATGCTCAACCACCACAACAGTATTGCCAAGATTGCGTAGTTCTTTTAATACAGTAATAAGATTCGCCGTATCTCTCGGGTGCAAACCAATTGAAGGTTCATCAAGAATGTATAACGAATCAGTAAGATTACTTCCTAACGATCTTGTTAACTGAATACGCTGACTTTCGCCTCCGCTTAAACTGTTTGCCAGGCGGTTTAATGTAAGATAACCAAGTCCAACATGCAACAAAGTTTGTATGCGGTTATGAATTTCAAGTAAAACACGCTTTGCAACCTGTGCATCATATTCACTCAGTTTCAAATCATCAAACCAAACTTTTAAATCTTTCACAGGCATCTGGCATAATTCACCAATATGTTTATCTCCAACTTTTACATACAAAGCTTCCTTGCGTAAACGGTAGCCATCGCATGCTGTACAGGTTGTGCGTCCACGATAGCGGCTCAGCAATACACGGTATTGCACTTTATATAAATTGGCTTCCACTTCTTTAAAGAAATCGCTGATGCCATAAGCAGCACCAACACCTTTCCATAGTTGCTGGTATTGCTCATCGGTTAAATCCATCACAGCTTTGTGAATGGGGAATCCGGCTTTGGATGCAGTTTTCACAAACTGCTCTCTCCACCAACCTAACTTTTCTCCTTTCCATGGAGCAACAGCTCCGTCATACACACTTAAACTTTTATCAGGTATCACCAGGTCTTCATCAATACCCAACACCTGGCTGAATCCTTCACATACAGGACAGGCACCGTAAGGGTTATTAAACGAAAACAAATTAGGAACAGGCTCTTCAAATTTTATTCCATCCAGTTCAAATTTATTACTGAAGTGCTGCAATTCTTTTCCATCAACTTCAATATACACTTCACCCTCGCCTTCATAAAAAGCTGTGCCCACACTGTCGCTGATGCGATGCAGATCATCTTCATCTGCTTCGCTCATATCCAATCCCTTTGAAACAAAACGATCAATCAACACATAAACAACCTGGTTAGTTATATCTGCAGAAATAATTTGTTTAAGCTCTTTATCAGTTTTCTCCAATAAATCTTCAATATGAACAGTTTCATTCTCCTCTTTTGCTTTTTGACTTTTGCCTTTTGACTTTGTAATGTAGATCCGTGTAAAACCCTTTTGCAGTAAAATATTCAGTTCTTCTTTTACACTTCGTTTTGCATGCAGGGGAAATTTTACAAGTAATAATATTTTTGCGCCTTCCTTGCAATTAATCACCGCTTTCACCACATCGGTTACATCATCTTTCTTTACTACTCTGCCACTTACAGGCGAAATAGTTTTACCAACCCTTGCAAACAGCAAACGCAGGTAATCATAAATCTCCGTCATACTTCCCACTGTACTTCGTGGTGTGCGGGTAATAACTTTTTGTTCAATAGCAATGGCGGGACACAAACCTTTAATATAATCTACATCAGGTTTGTTCATGCGGTTCAAGAACTGGCGTGCATATGCACTCAGGCTTTCAGCATAGCGCCGCTGACCTTCTGCATAAAGTGTATCAATGGTAAGTGATGATTTACCACTCCCCGATACACCAGTAACCACAATGAGTTTATTGCGTGGAATATGAACAGAAACATTTTTAAGATTATGAACTCTGGCACCTTTAATGAAAATATCTTCTTTATTTACAGCAGGTAAATGTTCGGCTGTTTGCAATTTTGTTCCTTTGGCCATAGAGAACAAATTTAACTGATAATCAGAAGTTCTGATCTTTAACCAAAGAACAATCAGCTAAGAAAAATGAGAAAATTCGGAAATTACGCAGGGTACGCTACGTGGTAATACGTTAAATAATTACAAATGTTGCCAGATTGATTTATTTCTTTTAACTTTATTTCTGAAATTCAGTATCAGAATAAGAACCCTAAATTTATTTCTGCCTATAGCGACAACTTCTACTCAATATTTCAGTTAAAATTTTACTGAAACCCTTTATTGAAAACCATCAACCGTAGAAGCGTATGCGCCTGTATCAACAATTTACAGATCAACAACTCGTTCACCTCTTTAAAGACGGTGACGCTGAAGCTATGGAAACTCTTGTCCTTCGTCATAAAGACAAGCTGTTTACCTCAATTATTCTTTTGGTTAAAGACAAATACCTTGCCGAAGATTTGTTTCAGGACATGTTTATTAAAATAATTGATACGGTTCGTAACAACCGCTACACTGAAGAAGGTAAATTTTTACCTTGGGCAATGCGTATTGCACATAATCTTTGTGTGGATCATTTCCGCAAAATCAAGCGTTCGCCAACAATCAAAACAAGTGACAACCACGATATTTTTGAAGTACTGAATTTCAGCAATGAAAATGCTGAGGAAAAGATGATGAAAAACCAGAGTTACGATCGCATCCGCAGGATGTTGGATCTGTTACCCGAAGAACAGCGTGAAGTAATCGTCCTTCGTCATTATGCCGACCTGAGCTTCAAGGAAATTGCATCACTCACCAACTGCAGCATCAATACTGCTCTTGGGCGTATGCGTTACGGGCTCATTAATATGCGTAAAATGATGATGGAAAAACAAATCGCACTGTAAAAAAATTAACAGCAAGAGAACCTGACAAAGCCAAATCCCCGCTGCCTTGCGGGGATTTTTATTTTTATTTAATATCTGTCTGAAATTAAAGACCGGCAAATTCAACTGCAATCTGTGCCCCTACTCTTGCATTATTTTTTATTAATGCAATATTCGTTTCAAGGCTTTCGCCTTTTGTGTGATTGGCGATATATTGCAGTAAAAACGGAGTTACTTCTTTTCCTGTTATTTTTTGTTCATCAGCCGCTTTTAAAGCCTGCTGAATATACTTTTCCATTTCTATGCTGTTAATACCTTCAACAGTAGGTACAGGATTGGCAATAAGCACAGAACCATTCAACCCCAGTTCCCATTTTGTTTGCAGCATTTCAGCAATCGATTTCGCAGAATCTAATCGTAGTGGAGAACGGAAACCGCTTTCGCTTGAATAAAAACTCGGGAAAGCATCTTGCCCATATGTTACAACAGGAATGCCTAATGTTTCGAGATATTCCAATGTGCGGCCAATATCTAAAATTGATTTTACTCCGGCAGAAACCACTGCAACTGAAGTTTGTGCCATCTCCGTTAAATCGGCTGAGATATCCATGCTGTTTTCGGCCCCACGATGCACACCTCCTGTTCCACCGGTTACAAATATTTTTATACCGGACATTGCAGCAATACGCATTGTTGCAGCTACAGTTGTTGCACCATATAAATTTTGGCTAATGACATAAGGCATATCACGCAGACTTACTTTCCACACATTTTTTGCTTCTCCAAAATAAGCAAGTTCATTACTGCTTAAACCAATATGACATTTACCATTAAAAATGGCGATGGTTGCGGGTACTGCTCCATTATCCCTTACCGTTTGTTCAACAGCAACCGCAGTTTCAACATTCTTAGGAAAAGGCATTCCATGAGAAATAATAGTTGACTCCAACGCTACAACAGGTTTGCCACTGTTTAATGCATCAAGTACTTCGGGTTGTATCGTTAAAAAAGAATTCATTCGGGATAATAATTTGAAACAGACTGCAATAATTTTTCCTGTGTGAGATGTTGCACATTAGCACCATTCACCTGTAAAATTTCGGCCGACAATGTATGAGCAAGTTTAAGACATTGCAGATCGTTCAGCCCAAGATACTTTCCTAATAAAAAACCGGTTAATGATCCATCTCCTGCACCAGTACAATCAACAACTTCAATATCGGGAGCATGCAGTGAAATGGAATGATCTTTTTTATATAAAGCAGATCCATATTTGCCATTGTGTAACCAGATATTCTGCACACCTCTTTGAATCAGTTCATCTACCTGTTGCTGTGTAAAGAATGCTTTTTCAGAACACATTACGGGAAGTTCATCTTCATTAGGTGTTACTAAAAACAATCCGTTTAAAGCCAATTGCTTCAGCTTACGTGCAGGGGGAACCGATACAGGTTCTATTACAAGTGGAATACCTTCTTCGTTACTGAATCCAAGCAGCCACTCAATTGAGTCTTCGCTTACATTGGCATCAACAAGAATAAAAGCAGCAGTTTTAAGAATTTCTATCTGCGACTGCAAATGAGCAGGAGTAATTAAACTGATTGCTTCATTGGTCAAAAATGCGGAGAATAATGAACCGTCGGCATCAAGTATTCCTGTGTATTTTCCTGTAAGTCCTTCACGGGTAATTGAGGCATCAAGTTCCACACCTGCCGCTGTACACACCTGTTTCAGCCAGTCGCCGTCGCTATCATTTCCAAACACGCTGATTAACTGAACGGGCACGCCCAGCATTGCTAACTGATGTGCAATATTACGTCCCACTCCGCCTGAAGTTTTTGTTACTGAAGCAGGATTAGTAGTAGCTTTTAAAACGCCTTCTGTAGCATGAAACAACTCATCTACAAAAGCAGCACCGATGCAGATTATTGATTTTGACATGCTGCAAAAGTAATGGCAAAGCACCAGTTATAAAATTTCGGTTTCAGTTATTTCCAGTTCATAACCACATCTCTGCCAAAACGAAGAATCAGCAATGTAATAACAGCAAGGAAAACATAACGTATAAATAAGTTGCCTTTGAGCACAGCCGTTCTGCTGCCCAAATAACCTCCAAGCATATTGCAGGCCATCATTGGCAATGCAAGTTTAAACACTACAGCGCCATGCAACAAAAAGCCAATAAGTGAAAAAGTATCGGCTACAGCATTAATAAGCTTTGATCCAGAAGATGCTTTCAGAAAATTCATACCGGCAATACTAACGAAAGCGAAAACAAGCAGGCTTCCGGTTCCCGGGCCAATAAAACCATTATAAAAACCAATTACTGCACCAATCGTTGCACAAACAGCAAGAAATGTTTTACCACTATATTTCAATTCATGAACTGTACCTAAATCTTTTTTTAGAAATGTATAAACTGCAAGTACAATAATTACTACAAGCAACAAGGGTTTGAATACTTCCGGACTGATTCGTTCCATTACAAACGTACCACTGAATGAAGCAGTTGCTGCAGCAATTCCAGTTACTATTGCCATTGTTACATCAATACCCACCAGTTTTATATACTGATATGCAGCTACAGCGGTGCCAGCAACTGATGCAAAACGGTTAGTGGCAATTACCTGTACATGAGTAAACCCTGGAAATAATATTAATAACATAGGTACCTGAATCAACCCGCCACCGCCAACAATAGCATCAATAAACCCGGCAAATAATGCACCGGCACAAACAACAAGATAAATCCACCAGTCGAACATAGCTGCAAAATAAGAAACGAATGAAAATGAACCAGCTTTAATGTTTAAGGAATATTGTAACAGCACCGATCAAGGTTAGAACAATCACAACTTTACGGTAACTATCGTCTTTAATTTTCGTAACAATCTTTAACCCTGTCCAGAAACCAATAAAGAGGACAGGTAATAAAACAAGATCAGTCTGCAGACTTGTGCTGTTGATATTCTTCCACCAGATAACCTGGAAAGGAAGTTTGAATAAATTAATCACTAAAAAAATCCATGCAGCCGTACCAATAAAATCATTCTTAGGTAACCGCATGGCAAGAAAATAAATATTGGAATACGCACCTGCCAGATTTCCCATCATAGTTGTAAAACCCGATGCCAATCCTGTTAATGAAACAAACAAGGGGTGCGTTGGAACACTTACAGTTTTACGTATTTCCATAAAGAGAATGATTACAACTGTAACGAGGATAATTACAGCCATCACTTTACGGAAAACAATTTCATTGAGATCTTTTCCTGTAAAAACACCAATTAAAATTCCAACAATCATCCACGGAATCAGATTCCAGAAATGTTTCCATTGAGCATGACGGTTATAATAATAAACAGCAGCAATGTCAGCAGCGCACAATAACGGAAGTACAATACCTGTTGATGCTTTTCCTCCAAACACAATAGCCATGATTGTTACATTCAGCATATCCATTCCCTTTAGCCCTGCTTTTGAAAGGCCAATGATGAATGCTGCAGTGAATATCAATACCCAGTTCTGCAATGTATGGCTATAAAAAATACTCATCGTTGTGTAATTGAAAGTGATAAGAATCACTTCCATAAAAAACAAAGATCAGGGACATTGTTTGACGGACTGCTTCTTTTTGCAAAAAAATCAAAATTACCCTGCCTTAATTTATCAACATGTACATAAAAAAGAAATCATACGCTTCTGTTTTTATTTTTTCAGTTTTTATCATTTTCACTTTGCAGTTAAATGCACAGCAAAAATTAAGTTTTGATGCGGCTGCAATAAGAAACCTGCCAAAAGAAATAAACGGGTTAAACCTCAGTTGTTTTTATCATTTCACTGAACACTTATCGGGCGGATTGGAAATGAACCGTTTTTTTGCTGCAAACAAAACAGTTGAAGGTGAAGATGTACAACTTTCTGCATGGGATTTTGACCTGAACGTTCACTACGTTCTTCCGCTTTACAAAAACTGGAAATGGTATCCCGTATGTGGCGTTAGTCATACAAGCGAAAAAGAAAAAGTTGCGGGAACTGATGAGAGCAGTTATGAACGTTTCTTTTCTGTAAATGCGGGTGCAGGTACATTGCTTGAATGCGGGCATTGGGTGCCGCATATTGAATACACTTATACCTGGGGAAAAATCAATCAGCAGTTTTTACTTGCAGGAATCAGTTATGAACTGGAGATGGGGCATTACAAAAAAAGACATACAGAAAATTAAGACATCAGTTCACATTCCAATATCTTTAATTCGTGCAGGAAGCTTCTGCAATTTTAAAAATATATAGTCTTAACTATTATTTGAAATTAACAATCAACTTTCCCTATAAGTAATATACCTTGATTCAAACCATTCTTTGTATTCGTTTCCACGTTCACCTGCATAGTTGATGCATATCTCGGTTCCTGCAGATATATCTTCCAGTGCGTAATATCCCATTATTTTCGTTTCATGATGTAAACGATAGCCTGCATTACAATTTTTCGCATGGTTGTATAAAGAACCAAAGCCAAGTACCAGAGCCATTGTTCCTTCTTCTTTTATGAAATTGAAAAAATAATCAGCCAGCTTAGAGGAGGCAGCTATTTCCCGATCTTTGTCAGGAAGAACAATTACAGGGCATAAGTCAAATACTTCATCTTTATGGATGATTGTTTTACAAAAAACACCACGGCCTTTGCTGTTCACATTCCGTATATATAATTGCTTATTCATTAATCAAAATAAACTGTTTCATTATTTTCCGGTTGTCCGTTATAATTAAGCGTAATTTCTTCCGAAAGTTCAATCCGTTTAAACGCTTTTATTATAAGGCATTGTTCTTTTACATTCATTTCATAAAATGCATTTGCAGTATAAGAATGATTATATACAGAACTGTAGCCTAATCCAATTGCTGCAGGAGTTGCCTCAACCGGAACTACAAAGTAATACCTGAAAAGCATAGTATTCTGCAGGCATTCTTTATCTTCTTTATCCAAAAAGATTACAGGTGCTTTTTCAATAATATCACCTTTATTAAAAGATGTACTAGCGAATACACCATTTCCATGTATGGGACTTTGTCTTACTTCAATATGAAGGGGTTTATATATTCTTCTGGAAAGAAATGGTAGCATCCTACTTCTTGATATATGAATTTGTGGCGGCTTTGGTTTCTTTGAATTGAACTTTTTCTGTCTGCTTCATAGTGTTGAATTTGAAATTCTTGTCCTGTTTGGAACTTTTCAATTTCTTATTCATCAATGTATCAACCTTTATTTGTTTAATTGTATCTGCTTTTACGGTTTCTTTTTTTACCTGCAGGATTTGTGCCTTTAAACCGGCAAAAATTAAAAATGAGGAGAAAATCGCAATTACTCTTTTCATGTGGATTTTTTTAGTAATTAATGTCCATGTTATTCGCCTTAAGATTTTTATCGGCCATTGATATAATTTGCCTCAAAAATTTTACAGCTCATTTCATGTTTATTTGATTTAGATTTTAAATAAAAGTAACTGAGCTCAAAACATTTTACCATACCCAAAAAGGGGGATAGTGACTACTATTTCATTTTTTTTAATGGATTAGTCAAAATTCCTGCACCACTAAAAACATTTTCTAAATAAATCTTCAATAAAAAAATCCCGGCACTTTCGCACCGGGATTTACTATAAAAAGCTCGTGTAATTATTCAGCAGCTTTTGCTTCTTCAGCAGCATCATGATCAAGCTTCTTCTTCAGATCAGCAAGTACGCCAAGATCTCCAAGTGTTGCTTTTTCAACTTTGCTCTGTACATCTTTCACCGCTTTCTTGGTACGTGCAGCATCGGCTTGTCTTTCTTTAGCCACAGCTACTTTTTCATCAGCTACTGCCTGTTCCCAGATACGTGTATGGCTTAATACAACACGCTTTTCATTGCGGTCGAATTCAATTACCATAAACGGTGCAGTTTCATCAGCCACTACCTGCTTACCATCTTCTTTGTTAGTATGACGGTTAGGAGCAAAACCTTCAATACCGTAAGGTAATTGAACAACTGCACCTTTATCGTCTTTCTTCACAACATGACCTTCGTGGATAGTGCCAATAGCAAAAGTTTCTTCCAATGCATTCCATGGATCTTCTTCCAGTTGCTTATGACCTAACTGCAGCTTGCGGTTTTCTTTATCAATGCTGAGGATCATTACTTCAATTTCCTGACCAACCTTTGTGTATTCACTTGGATGGTTGAAACGCTTGGTCCAGCTCAGATCGCTGATGTGGATCATACCACCAATACCAGGCTTCAGTTCAACAAACACACCGTAAGGAGTAATGTTTTTCACCAAACCTTTGTGCTTACTTTCTACAGGGAATGCTTCTTCGATAGTGCTCCAAGGATCCTGTGTCATTTGTTTAATGCTCAGGCTCATCTTGCGTGCATCTTTATCGAGTGTAACAATCTTCGCTTCGTGCTCATCTCCCATTTTAAAGAATTCCTTCGCATTAACAGGAGTGTTTGCCCAACTGATTTCACTTACGTGAACCAGACCTTCAACACCTGGCATAATTTCGAGGAATGCACCGTAATCTTCAATATTCACTACTTTACCTTTCACTACATTACCTTCAGCAATATCTTCACTCAACGTATCCCAAGGGTGAGGAGTTAATTGTTTCAGACCAAGGCTGATACGTTTCTTATCGTCGTCAAAATCGAGAACTACAACATTCAGTTTCTGATCCATCTTCAGAACTTCTGAAGGATGGTTGATACGGCCCCAGCTGATATCAGTGATGTACAACAATCCATCTACGCCACCAAGATCAAGGAACGCACCGAAGTCGGTAATGTTCTTGATAGTTCCTTCGAGTACCTGGCCTTTTTCCAGTTTGCCCATAATCACAGCACGTTGTGCTTCGATATCGCTTTCGATGAGCGCTTTATGACTTACAACAGCGTTCTTAATTGTTTCGTTCACCTTCACAACTTTAAACTCCATTGTTTTGCCAACAAACTGATCGTAATCTGTAACAGGTTTTACATCAATTTGTGAACCTGGCAAGAATGTTTCCATTCCAAACACATCCACAATCAAACCACCTTTTGTTTTGCTTGTAACAACACCAGTAACAATTTCGCCTGTTTTGTGTACTTCAACAATACGTTCCCATGCACGGGTAATGCGTGCAAGCTTACGGCTGAGGTGCAGGTGACCTTCACGGTCTTCTTTTTCAACAACCATGATTTCAACAACATCACCTATTTTCAGTGAAGGTAAATCACGGAATTCGTTGAGAGATACAAGGCCATCGCTTTTAAAACCGATATTTACCACTGCATCTGTTTTGGTAAGAGCAACGATCTGGCCATCGACCATTTCGCCATCATTCACCTGTTTGAAAGTGCCGTCGTAAACAGCATCGTACTTAGCACGTTCTTCTTTGCTGTAAATAGCAACATTACGTTTGTCAACGCTCCAGTCGAAGTCATCATGAGCAGTTTCCACCACCACAGGCTCTTCTACCTTTGCTTCCACAGGTGCTGTTGTTGTCGCTGCAGATGTTTCGGCAACCTCAGTTGCAGGAACATTCTCCTGTGCATCAGCGTTTGAGTTAATAATTTCGTTTTCTGACATAAAATAATCCCGGTTTGTTTTTTTGAATCGGGGTCGCAAAGGTAAGATTAAAAGCTTTGCAGGCAAGGGTTTTGCCTATGTTTTTTGGGAGAAAAAAAAGGTTAGGAAAGAAGAAGATTTTAGCTGTGTTTGCTCCGGTTGTTTTGGAATAATCCAGGCCACAAAACGCCTATTTCCACATCACAAAGGATTTGGCCAGCAAAGGCAGCAAAACCAGGGAAATAGCGGCGTATAAAGCCCCTAAATACCAATAAACAACACCAGCAACAGCCAAAATGTAAACAGGATATAAAAAGGCCAGCAAGCAGAACAGAATGCTGTCGTAATATTGATCAAACCGAAGTTTCCAGGCTAATTTCTGCAGGGGATAAAACAGCAGGATATGCGTAACCACCCCAAGCATTGCAGGAATAAATAAGAAGGCTTTTGAAATTACTTTAGGCTTAGGATTATAAATCTTCGACAAATCTTCCAGTTGGCGCTCAGTTTCTTTATTGATGGCAAACATCAGTGCGCCATTTTCCAGCCTTGTGTCAATTTTTTCTTTTCCAAATGGCTCTCCAAAGTTTATATCCAGTTCTTTTCCAAAATCTTCAAGCGAACTGTAACGTACCCACACCGGTAAAAGTTTTACATCAAGTCCATCATTCCATGCCTGGGTTAACATTCTTGGAGCACCTTTTTTTAAAGGAGTTTGAAGTGTATCTTTTCGGGTGCAGAATCCTTCCACAAAAATCAACACATGCTCACCTCTCAGTAATATTTTTCTTACTTCTTCAAATGTTGCATCGTTATTTGAAAGGGTATGTTTACCATCACTCATTCTGTAAATAGGAATCATGTTTACTGATCGCAAAATCATTCGTACCAATGGATGCTTAAACACTCCGCTGCGGGTAATAAAATGTACCCGGTGCTTCATTGAAGCTCCCACCACCATTGCATCAAGAAAAGAATTGGGATGATTTACGCCAATAACCAATGGCGTTTCAATCGATGATTTGCTGCTGTTAAAAAATCCTACCCGTTTAAACGCAACCCATAACTGGAAATGCGTTAAGAGTTTCACTAAAATATACATTGATGGTAAACTTCTTTAAAAACGGCAATTTAAAGCAAAAAATTGAAGCCCCGAAAGCATGAAAAACAAAAAACCTCCTGAACCTTACTATCCGGGAAAACTTATTTTGCAATTTCTCTGATAGCTGCAACAAGCCTGTCGAGGTCTTTTACAGAAGTATATACGTTTGGAGTAACCCTTACGCCATGAATATTTTCCCAGTCAATGGCAACTGTATGGATTTTGTATTTGTTCATCAATGCAGTTGAAACGTCGCCGGGATTTTTTCCTTCAATTGCAATATTTGAAATAGCACAATATGCCTTTTTGTTTTTAGGTTGAAGAAAAGAAACCTTCTTTATATCACTTACTGCATTATTCCAGTAATCAGTTAAATAGCGAAGTCGTTGCTCTTTCCTTGCAGAACCGATGATATTGTGAAAATCAACTGCATTACCAATGGCCATTTCACTTGCAAATGATCTTGTACCCAGCGATTCAAACTTGCGTATATCAGTTCCATCGGGTTCGTTATTACTGAGCAATGCCCACACATTTTTAATCTTCTCCTTTTTAATCCAAAGCATACCGCTGCCAAAAGGTGCACACAACCATTTATGAAGAGATGTGGCAAAATAATCACAACCAAGATCAGGTATTTTAAACTCAAAATGAGCGAATGTATGTGCGCCATCACCAATTACTTCTATACCACGTTTATGTGCTTCATCTGCAATTTTCTTAATTGGCAGAATCTGCCCGCACCAGTTAATTAGATGTGTTACATGAACAATTTTTGTTTTTGATGTAAAAGCACTTATATATTGTTCAACAATTTTGTCCTCATTTTCTTCCGGAAGATTCAAGTTAAGCCAAACCAGTTTTATACCATCCCTTTTTTCCCGCTGCTTCCATGCGTTAATCATATTTGGATAATCCTGCCGGGTTAGTACAACTTCATCGCCGGCTTTCAGATTCAATCCAAAAATTACTGTATTTAATCCCTCTGTTGCATTACGGTTAATAGCAATTTCTTCTGCACTGCAGCCCGCTAATTCAGCAAGTTTGCCACGTAAACTTTCTCTGCCCTCATCTAATATCCGCCACATAAAATGCGAAGGGCCTTCATTGCAAAACTGGTAAAAACGGATGTGTGCATCCTGCACCACTTTCGGCTGCGGACATACGCCGCCGTTATTTAAGTACAACAGGTTAGGCGATACGGTATATTGTTCCTTTACCCAACTCCAGAAATCTTCATCAGTCGTTGCTTCGTCAGGGTTAAGTGCCTGAAATATCTGCATCTTTTCCTCTGCTTCACGGGCAAATAAGCTGCTCGTAAGCGGAAGAAAGGTAAAGGCTCCTGCAGTAGTTGTAATTTTTTTTAGAAAGTTGCGCCGGGAAGACATATAATTCTGCTTTTGTTTAAAAATAATTTTTCTGAATTAAAACAGAAAGTAAAAAAGCAGAAAAGTGCAGAATTATTTAATAAGTGTGCAGTGCTATGCGTTGAGCTGCGACAAAAGCACTTGTCCAAGCAAACTGAAAATTGAAACCTCCCGTTACAGCATCCACATCAAGCATTTCGCCTGCAAAATATAAACCGGGATGTAATTTACTCTGCATGGTGTTTGCATCAACCTCCTTCAGATCAACACCACCGGCTGTAACAAACTCATCTTTGAAAGTGGTTTTTCCTTTCACATGAAATTCATGATTAATCAGCAATTGGATCAGTTTATTCTGCTCTTTCAAAGGCAGATCGGCCCAGTTCATTTCAGGGTGAATGCCAGCCTGCTGCAATAAAAAATTCCATAGCCTGCCAGGGAGACGAAAGATATTTCCATTCACAATTCTGGTATTCCCTTTACTGTTTCTTTGAAAGAGTAAATCATCTTTCAACTCCTGCTCTTTTTTATCACCAAGCCAGTTAATTGAAATATTAAAATCATAATTACGCTGTTGTAACTCTCTTGCGCCCCATGCTGATAATTTGAGTACACAAGGGCCACTCAATCCCCAATGTGTAATAAGTAAAGGGCCATTGCTTTTTAATTTTGTTGATTGAATTTTTATGGTTGCATCTGCAACACTTACACCCATTAATTCTGTAACGGGATGATGGGGGATGTTAAATGTAAACAACGATGGTGCAGGTGAAATAATATGATGTTTTGTTTCTTTAAGAAAACCTGCCTGCTGTAATTTGGGGAAACCACCACAAGCCACGCAAATAAAACCGGCTTCAAATGTTTTACCATTTCCACAATCAATTTTCCAGATGCTGTTTTCCTGTTGTGAAATATTTTTTACTTCACAGTTTGTTCTTACTTCAACATTATATTTATCTGCCTCTTTCAGCAAGCAGTTAATAATTGTTTGTGAAGAATCTGTAGCCGGAAACATTCTTCCGTCAGCTTCTGCTTTCAGCTTTACGCCTCTTTCTTCAAACCATTTTACTGTATGTGAAGGATTAAACTGGTAAAACGCTTTACGGACAAAACGATCACCTCTGGGATAAAATTTACTGAGTGCCTCAACATCAAAACAAGCATGTGTTACATTGCATCTGCCTCCACCACTTACTTTTACTTTTGATAAAAGTTTGCCTGATTTTTCAAGAATAATAACACGAAGTAAAGGATTTAGCCTTGCTGCATTAATAGCACAGAAAAAACCGGCAGCACCGCCACCAATAACAACAAGTAGTTTTTTGTTTGACACTCCGTTAACAAGCATAAAAAACTCCCTTCACCAAGGGAGTTAAAATTAATTATTTAGTAGTACGTGGCATCAAGATTCGGGTTTGCTTTCTCAGCAGCTTCGATTGATGCAAACGAAGAAAGAATATCAGCTTTACCTTTCTTTACGCACACATCATGTTCATAATGTGCAGATGGTTTATTGTCTGCAGTTCTGATCGTCCATCCGTCAGCATCGTGATATACATCCTTTATACCAAGATTAATCATGGGTTCAATTGCAATTACAATTCCTTCTTTCAGTTTTGCCCCTGTTCCTCTTTTTCCATAGTTAGGAACTTGTGGATCTTCATGCAGGTTACGTCCTAAGCCATGACCAACCAATTCTCTCACCACACCATAACCATGCTGCCTTTCTGTATATTCCTGAATTGCATAAGAAATATCTCCAACACGATTTCCATGCACTGCTTTTTCTATGCCTTTGTATAATGATTCTTTGGTAATCCGGAGCAACTGTTTCACATCTTCAGTTGTTGTACCTACAATAAAAGTATAAGCACTATCGCCATGATAACCATTTATAAATGTGCCCACATCAACTGAAACAATATCGCCATCTTTTAGTGGTACGTTAGTAGGGAATCCATGAACAACCGCATCGTTTACAGAAATACAGGTGGCATATGGATAACTGTTCTGATAATTTTTAAATGATGGAATTGCGCCATTGTCACGTATAAATTGCTCAACCCTTGCATCAACCTGCATCGTTGTAATTCCGGGTTTCAATATTTTTGCAGCTTCAGCTATAGCATCTCCAACAAGCAATGCACTTTTGCGGATAAGCTCTATTTCCAATGGTGAACGATAATGTATCATAATCTTTTTTTTATTAAAAAACCCCGGCATTGTTTGCCAGGGTTTTAATGTATTTTAATTCATTTATTAAATAGCAGATGAAGAAACAGTCTGGCGACCCTGAATTCTTCCGCCTTTCATCAAACCGTCGTATTGCCGCATAAGCAGATGTGTTTCGATCTGTTGTAAAGTATCGAGTATAACACCCACCATAATCAACAATGAAGTTCCGCCAAAGAATGTAGAAAACCCGCTTGTAACACCAAGATTTTTTGCAATGCCCGGAAGAACCCCGACAACTGCGAGAAAAATAGCTCCTGGTAATGTGATACGATCCATAATCATACCAATATAATCTGCAGTAGGTTGACCGGGTTTAACACCAGGAACAAATCCGTTATTCTGTTTCAGATTATCAGCAATTTGCTTAGGATTAAAGATTAATGCCGTATAAAGGAAAGTGAAACCAATAACCAGAATTGAATAAATAATCATGTACCAGATATTACCATGATCGCTTAATGTTGCGGCAATACCTTTAGTAACGTCAAATCCTGTAAGTAATGTTGGCAGGAACATAATTGCCTGCGCAAAGATGATTGGCATAACACCAGCACTGTTTACTTTTACCGGGAGGAACTGGCGGGCACCACCAAACTGACGGTTACCAACAACCTGTTTTGCATAGTTAATGGCAATTTTCCGTACACCTTGTACAAGAATAATTAATCCCATAATTACTGCCACTAAAATTGCTACTTCAATCATGAACTTAAGCAAACCTCCACCACCTGCATTCATTTTTGCTGTAAATTCTGCTGCTATAGATGAAGGGAAACGGGCAAGGATGCCGATCATGATAATAAGTGAAGTACCATTCCCTAATCCTTTATCAGTAATTTTTTCGCCCAACCACATAACAAACAAAGTACCTGCTGTTAAAACAATGGTTGTTGAAAGCCAGAAAAATGATTCGTATGAAGGCAGAATTGCACCACCTGCAATTTCACGGCTTTTTAAATATGTAACGTATGCACTTGCCTGGAAGATGGTAACAATAACAGTGAGGTATCTTGTCCACTGATTAATTTTTTTGCGGCCGCTTTCACCTTCTTTCTGCATTTTCTGCAACTGCGGAACAAGAATGCTCATTAATTGCATAAAGATTGAAGCAGAAATATAAGGCATAATACCCAATGCAAACACTGAGGCGCTGGAGAACGCACCACCCGCAAATGAATCAAATATTCCAAGGATACCTTCTTTTGCTTTGGAGTTCAAAGCACTCAGGTTATTCGGATCAACACCTGGCAAAACAATATGTGCGCCTACACGATATACCAGAAGCAGCAAAAGAGTGTAAATGATCTTATCTCTTAACTCTTCAATGCTCCAGATATTCTTTAGGGTTTGTATGAGCTTTTTCACTTGAAAAAATCTTTTTTATAAAATTCGCTGAAAGAAAAAAGACGCATTTTCATGCGTCGGGCAAATATCGGTAAAAATTACTTTACTATTTCAACACTGCCACCGGCTGCTTCAATTGCGGCTTTTGCTTTTTCACTCAAAGCATTTACCTTAAATGAAAGTTTGGATTTGATTTCACCGTTTGCAAGAATTTTCACCTTATCAGTACGGCTGATTAAACCATTCACATACAGGTTTTCAAGTGAGAATTCACTGATTGCGTATTTTTCAGCAAGTTGCTCAACCTGTCCGAGATTGAACACACGATATTCAACACGATCCGGATTTTTAAATCCACGTTTTGGCACACGACGCTGTATTGGCATCTGACCACCCTCATGTCCTACTTTTATTTTATGACTTGCATGGCTCTGGGCACCTTTGTTACCTTTTGTAGAGGTACCACCTTTACCAGATGCTTCACCACGGCCTAAACGTTTTTCTTTGTGAGTTGAGCCTTCAGCAGGTTTTAAATTGTGCAGTTTCATTCTTATCTGATTTTGTACTTACGGGGAAATCACCCCTCGCTTGTTATTTTGTATGATGTAATGAAGCTGAATAGCACAAAATTTTCTTGATAATGTACTATTCAGCCCGTTATATTAAGCAAGTTCTTCCACTTTCAGAAGATGATTCACTTTCTGAACCATTCCTAAAACCTGGGGAGTTGCTTCTACTTCTTTTGTAGAATTCGTCTTGTTCAAACCAAGAGCTTTCAGTGTTTGTTTCTGACGCTCAGGTCTGTCGATTGGACTTTTTACTAAAGTTATTTTTATCTTTTTCATATCTCAGTCTTTTTTTGACTGCCGACTGCCGACTCACGACCGACGACTGTATTCAATTATCCGTTAAATACTCTCTTTAATCCAAGGCTGCGTGTTTTTGATACGCTGATTGGTTCACGTAACAAAGCCAATGCTTTGAATGTGGCTTTTACCACGTTATGAGGATTAGCTGAACCTAACGATTTAGCTAACACGTCGGTTACACCAGCGCTTTCCAGTACAGCACGCATACTACCGCCGGCAATTACACCCGTACCATGAGCCGCAGGCTTAATTAATACTTTAGCTGCGCCTTCTTTTGCCAATTGATCATGAGGAATACTTCCTTTCATTACAGGAACTTTGATGAGATTTTTCTTTGCATCTTCAATTCCTTTTGAAATTGCTTCCTGCACTTCTTTAGCTTTTCCTAAACCATGACCAACCACTCCATTACCATTTCCTACAACAACCAGTGCAGAGAAACTGAATGCACGACCACCTTTTGTTGTTTTAACAACACGATTGATGGCCACAACTTTTTCTTTCAGTTCAAGGTCACCTGCTTTTACTTTGTTTGTAATTACTTTAGACATTTATACTCAATTAAATGTTTACGATTGATTAGAATTTTAATCCTCCTTCACGGGCACCGTCAGCAATAGCTTTTACACGACCATGATATAAATAACCACCACGATCAAACACGATTTCAGTTAAACCTAAATCAACAGCTTTACGTGCAATTGCAGCGCCTACGAGTTTGCTTTTTTCAGATTTTGTACCTGCCTGTGCCTGAATGTCTTTATCTCTTGATGAGGCTGAAGCAATTGTTTTACCAGTTACATCATCAATTATCTGAACATAAATATCAGAGTTGCTGCGAAACACGCTTAAACGTGGCTTTGCAGTAGTACCGGCAACTTTCTTACGAACGCTGTAGCGGATTTTTTGTCTTCTGATTACTTTGTTATCTGTTTTCATTCTTGTGTATTTAATTTCCTGATACTGCCAGGAATTTCATGTTAATGATTATTTACCTGCTGCTTTACCTGCTTTACGACGGATGTATTCACCAACGTATTTCACACCTTTTCCTTTGTATGGCTCAGGCTTACGTAAGCTGCGCAGTTTTGCTGCAACCTGTCCAAGCAATTGTTTATCGGTACCTTCAAGAGTAATCGTTGGGTTCTGACCTTTTTCCTGTGCAGTTGCAACTTTTAATTCTTTCGGTACTTCAAAAATGATGTTGTGAGAATAACCTAAGGCAAGGTCAAGGATATTTCCCTGATTGGCTGCTTTAAAACCCACACCCACTAATTCAAGTTTCTTTTCAAAACCATCAGTAACACCTTTTACCATATTTGCAACCAATGCACGATACAATCCATGCATTGCACGATGACGGCCCTGATCAGTTGGGCGGCTGAAGTTTACTTCACCATCTTTTACTTCAACAACAATATCACGGTCAACTGCTTCTTTCAGTTCACCTTTTGGTCCTTTAACAGTAACCACATTATCTTTTCCTACAGTAATTGTAACACCCTGGGGAATTACAACCGGCTTTTTACCTATACGAGACATAAACTTTTGTTTTTTATTTTAAATGAAGATCAACCGGTCAGCTTAGTATAGTTCAGCTTAATGTATTGATCAGTTTATTTGATTAATAGATGTAACAAAGAACTTCACCACCTACATTGCTTGCTTTTGCCTGCTTATCAGTCATTACACCTTTTGAAGTGCTGATGATAGCAACACCTAAACCATTTTTTACACGGCGGAACTCACCGGGCTTAGCATACTGACGCAAACCTGGACGGCTGATACGTTCCAAAGATTGAATTGCAGGAATACGGGTCTGAGGATCGTATTTCAACGCAATTTTGATAACACCTTGTTTGTTATCATCTTCAAATTTGTATTTGAGAATATAACCTTGATCGTATAAAATTTCGGTGATACGTTTTTTAAGATTAGAAGCAGGAATTTCTACAATTCTGTGCCCTGCCATCTGAGCATTTCTAACACGGGTAAGAAAATCTGCAATAGGATCTGTAACCATCTTTATTTATTAATTGAATGATTTAAAAGTTTGTTTACTGTTGTGCATCATATTCAATACCTGCACAAGTGTTTCATTTATAAAAAGCGGCTTACCAGCTTGCTTTTTTTACACCTGGTATTTTACCATTCAGCGCCATGTCACGGAAAATCACACGGGAAATTCCAAAGTACCGCATGTATCCTTTTGGACGACCAGTTAACTGGCAGCGGTTCTTTAAACGAACGGGTGAAGCATTCTTTGGCAATTGATCCAAAGCAGCATAATCACCGGCAGCTTTTAAAGCAGCACGCTTTTCAGCATACTGAGCTACCATTCTTTCTCTTTTGTTCTGGCGGGCTGTTACTGATTTTTTAGCCATAGTTTATAATTAGTCTTTTTTTGCATTTTTAAAAGGCATTCCCATTTCTTTCAGCAATTCATATGCTTCTTCATTGGTTGATGCACTTGTTACAAAAGTGATATCAAGACCCGTGATTTTATTCACTTTGTCAATATCAATTTCAGGGAAGATGATTTGCTCTGTTATACCCATTGTATAATTTCCACGGCCATCAAATGATTTATCATTGATACCTTTAAAGTCACGTACACGGGGAAGTGATGCGCTAATCAGGCGATCCAGAAACTCATACATATTTACACCACGCAATGTAACACGGGCACCAATCGGCATTCCACGACGCAACTTAAAGTTGGAGATATCTTTCTTAGAACTTGTGGCAACAGCTTTCTGTCCGCTGATGTTTGAAAGTTCATCAATTGCAATATCAACCAGCTTTTTGTCATTCACTGCACCGTTTACGCCACGGTTCAGACAGATTTTTTCAAGTTTGGGCACCTGCATGATGCTTTTGTAACCAAATCTCTTCATTAAAGCAGGAACTACTTCAGCTTTATATTTGGTTGCCAAACGGGGTGTATATTTTACTGTACTCATTTTCGATTTATTTTAACCTTGGTTAAATTATTTTACGGGTTGTCCCGATTTTTTTGAAACCCTTACCAGTTTACCATTGTCACGGGTGCGCTTTACTTTGGTAGCCTGCTTACCATCCCACAACATTACATTAGAGATATGGATAGGAGCCTCCATTTTAGTAATACCACCTTTTGTATTCTGAGCCGATGGCTTACTGTGTTTGGTAACAATGTTTACACCTTCAACCAAAACTCGTGCATCATCCGGAAATACTTCCAGAACCTTACGGGGCTTCTTAACATCTTTATCATCGCCGGCAATTACAACTACTGAATCGCCTTTCTTGATGCTAAACTTGGGTTTAAATCTGTTGCTCATTTTTTTATGCTTATGCTTTATGCCAAACGCTAAAGGTTTAGCTTAAATATTTCTTTATATTGATGAATGCGCTCAGCTATTTGCCTTCTGCATCCTGCTTTTTAAAGTACTTCAGGTGCCAGTGAAATAATCTTCATATAACCTTTATCACGCAATTCTCTTGCTACCGGCCCAAAGATACGTGTACCACGAGGCTCATCAGCAGCGTTCAGAATCACCACGGCATTGTCATCGAAACGGATATAAGAACCGTCTTTACGACGTAATTTATTTTTTGTACGTACAATAACGGCTTTTGCTACAGTACCTTTTTTGATACCACCACCTGGTAATGCATCTTTTACAGTAACAACAATCTTATCACCAATTTTTGCATAATCCTGACCACTGTTACCAAGCACTTTAATACAAAGCACTTCTTTAGCACCACTATTATCGGCTACGTTTAATCTGCTTTCTTGCTGAATCATTTTCTTAAACTTTTAACTCCGGTTTTAAACACTGAGTATTTTTAAAAATCTGGTTGTTTGCAGAGGCTTGCGGCTGCGTACCGGAAGCATGCGTGGATTATTATTTCGCTTTTTCTACAACTTCCACCAGTCTCCAGCGCTTTGTTTTGCTGAGAGGGCGACTTTCCATGATCTTCACAGTATCGCCTATACCGCACTCATTCTTTTCATCATGAGCATGGAACTTAGTCGTTTTCTTAACGAATTTTCCATAAATAGGGTGTTTCACTTTACGCTCAACAGCTACCGTAATGGTTTTATCCATTTTGCTGCTGGTTACTACACCTGTCTTTGTTTTACGCAAATTTCTTTCTAACATTTTTTGCTTTTTTTCAGTTGATGACGGTACTACGCCACTGTATTTTCAAATGGGTTAAACTCCCAGTTGCTTCTTTCTTAATTCTGTTTTTAAACGGGCAATGTCACGGCGAAGGCCACGAATGCTCACAGGATTCTCCAATGGAGAAATTGCGTGAGCAAATTCCAGCTTCTTTAAACGCATCTCATCTTCGTTGATGCGTGCTGCCAGATCAGCTTCGTTCAGCTCTTTTATGCTCTTTAAAAAATCAGTTGTCTTTGCCATGTTAATCGGTTTAATCAGTTCAACTTGTTAATTACGCAACTAAGTCTCTGCGTACAATGAATTTTGTTTTAATCGGAAGCTTTTGTGCAGCTAAAGCCATTGCTTCTTTTGCTACTGTTTCAGGAACACCATCAGCTTCAAACAAAATACGGCCTGGTTCAATAATAGCAGCCCAACCTTCGGGGTTACCCTTACCTTTACCCATACGTACTTCAGCAGGCTTCTTTGTAACTACTTTGTCGGGGAACACACGGATCCACACATTACCTTCACGTTTCATAGCACGGGTCATTGCCTGGCGGGCACTTTCAATCTGGCGATTTGTTAACCACACAGGTTCCAGCGCTTTTAAAGCGTACGATCCAAATGAAATGCTGGTTCCACGCTTAGCCACAGCACGGATACGTCCTTTCTGCGATTTTCTGTGTTTTGTTCTTTTCGGCTGTAACATTGTTAATTATATTTCTTGTTACTTGTTTGTTGTTTGCTTCGTACTCCGTACATATGCACGTTGTACTTCTAAATGTTATTATGCTTTTTTCTCCCTGCGCTGTCCACCATGTCCGCCACGACGATCACCCCTGTCTCCACCTCTTTCTCTGTGATCATCACGACGGTGATCTTTCCTGTCGCTTACATCACTCTTACCACCTACGAAATTGGGGTTCAGATCACGCTTGGTTAAAACTTCACCTTTACAAATCCAGACTTTGATACCAATTTTACCGTAAACAGTTAAAGCATAAAGATTAGCATAGTCAATATCCATACGGAAAGTATGAAGAGGTGTACGTCCCTGCTTAATTTCTTCTGTACGAGCAATTTCAGCACCGCCTAAACGACCACTTACTTTCACTTTAATACCTTCAGCACCCATGCGCAATGCAGAAGCGATAGCCATTTTCACAGCACGTTTGTAATTGATACGGTTTTCAATCTGGCGTGCGATAGTATCAGCAACAATTGTTGCATCTACTTCCGGACGACGGATTTCAAGAATGTTGATTTGAACATCATCTTTACCAGTAAGTTTTTTCAACTCTTCTTTAATACGATCAACTTCACCACCACCTTTACCGATAATAATACCGGGTTTTGAAGTGTGAATGGTTACAATCAGTTTATTGAGTGTACGCTCAATCACAATTTTAGCGATGCCACCTTTGTTGATACGGGCATTAAGGTAGGTTCTGATCTTATTATCTTCGATCAACTTGCCGGCAAAATCTTTTTTACTACCGTACCAGTTACTCTCCCATCCGCGGATGATCCCTAACCTGTTACCAATTGGATTTGCTTTCTGACCCATAGAATGGTTTATAAAATTTTATCAATTAATTTTTTGTATCTACTATAATGGTTACATGATTGCTGCGCTTTCTTACCCTGTAAGCTCGGCCCTGAGGAGCAGGACGTAAACGCTTAATCATACGTGCACCATCTACAAAAATTGTTTTCACAACTAATGAAGAATCTGCTGCACTTTGTCCACTATTCTTTTGCTCCCAGTTGCTGATAGCACTTTTTAAAAGTTTACCAAGCGGAGATGCTGAATGTTGCGGATGAAACTCCAGCATTGCCAAAGCCTTTTCAACATCCATTCCACGAATCTCATCAGCCAGCAAACGCATTCTGCGGGGTGATGTGGGATAATTCTGAGTTTTGCTACTGCTTCCATTTTAAATCTGTTTATGCAATCTTCTTGCTTGAGTGTCCTTTAAAGTTTCTTGTTGGAGCAAATTCGCCAAGTTTATGACCTACCATAAATTCGGTTACATAAACAGGGATAAATTTGTTTCCGTTATGCACAGCAAATGTGTGACCTACAAAATCGGGAGTAATTGTAGAGCGGCGGCTCCATGTTTTAATTACACCTTTCTTTGATTTACCCTCGTTGATAGCAAGCACCTTTGTTTCGAGGTGAGCTGCTACATAAGGACCTTTTTTAATCGAACGAGCCATGAGTATATTTTAGATTTTCGATTTCTGATTGAAATTATTTAGCCAGTTTGCTACCATCTTTACGCTGAATGATGAGCTTGTTAGAACCTTTATGCAATGAGCGTGTTTTTTCGCCTTTTGCATATTTACCAGTTCTGCTGCGTGGATGACCACCGCTTGAACGTCCTTCACCACCACCCATTGGGTGATCAACAGGGTTCATAGCCACACCACGGTTGCGTGGGCGAATTCCTTTCCAACGGTTAACACCGGCTTTACCAGCTTGCTCAAGATTATGATCGCTGTTTGATACCACACCTACTGTTGCATAACAGTTAATCAACACTTTACGTAACTCACCACTTGGCATTTTTAACACGGCATATTTTTCTTCCTTGTTAGTTAACTGTGCGCTTGTACCTGCACTACGAACTAATTTACCACCCTGGCCAGGCTGCATTTCAATATTGTGAATCATTGTACCCAAAGGCATGTGCTTCATCTGAAGAGAATTACCAAGTTCGGGAGCAACTGCATCACCAGCTAAAACTGTTGCCCCAACCTGTAAACCGTTGGGAGCAAGAATGTACCTTTTTTCACCATCAGCATAATTCAGTAAAGCGATGAATGCTGTACGGTTGGGATCATATTCAATAGATGCAACCTTTGCCGGCACACCTTTCTTGTTACGTTTAAAATCAATTACACGGTATTTCTTTTTGTTACCACCGCCAATGTAACGCATTGAACGACGGCCCTGCACATTACGACCACCTGTTGACTTTACATTTTCAAGCAAAGACTTTTCAGGAGTATCAGTAGTAATTTCGGCATAAGCATTCCCGATTCTCCATCTGGTACCTGCTGTAACCGGTTTGTATTTTTTTAATGCCATTTTAAACTTTTTTTATTGTTCAACTTTTGCGGTAGTTGACCTACCATTCATGTTTTGATTATACAGTTCCGTATAAGTCGATTGTTTCGCCTTCAGCAACTGTTACATAAGCTTTTTTGTAAGCTGGTTTGCTACCCTGGATATAACCTGCTTTTGTCATACGGTTTTTACTTTTGCGGGGAGCCACCATTGTGCGAACATCTTCAACTTTTACATTGTAGAATTCTTCCACAGCCTTTTTGATCTCCAGCTTGTTAGCTTTGCGGCCAACACGGAAAGCATATGTGTTCTTTTTTTCTGTTAAGCGATTGCTTTTTTCAGAAACAACCGGTTTTATTAAAATTTCACTCTGTCTCATCTGGACGTTGTTTATTCAGTTCAATGATTGATTAAGCTGTAGCTTCTTCTTCAGAAAAAACTTTCGCAGCGCTTTCTGTTAATACGAGTACATCGCTGTTTACGAGATCGTATGTATTTACATCGGCCAGTACTGTACCAACTACAGAAGGTACGTTACGCAGGCTGAGGTAAAGATTATCGTTGTAATCAGGAATTACAACCAGTGCTTTCTTACCTGCAACATTCAGATTGCTGAGAACACTTACAAACTCTTTTGTTTTTGGCGTTTCAAAGCTGAGATCTTCGACAATTACAATAGCATTTTCTTTTGCTTTATAAGAAAGAGCACTCATTTTAGCCAGATCCTTTACTTTACGGTTCAGTTTAAAATCGTAACCATGAGGCTTAGGACCAAATACAGTACCACCACCTTTATATAAAGGGTTGCGAATGTTACCCTTACGTGAACCACCAGTTCCTTTCTGACGATGAAGCTTACGGCTTGCACCCTTTACTTCAGCACGGGTCTTAACCTTATGTGTACCCTGACGTTGCGCAGCCCTGAATTGCTTTACAGCGAGGTAAATCACATGATCGTTAGGTTCGATACCGAAGATTTCTTCGGGCAGTTCGATTGTGCGACCTGTTGCTTTTCCTGATTTATTTAAAACATCTACTTGCATGACTTCTTTGAATTAGTTTGTTTACTTCTGGATATATACAATTGATCCGTTGTAACCCGGTACAGAACCACTCACAAGGATGTAATTCTTTTCAGGGAAAATTTTCAATACTTTCAATCCTTTTACTTTCACTCGTTCTGCGCCCATGCGGCCAGCCATACGCATACCCTTCATAACACGGGAAGCATCGGAAGAGTTACCAAGTGAACCGGGAGCACGCTGACGATCGTGCTGACCATGCGACTGTTCGCCCACACCATGGAAACCGTGGCGTTTAACAACACCCTGAAAACCTTTACCTTTTGTAGTACCAACTACATCAACTTTTTCGCCTTCTTCGAAAATGTCGGCAGATATGGTTTCACCAATATTTTTTTCGATTGAATAATTGCGGAATTCTTTTACGAATTTTTTAGGAGAAGTGCTTGCTTTAGCGAAGTGATTTTTTTCTGCTGCCGTGGTGTTTTTTTCTTTCTTTTCGCCAAAAGCTAATTGAAGTGCGCTGTATCCGTCAGCGTCTTGAGTTTTTACCTGTGTAACAACACAGGGACCAGCTTCTATGATGGTGCAGCTTGTTTGCTTACCATCGGGACTGAAGATACTGGTCATGCCGATCTTTTTTCCAATAATACCTTTCATTTTTTTACAGTTTATGCCCTGTAAGGTTGTTGAGACATGACACCGGCGAGTGTCATTCAATCCCCGTTTACCACTGACCTTTTCCTTTTTTTCCACTTTGGATCGGAAGTACCAGAGGTAAACTAACCACGAAGGGCTAGTTTATATGTTATTTTGCTCTTGCCTTTGCAGGCTCGAACTATATTTAATTCAGAGCTCTTTTTTTCTGCAGTGCAGAATTGAGAGATGAAACAAAACCTATTTATAAGAACTAACAAAGTGACGGGGTAAACTCACCCCCAATCATCATGCTTTAATTTCTACATCCACACCGCTGGGCAAATCCAGTTTACTCAGAGCATCAACTGTGCGGCTGCTGCTGGTGTAGATATCCAGCAAACGCTTATGAGTACACAACTGAAATTGCTCCCTGCTCTTTTTGTTTACGTGAGGCGAGCGCAGAACTGTAAATATTCTTTTACGTGTAGGAAGAGGAATTGGTCCTGTTACTACTGCACCTGTACTGCGAACCGTTTTCACGATTTTTTCTGCAGATTTATCGACCAGATTATGGTCGTAAGATTGCAATTTTATTCTGATACGTTGAGCCATAAGATCTTTCCCTAATTTTCAATTGGGAGCGCAAAGGTATGGTTTGATTTATTACCTGCAAAAAGTTTAGTGAAGTTTTTTGGAAAATTGGGTCAAAAAACTGAAAAAATCAGATTTTGGCTTTTTTTACTGACATTATCATTAAAATGAACATCTTATATGGCGTGTACATTTAGTTTTCTTTAGATTACTATTGAAATTTTTTGAACCCTTTTGACTGATTTTCATTCAAATATAGCCCCAAAAACCGGCAACAACCGTCTATTCATAACTATATAACATATTTTATATTTCCTTTTCTTTATTTTTACTTCTTCCTATCTTATTATATTGTATGAAATTTCTTCAATTCTTTACTGTTTCAATTATACTTACAAGTTGTGGCAACAATTCAGTACAAAACGAAGATCAAAGCAAAGCCCCATCTGTTCCTCCTCCTGCCCAACTGAGTTATTCTTTATTAAAGGTTTATCCTCACGACACTTCGGCTTACACGCAAGGGTTGCAGTACATTGATGGTTTTTTGTATGAAGGAACAGGGAATCCGGAAAAAATTCCTGACAGATCAAAACTCCGTAAAGTAGATTATGTTACAGGGAAAATTTTAAAAGAAGTTTTTATTCCCGGAACAGTGTTTGGTGAAGGCATTACTATGCTCAACAACAAAATTTATCAATTAACCTGGACAGAAAAAAAAGGATTGATTTACCAGTTTCCTGATTTTAAACTGATTCGTGAATTCAATTTTGATCTTGCTGAAGGCTGGGGTATAACTAACAATGGTAAAGAATTAATTGTTTCGGATGGAAGCAGCAATATTTACTTCTGGGATCCTGAAACTTTAAAAGAAACAAAACGCATCAGCGTGCAGGACAATAACGGGCTGCGTAATATGCTCAACGAACTGGAATTTATTAATGGCTCTATTTATGCCAATGTTTACCAAACTGATGAAATTCTGAAAATTGACCCTGCAACAGGAAATGTTACCGGCACTATTAATTTTTCTGACCTGCGAAAAAACTTTCCCGAATTAAACGATCAGCATTGTGATGTTTTAAACGGTATTGCCTGGGACAGCAGCAGTAATAAATTATTTGTTACAGGAAAGTACTGGCCAAAACTGTTTGAAATAAAACTGAATTAAACAAGATAAGCCCCGGTTATTTCGTCATCATTCATTTCTACATAAATATGCTCTTCAAGAGTTGTTGCAATTGAAAGCCCAACGTAATCGGGCTGTACAGGAAAGGCTTTGTGTGTACGTTCAACCATTACTAATGTTTGAATTTTTTTGGGCTGATAATCAAGGAAAGGCTTTAAAGCGTACAACATTGTTCGTCCGCTGTTCGACACATCATCAATTACAATAACCGACTGATGATTTAAGCCAATGCTTCTGTCAACAAACACTTTTTCAGGATTACGTTTATCCATTGTTATTTCCAGAAGCTCAACATGTATATTGCTTATTTTAACAACCTGCTCTGCAAGTAATTTTGCGACCAACATTCCACTGTTACTGATACCGGCAAAAAACAACAGATGCTCATTATAATTACGTTCAGCAATTTCAAATGCAAGGCGTTTGATTTTGAGCTTTACAGTTTCTTTATCTAAAATAAATTTCTTTTCCATATTTCGA
Source organism: Chitinophagaceae bacterium UBA1953 (assembly GCA_002336115.1). Taxonomy (GTDB): domain Bacteria; phylum Bacteroidota; class Bacteroidia; order Chitinophagales; family Chitinophagaceae; genus Lacibacter. The sequence continues at coordinate 200,064 of DDEN01000045.1, forward strand.
TATTACTTACTAAAGTTCCAAATTAATTACCAATCAACCAATCAAATCTGAAAGATCAACCCTTATCTTAGCAAACAAATCGTTTTTATGCAGATTATCCAGCAAATTTTGTTTGCCTTTTTTTTGGCTTCAGCAATCTGGTTTTTCAGTAAAAAGATAAAAGAAATCCGCCGCAATATTCTATTGGGGGTTGATGAATACTTAAAAGACAATCCATCCCAACGCTGGAAAAATATGCTGTTACTGGCTTTCGGGCAAAAAAAGATGTTTAAAAATCCACTTGTTGCTGTCCTTCACCTGTTTGTTTATGTTGGTTTTATCATCATTAATATCGAAATATTTGAAATTATTCTTGATGGTTTATTGGGAACACATCGCTTATTTTTTCCTTTCCTTGGCGGATTTTATAATTTCCTGATTAATTGTTTTGAACTGCTTGCTGTTCTGGTCATTGTTGCCTGTATTATTTTCCTTGCAAGAAGAAATTTCATTAAACTCAAACGATTTGCCAGCAATGATTTAAACGGCTGGGCCCGCAGCGATGCCAACTACATACTTATTACTGAAATAATATTAATGAGTTTGTTTTTGGTTATGAACAGTGCCGACAGAGCGTTACAGCTACACGAGTCACCGCACTATCATGCTATTGGTAATTTTCTTATCTCCGGCATGAATGTTTCTTTCTTAACAGGATTAAACGACAGCACTTTAATTGCAATTGAACGTTCTGCCTGGTGGCTGCACATTATCGGCATTTTTGCTTTTCTCAATTATCTTCCTTGGAGTAAGCATTTACATATTTTACTTGCATTCCCGAATGCATGGTATGCAAGACTTACAAATACGGGAACAATGATGAACATGCCATCAGTACAAAATGAGGTGAAGTATATGATGCAGCCAGAGCTTGCACCAACCGATGCCACTCCCCCATCAAAATTCGGCGCAAAAGATGTGATGGATTTAAGCTGGAAAAGTTTACTTGATGCATATAGCTGTACCGAGTGTGGACGTTGTACTGCTGCCTGCCCTGCAAATACTACAGGCAAATTATTAAGTCCACGTAAGATTATGATGAGTACCCGTGACCGATTGGAAGAAGTTGGGCGTAACATCAATCTCAACAAAGAATTTAAAGAGGATGGCAAAACATTACTTAACCATTATATAACTGTTGAAGAACTTCGTGCATGTACAACCTGCAACGCTTGTGTTGAGGAATGTCCTGTAAGTATCAGTCCGCTGAATATAATTTTGGAATTAAGACGTTCACTGATTATGGAAGACAGTAATGCTCCTACAGAATGGAATGCAATGTTCAGCAATATTGAAAATAATTTTGCTCCCTGGAAATTCAGTCCCGATGACAGGGATAAATGGGTTGAAGAAATGAATATGAAGAATTAATGTATTTTATTTTCTAACCCTGCCGTAATATTTTCAGGATGTTCCATTTGATGTACAGCATCCTTTTTACGAAAAATACGGTAGAGTTGAAACAATGCTGTAAAAAGAAATATTCCACCAATTACCCAATTCAATAAATGCTGGCTTGCATTTAAACGGTCAACCAATAACCGGCCTCCAAAAATAAATACACAATTTCCGGAAAATGTTCCGAATCCGATTCCGACAATGTAGGAATTGTAATTCCACATACCGGGGCGAAGAATATTTTTTGAAAATAATACAGTACTCCATCCAAACCAAAATGGAATCTGAACCGGATTAATAAGGCTCATTGTAAAACCAAGTAAGCCACGGTGCATGGTATTAGAAAGTATTACATTTTTTTCGCCACTGGGGTGTGCAGCAGCCCAGAAACTTGATGCAGCCAAAGCAAGCACAATAATAACCGTAATCCACTCAAGGGCTTTTAAAATTTTTTCCTGTTTACGCACCCAATCCATTGCCACAAGTGAAATACGTACGTATATAATTTCAGCAGTTAACGAACCGGCAGAAAACCATAAAGCCGGCGAAATACCATCGGTTATACCTATCTGCATTGCAGCCACATTCAGGGTTCCGAGAGGAAGTGATCCAAGGAAGCTGATGACGAAACCCCACATTAAAATTTTAAGTATATGCGGCATGCCTGCAAATATAGATGCTTGATTTTAAAAGTTTGTTATGACACTTTAATCATATTTGGCCAACAATTTAAAATGCCTGTTAGACTGTTTTAAAAAATTGTACCCTTTTCTGAACGACCAATAAGGAAATCCATTTGCATTATTATATTTACTGATTTCGTACAGGGCTTTCCAGTGCTTTAGTATTTCACGGTAAGCATCAAACAACTTCATGTTGCAATCGTAAATATGATTCGGTTCCGCTCCACAACCATTGTATTCAAGAATCATAAAGTTTTTGCCGGCTTTCATATCTTCAATACAAGTTGTTTTAATATCGTAACGGCCATAATAAAAATGCTTTGAGTAATGACTCAACTCATCAAACACATTGTGCATCTGCTCATCAATTTCATTCTGCAGGTTGGTAAAATGTGCCCCACGGTTATGGTTACCGGCATACGACAAATAAAAAATTTCGTCTTTATGAATCACCCTGTCAAACCGATGGCCATGCCTGTGCTCCATTTCAGCTAAGCGATGTTTAGCTCTTGGATGTGTTTCAACCAACTGCCTGAGTGTTGAAGCCCCATCTCCCACAACATGCAGCAATTCTTTATGAATAAATCCACTCACTGTGCCTTTTTCTTCAGCAGGATGCCGGTAATAAAACACACTTACTTCAACAGGTAAATCAATAAGATCCTGAACAATGTATTCAACTGGTATATGTTCATGATATTTCTGCAGTTGGTCTTCACTATCAATTTTCCTGAATAAGATTCCTTTCATTCCAACATCCGGTTTTACAATAAACGGATAGCTGAAACCCGCAGTTTCGATTTTTTTCTTTACATCATTAAACGAAAGATCATGCATAATAAAAACAGTGCGGGGAACAGTATGGGCAGGCAACTGATCGTACATTTCTTTTTTTCCTTCGCCTTCAAACCCGCCAAACTCAATAGTTGGATTTGATGGAGTAAAAAACCAAACAGCCCTGCTTCGCAACATATACCACAGCCATACAAAACTGATTGGGAAATAAATGATGCTGAATGGCCAAAGCTCCCAGTTTGTTATCCGTTCAACTATTTTCTTAACCATAGAAATTCAAAGATAAAGGAACAGTTGTTTAGATTTTTATTCTGTTACCGATGTATCTATCTTTACTGAAATTTTTCGATAAATGGCAACTATCAGAACAATGTCTGAACTTTTTGCAAATGGTGAAACACCAGAATTCTTATTCTGGGTGGGATGCGCCGGCAGCTTTGATCAGCGTGCACAAAAAATAACGAAGGCTTTTGCAATGATCCTTAATAAAGTCGGGGTCAGCTTTGCAGTGCTAGGCAAAGAAGAAATGTGTACAGGTGATCCGGCACGGCGTGCAGGCAATGAATTTCTTTTTCAAATGATGGCCTATAATAATATCCAGGTATTAAATGGATACGGAGTAAAAAAAATTGTTACTACCTGCCCACATTGTTATAACACATTAAAAAATGAGTACCCCGCACTGGGAGGCAATTACGAGGTAATCCATCATACAACATTACTTCAGCAACTGATTGACGAAGGCAAACTGAAGATGAAGGAAAATGGAGTTTTCAAAGGGAAAAAAATAACCTATCATGACAGTTGTTATCTTGGCCGTTCAAACAATATATATGAAGCTCCACGAAAAGTACTCGAAGCATTAGACAGCGAATTAATTGAAATGAACCGGTGCGGAAGCAATGGACTTTGCTGCGGCGCTGGTGGTGCACAAATGTTTAAAGAGGAAGAAAAAGGTACTACAAGAATTAATAAAGAACGTAGTGACGAAGCGATCAGCACCGGTGCAGAAGTAATTGCTTCTGCTTGCCCTTTCTGTAACACAATGATGACAGACGGGGTAAAACTTGCAGAAAAAGAAGAACAGGTAAAAGTGATGGATATTGCCGAACTGATTGCTGCAAGTCTTGACTGAACAATAAAACCAACAGTTTTAATGAAAAGCCTTTTAAAAAAATTTAATTGGAAAAATTTTACACAGCGTACTCTTTTATTTTTCCTTGTTTTCCTTATTATCAGGTTCCTGGTTGATTGGATTGAAGGCGATGTTTCCATCAGCCGTATTTTTCGATTAAGTTTTCTTCGCTACTTTATTTTTGCCATGATACTCGGGTTACTTGATTCTGACACATGGTTCAAACATAATAGCGATGGAAGCCATAAAAATGAAATTCCTCAATTTACGAATTTTCGTTCTGCGTTCTTTCATTATACCGGTGTAGCTTTCTTCATTTCATTACTTTGCGGTGCAATTCTGATTGCAATTATTTTTTTCCGTTGGTTAATTGCAAAATTTGCAGGAACCGGTGGTGTCAGTTTCTTTCCTGAATGGAAAAAATACCTGCTTGTAATTGCAGTGATAGGGATTTGTTTTGCATTATATGATGCTTACAGAAATTATCGTAACAGCAAAAAAAAGGAACATTCAGATTGAGTCTTTCCGTTACAAATGATATAAGTAAATTTGCAGGATGAATCTTAAATATACTCATCTTCTGCCTGCCGGTTTTGCCCCCTCTTCAAAAGTCTGGATTTACCAAAGCAGTCGCCTGTTTACAATGAGCGAAGCATTGCATATTGAAGACATTCTGACCCATTTTACTGAAAACTGGAAAAGTCACGGAGCAAGTGTTAAAGGTTTTGCCACACTATTCTTTGGTCAATTTATTGTTCTTATAGCCGACGAAACTGAAGCAACAGTTGGGGGATGCAGTACTGACAGCAGTGTACGGGTAATTAAAGAAATTGAACAATTATTTAATGTAAGTATGTTCGATAGACAAACTCTTGCATTTATAATTAAAGATAAAATACAACTACTTCCTCTTGCGCAATTGCAATATGCTGCCGAAAACCGGTTTATTAATGCTGATACAATCTATTTTAATAACCTGGTTTCTACAAAAAAAGAGCTTGAAAACGATTGGCTGATTCCTTTAAAAAACAGTTGGTTAAATAAAAAAATCAGTTTTGCCACCGAAATATAGAACGCCGCTTAATTTCCAGATTGAGAGCAAATACATGTTTAGGGCAGTTCTACTTTATTGAAAATACCGGTCAATCACATCTCCTTAACATTTACCGCCAGTTGTCCCGCCAAAAAGCCTTTTGTCCAAAATGAGGATTCCAAAGTAACAAACTCACACATTTAACGTCTGATTGTAGTGTTCTTTGCTTGCCGAAAACTTAGAATTGTTAGTAATTTTCTAAATTTCAAATTTTTTTGAAAATTTAGTTGTAGCGTTAACTAACTTTCATTAGCTTTGCGGAGTCAAAGAAAAAATGGTACCAAAGCTCCGGTTTGAACACCGTCTTTTACAGTTTACCTTGAAAATCTGACTATGATAAACTGCATTTAACGGGTACCACAATTTTTAAAAAAGATAAAAAAAGGCTTGATTTCCGGTTAACAGCAAAAAATAACCGTTCATCAAGTTAAAGAACCAAACAAGGTATTATGTATTGCAAAGTACCAGCTTAACATCATATCTTTGTTATGCAATTGAAAATAACCCGAAAGGGACGAAACAATAAAACCTTACGTCGAAAAGTTATGACAACGAAATTAAGCGTGACTTCCGCAAGCCACGGAACACCAAAAACGAACAGAAATTTAATCAATGGACTTTTGCACTTTGCAGGTACAATGATTTTTGCAGTAATGGCACTCACTGCAATGTCGTTCACACAGGACGACACAACCAAATATTCAGACAATAAAAGATTTGGCCAATTAACTGAAGGAAGCGACAGTACATATACCATTACTTTAATTCAAGGCGATCAGCGAATTGTTATTACCAATAAAAATCCATTTAAAGCTGATGTACGTATTAATGATATGGATCTTAATACATGGGTAAACAGTATGATGGCTTATTCTTATAAGAAAATAAACTACTCTACTATTGGGTATGCCGACAATACAATGGATATAGCCTTTAATAACGACGAAAGTGAAAACTATAACCGTTCAGTTATATTCGTTAAAAACCTTTCAACACAATTAACAATAGCAGATCAAAAAATAAATGACAATTTTGTATTATCTGTTGAAACTCCGCTTTACCAGAAAACAATGAACGAAGAGCTTGCAGAATCAGATGCAGAAATGGATAAAGCAATTAACAATGAAGTTGAAAACAGAGCAAAAGCTGTTCAGTTTACAAAAACAATGAACACTGACCAATCTGATGAAGAAATGGATATGATGATGAATGCTTCTGTAATGGCTAAAATTACGCCAGCCACAGTTGCAGCAGAGGCAGATAAGGCATTTGATCTTGTATTTCTTAATAATACATTTAAACGTATTGATGCAACATCGGTTTTCGATGCAGACAGGCAAATGGATGCATTGTTGAACAGTTGCAACTAAACTCTCTCATGTACAGTTGATTTAGTTACCGGGGCTGATTTTTATCAGCCCTTTTTTTGTTAAGATTTTTTTAATTGCAAAAGCGAAAACAGATAATTACGAACATGATCGTAAATTGCCTATCAAACTTTATTTAAATTTTTTATTTGCCGCCAGTCTATCACAATTAAACCGTCGAATAAACTGGTAATACAAAAAAACAAATAATGAAATTCCTTTTTTCTTCCTTTATAACAATCCTGCTTTCCACAGCGGTTGTTTCGGCCCAGCAGGTAGTTAATGAAATTATTATTCAGGCAAAAACAGAAACAACCAATCCAAACGGAGATGGCAATGATGTTCAAATATCGAATGAAGGTGGCGAACAACGGGTAATGATGCGTATGGGCGAAGGCGAAATAAAATCGAAAATTTTCTTTAAAAACGGCCAAACAAAGATTGAAAGTGATATGGGTATGGGCACCAACCAGGTGTTTATTGACGGTAAAACAAAAACCACCACCACGCTTTTTGAAGCAATGGGTAAAAAAATGGGCTTTTCATCAACTGAGCAGGATATGCAGCAAATGATGAATAATGGAAGAGATTCAGGCAGGCAGCAACGTTTTCAGCAATTTAATCCGGACATATTTGTAGAATATCTTGATGAAACCAAACAAATTGCCGGGATGACCTGTAAAAAGGCATTGATACGCTATATGAATCGTCAAAACCAGGAAGTACAGCAAGCAGTTTGGTATAGTCCCGACTTTAAAATGGGCGAGGGTTTCAGACTGAGAGATATGATGAGGATGGTTAATGTACCCGGTTTAGATAAATTAAAAGGATTCCCGATGGAATTTGAAACTTCCAGGCAAAACGGGATGAAAGTTCATTTTACAGTCACTAAAGTTGATTTATCAGCTAAGATTGATGACAAAACATTTGTAATACCAAAAGATTACGAGATAAAAACCATGAGTGAAATGAGGCAACAAGGAGGCCGAAACGGTTTTCAGATGAGGATGGAACGAGATAATTAATTTCAGTAAAGCCCCGTTAGAAAAAGCGGGGCTTTTTATTCTATTTACTGCTCTCCTTTCAGCCTTGAATCAATTCATTTATTTTTGCTGCTCAATATACGAGCATGGCAATTCAGCAACAGATACAACAGGCAGCAATTGAAAGTTTGGAAAAACTGTACAGCAAAGTATTTACAGCAAAAGACTTCCAGATCAATAAAACCAAACCCGAGTTCGAGGGCGATTATACCATAGTTCTTTTTTCATTACTTAAACCACTTTCAAAAAGCCCTGATGCTTTAGGTAATGAGTTAGGAAAACATCTTACAGAAAATCACCCCCAGCTATTTACTTCATATAACATCATTAAAGGTTTTCTAAACCTTACTGTTGCAGACAGTTATTGGGCTTCTGTTTTAATCAATAATTACAATAACATATCATACGGAAAAGGCGAAGCAACAAATAAAAAAGTGATGGTTGAATATTCTTCTCCCAACACGAATAAACCACTACATCTGGGGCATTTAAGAAACAATTTTTTAGGTTGGAGCATTGCTGAAATTATCAAAGCCAATGGCTATCACATAGTGAAGAGTTGCATAGTAAATGACCGTGGCATTCACATCTGTAAAAGTATGATTGCCTGGCAGATGTTTGCCGAAGGTGCAACTCCACAATCAACCAAAACAAAAGGCGACCATTTTGTAGGCGATTACTATGTTAAGTTTAATAATGAGTATAAAAAACAAGTGGATGCACTCATTGCAGGAGGAATGAAAAAAGAAGATGCTGAAAAAGAAGCTCCGATCATGAAAGCTACACAGCAGATGCTTCTTGATTGGGAGGCCGGTAAACCTGAAGTACTTAAACTATGGAAGGAAATGAATAGCTGGGTGTATGAAGGGTTTGATGAAACGTATCACCGCATTGGAAGCAATTTTGACAAAATTTATTATGAAAGCAATACGTATCTGTTAGGCAAAAAAACAGTGCAGGAAGGTTTGGAGAAAAAAGTATTTTTTCAGAAAGAAGATGGAAGCGTATGGATTGATTTAACTGCTGACGGACTTGACGAAAAAATTGTGCAGCGTAAAGACGGAACATCTGTTTACATAACACAGGATATTGGCCTTGCACAGCAGAAATATGAAGAATACAAAATTGACCAGAGTATTTATGTAATAGGCGATGAGCAGAATTACCACATGAAAGTGCTGCAACTCATCTGCAAAAAGCTTGAGCTTCCCTATGCCGATGGCATTTATCATTTAAGCTATGGTATGGTTGAACTGCCCTCAGGTAAAATGAAAAGCCGTGAAGGAACTGTTGTTGATGCAGACGATCTTTTAGATGAAATGGAAAAAGTTGCACAGCAAAAAACTGAAGAATTAGGCAAGGTGAAGGACTTTACTGAGCCTGAGCTGAAAGAATTATACAAAACGCTCAGCTTAGGTGCTCTTAAATTTTACCTGCTGCGTGTTGATCCGAAAAAGAAAATGGTATTTAATCCTGAAGAGTCTATCGACTTTCATGGATATACCGGGCCGTTTATTCAATATACACATGCAAGAATAAAATCAATCTTACGAAAAGAGAAAGCGCAAAACACAGAAAATGCAGCTAAATCGGCATTACTTCCACTGGAAAAAGAGCTACTGATTGAGCTGGAAAATTATCCGGCAATCATAATGCAGGCAGGTAATGAGCATGATCCTTCACACCTTGCAAATTATATTTACAACATTGCAAAAACGTTCAATTCTTTTTATACAGAACATTCTGTGATGAATGCTGAAACTGAAGAGAAAAAACAATTACGTTTACTTATCTGTGAACTTACCGCAAATGTTATTGCAAGCGGCATGCAGTTGCTTGGTATAGCAGTTCCTGAAAGAATGTAACGGTGCGCTGCTCAAATAACAGCAATTAATTGCCCGAACTGAAGTATTTATTGTTTTCTGAAATTCAGGCTTATCCATACAAAACTCAGGAAAGTAATAACAGAAGCTGAAAAGAATACAACAGATGGGCCTGCTTTGATCCACAAATAGCCTGCAAGTGAACTTGCAGTTAATGCAGCTATACTTTGTAACCCTGTATATAACCCAATAGCAGATGCTGTTTCGGCTTTGGGTGTAATATTTGAAATCCAGGCTTTGGAAACACCATCAGTAGATGCTGCATAGATTCCATAACAAAAAAAGAAGAACCAGAATAATAAATTGTTTGATGAGAAAGCGAATCCTGTATATGTGATAATGAAAAATACTAACCCTGTAAGAAAAATTTTCTTCATACCAATCCTGTCGGCCATTTTACCAAGAGGGAAAGCAAACAATGCAAAAACAAGATTGTAAAAAATATAAACAGCTATTACCATTGTATCCGGTATGCCCGACTCTTTCATTTTCAGCAATAAAAAAACATCCGAACTGTTGAATAATGCAAATAGCAACAACCCGGTTACCAGTTTTCTGTAATCGGCAGATGATTCTTTCCAGTAAGAAAATGTTTTATGAAATGGTATTGCTTTTTTTGAATTCTGCTCTGCTTTTTTTTCTTTAATAAGAAATGTAAAAAAGATAGCCACAATGCCGGGAAGAAAAGCGACAAAAAACAACAACTTATATTGCCCCGGATAAAAAAGCAGATAGATCATTGCAGTAAGAGGGCCTAGTACAGCCCCGAACGTATCCATTGCACGATGAAATCCAAATACCGTTGCTTTGTTTGTACTGTCTGTTTCATCGCTCAGTAATGCATCACGGGGAGCCGTACGCAATCCTTTACCGGCACGGTCTATAAATCGTGCTGAAAAAATCCACCACACCTGTACACTCAGCGCAATCATAGGTTTTGAAATGGCGCTCAAAAAATAGCCCAAACGAACAAAAGGCAATCGTTTCCCAGTTGCATCACTTAAACGACCAAAATAACTTTTCCCAATACCGGCAACAGCTTCAGCAAAGCCTTCAAGCACGCCAATCAACATAACCGAGTAACCAATACTTTTAAGATAAACGGGCATTACAGGATAAAGCATTTCGCTTGCAAAATCTGTAAACAGACTTACCAGAGATATGAGCCAGATAGTTTTTGTAATTGGTCTGAAATATTTCACCTTACAAATGTAGCAGGACAATTAAACTTTATTACAAGAGTAACAAACTGTTTATTTACAGCAATTTTTCTTACGAAAAAGGGAGAGTATAAATGATAATAATTTTTTAAAAATTTTCATAACACTGCTAATTGATAAAACCCCAGTAAATGCCAAAACGAAGAAAATACCCCGGAGTTGGTTGTGATGGCGTAGCCATATTATTGTTATAAAAACCAACATTTGGCGAGAATTGAATTGTATTAAGATTCTCAGCTCGTAAAAACAAATAAAAAGTTCTTACTCTGAAATGCAGATACGCTGCCACATCAGGTAAATTCTTAATCGTTGTCTGATCCTGCAAAAAGAACTGTCCAAGTATAGGAGAATAACCATCTGCTTTATATGGAGTATGATAGCGCATTTCAATTCCTGTACTTAAACTAAGTCGTTTATAAAACAAACCCTCAAAAGCAAGCCTGTTACGAGTAAGAATCAATGGCAAATGCACAGGTGCGTTTGGAGTTGTTTGCTGAATATATATTTCTGTGTACCAGTTCAGGTTTTTACGAATCCTGAATTGCTTTTGCAGTTGCAGTTGCAGCACATTGAACAGTGTTGCTTCCTGTTGTGAAGTACTGTAATCAGAAAAATAAATGTAATTACCTGCAATAAAGTATTTAGCACCCAACACCAGTTTTTGCTGAGGCAATTCATACAAAGCTGAACCTACTGTAATATTTTCCTTATTAAAGTTTGTATTACCAATATTCAGCTTCTTAAAGTTGCTCATGTCGTTATTAATAACCGAAGGAGAACGGTTTACATTCTGGAAACCAAGAGTGAGGTACCCAAGCTTTTGCCCTATCAGCCTTTTTAATGATGCTACAACGCTGTAATCTCCCCCATTAAACCCGGCCATATACAAGGTTCCGGCCAGTTCCATATCCCACTTTTTATTTTTTGTTTTATTACGGTATTCACCATTAAAAAAAAGATTTGTGAAAGATGGCTCGTTTGTACCAAAATCTGCATGGAGGGTTTGGTAAGCGGCAGCAACTTTCAAAAACTGAAGCTGATTTTTTATATCGGGATAGGAATAAATAGCAGCTTCGTTTGTAAACGTTTGCCAAAAATCTTTTACCCCGAATTTTGACGGGAGATTAGTAAGATTATACAATTTTCTGTAGCCGGATGTGTCCACATTTTGATCAACATATTCAAACGTATATGTATTAAACTGTACAGTGTGTTGAAACCGGAATCTTGGATAAAATAAATAGTTTACAGAGCTATCAGTAACAACAGAATCTTTTTTACCAACATCATAATAATGCCTGAAAAGAAGGTTGGTTAGCTGGTATTTATTTCCGGTATAAATGGTACTGCTTAAGAAAGATTGCGACTTATAACTTGAACCACCTAATAGTGTTGGGATATTAAATCGGTCTCCATAACTTTCCGTGTTATTTAGCAAACTGAGATCACTCAATCCTCCATTCTCTGTAGCCCCGATTTTGGCAGATGAAGCAATAAAGAAAGCATTATACCGCTTTTTCTTCCCCGTGTACCATGTATTAAAATGCAGATTGCTGTGATTGGTTTTCTGATTCTTAAAAATGCCCGGCGCATTAATTAAATTAAACCTGAATGTAAAATTGAGGTTGCGGCGGTAATTCTGTGTATGCAGCACATTAATACTTTGTTCGCTTTTAGGCCCGAGTATGTAAGCAAGTTGTGTATAAGGCCTGGTTGTGTTGTAAATCTTTGTGTCGAACAATTCAGGAATATACGCATCATACGAGTGAAAGCCATGATCCCATCCGGCTCTTAATATTGGCGAAAACAAATACGACTTTGTGGCACTTCCAGTATTACCAAGAAAAACATTACTCCAGGGCACAGGCCAGCGTTTGTAAAAATCATTTACCGAAGAATCGAGTGGATTAAATTTAACTGTATCAAGATAGCGGTACAAAATAGTTGCTGAATCTTCCAGTCCAGTACGATGAAGAAGGGTGTCTTTAAATGTTCCCTGCCCGCCACCTGAAACAGAAGGCAGGCTTTGCATGATATTCCTGTTGCCAGTAAACTGAGCAAACAGTACAGAAGCACCAAACAGGAAAATCACAAAACAAACTATACGGAGCATGTTGGCGTAAAACGTCTTTTCAAATAATAAAAACGGGCTGTGAGTGTCAGCCCGTGCAAAAATAATTTAAATGAAGCAGTTGCCACTTAATTTAACCTTAAAGTTCAGTGATAAGCTGTTTTACAATAGCCGTCATCTTTGGCTCAGCTTCCGCAGCAGCCTGTAATACTTCATCATGTGTAATAGTATTTTCTTCTTCACGAATACCCATATCAGTAATTACACTCATAGCAAAAACAGGAATGCTCATGTGTGCGGCTACAATTACTTCCGGTACAGTGCTCATTCCAACAGCATCGCCACCTAAAGTGTGAATCATTTTGTATTCACTGCGGGTTTCAAAAGTGGGGCCGGTAACACCAACATAAACCCCTTCTTCCACATCAATATTCAGCTTTGCTGCAATTTCCTTTGCCTTGCCGATGTAGGCTTTTTTATACGGCTCACTTAAATCGGGGAAACGAGGACCAAGCTCGTCAATATTTCTGCCAATGAGCGGATTAACTCCAAACTGGCTGATATGATCTTTAATAATCATTAATGAACCTACTTTAAACGATGGATTAACGCCTCCGGCAGCATTGCTGAGTACAAGCGATTTAATACCGAGATATTTCATTACACGAATAGGATAAACAACTTCCTGTATTGAATAGCCTTCGTAATAATGGAACCGTCCGGCCATTACTACTACTTTTTTATTTCCAAGTGTTCCAAAAACCAGTTTCCCTTTGTGCCCCTGAACTGTTGAAACAGGGAAATGCGGTATTTCGCTATAACTGATTTCCTTTTCCACCGTTATCTCTCCTGTAAATTGTCCAAGTCCGCTACCCAAAACAACTCCAACCTCCGATTCATCAGCATAAATGCTGCGTATATAGGCCACGGTTTCGCTGATTTTCTTAATTATATCTTCCATAAAAGTTTATTGAGTGGACAAATATAGTGGTTTTATAATCTGAAAACATTTCTCACACAGCTCATAAATCAGCCATACCAAATAAGCAACTTTTATAGTTATATCTGTTACTGAAAGCACAAAAAGAATTTGTCTTTCACTTATCTTCGCCCAAATTTATTTGCTGTATGAATCTCCATGAATATCAGGCGAAACAACTATTAAAGAAATACAATGTAGCAGTTCAGGAAGGCGTAGCCTGTTCAACTGTACGTGAAGCTGAAGAAGCTTACAGAAACATTAAAAATCAAAGTGGCAGCAGCTTTGCTGTCATCAAGGCTCAAATTCATGCCGGTGGCCGTGGTAAAGGAACTATTAAAGAAACCGGCTTAAATGGCGTAAAAGTTGCCAAAAACATTGAGCAGGTTGTTGAATTTGCAAAAGGTATTCTCGGTGGCACATTAGTTACACTTCAAACAGGGTCGTCGGGCAAAGTAGTGAATAAAATTCTTGTTGCACAGGATATGTATTACGATGGCCCAAGCGAAAGGAAGGAATTTTATCTTTCAATTCTGCTTGATCGTACAACCAAACAGAATGTAATAATGTACAGTACTGAAGGCGGTATGAACATTGAAGATGTTGCACACGATACTCCTGAAAAAATCTTTAAAGAATGGGTGCATCCTTCAGGAATGCTGCAGGGATTTCAGGCAAGAAAAATTGCTTTTAATCTTGGTTTATCGGGCGAAGCATTTAAAAACATGGTGAAGTTTGTAACCAATCTTTACAACGCTTATGTAGGACTGGATTGCAGTATGCTTGAAATTAACCCGCTGTTTAAAGCAGCAGATGATAAAGTAATAGCAGTTGACTGTAAAATGAATATTGATGATAATGCACTCATTCGCCATGCAGACGTTGCTGCAATGAGAGATGTTACAGAAGAAGATCCTACAGAAGTAGAAGCCGGTAACCATAATCTCAACTTCATTAAACTTGATGGAAACGTTGGTTGTATGGTAAATGGTGCTGGTTTGGCAATGGCAACCATGGATATGATTCAGCTCAGTGGTGGTCAACCAGCAAACTTTCTTGATGTAGGCGGTACTGCCAACGCACAAACAGTTGAAGCAGGTTTCAAAATTATTTTAAAAGATCCCAACGTTAAAGCAATTCTCATTAACATCTTTGGTGGTATTGTTCGTTGCGACCGTGTTGCAGCAGGTGTAATTGAAGCATACAAGTCAATTGGTAATATTCCTGTTCCGATTATTGTTCGCCTGCAGGGAACAAATGCTGAAGAGGCTAAAAAACTCATTGATGAAAGCGGGCTGAAAGTGCAAAGCGCCATTCAGTTAAGCGAAGCTGCTGATCTTGTGAAGAAAGCAGTTGCTTAAAAAATCACAAATAATTCTGAATGCCATACTTAAAACGTATGGCATTCGTTTTTTATCAAATCCTTAGGATTTTTCAAGGAACAACATTACCGCAATGGCATGTTCATTGAAGTATTGGTAAATAAATTCTTAAACACACTACATGATCAGTCCACTTGTAAAAACCAGTCTTTTTTTCTTCTTTTTATTTTTGATGTCAACTGTTTCAGCGCAGGATAAATTTGAAATCATTCATCATTACAAACCATTTAAGGTAGATGCTGGTTTGGGTTATGCCCGCCCGCAGGGAATGGGGGCAAAAGCAGGCGCTTTAATGTATATTGAACCCAAACTGAATCTGCTCGACAAATTAAGTATTGGCATCCGTAGCGAAGCAACAGCTATGGCAAGAGGCGCTTTTGACGCATCTGATTTTGAAGCAAAAGGCGAAGCAGGTTTAAGCTTTTCTGCACTTGGCACAGCTGATTATTATTTTACAAACCGTCTTGTTCGCCCTTATGTTGGCGCAGGTGCAGGTGTTTACAGACTTATAAGTGTTGAAGGAACTTCAAATGGTGGAGGCTCTGTTACAATACCCAGCGAAACAAAATTTGGAGGCATGATCAGGGCCGGAGTTGAAATATGGCATATACGTTTAGGAGCCGAATATAATATTATCGGCAAATCGGGCATTATTGCCAACAATTATTTAGGATTGAAAATAGGGATTGTATTTGGCGGCGGATTAAAACCCGAGTATGCTGATCCTGAATATTAACTGATTTCATATCTACCAGCATAAAGCCTCTTAGTACAAAGAGGCTTTCTTATTTTCGCATTATGCTATCAGGTATAATTATCAGGCAGATTGAAGAAAAAGACAATAGCTCACTGGCAACAATTGTGCGAACGGCATTAAGTGAGTTTGGTGCAAACAAACAGGGCACTGTTTTTTTTGATGCTACCACTGATGCGTTGTTTCAACTTTTTCAGCAGGCAGGTAGTTTTTATTTTGTTGCTGAAGAAAACGGAACTGTATTGGGAGGTGGAGGAATATTTCCTACTGAAGGTTTGCTTGACCGTACATGCGAACTGGTTAAAATGTATTTGCATAAAGATGCAAGAGGAAAAGGATTGGGCAAATTATTAATAGAACATTGTCTCACATGGGCAAAACAAAACGGTTACGAACAGGTATATCTTGAAACAATGCCTGAATTAAAACAAGCCTTAAAAGTATATGAGTTGTTTGGCTTTGAATATCTGGACGGGCCAATGGGAAACAGCGGACATTTTGGTTGCGATAAGTGGATGCTGAAGAAATTGTAAATATAAATCTGCATAATACTTCTGATGCAAAACTTAAACTGCTGTCAATAGTGAAAATGTGTTTCGAAAGCCATATATTACCTTTCATACCTCTGTCATAAATAACGGATGTGGAAATAGTAAACAACTGCATCTAATAATTCATGAAATATGTTATAGTACTGATTTTGTGGGCTAATTGTAATAGAACTAATCATGTATTACCTGCTAAGAATATAACTGAAGAATCAGCCTCAGCTACGAACATTAATACAAAATCGTATAATGAAATAAAAAATAAAGCTGTAGCCTTATTAGAAGTGTTCAGGAAAAACCCAATTGCTCGAAATGAAAAGGATCTTTATGCTTTCGTTGCAGATTCACTTATCCAATTTTGGTATGGTACCACATGGAATTTTTATGGCACAACTGAAACTCCAGGCAAAGGAAGCATCGCCTGCGGATATTTTGTAACAACTGTTTTACGTGACGCAGGAATGAAAATAAACCGTAGTAAACTGGCACAATGTGCAAGTGAGGTAATGATAAAACAATTATCTGCTGACCGAACAATACAAAGGTTCAGCTATGAACCAGTTGATTCATTTACATATAAGGTGCTCAGGAATGAAGCTGGTTTATATATTGTCGGTCTTGATTGCCACACTGGATTTTTATACAACAACAAAAAAGAAGTTTATTTTATTCACGCATCATATAGAATACCTAAGATAGTTATTAAGGAAAAGGCGAAAGAATCTAAAATACTTATGGCTTCGAAGTACCGAGTTATCGGAAAAATAAATTTTTTCAGCACCAGTTCAGCTAAACCAACTCCACTTCATATACTGCACTGAATAAATACAAAGCACCGGTTTTAACATCAATTGCTTTATGGCGTTTACGCATTTTTTCAGCTTTACGAAAAACACGACCATCTTTTAATTTAAACAACTGACCAACCTGCAAATCTTCAATCAGCACTTCGCCCGGCTTACGTTCATCATAGCGTTTCAGCACTCGCATTAAATGTTCTTCACCGCAACTGGTTGCAGAAGGATTTTGCAATGATTTCAGAAGGGCTTTTTCAATATCAGCAGGAAATATTTTCTTCAGTAAAAACAGAGCAAGAATTTTACTGTACTCATTCTTCCACTCTTTTCCATGCGGAGCAATACTGTTACCAAACTGTTCAAACGTAAGTAAATGTGCTATTTCATGAAGCAGTGTTACAAGAAAAGCATATTTGTTGAGATTGCCGTTTACACTGATGCGGTGATTTTTTTGATGAACAGCATGCCTGTAATCGCCAAGAATACTGTTACGTTCACGGGTGATGGTTAAATGAATTTTATAACGATGCAGGTAATCAAGAACAGGCTCAAGCGACCCATCCGGTAAATAAGCTGACAGTGCATGTAATGGAACTTCTTTCTTACTCATTCTCCTGTTTCTTCTGCTTCAGCAGGCGAAAAATCATTTTCACTTCAATAAAAGAATACACAATATAAAGGGCCATGCAAATAAAAATAGCCGGTTTGTTTACATCTTGTTTTGCAACGAGAGCATAAATAATTACAGCGCCGGCACAAACAAACATTTTTACCATTAATGCACCATATACACTGCGGAAAAAAACCTGTATGTTTTTATGCAGAAATCCTTTTACATGAAAGTATAAAGAAGCAACAGTTGTAAGAAACAGAACTGCATTGCCAATAATCAATACTTCATTATTAATTCCATACTTTGTAAGCAGGCTGTTTCCGGAAATAAAAAAAGCATTTAGAATAATAAAAAGCAGCAAAATGGGAACATAAAGCCTGTTCCGGAATTTGTTATTCATTGTTTCTTTGATGTGTCTTTAAAAATGCGCATAAACATTGCAACCAATGCAAGTAGTGGCATCACCCAGGCCAGTAACGGAAAAGATAAATGCAGCCAATGATCGGTTTTAATCCCCAAAAATACAGCTAACCCCAACACAACAAGGAATTGCGTGGCTAAACCTGCATATTGCATGAGGTATTGCGAATTAGTACGATCTTTTTGGGGTGATTTATTGGTCGTTTGCTGCTGCATTCACTGCATCTTTACGAATCTCCACTACACTTGCCAATGGAGCATTTGACACTGCAGCCGCACCCATATGGCATTCACCATTAAATGTAGTTGAAGCATCAACCTGGAGCTGGCCAGCGTAAATATTTCCGGTTACATGGCAACTACCTTTCAGGTAAAGGAGTTCTGTTACTTTCATTGTGCCCGTTACATGCCCTAATACATCGGCCTGCTGAGCTATCACATCGCCATTAATTTTACCGGAAGAGCCAATAATTACTTTTGACCCGGTCTGCAAATTGCCCGTAAGCGTTCCATCAACACGGATATCGCCTTTACTTTCAATGTTGCCTGTAATTACAGTTCCGGAAGCAACGATTGTAGCCATTCCTGTTGAATTTTCCTTTTCGGGATTGGATTTACTGAACATATACGTCGGTTTATTGTGTTATTTTTTCTACTTCCGGTATTTTCAGTGTAGCCGTATCGGTTATTATCCGTGCATCGCCCGATAAAACCTTTTTCAGATTTTCAAGATAAACATCTTTTTGAATGCTTGCCCTTTCAAGCGAATCAATTTTTGTTTTATACAACATTAATTCTTTACGCTGGCTCTGGGAGCCATATCCCGGTAAATAGTACTTCAGGTTTGTAAACGTAATCAATGCCACTGTTAGCCCAACCAATAATACAAAAATTGTGCTGAGAACAATATATACACTCATTCTCGACAGTTTAAAGGTTACAACCTCCTCGTAAGTGTCGTCGTTCATTACCACCAAACGGTACCTGTTACGCAGCCGTTTGAGTGTAGTATCTGCATCAATTAATCTGGCCATAGTTGAATCGGGGCTTAAATTTACTGTTTATGGGCTTTCAAAAAGAAAATCTTCTGTAAAATAGCCCGAATTAAAATATTTTTGACCGTATTGAGTTAATATAGAATAAACCATCAAGGCCTGAATGCAGCTACTTTTTACACCAAAACAGAAATGGATTTTCCTGCTTCTTATGCTGGGCTTTTTCTCTGCCTCAGCCCAACCCGATTTCAGGCTGCCATTGGTAAAGCCTAAAAAATACGAGAATAAAACACTTGGTTCGGAAAAAACAGAGGATAAAAAATTCACCCTCCCCCGTAAAGTTTACCAGGGAATGGTAACGCACTATAATTTTTATTATAACGCCACAAAAAAAATAAATGCCATTCTTGAAAGAGCGAAACTGAGTCACAAGGACGATTATACCGAACTGCTGCCTTTCTATAATTATTCAACAACCATTACATCGGCCGATTCAACTGAACTGGATTCAGTGATTTTTAAAGCAACGGCAGGGATTGTTCTGCACGATTTAAGAAACAGCTACATCGACAATATGTACCTGCTGATTGGGCAAAGTTATTTTTACTGGCAGAAATTTGATTCGGCATACCGCATTTTCCAGTTTATCAACTATAATTTCTTCCCAAAAGGAAAGGATGAATATTTTATTGTGGTTGGTGCTAATAACCGGGCAACCGGGGGCAATCTTAATATTGCAACGAAAGAAGATAACAGCTTTCTGCAAAGAGCATTTACACAACCGCCCAGCAGAAATGATGCGTTGATATGGCTTGCCCGAACATACGCCGAAGACAGCCTCTTTGCTGAAGCTTACAGCCTGGTGAACCTGTTACGGAAAGATGCTTTATTTCCTAAACGACTTCATAATAAGCTGGATGAAATTCAGGCTTATGTTTTTTATCAGAATGAGCAATGGGACAGTTGCGCCTATTTTCTTCAGAAAGCTTTACCCGTTGCCGAAAACAAAACCGACCTTGCACGATGGGAATACCTGCTTGGGCAGTTGTACACCAAAACTCATCAGCCTGCGCTCGCCTCAACTTATTTTAATAAAGCAAAATCGCATACAACCGATCCTGTTTTATACATTCATGCCCGTATTTATGAAGCACAGTTATTAAGAACCGAAAGCAGTAATGCTGTTTCTGAAACATTGTCGGATCTAATAAGGCTTTCAAAAAAAGAACGATTTGATGGTTATGAAGATATTCTGTATTACTCAGCAGCAGGTATGGCACTTGAACAGGGCGATACAGCAAAAGCCCAAAACCTGCTACTGAAAAGTGTAAGCTATACTACTGAAAACTTATCAACCAAAAACAAAGCTTTTATTAAACTTGCAGATATATATTACAGGCAAAGCAATTATGCAGCAGCTTCAAATGCGCTGGACAGTGTAAACTATTCCGATCCTGAAATTTCAAAAGAAAGCGCAAAACTACAGATAAGGAAAGACCTGCTTCATGAACTGGTTAAGCAGATTAATATTGTAAAGCAACAGGACAGTTTAAAGGCTGTGGCTAAAATGCCTGAAAATGAAATGAACGCTTACCTGAAAGCTTTGGTAAAAAAAATCCGTAAACAAAGGGGGCTTAAAGAAGAAGCCAGTTACGGTACGGCTGTTTACAATACCAGTAATACCGATGCCAACACAACCCTGTTTACCACAACCGGCACAGGCAATAGCTGGTATTTTTATAATGCACAGCAAAAAACAAACGGCTTTTCAGAATTTAAGGCCAAATGGGGTAACAGGCCCAATGTAGATAACTGGCGCAGGCAAACGGCTGTGGAACGCATAGCTGGACAAACACAAAACCAGAACACTACAAATAATCCAACTGCCGATGTTGCTGATGTAAACAATATATCGGAAGATAATTTAACAGTTGAAGGATTAAAAAGTAACCTGCCCCTTACTGATGAAAAAATCCTGCAATCAAATAAAAAAATTGCAGAAGCGCTGTTTGAGCAGGGACAGATTTACAAGAATCAACTGGAAGATTATGAACAGGCAGCAAATGTGTTTGAAGAAATATGGAAACGTTTTGGCAACTATGAAAAAGAACAGGAAGTATTGTTTGAGCTGTATTTCTGCCACAACAAAGCCGGGCACAAAGAGAAAGCTGCATTTTTCCTTAATGAACTAAAGAAAAAATACCCCGCTGGTGAAATGGTGAATATAATTACCAATGCACAAAACCCATCGGCAATAAAAAAAGATGTAAAAACCGCTGCTTACGAAAAAATTTACAACCAGTTTATCTCCGGCAATTTCACTGAAGCATTGACGCAAAAGAAAATTGCAGATTCGCTGTTTGGCCCCTCCTACTGGACTCCGCAGTTATTGTATATTGAAGCATTGTATCATATTAAACAAAAAAATGACAGTGCAGCAATAGTAAGTCTCACAAACATTGAACAAAGTTTTCCGGGCACTCCTATGGCCGAAAAAGCATCCGTAATGAAGGATGTTGTTTCAAGGAGAAATGAAATTGAAACCTATCTTACCAATACCAATATCGTAAGAGAATCTGATTCTGTTTATATACCTTTTGATGACGGCCCGTTAGTGAACAAAACTAATCAGCAGGTGGCAAAAGATTCATCAGGAAAAATTACAATTGGCAAATTGCCGCAGCAAAGAGATGATCTGAAGAAGCCTCAGATTATGGTACAGAAGACGGGAGTTGAAAAAGAAGATAAAAACCAGGCAGGCCCAATCAGTATTGGTAATAAACCTAAACTTGATACCACTTCCATTAAACCATTAAAGGATACAAAAATTGAAATGGTTTATGTTTATACACCCAATGAACCATATGTGGTGATGATGTATTTTGACCAGGTTGACCCTGTTTATATTTCTGAATCGAGAAATGCCTTTCAGCGATATAACTCATCAAGCCATAGCGGCGAAAACATCAGAATAAGCACTACAGACAATGATATTCAGTTCAGTTTTCTTGATATGGGGCCGTTTGCTGATGTTACAACATCGCTCAGTTATATGGAAGAACTGCAGAAAAACGCCAAGCAGATTGTTCCATGGCTGCCAACTGCCAAATACAATTTCATCATTATTTCCACCCGCAACCTGGAAATGCTCAAAACCAGGAAAAATATGGAAGAATACAGGCAATTTATCCGCCAGTATGTGAAAGATAAATTTTAATATTTCTGCAATGTTGATGATGGATGAATTGTTTTAGATTTGCTGGTATTGAATTTGCAGGTAACTGCATCTTACCGAATGAATTTTTATGACTAAAGCAGTTAAATATTTGTGGCGGGCATTCTTTATTGGTGCCGGTGTATTTCTATTGATTGTATTGCTGGCCAATTTTGGTGCATTTGGCAAAATGCCTTCGCTTGAAGAACTGGAAAATCCTTCAGCCTCGCTTGCCAGTGAAGTTATTGCATCGGATGGCACTCTCATTGGCAAATACTATCTCGAAGACCGCACAAATGTTGAATACAAAGACATTTCAAAAAACGCTGTTAACGCTTTGGTTGCAACGGAAGATGAACGTTTTTTTGAACATTCAGGAATTGACGGGATAGCTTTAATAAGAGCTATTGCCAAATTAGGCCGTGATGGTGGTGGCAGTACAATTACCCAGCAACTTGCGAAAAACCTGTTTACCAATTATTCAAGTTTTGCACCACTTCGTGTTCTGCAAAAAATTAAAGAATGGATTATTGCCGTAAAGCTTGAAAGAAATTTTACAAAAGACGAAATCATTGCTTTGTATTTTAATACAGTTCCTTTTGGCGATAATGTTTATGGAATAAGAAATGCCTCAAAAACTTTTTTCCAGAAAGAGCCTTCATTGTTAACCGTTAATGAAGCAGCAGTATTGGTGGGTATGCTGAAGGGAAATACCATTTACAATCCAAGAAAAGACCCCCGCCGTTCCCAGATGCGCCGTAATGTGGTTATTGATCAAATGGTGAAGAATAATTACATTGGCTCTGCTGAAGCTGAAAAAATTAAAGCTGAAGTAATTCCGCTGAAATATAAAAAATTAGATGAAAGTGCCGGATTTGCCCCGTATTTCCGTGATGTGCTGAGAGATTACATGAAAAAGTGGTGCAAGGAACATGAAAAGCCAAACGGTGATAATTACAATATTTACAGAGATGGTTTAAAAATTTACACAACCATCAACCCTCGTATGCAGTTATATGCTGAAGAAGCTGTAGCCAAGCACATGAGCGCTTTGCAAAAAAACTACTGGACACTGCCCTGGATCAAAACCAACAGCATCTGGAAAGGACATGAAAAAATTCTTGAACGGGCAATGAAAGAAAGTGATCGCTGGAAGAAAATGGAAGCCGATGGTATTGGTGAAGATGATATAAGAAAAGCTTTCAACACACCAACAAGAATGAAAGTGTTTGCCTGGAATGCTAAACGTGAAACAGATACTGTGATGACTCCGTTTGACTCTATCCGCTATCATAAAATGATTATACAAACAGGTTTTATGGCAATGGATCCGTTTACAGGTGAAGTAAAAGCATGGGTTGGCGGCGTTAACTTTAAAACATTCAAGTACGATCACGTCAACATTAATACAAAACGCCAGGTAGGTTCAACATTCAAACCTATTCTTTATGCGTATGCAGTTGAAAATGGTTATACACCCGAAACGCCATTACCAAACGGGCCTATTAACCTCGGAGGTAAAATTATTACCGGTAGCGGCGGGCCTATGGCCGTTTGTCTTGCCTATTCCAAAAACCCGGGAGCTGCATATTTAATGAATCAGTTTGGTGTTAAGAGTGTCATCAATTTTGCTCAAAGCACAGGTATTAAAAGTGATATGCCTCCCTACCCATCCATTGCACTTGGATCAGCCGACATCAGTGTTATTGAAATGCTGCAGGCATATACCATGTTCCCTACAAATGGAATGAATACAGAACCGATTTTTATTACACGCATTGAAGATAAAAACGGAAATATTCTTGAAAGTTATGCCCCTAAACAAAAAGTGGTAATGAGTGAAGCTGCGGCTTATACAATGGTAAAGATGATGCAGGGAGTTATTGATTTTGGTACAGGTAAGCGTTTACGTGGAATGGGACTTACCGGCGATATAGCCGGTAAAACCGGTACAACTAATGATAATACTGATACATGGTTTATTGGTTATAATCCGCAGTTACTTGCAGGTGGATGGGTTGGTTGCGATGATCCTTTCCTGAAAATGGTTGGTGAAGGTAACCGTACTGCCATGCCTATATGGGGTTACTTTTTCGACAGAGTGTATAACGATAAAACACTTGGCATTTCCAAAGATGCCAAATTTGTACAGCCTGAAAGTATGAAGGTTGAAACCTTTATGGACTATGAAGATTTTGCCAATAAATACAAAGATGAGCCTGATGCAGAAAATCCTGACGCAGGGAATGGTACTTCAGCCGATTACAATGATCTCATTCTTACTCCTGAACAAAATCTCGGAACTGAATCGCAGTTGAGTGAAGAACAGAAAGTATTGCAGGAAGCTAAAAAAGAAGAAGAGAAGAAAAAAGAAGAACTGAAAAATTCGCAACCAGCAGTATTATCTGATGCAGAAAAGATGAAGAAGATAGCAGCAGAAAAAGAAGCCAAGGACAAGGAAACAAAGAAAAAAGACGAGAAGAAAAAGAGTGATTCAAAACCGGGAGGCAATTAAATCATAAAAAACCTCAGTAGATTCTGAAGTTTTTTATGACAATGATGAACTCCACGCCAGTTTATAATCTATTTTTTTACTTTTTATACAAGTGAACATAAAACTTGTAATAAAAGGAATGTTCAATTTCTCCTTTCCCTGGTGCATATATACAGCACCTGAAGTATAAACTGAAGCTGAAGCTGTTTCTAAAGCCTCCTGTCCAACCGGTACTGATTGTATTCCATAGCCCAGATCATTTTTCCTTGTTGCCAATTGTTCAACCAGGCTTACTAATACGAGCGGGCTGTCAAGCATTGCTGCAATGTGTAAAGATTTGTTCATAGACGTTTGTTTAAACTATTCAACATTCATTCATCTCTGTAATACTTCGGTTACGATATAGATGCAAAAACAGTGATATTGATTAATAAAAAAATGTGAATGTTCACAGGCAGAAACTGCCGGTTCAGCGAATAATTTCTCCCCTTTCTCACATCCGCTTATTTTTGTAACCAAACAAAACATACATATATGTGCGGAATTGTTGCTTACATAGGTGGTCGTGAAGCGTACCCGGTTATTCTTAAAGGTCTCAAACGGTTGGAATATCGTGGATATGACAGTGCAGGTGTTGCATTGCTCAATCATGGAATGAAAGTTTATAAGAAAAAAGGAAAAGTTGCTCAACTGGAAGAAGAAGTGATTGGCAAAGACGTTCAGGCGCATATAGGCATTGGTCATACACGCTGGGCAACACATGGCGAACCAAGCGACCGTAATGCTCATCCGCATTTATCAAAATGCGGAAAGCTGGCCATGATTCACAACGGCATCATTGAAAACTATGCATCCATCAAACAGGAATTGCTGAAGAAAGGTTATGAATTTCACAGTGATACTGATACAGAAGTTCTGCTGAATTTTATTGAAGACATCAAGACCAACAACAACTGCTCATTGGAAGAGGCTGTGCGTATAGCACTGAAACGTATTGTTGGGGCTTACGTAATTGTTTTGCTTGATGAAGAAAACCCCGATACTTTAATTGCAGCACGTAAAGGAAGTCCGCTGGTAATAGGTATTGGAAAAAATGAACACTTCCTTGCGAGTGATGCGTCGCCAATTATTGAATACACAAAAGAAGTAGTATATGTAAATGATTATGAACTGGCAATTATTAAAGCTGACGAACTGGTGTTAAAAAATCTCGGCAACGAAAAAATTACGCCATTTGTTCAGAAACTTGATCTTGAACTGGCAGCAATTGAAAAAGGCGGCTACGATCATTTTATGATCAAAGAAATTAATGAGCAACCTCAAACC
Organism: Chitinophagaceae bacterium UBA1953; assembly: GCA_002336115.1. Classification (GTDB taxonomy): domain Bacteria; phylum Bacteroidota; class Bacteroidia; order Chitinophagales; family Chitinophagaceae; genus Lacibacter. Next base: position 226,313 of record DDEN01000045.1, read on the forward strand.
ATTTACGACTGTTTACGGGGAAGGCTTGATGTACAGAAAGGAACAATCACGATGGCTGGTGTTCAGAATAATATTGAACAGTTGAAAAATGCACAGCGAATTGTAATGATTGCCTGTGGCACAAGCTGGCATGCAGGGCTTGTTGCTGAATATATTTTCGAAGAACTCTGCCGCATTCCTGTTGAAGTTGAATACGCATCGGAATTCCGATACAGAAACCCGGTTGTTAATAAAGGTGATGTCATTATTGCAATTTCACAAAGCGGCGAAACAGCCGATACAATTGTTGCAATTGATAAAGCAAAAGAACAAGGGGCATTTATTTTTGGAGTGGTAAATGTTGTGGGAAGTTCTATCGCACGCCTGTCGCATGCCGGTGCATATACACATGCCGGGCCTGAAATTGGCGTGGCAAGTACCAAGGCATTTACGGCACAACTTGTTGTACTTACAATGATTGCTTTGAAAATAGCAAAAGAAAAAGGCACTATTGAAGAAGAACGTTACCAGCACTTATTAACTGAATTATATGAAGTGCCTGATAAAGTGAAATTGCTGCTCGAAGCAACAGAAAAAATTAAAGAAATCGGGCTGAAATATAAAGATGCAAAAGACTTTTTGTACCTCGGCCGTGGGTATAACTTTCCGGTTGCTTTAGAAGGTGCATTGAAACTGAAAGAAATTTCCTACATCCATGCAGAAGGATACCCTGCCGCAGAAATGAAACACGGCCCCATAGCACTGGTTGACGAAACACTACCTGTGGTATTTGTTGCAACCAAAGATGTTTACTATGAAAAAATTGTAAGCAATATCCAGGAAATCAAAGCCAGAAAAGGGCAGGTAATTGCGGTTGTAACAGAAAATGACACAACAATTCCTGCTATGGCAAATGATGTAATGTTAGTTCCCGAAGCTGATGAAATTGTTGCTCCAATGCTGAGTGTAATTCCTTTACAGCTTCTTTCCTATTATATAGGCGTGGCAAAAGGCTATGATGTAGATAAGCCGAGAAATCTTGCAAAAAGTGTAACAGTTGAATAGTAAGTTGATTGCTTTATCGTTCTGAATTGAGAAGAATGAATTCTATTCATCCAATAGAAAAAGATTTAAACAACAAACATAAATCTGCATGAACTCTATTATAAAAAAACCTATTTCTGAAATCGGGTATAATTTTATCCCTGCAAAATATCTTCCAAAAGGTAAAGACGAATTTTACCTGCGTAATAAACAAAACAGAAGCGGTATAAATTACCGGAAACTTACTGCGCTGGAAATTGAAGTTCTTGTAAGAAACAGAAATACATCCGACGACTGGAATCATTTGCTTGTATCAGATGCATTTAATCCTGAGCTTGTAAAGAATTGTAAATTTTTCGGGTTGGTTCGTATTGGAAAATTAGAACCAATTTTTCTTGAGTTCCACTCGGTCATGCTCCAGGTTGGCTTGTACAACAGCACAATCATCAGTTGCGATTTTGGCAATAACGTTGTTATTGACAACGTTCACTATCTGTCACATTACATAATTGGCAATGAAGTTATTATTACCAATGTGCATGAAATGGGCACAACAGATTATGCAAAATTTGGAAATGGCATTTTAAAAGAAGGTGAAGAAGAAAAAATCCGTATCTGGATGGAAGTGTGTAATGAAAATGCCGGGAGAAAGATTATTCCATTTAATGGTATGCTTCCCGGCGATGCATGGTTGTGGAGCCGCAACAGGGATAATGAATTACTTCAGCAAAAGTTTAAAGAGTTTACTGAGATTAAATTTGATAAGCTGCGTGGTTATTATGGAAAAGTTGGAGACCGTAGTGTAATTAAAAGTTGCTCAATTATTAAAGATGTATGGATTGGTACAGACGCATATCTGAAAGGAGCCAACAAACTGAAAAACCTCACAATCAATTCATCTGAACAGGCAAGCTCACAAGTAGGCGAAGGATGCGAATTGGTCAACGGAATAATTGGTGAAGGTTGCCGTATATTTTATGGGGTAAAGGCTGTACGTTTTTACACAGCATCGCATTCGCAATTAAAATATGGTGCAAGATTGATTAACTCTTATCTCGGAAACAATGCAACTATCTCTTGTTGTGAAGTATTAAACTCACTGATCTTTCCGGCACATGAGCAACATCACAACAATTCATTTCTTTGTGCTGCAACGCTGTTAGGCCAAAGTAATATTGCAGCAGGTGCAACGCTGGGCAGTAATCATAACAGCCGCAGTGCAGATGGAGAAATGATTGCAGGCCGTGGTTTCTGGCCGGGATTATGTGTAAGCATTAAACACAATTCAAAATTTGCATCGTATTCATTGCTTGCAAAAGGTGATTATCCATACGAACTCAACATACCAATTCCGTTTTCATTAATTATTAATGATTCTTCAAAAGATCAGTTAAGTATTATGCCGGGCTATTGGTTTATGTATAATATGTATGCACTTGCCCGCAATTCATGGAAATATATTGACAGAGATAAACGTATTGACAAAACACAGTTTATTGAATATGATTTCCTTGCACCTGACAGTGTTAATGAAATTTTTGATGCACTACATTATTTAGAATTATTTACCGGCAAAGCATTACTAAAAAAACAAGGTGTAAAAAAAGTCGCAGATAATGATTGCGCAAAAGCCGGAAGGATTGCTTTAGAAAAAAACGATCCCGCATTAACCGATCTTGAAATTTTTGCTGATGGGTTTGAACAAGGCAAAAGAAAAGTACAACTGCTGAAAGTGAACAGAAGTTACCAGCTATTTAAAGAACTTATAGTTTATTATGCAATGGAGCAACTGCTGAATGCAGCAAAATCAAGCAAAATAAAAAGCGTTACTGAATTAACCAAACTGATTCCCTCAAAAAAGAAGCGCAATAACTGGATTAATGTTGGCGGGCAATTAATTGAAGAATCGGAAGTTCAAAATCTGAAACAAAGAATTGTTGAAGGAAAAGTAAAAAACTGGGATGCAGTTCATAATTTTTATAAAGCTCAGTCATTAAGTTACGGTTCCAAAAAAAGTGGGCACGCCTTTGCGTCACTATCCGAGCTTACAGGAACTAACAAATTTTCAGGTGAACAATTAAAATCTTTTCTTCAACAATATCTATCAACAAAAGAATGGGTAGTGAGAGGAATTTATGAATCGAGGGCAAAGGATTACAGCAATACTTTCCGAAAAATGGTATATGAAACCGAAAAAGAAATGGAAGAAGTTACAGGCAAGCTAAAAGACAATTCATTTATTAAGCAGCAGAAAGATGAATTGATAACTACAAAATCTTATATTCAAAAACTAATCAAAACAAGTAACTCTTAGTAACAGTTTCTTATTTAAAATTACAAGAAGACTCATTATTTCAAAATTTTAAACTCTTTAATCATTCTGCTAAATACCTGAAAACAGATTGGTGTTTTCCTCTTTAGCAACTATTAACACAAAAGGAAATCTATCGCATATTATAAGAGAGTATAAAATAATTTGTGTAAACAGAAAGAGCAACTGCACTTAGAGTTGGCATCTGTGTTCAAGGATATTTAAGAATTGATGGAGTATGTATGCCCAGTTATGGTTATGCATACTCCATTTTTTTCGATGTTCATGATGGCCAGATAAACGGCTTTCTGAACCGCCATAACATCGGTAAACTGCGCTTTTGTTTTGGTGTATTTTCGGATACCAGGTTGAGATTTTCGATTGTACTGGTTGTGTAGATGATTTTTCTGATCTCCAGTGGAAAATCAAAATAGCAGGTCAGGCTATCCCGGTTTGTACGCCATAAGGCGATGGCATGTTTGTATTTGTTTCCCCATGTTGCATCCAGCTTTTCAAGCGCCTGTTCTGCTGCCTGTTTGTTCACAACCCCATACACTGTTTTAATATCTGCGCAGAATGCCTTTCTATCTTTCCAAACCACATATTTACAACTGTTGCGTATCTGGTGTACTATGCAGAGTTGCGTAATTGTTTGAGGGAATACACCTTTAATACCATCTTAAATCCTTTGAGATTATCAGTACAGGCAATCAGAATATCTTCCACACCCCTTGCCTTCATATCAGTCAGTACTTCCATCCGGAAAGAGGGCGACTCTGATTCGGCCATCCACATCCCCGGCCTTCTTTTAAGCCGTCATTTCTTAAACCGATTACCGGGTAAATGCATTTGTTAATGTACTTGCCGTTTTGTTTTACTATCAGCACAATCCCATCCATCCAAACCGTAAAATAAACAGCTTCCAATGGACCGTTCTCCCATTCTTTAACATGCTCAATAATGCGGTTGGTTACATTGGAAACGGTTGCTTCGCTTATTTATATCCACACCGTAGATTTCTTTGACATGGAAGAAGATGTCAGAAGTGGTCATGCCGCGGCTGTACATACCGATAACGGCCTCTTCGAGCTGATCGCTCATGCGTGAACCTTTCGGGATTAGCTGAGGTTCAAACTCGCTGTTACGGTCTCTTGGAATATTCAGAGCCAGATCACCCAGCGATGCTGTTTTGACTTTCTTGGAGTAGGAACCGTTACGACTATTGCCACTGTTGTGACCATCCTTACTATGTTTCTTATTACCCTGGTGTTCATCAAGGTCGCCTTTGAGCACCTCTTCCACGCCTTGTTTGTTGAGCTATCTGAAAAATGATAAAAAGTCTTCTTTGCTTGTAAACTGTTTGAAAAAGTTCTTCGGAGAATTTGATCCTTGATTGTTCATAAAACTGTATTTGAAGTTAAGAAAAAGCGGGGCAATTTCTGCCGCCGTCCCCATGTAAGTCCCGCTCCGTTCGGATACGCTATGCTTCGCCTCGCCTCACTTCGCTCCTCCTTCACGGGTGGTTAATTCCTCTATACAGTTACTCTAAACTATTTACACAAAGAACTAAATACTACCAAGCGGCTGATTTGCCCGCTTTCTTTTGTAAATTAACCAATTACTTCTCCTTCAAGATCGTAATCAAATGCTTTAGTGATTCTGACATTTACAAACTCGCCGGGCTTCAGTTTCTTCTCTGAGTGAATGATTACTTCATTATCTACCTCAACTGAATCAAATTCTGTCCGGCCTAAGTAGCGTCCGGCTTCTTTCTTATCAATAATTGTTTTAAATGTTTTACCAATTTTCTCCTGGTTAAGCTCATACGAAATCTCCTGCTGTACGCCCATAATTTCCTGAGCTCTTTTCTCTTTTTCTTCAGCAGGCACATCATCATTCAGTTCATAACCACTTGTCCCCTCTTCATGACTGTAAGTAAAAATTCCCACACGATCGAAACGGTGTTTTTCAAGAAAGAGTTTTGTTTCTTCAATGTCATCTAATGTTTCGCCGGGGAAACCTGCAATCAGCGTTGTACGTAAACAAAGTCCTGGAACTTTTTCACGAACTGCTGCAATCAATTCTTCTGTCTCACTTCTGGTAATCTGCCTGCGCATTGCTTTCAGCATATTATCGCTTCCATGCTGTAAAGGCATATCAAGATAATTGCAGATGTTATCCCGCTCACGCATTACATCCAATATTTCTAAAGGAAATTTATGCGGGTAGGCATAATGAAGTCGAATCCATTCTAACCCTTTAACGTCAGCCAGGCGGTTCATTAAATCGCCCAGCATTCTTTTTTTATACAAATCCAATCCGTAATAAGTAAGTTCCTGTGCAATGAGCATTATTTCCTTTACACCTTTCTTCACTAACCCCTCAGCTTCTTTCACAAGATCATCCATACTCTTACTTACATGTGTACCACGCATTAACGGAATGGCACAAAATGCACAAGTGCGGTTACAGCCTTCGCTTATTTTCAGGTACGCATAATGCGATGGAGTTGCAAGCAACCGCTCCCCCACCAGTTCAGATTTATAATCAGCTTCCAGTTGTTTTAAAACTAATGGCAGCTCCATTGTTCCGAAAAAAGCATCTACTTCCGGAATCTCATCTTCCAGGTTTTGCTTATAACGTTCACTAAGACATCCTGTCACAATTACTTTATCCAGTTTACCTTTTTTCTTCAACTCAACCTGATCGAGTATTGTATTTATACTTTCTTCCTTTGCTTTATCAATAAATCCACAAGTATTTACAATTACGATGTTGTGATCTTTTTTCGTACTCTCATGTACAACATCCATGTCATTAGCCAGCAATTGCCCGCTCAGCACTTCGCTGTCAACCATATTTTTACTGCATCCCAGCGTAATAATATTGATTTTATTTTTCTTTATCGTCTTACTTTTCATAAGGCAGCAAAGGTACAGGAAACAGTACGATCAGTATTTATTGTTGTTTTTGTTAAAAGTTTGGCATCATTTTTTCAGAGAGTGGTTTTAAAACTCAGAATTATGAAGAAAGTATTATTTATCACGATCGTATTAGCATTAGTATCGGCACAAACAATTTATGCACAGTCAAAAGGAAGCAGCTACAAAACTGCATTAGGTGTTAAATTTTACCCGGGAGCCATTACATTAAAGCATTTTGTAAAATCAGATGCTGCTCTTGAAGGAATTGGTTATTTCTGGGAAAGAGGTACACGTATAACCGGACTTTATGAATTTCATGGAAATATCAGCGGAGCCCGTGGTCTTAAATGGTATGTAGGGCCGGGAGCACACGTTGGATTTTATAACAATAAATATTATGATGGTGGCACAAGTGTTGGACTTGATGGTGTTCTTGGTTTAGATTATAAATTTAACGGAGCTCCTATCAACATGTCGCTCGACTGGCAGCCCTCATTTGAATTTGGTGATTATTATGGTTTTGGCAACTGGGGCGGTTTCGCTATTCGCTATACCTTTTAAATATTGCTGATTTTTCTTCAGTGCCGGTAAAGGGATACCCCGATAATCTGAAATAAGATAAACAGGGTATCCCTTCTTGTTTGTAAATTTATTTTTCATAAAAATCATTTCAATCAACAACCCTATAAGAAAACCATTGATCCTTAGCCTAAGAAGTTACCTCAACTACTTAACCAACAAATTAAAAGAAGAACTTCCACTACGGAAGTTTTTCTTTTTTACCAAAAGCATCAAAATACTCAACACTTTTCAGGAAAGTACTTTCTTTGTACTGAAATAATCTGAAAGAAGATTTACAAAACATTTCAATGATTGACAACTACCAGATTGCAGATATGTTTTCGCTGTTGAGTAAATTAATGGATATTCATGGCGAAAATTCATTTAAATCAAAATCATATGCTTCAGCAGCCTTTAACATAGAAAAAATTCCTGTTCAGCTTGCAGAAGTTGACCAAAAAAAAATCAGTTCATATAAAGGTGTGGGAGAAAGTACTGCAAAAAAAGTAATTGAAATTCTGCAAACTGGCCAGCTCCAAGCTCTGAACGATCTTATTAGCAAAACACCTTCAGGTATTATTGAAATGCTTTCCATTAAAGGCCTTGGCCCAAAGAAAATTTCAACCATATGGAAAGAAATGGAGATTGAAAGCATTGGTGAGTTATTATATGCCTGCCAGGAAAACCGCCTGATGCTGTTTAAAGGTTTTGGCGAAAAAACACAGGCAAACGTAAAAGAGTCGATTGAATTTTTTCTGCAACACAAAGATATTCATCTGTATGCCGATATTGAAGCATACGCAGTTGCTGTTGATGAAAAATTAAAACAACAATTTCCAGGCACTTCTTTTCAGCTAACAGGTGAATTCAGAAGACAGATGGAAATTATTCATAAACTTGAATGGGTTACAACAACTGATACAGATACCATTGAAGCTTTTTTTACTACCAATAATTTTACAGTAACCGACAAAAATTCTTCTTCATTAATTATAAAGGGTCCCGAAAACATTCTGCTTCAGTTTTATTTCGCTGATAAAAATAATTTTGGTTCAAAACTTTTTACTACGTCAGCAAGTGATGAATTTCTTACATCATGGGGAAGTGTGGCAGATGTTGCAGAAGAGGCAATGCTATTTGAACAAAAAGGAATTAATCTTATTCCGCCCTGTCTAAGAGAGGAATACAGTGAAGAAAATTCTTCTTTTGATTTGATTCAGCCATCCTCAATTAAAGGAATTATTCACACCCACAGTAACTGGAGCGATGGTGGGCAAACGATTGAGGCTATGGCAAAGCATGCACAATCAAAAGGATTTGAATACTTAGTCATCAGTGATCACAGTAAAAGTGCAGGATATGCAAATGGCCTTTCAATTGAGCGTATTGAACAGCAACACAAACTCATTGATGAGCTGAACAGCCGTTTTAAAAACTTCCGCATTTTTAAAAGTATTGAAGCCGATATTCTTGGAGATGGTTCTCTTGATTACGACGACGATATCCTTGCAACTTTTGACCTTGTAATTGCCTCTGTACACAGCAATTTAAAAATGAATGAAGAAAAAGCAATGATGCGTTTAATGAATGCAATTGAAAATCCTTATACAACCATTCTGGGGCACATGACAGGAAGATTATTATTGAGCAGAAATGGTTATCCGCTGAATCACAAAAAAATTATTGATGCCTGTGTGGCAAACAGTGTTGTGATAGAGCTCAATGCACACCCAAGACGTTTGGATATAGACTGGAGATGGATTCCATACGCACTTGAAAAAGGTGCATTAATTTCAGTTGACCCCGATGCGCATGAACTGAGTGGTTTTGATGATATACGTTATGGAGTACTTGCAGCACAAAAAGGGAAACTTACGGCATCAAAAAATCTCAGTAGCTTTTCATTACATGAGTTTGAAGAATACCTGATGGATGTAAGAATGGAAAAAGGAATTTAATAAAACTTCTAACTATTTTTTATGCGTTTTAATCAATTATTCGTTACAATTTTTTTTGTACTTGTTCAGCTTGGATTATCAGCACAGCAAACCAACAGGCTTCAACGAAGCATTCCTGAAGCTGAAGGCATTTCATCCAAAGCAATTCTCAAGTTTATCGATGCAGTGAATCACAGCAAACACGAGCTGCACAGTTTTATATTATTACGACATGGAAAAGTTGTAGCAGAAACATGGTGGAAACCGTATGCACCTGAGCTAAAACACACATTGTATTCAACAAGCAAAAGTTTTACATCAACAGCAATCGGTTTCCTTGTTACTGAAAAAAGAATCAGCGTTGATGATAAAGTTATTTCCTTTTTCCCCAACGATTTACCCGATAGCATCAGCCCTTTTTTATCGCAGATGAGAATAAAAGATCTGCTTACTATGTCAACCGGGCAATACCCCGAACCCACTATGCCGGTGCTTTCAAACTCTACTGAAGATAACTGGGTTAAAGGTTTTCTGCATTTCCCTGTGATGTACGAGCCAGGAACAAAGTTCAGTTACAACAGCCTTGCTACATACATGCTTTCTGCAATTGTACAGAAAGTAACCGGAGAAAAACTTATCGACTATTTAACACCACGTTTATTCACTCCCTTAGGCATAAGCGGAATGGATTGGGAAATAGATCCCATGAACAGGAATGTTGGCGGATGGGGCCTGCGTTTGAAAACAGAAGACATGGCAAAATTTGGGGAGTTTCTTTTGCAAAAAGGAAAATGGAATGGGAAACAAATTATTTCGTCGGCATGGATTGAAGAAGCAACAACAAAAAAAATTGAGCAGATGCCTGGTGTACCTGCAACGGACAGTAACAAAATGTCAAGCGATTGGGCACAGGGTTATTGTTACCAGTTCTGGCGCTGCAGAAATAATGCATTCCGTGCCGACGGTGCTTACGGCCAGTATATTATTGTAATGCCCGATCAGGATGCTGTAGTTGCAATCACCTGCGAAACATATGATCTTCAAAATGAACTTAATCTCGTTTGGAAATATATTTTCCCGGCACTGCAAAAAAATTCATTACCTGCAAATGCCAAACTTTACAAACAATTAAAAACGGTACTTTCATCGCAAACACTTCAACCATTACCTGTTTCTGAAAATTCCATAGCAGAACATAAAATGAATAAAAAAGAATTTATCCTTGACGGGCCTAAAAACAGTATCCGTTCTGTTGCATTTAATTTTAAGGAAAAAGAATGTGTGCTTACTGCGAAATACGACACATCAACATACAATTTCCGTTTCGGATCAGGAAAATGGATAACAGATAAAACAACAAAGCCAGGTCCTGGCTTATTGGCTTTGGCAAAAAACAGTTCGGCGGGTTTATCTCCTTTTAAAGTGGCGGGCTCATACAACTGGCTTTCAAAAGACAGCTTACAATTAAAGCTGCGTTATATTGAAAGCCCCCATACTGAAACTTTCCTGATTGTACTGAATGGCGATCAGATTTCTTTATCTGTAACACCAAGTAACGATTCGGAGATGGCTATTAAACGAAAAGGGAAGATCAACAAGTAAATAATGCAGCCGACTATCCCTACAGACAGGCCAATATTCCAAAGTGAAATTGCCACCTATTGGTTTGATGATGCAGGTTTTCTTATATCATTATCCAGGAACGTAAAACGTACTGTAGAGAATTTAACCGTCAACAGTGAGTTGATAAAAAAGATCAGCAATAACAAACCTGTTCCGTTGCTTATCTACCTTACCCCTTCACCATTGCCTGATAAAGATGCAAGATCAATTTCAGCAAAACTGCTACATGAAAATTACTCAGCAATGGCAATGATAGCAAAGCCGGGGCTTTCTGCATTTATAATGAGTTTGCTGTTTAAACTAAAGCCATCACCAATACCCATTAAGCAATTCACCAACGAAAAAGATGCAAGAGAATGGCTGATGCAATTTGCATAAGCCAAATGTTATTCAACTGCTTTATCCCAGTTCAGCACCACATCCATAAAGAAAAGCCGGTTTAGTTTCAGCAAAATCCGGTTTAGATTATTTTTGTCAAAGGTGATTTTTACAGATGTGGGCTGACCATCACTTACAGCATATATCACACCCTGATAACACTGTTTTTTCCCATTAAACACAAGATCTTTGATTACTTCATATCCAATACTGTCGGCAGTTCGTGAAGAAGATTTAATAATTGCAGTATAACTCTTATCTGAAGTTTGTTTTATTTCATAAACCCTTGTTTTATCTGCTGAGTACCAGCAACCGTTAATCTGCTGGGAAAATGCAGCAGACACCGATACAAAAAACATAAAGGCAAGTAGTAATTTCTTTTGCATAAACGTACTAATCATATCGTCCGAATTTCCGGGTTCCATACCATATATCTTTCAGAGTAAGTCCTAATGAAAACTGAAAATAATTTTCCCTGATCTGGTTAAGTGACGACAAGCCTTTTTTGCCTGCTTCCATGCTCATGTTTACTCCAATAATTCTTGAAAGATTTTTGCCCGCACCAAAAGTGAAGGCAAAATCATTTACCCGGTTGCCATTCAGCACCAGGTAGGATTGCGATGTTCTTACACCAAGAGCTAAGTAATATTTTTCAAAATAAAAATCGCCTGCTTTTATCCTGCTGCTGTACTCTACCCCACCGCTAAAACCGGCAGCATCCCTGATTAATATTTTTGAATAGCCGGTTTGCTGACTGCCCCATTTCTGGTAATCGCCCTGCAGGTGAAATGAAAAACCGTTTTTATTAAACAGGCTGTAAGCAGCACTGAAAGTTGCAGGCATTTTAAATGAAATATCTTCATCATCCATTTTCTTGAATAATGTATCGTTTTCAAAATACTGTGTTGTATTATACCCGTTCAGTTTTGAGTTTAATGATGTTGTTAAACCAAAATTGTGCTGCCATTTCTTTTTAGGATCGGTGTAATACTGAATACCTCCCTGTACGCCTGCACCACTGTAATAATTTGTCTGAAGTTTTATCACATCAAGTGCAAGATTTGAATTATAATATTCAACGCTGTTATGCAGTGATCCGAAAAGCCAGGAGCCGGTAATACCTGCTGAAAAATGTTTGCCAAATTCTTTGGCTAAGGAAATATATGTCTGGTAAATACCCCCGCTTCCATCTGTGTACTTTATATAATCTATGTAATCATTATTTAACGATGAGTTGGTGGTATATTGATAGTTAACGCTGCTGAAAGGTTTTAATCCAACAGCAAATGCAGTTTTGGGAGTTACTTTATATGCCAGTGAAATACTTTTTACAATAAAATCTTTTGAAGGTCCGGCTATTGTATCAACACCGGGAATTTTATAGTTGCTTATCCTTCCTCTTGTAAACATGTTCAGGTTCACATTCTTATATGTTAAAGAGGTTAAGGAAGCCGGATTTGAAAAGTTGTAATACCCATCATCTCGTCTTGCTGCTGAAGCGCTACCGGTAGAGCTGTAGCGCCCATACTCCGTTGTTTCAAGATCGCCAATACCAATAATTGAATAAGGCGATGAAACGTTTTGCGCCATTCCATTCATACAGAACAACACAAAAACTGCAAAAAAATAAAAAAATCTTTTTTCCTTGTTCATAACCTGATTTACATTCCGAGGACGTACATTTTAAACTGAATGGAATTTTTCTGTGTCTGATCATTTACAATCAAACGTTCCACACCGGCATCAAAGCTGCTGAGAGAAGATGTAAGCATGATAGCCGTTTTCGAAAATTGCCCGGTAGTAATTTTATTGTTGATAAAAGTGGTGATGTCGTAGCTGTAATAAGTATTTTCTCCATATAAATTATCTATTACAAGATCGCCGGTTAATAAACTGGCTGTGGTGGTTGTGCCATCATAAAACCCACCCAATAATTCATTTGTATCGTCTGTAGAATACAGGTATAATTTTGGGGGCAGAGAATACGGAAATGCCAACGAGGCCACATCGGGTTTTATAACCAGCATTGCTTTAATCACACGCATATAAGGATACTTCTCCTTTAATGTAAGCAATGAAGGAAATGAAATTTTAATTCCTGTTCCAACAGGTGAATAAAGAAATGCCTTGTTGCCCGATGCAGTACTTGATACAAGATTATACTTACTTCCTTCAATTGAAACGAGATTACTGTTTACTGCACGGAACGAAACCTGGTTAAACTGCTTTGCTGTTGAATAATTGAAATCAAGATTTTTGGCAACTGCATATAACCCGTTTTCATGATAAGACAAACGCAGAATTGCCGAATCGGCCGGCACACTGAAATAACTGACCAAAGAAGTTACAGATGAATCTGTACAGATATACAAGCCTCTGAAATAATCAACAAACAACTCAGATGTTGTAATTTCTGAAGCATTTGTACGGAATTTTTCCAGCAGTTCTTTACCCAAATCATCCGACAACCTGATTTTTACCTGCGTTCCGGATTTTCCTGCAAGATTTACTGTTTGCTCTCCAATTGGATTGGGAAGATGTCCAAATGAAGAGGTATTATAGTAATAATCAGTTCCATCACTTCGCTTGATGTTATCGGAAAGACGGTACACATTTACCTTAACAGGTTTTGTACTGTCGCCGTAAAATACTCCGTTAGGTTTCAAAATCATTACGAGTGAGTCAAACGTAACGTTCACATCAAAAACAGGGTTTGAAGCAGGCAATGATACCTGAACAAACGACCCGGCCTTTACAACTCCAAAATCAGGATCGTTATGATAACCGATAGAAACCAGATTATGTGATGATGTTAAAAAAGAATCTACCCTATATGTAGAAATCTCGGTTTCATAATTATCATAATAGGTAATGGAGGGATCAAGCTCTGAAGACGATTCACCAAACTGAATGTTCACTTTATTACATCCACTGAGCAATACAATTATTGCAAAGAAGCAAATTGCAGCTCCGGTTATATTTTTATTCACTATTATCAACAATCTTCGTTTTGAAAATAAATGAGGAGAAAACACAGCGTTTGTATTTACCTCAACTCAAGCTGTGATTCTCCTCAAAAAGTTTATCAGTTATCATCATCATCCTGATCGGAATTCGGAAAGAATTCCCACAAATCATCAAAGCGTGTACTGCTGTTGTGACCGGTTGTTAAAAACCCTCTTGAATTAACTGTAAATGAAAGCGCTCCTTCACGGGCTGTTCCTTCAAAGCTTGTTTTTTGTGCCCATGTATCATTGGTAAAATTGTATTCCCATGTTGTACCAATAACACCACTGGTGCTGCCGGTTGTGATGTAAGCCTTATCATTCATTATAAAAGCAGTGGCATTGCTTCTGATAATGTTTGACCCATAGTCATCATCATAAGAGTCATCACTTACACTGGTAATTTTTCTTTTTTCCTCCCAACTGTTTGCAGTGGGGTCGTATGCCCAGAAATCATTTAAATAACTTCCGTTATTAATACCGGTAACAACATACGCCTTGCTGTTATAAACAAAAACAACAGCATCCATGCGTTTGCTTCCCGAAAGACTTGCTTTCTGCGTCCATGCATTGGTTGACGGATCGTACTCCCACAGGTCTTTAAGATAATTTCCATCATAACCTGTAGAAACATATCCTTTACTGCCTATGGCAAATGCCACAGCACCGTAGCGCTCAGTACCACCAAAGTCAGCAACCTGTTTCCATGTATTTGCCGTTGGATCGTATTCCCAGAAATCCTTCAATTTTTTTAATCCATCATAACCTGTGCCAATATAACCTTTACCGTTTACAGCAAAAGCAACTGCGCTGCTTCGTGCTACACCAGGAAAATCAGCTCTCCTGTACCATGTGCCGGTTGCCTGATCAAATTCCCAGAAATCAACCAATCTGTCAGTACCATCGTAACCTAACCCTACAAACACTCTTGTTCCTATTGTGAATGTTACAGCTTCTGTTCTTCCAACGCCTTCGAATTCAGAAGAACGTTTCCAGTTTCCAATAATATCATCATCACTGCTGCTTGACCTGCTGCATGATGTAAGCATAACAGTTGCCATAACCAAAATGGCAGCGCTTAATGATAAAAACCTGTTTTTTCTCATCAGTGTACTTTTTTATTCTTGAGTTTAAATTGAGGTATATTGTAAAGTTTTGAACAGTGTTTTAACCCTGTTTCTAAAAAATTACCGGCAAATATTTTTCAAAACCATGGGAAACAAAATGTTAAAGGAAATAAAATGGACAAAAGAGCGACTGAAACAGACAAAAAAATATGCGAGAAAAACCCAACCATTTTTAATAAACAAGCATCAACACCTTTAACAAAACCTTTGCGAAGTAAGCGCCCTATTGTGCTGCTGATAATGGTTTCAGCCGCAATTTTGCACTCTTTTACCATAGCTGATGAATAAAATTTTAAAAGACAGAAGGATACTGAACAGATTGATTATTGTTGCGGCAATCACAACTCCTCTTTTTGCAATACTTGGCGGCACTCCGTTTGTACGATTTGAATTAAATAAAATCAATCTTTTTCTTCCGGGCATTTTACTCATTGCAGCAATTACTATTCTTTTCTGGATTATTAATATCCTTTTGCTCTTATTATCTGTTCGTTTTCACTTCCTGGAAAAGATTTTTATAAGATCAATTATCAGCACAATCATCTGCCTGGTTGCAGGAACAATTATCTTTTATTACTTCCAGAAAAATTTTCCCCCACCACAGATTAAGTTCAACGATTCTGCACAAAGAAATGGTCAAACGATTGTTCAGTCCCAGACAGAAAAAAAACTAATAACATTCCAGGGGAGAGGCGACAGTTTAAGGATTGATCCGGGGAAAGAAATGAAACGACCACCAAAAAATGGGTTCTTCTTTCCAAGAATGGTTCACTTGCTTACCATTAATATCATCATCCTTATTTTATGCGAACTTATTTTACTTTATTTCAACAAGCAGTTTATTGAACTTGAAAACGAAAAACTGAAACAGGCAAATCTTGAAGCAAAAAATAATCAGCTTCAGATGCAGCTTCAGCCACATTTTCTTTTCAATTCACTTAATACACTCCGCCTGTTATTAAAAAAAGATCAGGAAAGAGCAGAAGATTATTTACTCATGCTTTCTGATGTTCTTCGTTTTTCCACGGCCTCAACTAAAGAACCATTGGTTGATATTAGTGAGGAACTCAGATTCAGCCTCACTTATCTTGAAATGCAGAAAGTACGGTTCAATGATATGCTGAACTTTTCAATAAAAAACAACAGCCTTTTTTCTGCTGAAGGAAAAGTACCGGTATTTGCATTACAGACTTTAGTTGAGAATGCAATTAAGCACAATGCTTTTTCGGCTGAGAATCCTTTAAACATTGAAATAGATTTCAATAATACCACACAAATGATTACAGTGCGAAACAAAATACAACCCAAACAATTATCCGGCGTAACAACGAAAGTAGGTTTAAAAAATCTTGCTGAACGTTACAGACTGATGTTTGATGAAGACATTATTATCAAAAATGAAAACAATGAATTTTCTGTAAGCATTAAACTGATTCATACAGAAAACAACAGCCTGTTATATTTATAAGTTAACTAAAGAATATGAACGTCGTTATTATTGAAGATGAAAAACTGGTTTCGGATGACTTAGCTGAAATTATGCAGTCAATCGACGGCAGAATTAACATCACCAAAACAATCAGCTCGGTGAGAGAAGGAATACAATACTTTGAAACCAATCCAACACCGCATCTGATCTTCAGTGATATTCAGCTCTGCGATGGATACAGTTTTGAAATTTTTAAAGAAGTGCAAACAACTACTCCGGTTGTATATTGCACAGCATTTGACCAGCATGCACTACAGGCTTTTAACAACAATGGCATTGCCTATATACTCAAGCCCTACAGTAAACAAAGTATCAGCAAAGCAATTGATAAATACAAAATGCTGAAACAGCCTGAAACAGATCAATCGCAAATTAATTATGATTTACTGATGGCCGCAATCAGTAATTCAGGAAAAACGCAGACATTACTGGTAAACTCAAAGAACAAAATCCTCCCTGTTAAAATTACCGATGTAGCTTACTTTAACATTGAACATAAGAATACGGTTCTCATCACTTTCCAGAACCAGAAATTTTATATTAACCAGCCACTTGATGAACTGGAGCAATTATGCGGCAACTCTTTTTACCGTGCAAACAGGCAATTTCTGATCAACAAGTCGGGAATAAAAGAAGTACAGCACTACGGGCTACGCAAACTTTTTGTAAAAATGACCGTTGAAACAGGTGAAGAAATTATCGTAAACAAGGTAAAGGCAACCGATTTTCTGAACTGGCTGAAAGGATAATGTAACTAATGTCACCGGGGACGACTGCTCCAAAATCCTAACTTTGCATCAAATAAAACAAATGGCAACAGTAAGACTCACAACTCAGGATTTTAAGAATAAAGTTTTCAATTACGAAACGGAAAAAGAATGGAAATATGAAGGCCCTCTTCCGGCTATTATTGATTTTTACGCCGACTGGTGCGGCCCTTGCAAAATGGTAGCGCCAATACTGGAAGAACTTTCAACAGAATACGAAGGTAAAATTGTGATTTATAAAGTTGATACAGAAGCAGAAATGGAGCTTGCTTCCGTGTTCGGCATTCAAAGTATTCCGACTTTTTTGTTTATTCCCGTAAATGGCGACCCTGTAATGCAACCGGGTGCCTTTCCAAAAAATGTATTTAAACAGGTAATTGAAGAACACCTGTTGGGCATGGTTAAACAGGAAAAAGAAAAATAAGAAATTTCGGCAAAAGGTTTTTGATTTTACTGATTATCTATAACAGGCAGTTCCACAAAAAAGGTACTGCCTTTTTGTTGTTCGGTTTCAAACCATATTTCACCTTTCATATTTTCTACAATGCTTTTGCACATTGCAAGCCCCAAACCCGTTCCCGAGGTTTTAGTAGTAAAATTGGGATAAAATATCTTTTCATGCAGCTCGGGTGCAATTCCCTGTCCGTTATCGGCAATACGAACGAGGACTTTATTATCTGTTACTGTATAGCTGATATGTACAACAGGTCTTTTATCGTTACTTACTGCTTCAAATGCGTTGCGGATGAGGTTTGTAAACAAACGGTTAAGCTGGGTTTTATCAGCCATCACTGAAACCTCATTACCTGGAGTATAAATTACCTCCCCTCCTTCATCCATACTAAACAAGTCAACAACCGATTTAATTGATCTGCCTAGCTCTGCTTTTTCCAGCCTTGGATTTGCAATGTTTGCAAAACTTGAAAAGTCGGAAGCAATGTTAGACAGGTAATCAATCTGTTCAACCAATGTTTTAGCCACACCCTGCGAAATATTTTTTGTATCGGGCGAATTTGAGTCAACAGCTTTCTGCAAGTACTGTATGCTCAGCTTCATAGGTGTAAGCGGATTCTTGATTTCATGAGCAACCTGCCTTGCCATTTCACGCCATGCACCCTCTCTTTCACTCCGAGCAAGCAGGCTGGCACTTTCTTCCAGTTGCTTTACCATTTTATTATATTGCTGAACCAGTTCACCAATCTCATCATTCCTGTTCCATGTAATTTCTTCATTTGGCATTCCAAGTTTTATCTGCTTCATTTTTTCACTGATGATGGCAAACGAACTCGTAATACGTCCGGTAACAAAAAATGCAATCAAGCCGGCAATAAGAAATACAAAGGCATTCAGGTTAATGAGTGTTACAAGAAAGCTTGATATTTCCTGTTTTAATTCATTCTGCGATGTGAAATAAGGAATATTTATGTACGCATAAGTTTTGCCATCTTCATCCCGTACAGGCATATAAATACTCATGTACGATCTTGAGCCCACACGTTCGTTTTCAATTGACTGCACCAGAAGTTCTTTCGATAATTTATAAAATGCCCGTGGGTTTGTTTTACGACTCAACAAGCCTTTATTGTAATAATATGGCTGCGATGAAATACGAAGATTGCCGGCAGGATCGTAAATATTAATATCAACTCCGTGTATTTCTGATATACGGTTTACTTTATCCTGCAGATCACCGGCAGTAACATCATCATAAACTTTCAGTACATCATCAAACATTGCATGCTCCCTGAGTGCATTTTCCACTTCAGCCTGCATAATGCGGATGGTTCGGCTTAACCTTTCTTTATTATTCCTGCTGTGGCGGTTAATAAAAAAGAAAATGGTTGAAATACCAATCACCACAAATGAAAGAATACTGATACCGATAATTGTTGTATGCACTTGCGAACGGAAGGTAAGCTGTAGTTCTTCCTTCCATCTCGACCAATTGAATCCTGTTTTTATTAAAAAATCAACAAGCCGGTAAACGGCCATCATCATCAGGAAAACAAAAAACAGGTAAGCAAACAAAGTAATTGTTTCCAATAAACGGTTTTCCTGTTTTGTTATAACTACGGTAAGACCGGACGATGTGTACCACAACTCACTGTACCCGTTATTCTGCACTTTCCTGTACATTAATTCATTGCCCGGCTGATTTTCGATACGTATTGGAAAAGGATAATCGTTGAAACTGCCAATAAGTTCTTTGTTTTTGTAAACTGCGTAGGAATAAACCGGCAGGCTTTCGGGAACCGGATTAGAAATTTTAGAAAACAGTTGTGGCGCAAATTTCTCATCGCTGTATCGCTTGGGCCTTGAAAGAATAAACACGTATCCAAGCAGCTTTGAAGATGAAGTATCTCGTACTTCCTTCCTTGCTATATAATAAAACTTATCAAACGATTCTTCGTGATACTGCCAGTCACGTACCGAAGTTGGCTTACTCTGAAGTTTAAAAATAGTGTTGAGCGTATTAAAAGAAATAGAATCAGTATTATACAACGGTTCTTCCGATGCGTTATAAGTATATACTTCCGAATCAAACTTATTCAGGTATCCGCTGAAATGTTCCCCAATCAGGCTGTCTTTTAAAAACTGGTTGCTTCCAGGTGTTGTAAACCTGTAAAAATTATCGGTTAAAAAATCGCTGCGCAGATTTCTGAAAGCAATACCAAGCAGGTTTTCAGCCGAAGGATCGGTCTGAAGACTAAGCTTTTCAGCCATCCGCTTTCTATCTTCCCATTCTTTTTCTGCATTCTGCGAAACAAGCATTACCGTTAATGACAGTGAAAAGAAAAACAACCAGAAAACATTACGTCCGCCCGATGCAAGAAATCCCAGATCAGAATCTGGTTCATTCATCAGTAATATCACCAGCAGTAGCCAAACAAGCAAACTAAGATGAAATGAAACAGAGCCTGAGCTGATAGTGATAGTAATATAAAGCAACCCCGTAACCGCAATAGCTATGTATTGAAGCCCCTGTTTGCCATTTGAAAACTTTTTCAGGTAAATAATCAGCCGTTCAGAAATAAGATAATAGTTCAGGGCAAGACAACCCAGCAGAATAAAACCGAAGAAACTAAAACTGTTTATTAAACTGAAAAAGTTGGTAACATTAAAAGATATCTGCGAATCGGCAACAAGGCTTCGGGTAATATTGCCGAACACTATTGTAAGCGATACAATTGCAACCGAAACAAGCGCTATCCCTAACCTGTCATTTATCTTAATTTCAGGAAGTTGCTGCTGACTGTATTTTCTGATAAAAGTAACCACCCACAGCAACAGGAAGGAATTAATGAGCAAATCGCCTAATGACTTAAGGAAATTATTCGATCCATAAACTGCAGGATCAAACAATTCAAACTGGCGGAAATTTAATGGTAACGGAATAAAATAGCTGATTGTACGCAGTAAAAGCAATGCCGTAACCAGGAACATTATGCCAACGATAAATGATTTTTTATGAACAAGATCAACTGCTGTTCGGTGCAGAAACAGCAAAAAGAAAAACATTGCAAGTAGCCGTAACAAAACAGTAATACCATTAAGCGGCTGAAGAACATTTTTTTTATCTTTTAACCAGAACAAGGTTGTTCCGTTCCTGCTTTTAACTTCCAGTTCCGACTTTGAAATATCGCTGATGTCATAATACTGTTCAATTCCTTTCAAATAAGCAAATCCATTACTGAGATCTTCGGTTGTAACAAAGTAATTCCATTTAACCGGAATCAGCGCCATTGCAAAAACAGAGCTGCTGTCTTTGAGTATAAATTCTTTTTTATAAACTGTATAATAGCCGTTAATAAGTTGCTCAAACCAAACACCATCTGCCCGTTGCCATAATTCATTTCCCGGCAAAATTGCCTGCGTATTCCAGAACCTCGTTTGAAATCCATCACTGCCACCCGATGCTACAAAAACGAAATAGTCTTTTTTCATCAGGCTGTTAAATTCTTTTTCGCTGTATGTACCGTTATTCAGTTTTCTGATAAGCGCAGTGTCCTTCAGAACAGTTTCAAAATCGGTTTCCCTGTTATTAATTGTACGCTGAATAATTTTTTTTACCTGTGCCGGAGCCGATGTGTATGACCAGTAGTATTGGAAGAGGTAAGAAAATGTAAGTAACCATCCTGCAAGAATAAGCAGGTGACCGTTTTTATAAAAAAAACTACGGATGGTTTTAGTGTAGCTCAAAATAGTTTATTCAGCTTGTTTGTTTCTTGCTTTAATCCGGTTCCAGATTTCATCCATTTCATTCAGCGTCATCTTTGCCAGTTCTTTGCCTTCGCTGTTTGCTTCCTTTTCCATTTGCAAAAACCGCTGCATGAATTTCCGGTTTGTACGTTCTAAAGCATGGTCTGCATCAATCTGCAAAAACCGTGCATAATTCACCAGTGAAAAAAACACATCCCCCATTTCTTCTTCCATTTTATCTATATCACCAGCCTGTACCACTTCTTTCAGTTCATTCATTTCCTCTTCAATTTTTTCAAACACCTGGTTCTTATTTTCCCATTCAAACCCCACCTGCTTTACTTTTTCCTGTATGCGTATAGCTTTAATCATCGAAGGCAATCCTTTAGGTACTCCGCCCAGCACCGATTTTTTTCCTTCTTTCATCTTCAGTTTTTCCCAGTTGCGTTTAACATCTTCTTCATTGTTAACCGTTACATCGCCATAAATATGCGGATGACGGGCTATCAGCTTTTCACATATTCCGTTAATTACTTCGGTTAATGTAAACTGCTGCTGCTCCTGGCCAATTTTTGCATAAAACACAATATGCAGCAACATATCGCCCAGCTCTTCCTTAATATGTTTCCAATCGTTATCCGTAATGGCATCAGCCAGTTCATACGTTTCTTCAATAGTTAAAGGCCGTAATGTTTCAATGGTTTGTTTTTTATCCCATGGACACTTTTCTCTCAAATCGTCCATAATTGAAACCAATCGTAAAAACTCTTCCTGTGCGGGTTGATTACTCATACTTTACATATTAAAAAATGAATAAGAGAAAAATGCTGTAAACAAAAAGATGTTTAAAACCAAAGCCATCAGCAACAGCAGCACAAATTTCAGAATTGTTTTGCCTCTGCCCTGCTGGTACACTCTTCGCATTGCTTTGTATAAATAAACAAACAGCAGCATCCATAAAACAAATTTAAACCAGCCCAGATTCCATCCTGCAGCAGTTTCTATTTTTCCCATACTGAAAAAGACAAGTAAAAACAGAAATGTAAATACAAAAAGATGAATGGAGAAGATGAGATGTCCCACATAATACATTTGCCTGTTACGGATATACAGCAAAGAAAAAATCAGTGCAAAGAACGGCAGGGAAATAAACAACATTTTAGGCAACGAATGCAGTACATATTCCAGCAGATCATTACCAAATGTTTTCCAGTCATTTCCATAAATTTTCTTCAGCGTAATCAGCCTGTGTGCTACAGCACGTTCAAACCAGTTACCCTTTTTATTGCGAGTAAGCGTATTCTGAACAGAATCGTACTCGGCAATTGAATTATATTTTATAATGCCTCTTCCGGTTGTATCAAACCTGAATTTTATATTTTCATCCTTATTTAAAACAACTCCTTTTTTTACCAGTTCCGAATCTTCTTTTGTATCAACATACTGCAGCACATCATTTTTTTCACTTACAGCAGATTGGCCGGTATTTGGCTGTGCCGGATGCTCAACATCATTTTTGCTTTTGTGTGATGATTCAGAAAAAAAAGTAAAAAAAAGGATAAAAAAGAATGCCGATGTAAACACATACATCCGTACAGGATTCATATAACCTGCCCTTCTGCCCCGTATATATTCAGCCGTTAAAAAACCGGGCTTGAAAACAAGGTAGCGGAGCGAAGTAAGAAACTTACCTTCAAAATGTGTAATGTCGTTAAAAAAATGAACAATTAAATCCCATGCCGATTCCTTTGGTTCTACATTTTCCTGCCCGCATACGTGGCAATACCTGCCAAATACCCTTGCGTTACAGTTTAAACAGTTTTTTTCTTTTCGCTCTCTGCCATGCGACATATTCTGAAGTTTTGCTAAAAATAAATAATAGCCAACAACTTTTGTTAAGTTTTACACTTTGAGTACATTTTTAGCATAAGCAGAAAATAAGAATAAAATATCTTTGGCAAACTATGCAAAGAAAACAATTCATACCGATGCTTGCAATTGCAATGCTTTTAGTATTACAGGCACCGGCCCAGATTTATTATAAAGATGTGCTTACAGCAAAGCAAACTTCGGATCAACTGAAATTGTACAAAAGCAATAAAACAAAAAAAGTTATTCTTAATTCATTTGAAAGTACGGGTGAGCCTACAGATAAATTTATCTGTTACCAGGAAATTGCTCCGGGTTTTAATTTCATTAAAACATTTACGCAAAGCATTCAAACGCTGCAATCGGTTCTGGTAAGCCAGTTTAATGCAAAAGGGCAACTCATCCGCAGTTCAGACAGTTCAAACACCACACTGAATGTTACAACCTATTCTTACAATGCGCAGGGAAGATTGCTTGTTGCGGAATCATTTTCGCAGGCTTATGCGTACCAGACCAAAGAAACAGAAAAGCATTTGTGGAGTTATGATTCAACAGGGATTCCGCAAAAAGTGCTGCGCATCAAAAACAGTTCAGATACCACAGTTATTGAATTTAAGCCCGATGAAAAAGGCAACCCCGGCGAAGAGATATGGTTCAGCAAAGGGAAGGAAACGCAGCATTGGTACTATTATTACGGAAATAACATGCAACTGACAGATATTGTTCGTTTTAATGAAAAGGCCCGCAAATTATTACCCGATTATTTGTTTGAGTACAACGATCAGTTTCAGTTATCACAAATGATAGCAGTACAGGCAGGCAGCAGCAATTATGTTATCTGGCGTTATCAGTACAATACACAGGGATTAAAAACCCGGGAAAACATTTACAGCAAGCAAAAAGAACTGATGGGTTATATTACTTACACCTACCAATAAGGCAAAAGACTGCTTTTCAAAACTTTAAAAAAGATGCGGTAGATTTTTTTGTCAATTAAAAGCGCTTCTTTACATTTGCACCCCCAACGTTCTTTTACAAGCGGAAGTAGCTCATTTGGTAGAGCACGACCTTGCCAAGGTCGGGGTGGCCGGTTCGAGCCCGGTCTTCCGCTCCAAGTCCCGCTCTGTGCGGGATTTTTTTTCACCTCTTTGGAGCCCCGGTGGTGGAATTGGTAGACACGCAGGACTTAAAATCCTGTGACCCGCAACGGTCGTAACGGTTCAACTCCGTTCCGGGGCACATTTAAAGCAACGAAAGTTGCTTTTTTTGTTTCTGCAAACTGAACATTTCAACATCTTTATTGCCCAACAGAATTACTGCAATCAACTAGTGCGATGCAAGGAACGATGCCATTGGCAAAAAAGCTGACTTAAAAACATAAAAAAAACCGCCACATGGGCGGTTTAGCTATAGAAAGAAAATTTTACTTGTATTTGGGATTGTACAGCGTGTTTTCAGGAACATTCACCTGCGGTTTCCCTTTGTAACGTGAATTGTACAGCTTGTAACAACCGCCCAGCATAAAAGCAACGATTGCAAACAGTTTTACGTAAAACAGAAACCTGGATGATGCTACCCAGTTACTGGCGATGTCTTTTTCGTTTTCTTTATTAATTACTTCGGCCATGGCAGTTATTTTTTCGTTGCAAATGTAAGGGATGATTATAAACTTAGTACGATTTGGCTTTCACAATTTCTGAAAAAGTTTTCCTCTTTTTTACAAAATACTGCCAAACCATATTACCGGGGTAAACACCCTGTACTTTGGGGTACCCGGCATTATCCGCAGTTCTGCTTTTCAGTAACCATTGTGTAAATGCGAGATGGGCCTTTACCACTGCCCACCAATACAATGGTTTACCGGAAACCAGCTCTTTCCAGGCCGATACTGCATCAAGCAGCAAACGAAAAGGAAGTTTCCAGACCAATTGTGCCAATGGAAGATTTTTGGTAAGCATCACCAGGTTGTTCCTGAAATTAAGATACACTTTGCGTGGATTACCTGTTGGCAATGTGCCTCCACCAACATGGTACACCACCGATTGCGGACATACATAAACCAAATATCCGTGCCGTTGCAAACGCCAGCAGAGATCAATTTCTTCCTGGTGGGCAAAAAAGTATTCATCAAACCCATTCATTTCATGAAAAGCATGTGACTTTACAAACAAAGCAGCACCACTTGCCCAAAAAACAGGAGCTGCATCGTTGTATTGACCTTTGTCTTCTTCCAGTACATCAAAAATCCGTCCTCTTGAAAACGGGTAGCCGTACGCATCAATCCATCCACCGCTTGCTCCTGCATATTCAAACAAATGCCTGTTATAATAAGCCAGCAGTTTGGGCTGGCAGGCAGCAATTTCAGTATTGCCTTCCATTAATGCTATTACAGGTTCTATCCAGCCGGGTTCCACTTCCACATCGCTGTTGAGCAGCACATAATAATCGGCCTGAACCTGCTTTAAAAAGAAATTATAGCCTTTGGCAAAACCATAGTTTTCGTTGCTGGTAAGAATTTCAACAGATGGATAGTACTGTTGCACAAACGGCACCGAGTCGTCGGTTGAGGCATTATCGGCCACAACAATCCGTTTGTTTGAGTAAGTTGATGCTGTTACAAAAGGCAGAAACTGTTCAAGAAACTTTTTCCCGTTCCAGTTAAGAATAACAACAGCAACAGAAGGTAATGACTGCAAGTGTGATAAATATTTTTTCAAAAATAGCAGTTGGCAGCCAAACCTTGTCTAAATTAGGGCATGCTTGGTCAATATTTTAACTGGCGCACTCTTCTTGCCCTGGTAGCAATAGGCATTGTTACCGGAACCATTTTTTACTCCGATTATCTTGCAAGAAAGATTGCAAAGGACGAACGAATGAAAGTGGAGCAATGGGTTGAAGCAGGAAAGTTCCTGATTAATGCACCAGCCGATGCCGATACCAAACTACCCTCACTTATCAGAAACGAACAAAAATCAATTCCCATTATTGAAACCGATGAGAAGGACAGTGTAGTGAGTTTTATTAACATCGATTCATTGATGATTGAAAAAGACCCGCTTTATGTTGATAAAAAACTCCGTGAGTTTAAAGCACAGCACCTCCCCATTATTCTGCAGGTGAGTAAAGAGCCATTGCTTATAAATAAGTATTACTACGGATCATCATCATTGCTGCTCGAAGTACGTTATTACCCTTTGGTGCAGTTGCTTATTGTTGCACTCTTCATCATCATTACTATTTTTTCATTACAAACAAGAAACAGGGCCACACAAAACCAGGTATGGGCAGGTATGGCCAAAGAAACCGCACACCAGCTTGGCACACCGGTTACTTCACTACAGGGCTGGGTTGAAATGCTGAAAGAAACAGCGGGAACCGAACAGATTTCGGCTGAGATTGAAAAAGACGTAAAACGCCTGCGACTTGTAAGCGACCGCTTTGGGAAAATAGGCAGCACGCCACAACTTGAACCACACGATGCGGTGAGACAGGTGGAAGAAATGGTGGAATACATCCGCAAAAGGGCAACCGGTAAAGTTCAGTTTGAAGTGCTGAAAAACAGTACGGAAATGATTGCGGCACTTTCACCTCCTTTATTCGACTGGGTAATTGAAAACCTGCTGAAGAATGCACTTGATGCCATGGATGGGAAGGGCTCAATTAAAGTGCAGATGTTTAATGAAGAAAAAACGGTTGTGATTGATGTAAGTGACACAGGCAAAGGAATTGCTTCTCAAAACCTGAACCGTGTATTTAAGCCGGGATTTACAACCAAAAAACGTGGATGGGGTTTAGGACTATCGCTCAGCAAACGCATTATAGAGCAATATCATAAAGGCCAGTTGTATGTAAAACATTCAGAGCCGGGGAAAGGCACTACGTTCAGGATTATTTTGAAGAAATAAAAAAAGCTGATGACTATTGGCTGATAGCTTTTAGCCTCCTGCCTTTTTTATTTTTCATTTCACATTTTTCATTTTACATTTGCCGCCCCCAAGCCCAGGTGTTGAAATTGGTAGACAAGCCACTTTGAGGTGGTGGTGCCCGAAAGGGTGTGCAGGTTCGAATCCCGTCCTGGGCACAAATTATTTCAGGAAACAGCATTCTCTGAAATATTATTTTACAAAACAACCCGTTAAAAATTAACGGGTTGTTTTATTTCACTGTCATTCCAGAAAATAATAATGGCGGAACTAATATTCTGTGACTAATATCAGTTATTTGTTTAGATTTTCAAGATCATTCAAATCTTTAGATCGACCAGCTTTTTGTTTTAAGGCAATCAGGTCATTTTTGTGAATCACCCGAATATTCAGTTCATCATCTTCAAATATGATGGATCTGTCAAACACTTCCTGAAAATTAAACCCATCCATATTTATCATAAGATCTATTGCAACTGGCGGGATTCCAAATGTAAAGACATCCCAATTCGTATGATGCAGGAAGTTCTCTTCCGTCATGTCAAAAACGGGCATACCAAATTCCTCAAATGCATTCTTTATTCTCAAATAATTTTCTTCTGACCTTTCTACCCATAAGTCCATATCCCCCGTCGTTCTTGAGTAACCATGAAGAATAACAGAATATCCACCAACCAGAATATATCTTACCCGGTTATTATTGAGAGCAGCAATAAAATCACGAAAATCTGAATTGAATATATTGCCCATCAGACCTGATTAGATTTAGCAGAAAACTTTGTTTTGTCCATCCGAGGAGGATTGTTCAAATCAAAATCAAATGCAACACTATTTAAGTATGCTGCAACCTTTAACCGATCCTGCCACGATAATTTTTTATATTCAGAAGCATGGTCATCTGCCTCTTTCATATTCCTGGCTTTAAAAGCAGTTCTGTTGAGCCTGAAACTGTTCATACTCAAAAGTAGAAAATTCTCTATTCTTTGCCTAATCTTCCAGAAGTCTGTCAGATCATTAATATATCTTTCGGGCATAGTGGGGCAAAAAGCAAAGTCTATTCATGAAATTACATTCTCTGAACCATTATTTTACAAAACAACCGGTTTGTTTTGATTTCACTATTTATAATGATACCAGAATTTTCAACAAGCCTATTTGTAACAGAGTTCGTATTGGGCACGGAATAAAGAAAAGCTTCAGCTTTTTTATTGTTTGTAGTGCCTTATTTTCAATTTCTCCCCCTTTACTTATTGTGTTCAACAAAGAAAACGGACTCCTTTGCGGGTATCCAGGTGCAGGTATCCCTGCCTGAAGAGGGGCTATGACTGCCTTATGAGGGGCTTTATGTACGAAGGATGAACGAAGAATGATTGCTTTTGATGCGGCTTTGTATTATTTTAGGAGGGATTAAAACCTTATTATTTATGGCTACAAGTGAAAACAACTTCCTTTTGTACAATGTAAGAGGACAATTAGGCAAACAGATTGTGGTAAAGCATTATGGCGATAAGATCGTGATTACGGCTTACCCGGATATGACAAGGGTAAAACCAAGTGCGAAACAAAAAAAGCGAAGAGCACTGTTTACCGAGGCGGTGGTTTATGCCAAGGCAATTATTGCTGATCCTGAACTGAACGAACTTTATAAGACAGAAGTGAGAAAAGGAACAGTTTACAATTATGCGATTAAAGAATTTATGAAGGCGTTTAGGGGTTAGGGGTTATAGTTCATGGTTTATGG
The DNA here is from genome assembly GCA_002336115.1 of Chitinophagaceae bacterium UBA1953. Taxonomy (GTDB): domain Bacteria; phylum Bacteroidota; class Bacteroidia; order Chitinophagales; family Chitinophagaceae; genus Lacibacter. The sequence goes on from DDEN01000045.1 coordinate 255,191, forward strand.
TTCATAGTTGGCGTGTTGTGGTGGGAGAAAGGTTCATGGTTTATGGTTCATAGTTCATAGTTGGCGTGTTGTGGGGGAGAAAGGTTCATGGTTTATAGTTCATAGTTCATAGTTGGCGTGTTGTGGTGGGAGAAAGGTTCATGGTTTATAGTTCATAGTTCATAGTTGGCGTGTTGTGGTGGGAGAAAGGTTCATGGTTTATGGTTCATAGTTCATAGTTGGCGTGATGCGGTGAGGGTTTGTTGATTGGGCAGCACTCTTATTTTTTAAGCTGATACATCCAGAAGATGCTGAACTGCTGTGTATGCAGTTTTGTGCAGTTGCGTTACTTTTTCCAATAATACCGCAAGATCTGTTTGGGATATTGTGTAATTGTTGCTGTACCTGTTGCTGAGGTAGGCATCATCGAGCAAGTGGAGTAATCGTTTGTCCTCATCTGTTGCCAGCGGAAAAATTTCATCAACGACTGTTGTACAGCGGCGGCAGCATTTTTTTAAGGAAGTAATTGTATGTGTTTTTTTATCGATACCTGTAATTGAAGTAAGGATTGCCCTGCAACATAGTTCGGTGGCCTGTTGCAGGAAAAATGCAGTCAGCAGATCATCATTTTGTGGGCTGTTTTGCTGTGCATGTTTTAAGAATGCCGCTGCTTTTGCAAAGCCCTTCTGAAACTGAAGCCATGCAGCCTGCCTGGCGGTGCTGCGTTTTTCTTTATCTATTTCGGGCCAGTCGTTTTTATTACGCCAGTACAGCAGGTTTGCCTGAGTGCATACAAGGCTGTAAAAAACAGGCCCTTCTGTAATTGCTGTTTTAACCTGGTTTGCGTGATGCAATGAAAAATGCAGGTTGGTACCCAGCATGCAACCGGCTTCTATAAGTGTTTCAGCAGCAGCGAACTGTTTGGGTGGTAACCATTCAGGAATAACAATGAGCAGATCGGTAGTAAGTTCTCCTCCCTCCTGTAGTGGCTGATGCAGGATGCGGTAAATGCGTTCGGGGTGGATGGTTTGAACAATAAAAGCTGTAATGCCTTTGAGTATTTCATCTTCCTGCAGAAAGGCAGCGCTGTTCTCTTCATTTAACAAATCAGGATTATCAGTTTGCGGTTGCTTTGTTATTTCACCATCGGCAGCGGCATCGAGAAAATTAAAGAGGTAGTATAATTGTGGGATGAGTTCTTCGAAATAACCGGGCATTCCTATTTTGAGTTCGGTTTCCATGAAATCAAACACAAGGCTGCGGAGGTTGCGGCTTAATAAGCGGGGATTACCATATTCAATGAGGGAGAACAGTGTTTTCATAACTGCTATTTTTTACTTGTTTGTTTTTTGATTGCGGCCTGTTTATACCTGTACCCTTCTGTTTTATTTTTCTCTATAATAAGCCGGGGCGACTGACCGGCTGCCGTAAAATGTGTAAGCGCCTGTTTGAGCGATGCAGGCTTCAGAAATTGTTTATTTTTTTTACGCAGGTGACGAAAAATTGCCAGGGCATGACGTGGTGTTTGAAAGAAACCGCCTTTGATTAAGCTGTGCAACTGCCTGATTAAAGCTGCAAGCTGCCTGGGTTCGTTTTCTACTGAAGGAGGCTGTGGATATTCATACAAACGGCAACGCATTTGTTTTGAGCCGTTTACCTGTTGCCATATTTCATGAATAATAGCAGTTCCGTTTTGCTGAATGATTGTATGAAAATAGCCCTGCCTGAATTCATGGGGGTTGTTCATGACCATTGTACGAACTGACATATCAAATGCCATTGACAGAAAGACCATGTCTTCAACCGTAAACTGGCTGTTTGCGATAAGGTTTTCTCTCCTTGCCACATAGTTTTGCGGACGACCAATGAGAAAAGAACATTCCTGTGGCGACCAGTTATGACCTATGCGGTTGATTTTTACGAGGTAAGCAAAATCGGCTTCGGCATAATAGCGAAGTGGTAAATTATTTACGGGAGCTGATTTTTTCATGTTCTGTTTTTTTAACTGGATAACAATACTGAACAACCTGTTGAACGAAGACAAAGATTGCAAGGAGCTGTACCGTAACCTACCAGAACGGTTTGTATTTTACAAACAGTGAATTGTTATTTACCATTTATTGCTATTGAAAACAGAGAAAGAATATTTACTTTAGCTGTATGACAGAGAAAATCATCCATGAAGGAAGAAATGTAAAACGCATCCGTGAGATACTGGGTATTAAGCAGGATGCACTTGCTTTAGAATTAGGACTAAGCCAGCAGGCTGTTAGCGCACTGGAGCAGAAAGAAGCTTTGGATAAAGAGATGATTGAGAAGATTGCAAAGGTTTTGAAAGTAACACCTGATGTTATAAAGAGCTTTAATGAGGAAAATACAATTAATATATTTTCCAACACTTATCACGATAACTCATCTATATTAGGGACTTATAATTTTAACCCTCTTGAAAAATATGTTGAAGCACTTGAAGAAAACAAAAAACTATATGAGAGATTGCTTCAAACCGAACGAGAGAAAATAGCTTTACTTGAAAAAATGATTGATAAGAAATAAGAACCAGGGGTGATTTTGAAAGCCACTGCAATGCAGTGGCTTTTTTGTTTTGCTGCATTTTGTTGATGCTTCAACGGATACCGTTATGCTGTATTTTTTTATTGTTGCCCTATTTTGTCAAAAATATTATTATTTGCCAAAATCTTCTTTACATTATTGCCTGGTAAAATAAAAAAAGAATCCCCATTGAAGGGTATAGCCTACGTGGCAGAGCTGTTGTAAGGCTTTAAAGGATTGCTTTGTTATGTATGTGGTTTCTTAATTCTTTTCGTTTTTCATCACTTCGGATTTTAAGAATAACTTCTTAAAATAGAAATGGTACACTTGTGGACCTGAAGAGGTACTGATAGGAAACGCATTAACTAAACTCCAACCTTGTGTACCCATATAATTCAAGGCATCTGTTACTGAGTTAAACAGTTTAACCTTTCCTGTTATTTCATCTCTCATTCTGTTGTCTGAAAAAAATTCTCTTGCTTCTCCAAAGTTTATATCAATTGATACTTTGGGAGAAAACAGTCTGCCTTGTGCAACGAGTTCACAATATTGTTCAATTTTAGTTGTGTCTTGCCCGTAACTGATAACTGCTGTTAATGACAGCAAGAGGATAAAAGTGAGTTTCATTTTTGTTTATTTTAATTGTTATTATTTGTTCATATACCTATTCTGTAACGGCGTGTGGGTTGTACCAGACTCGTCTGGGAAGAAAGGATGTTTTATTGAATGATCTGCTGTTAACAGATTATAACTTTATAATCTTTCTTATATAAATCTTTTTATCAATTATTATTTTAACGTAGTAAATACCATTTACTACGTTTTTTAAGTCTATTAATTCAGTATAACTATTTGTTGCTGATTGATTGTTTGTGCAAAATATCTCTTGCCCCAATAAATTCATTACACATACTGCGATACGTTTATTTTGTGCACCTTCTACTTTTAGATAAAAATCTCTGGTAGAAGGATTGGGATTAATACGAATCTGAAATTGATCATCAAGATTTATGAATCCAGTTGGGAATGACACATTGATACCCAGCGATTGCGAATTACTCTGTCCGCAACTGTTAATTGCTTTTACAGATAAGGTATAATTACCTCCGTTAAGCCAATTTACATTAATTGAATTAGTATTCTGTCCGCCTGTAATATTACCTCCACCTGTTAAGTACCATAAATAACTTTCTGCACCCGATACGTTTGCAATATTATATGCAAGTGTTTGACCAGTTGTAACACTGGTATTTCCGTTTATAAGTCCAGGCTGAGATGGAGTGGTATTTACCGTTACTTTAATTGTATCTGATATTTGTATGCAGTCATTACCATAATCAATCTTCACATAATAATTCCCGGATTGCAATACTACAATGCTTTGCAATGTTGATCCATTACTCCATTTATACGTGCAATTATTGCAAGAGCTTGCTGTTAAAGTAATATTTCCTCCCTCGCAGAATGTGGCAGAACCGTTGGTTGTTACTGTTGAGCCGGAAGTACTTGCTTTATAAAATGTATCACTAACAATTGAACTCCATGTTTTTGCTGAATCAAGGAATTGAATATTAAAAATATGACTGCCTAATCGTAAATCGGCAATACATACATCTTTCAGTAATTCATACGGACTAACGGGGGTTGTTAAAGTAATTGTATTCAAAGCTGCAAAAGCAGTATCAAACCAGTATCTGTATTTTACAATTTTGTTATCAAGTAAAGATGTATTATAAAAGAAGCTGCTGCTTATTGAACTCCAGGTGCCATTTGTATTTTTAAATCGTATGTTAAATACATGCAGCCCTTTGGTGGTTTCACCCAAATCAATATTTTTTATTAAATCAAGATAATCAGTTTCAGTTACCGAGTTGGAAACAGCATCCTGTTCATTATTATCAATCCAATATTGGTAATTAATTAATTTACCCAGGCTTGTGTTTTGTTTGTAGAAAAAGGATGAGTTTACAGAACTCCATTGTTTTCCATCCAGCTTAAAACGGATGTGAAATACGTGGAGCCCAGTGTTGAGCCCTGTGGTTGCAAAACTGTCAAGTAAAACAAGATGATTTGTATTTGCTCTATCAGCGCTTATTTTATTCAAATAGTCATCATCAAACCAGTATTCATATTGGGCTGCCCCGCTATAGTAATCTCTGGGTTTATAAAGAAAACTTGATTCGGTGGAGCTCCATCTGTCTTTATGATCCAGAAAACGTATATGGAAACTATGCAGACCTTCAGGTAATTCAGTTGCAGGAATATCCGTTTTTAACTGAAAATCAATTTGTGGTTTTACAGGTGTCGGAACTGCATTCATATAATCATCATCAAACCAATATTCATAAGATACAATGCCTTCAACAGGTTCGGGGATAACACTTGTAAAGTCTGCACTCCATCCTGAATTTGTAACAGAAGCATTACTTACAAACTCTACAAATAGTGAGCCGCCTGATGAAGTTATTGATGCAGGAATCGTGTTGCCGGAAAAGGAGCCTAATAAATCTGCAGTATTGTCACTACCATCATATATGTTCACTACATCATTACCAGCTTCAGTATTAAAAGCAGTAAAATTCAAAGTTACTGCATACGAGCCCGGTGGATTAATTAACCAGGAACAGTGTGAGTTGTTTCCATAATCGTCCGTACCACTGCCATCCGAAAAACTTCCACTTGAAGTTGTTAATGTGGTGGTGCCGTTACAATAAACAGGTACAACAACGGCAGTGTAATCAGCTGTCCATCCTGCTGATGTGTTAGCTGCATCTGTTGAAAATCTTACAAGCAAGGTTCCTCCTGTGGATGTTACACTTGCAGGAATTGAATTTCCTGTCCATTTACCAAGTAATGCTGATGTTGTAGTGCCGCCATCATAAACATAAACTGTGTCATTCGGGTCATTTACACTAAAAGCAGAAAAGTTTAAAGTAATACTTGTAGCACCACTTGGTTGAATTTTCCATTTGCAATCTGAATTATTGTTGTAATTATTTGTTCCGCTTCCATCACTGAAAGTTCCGGTAGCAGCAGTTAAATTGGTAGTGCCTGAACAGAAAGAGGGAATAGATGCTGTATAAGTCAATTGAAATGCATAAGGGTAACTCCAGGATACAGAACTGGGAGATGCTGAAAATACGACATAGTATTTCCCTTTACTGAGAGAGGGAATTGTTACATTCATATTACTTTTCCCATTACTGTAAATTATATTTCCAACAGGTGTTTTAGAAGAGTTGTAAACCTGAACTGAAAATTGCGTCAACTGGATATTGTATAGCTGAACAGTAAGAGCCCCGCTTGCTGGAAGATTTACCAGGTAAGTGTCGAAATCTTTTGTTTGTGCGTTTCCTTTACTTTGTTCAGTTATTAAGCCATAGGTAAGAGTGCCTGGTTTTACCTCGTAGGCGCTGATCCATGAATTTGGTTCATCTATTCCTTTCAAAATTGGGCTAAATTGCGAAGTAAGTTCAATGTGCCAAAAAGGATTTATAGAAGTTGAGGGCTGTTTTAAAATAAATGTATCAGCACCAACTGAAAGATAATTATTAATATTTGCTTGATATGTGCCGACGATTCCATCACGCCAATTTCCCATCAGAAGATTGCCCTCACCAATTAAACAAGAATAGGAAAGGTCTTGCCTTATATCTTTTTGATTTAATCCTACAATTAATTCTCCAACAACACCATTACAATTAACATCTGCATTATAGAAATCACAACATAATGGATTTAGATGATCATACATATAATTTAAGTCTTCAACTCCTCCAAATAAGTATACACCTGCATTTCCAACCAAATAGGATGTTCTGAGATCACGAATAGCTTCTGAATACATATCTGCGTATAGAGTAAGATCTTCACCAAAATCAGAAACGTTAGTACCACCATGCGGGGTACCTATTGTAACAAGTTTTGCTACATGATGATTAATGTTGGGATCTTTCCATAGTGCCGGGTTTTGCAAATATTCTCTTGCAGCCAACCCACCCATACTATGACAGACAAGTATGACTTTATCCCTGTGAGTTACTGCCAAAACATGTTTAATTGCTTCACTTATTGCCAGCCCTTGTTTGGCAATACCTGATTGATTACTTTCATTAATAACAGCATTCGTATAAGGTACTCCATTATAGTTGACATTAAAATTTACTGTGTAGTAGTCATTAGCATTCAGAGTTGAAATGTCTGTAAAATCTTTGAAATCAGTTTTACTGTTCGAAGTGCTTAGATTCCTGTCATAATTCAGGCAAAAATTCATATTGCCTCCTGAAGACCACCCAAAATAGTTTTTCATTGAATTTATCAAATCATCCCAAGTTTTATTGTCACTTTTATATCCATGAACAAATATTATCGGGTAAGGTAAATTTTGTGCTGCCCATGGACTTGCATCAATATGAACAGGGGTTATTGCTGTATTGTTGGAAAAGGTTTTTTCTGTTAGTGTTTCATACGGGTTGATTTTCACGATCAGTTTATAATCGTCGCTATTGGTAATTGTGTAAGGTACAGGGAATTTACATTGAATATGACTGCTTAGTTCTCCTGCTGCCAATGATTCAAATGAAATATTTCCAAGGAATTTACCACCTACCGATATGTCTTCTGTTGTTGACAGGTATAGCCCGATGATCGTTTTACCCGATGTTGCATCTCCAACATTCTGTACGCTGAATGTAATATCAAGCGTAATACCTACATGAATAGAAGCCGGACTTGCAGTAAGGCTACCGGTTACCAGTTCAAGATCAGCCTGTGCTGTTGCCATTTGCCCCCAAAGAAAAAAGGCTATTGCGTACAGTAAGTATTTTTTCATGGCTATGCTTTTAATTGTTGGCCCTTACTTTATATTGTATTTGTAGCTGCCCGTTACTGTCTGTTTGAGGAGCCACTTTCTTAAAATAAATATGCGGATTGCCCGGCACACCACCTTCATTCCAGGGTAATACCCCTCCATAAATGCCTATATCGGTACCATCGCTGCCTACATTTTTGCCAGGAGAGGTTGGCTGAAGACGGTAGTCGTTATGAATATCAAAAGTATTGCCTGTTTGATTAATAAAAGTGGATGCAATAGTTTGATTGTATATGCAGTTAAAAACAGCATTGCTTCCCAACGAAGTAATATCCCTGCCAATTAACAAACAATTTCTGTAAGTGGAATAATTTGTACCTGTATAGTTGCCCCCACTAAAATAGAAAATACAATTTTCAAAATAGGAATAGTCGATATTATTAAGAAAGTAGGAACAGCCATAATTACAAATAGTTTTCCCAAATAAAATACAATTTCTGACTATTAAATTTTTCCAAGTACCATTAGCAGATAGTGTAGGTGCATTATTACCATTATCATAAGTGCCAACAAAGCAGTTGATTATTACTACATTTAAAGGATATGTTGCAGAAGTATTACTAGCCTGAACACTACCTGTTATTGCACTTTCACTAATAATTATATTGGAAGGTGGGATACCGGTAGAATTTCCAATATTTATATAACCAACCTGGCACCTGCTTATTTTATAATTATTTACAGTGTCGTTAATACTAACACCTCCTTGAAAATATACTCCAGTAATTGCCCCTCCTGAAGCGCCCGAATTAAGATATAATGTTCCATATGCTGGATTCCTTACTATTGTATGCTCGGTAACAACAGAAGAATCCTGATTATACCCGGCTCCATAAATATTTAAAGTCTTATTTATCGGGTTATTCATTTCAACATACCCGCCGGGTAAATAAATATTATCGCCATTTGCTGCGTTGTTATAAGTACTGTCCCACGAAGAATAAATAAAAGAGGTGCCATCTGGTTTAACCAAAGCAAAACGCCCAAGTTGAGCTTTTGTACTAATAGCCAAACATAATAACATAAATAAACTTATTATTATCTTTTTCATGATTATTGTTTAGTTGTTTGTTCTTACTTTATACTGTATTTGTAACTGCCCGTTACTGTTTGTTTCTGTAGCTATTTTTTTATAATAGATATGAGGGTTGGAAGGTATCCATCCTTCATTTGTAGGGAATGCGCCGCCATAGATTCCTAGTTCAGTTCCATCGGTTCCAGCAGTTTGAAATTGAGAATTTGGCTTTAAATGTATGTTGTTTGAAAATGACCAGCCATCGGTATAGCCTACGAATAGCGAATCCCAAATAGCACTAGGATAATTATTATACCCTTGATTATTCTGGCCATCAGTGCCATCATTGCGACCAATATTATTTTTGAATATGGAATTAGATACACCTGTACTGGCACATTTGAAAATATTGTTTTCAAACAGTTCATTAGAGCATGACAATGAAGTAGAACACCATTGTTGACAATAGCTAAATATGTTATTTCGATAAATATTGCCGCCAGATGATGAAACAGTTGCCAGAATAATATTGTTTGATATCAAATGGTTTTGTCCAAGGAGTTGGATGGAATAACTTCCTCCATAAAGGCATCCACCACCATAAGCTCCAATTATATTATTTGTTATTTTAAAAAATGTACATGCTGAATCAAATCGAATTCCTGAGTTTAAATAGCAGTTAGTAATAGAATAACTGTTTACTTGTCCGCTAACAACGATTGTTGGTGGACATCCATTATAACAATAAGCATTTATATAACAGCCGGTTATTGAACCTTCACTTGCACCACTATTTAGAGTTATTCCATTTAAAACAGTCTTGGCAGTTACAACACTTGAGTCTGGATGGCAGCCTGCTCCAAAAAATTGAATTTTCTTATTTATCGGATTGCTTAAAGTAAAACTCCCACCTGGAAGATAAATATAATCCCCGTTGATTGCCTTATCGTATGCGGAATCTATTGAAGTGCAAATATATGTTGTACCATCTGATCGTACAATAGCAAATTGCGGAGTTTGGGCTTTCAATGATTGGGACAGTAAAACCGTTGCAATAAGAAGCAGCAATTTGTTGCATGAGTTAGCATAATAAAGGCAATGCATAAACTATTAGTTTAAGTTTGATAAAAACAACTGTTTGGTTTGATAAGTTATTGTTAGCTGCTGTGGAGGAAAAGTGCAGTTATTGATTTTTCACTGGTATGATGCTAAGTTAAGTTATAATTATTTGCTTTAAAAGTTTCAGGAAGCTTATTTTCCCCAATATCTGAGGGTTGTAAGCTATTAATGCAATGAGTTTTGATTTTAATTGTATTGACTGCTTCGTTCTTTCGTTGCTTTGGCCGGAAGCTGGGACTTGCAGTGACTATAAAGAGAGTACCCGTTCTTCGTAAGAAAAAGCACAATCGTCTTCGTCTTTTGCGATGTAAGCGGGTTTTGCGCCTTGGCTTTGTGCCGAAGCAATCTGTTTTAATGCGAAGATGAGTTTTGCTTCGTCGTTCCTCCTCGCAGTGACGTGAAAGAGTAATCCTCCTTCGTACATTGCAGTGATGTAAAAAGAACTTCTTCTTCTACTCCGGCATTTCACCCACTACATTCATGGTTTCCACGCTTACGGTGCATACACGTTGCAGCAGGTCAATTACCTGTTCTTTGTAATCGGCAAACTTATACGTGTTGAACTTTTCGGCAATGGTGGCATCGCCGGGTTTCTTTTCTTTGTACTGATCGAGTATCCACTCCAGTGCACTGCGGTTGCCAAGCTTATACTCCCATGCAAGGGCTGGTATGCCATGCAGTTCGGTTACTTCGTCCAGTACAATAATTCCGGCTGCTTTATCTGCTTTTAATTTCGCTTTACCCCTCCCGACCTCCCCTGAAGGGGAGGAGTGTTGATCCCTCCGTTTTAGGGGGAACGGTTCTGCTTCTTCGTAATTGATGTGCAGCTCCATTAACTGTTTGCCCCATTGTGCCCATTGAAAGAAATCATCGTAAAAGGGAATGCGTGGAAACTCCCTTTTTAAATTGAGTTCGTATTTTTTGCGGTAGGCGGGGTGGTGGAGCACGGCATATACGTAATGGAAAATATCAAGCCTCCCCAACCCCTCCGAAGGAGGCGCTTCAGGACAATAGTGCTGCCTGAACTGTTCTAATCCCCAATCGGTAATGTTATCTACTTCACTATCTATTTTAGAAAATGTTTTAATTGGTATGCATTGACAGCCTGCAGGTAAACAGTTTAAATCGATTATTGTATTTGCACTTAAAAGAAAAAAATCTTTTGGGGAAGAAAGTCCGGGTAAGATTATGTAAATATTGTTCTTTTCTTTTCTAAACAAATCGAACCATTGATAAGTCATTCCATTAAGATGCTTGTCAAAGTAAAATTTCTGTTTAACAAAAGGTCTATATAATGAATCGATAATTTGGTCTTTGGAAAACTCTTTTTTAATATTTCTTTCAAGGTACTTATTTAACTCCCGATCCCATTTAATTTTATTTTTATCGATAAAACTTTTTTCTTCTCTTGTTTTTTCATAAGTATGGATAAAGTATTTTATTTTTTCAGTCAATTCCTTTGTAGAAAGGTCATAAGCCCATTCATCTCTCTGAGTAGCAACACCTCTTGAGAATGTTTTAAAAATTGCCAATTCGTTCTTTCCGCTTTTTGCTTCTTTATCAATAATTGGCAAGAGATCATCCCAGTTGTTATCAGCCTGATTTATCCAATTATATCTTTTATCAGGAGATATGATTTCAAAGTCAATAGAATTGATGTTAGATTCATGAAGCCAAGTTAGCTTGTCTGCTATTGTGTCAAATTCAGGACGACGTGTATAATATATTCGTGTAGTTTCAACTGAATAATATTTTTTGTTACGGTATTCAATAACAGGCTCTTCGGCTACAGGGAAATCTCTTTTTAGTTGCAGAAATTCTTTTCTTGTTTGTGCAGCATAAAGGTTTTGCTTTTTTATCAAAAACATGATAGCAACACCTGTTTGAATACCAAAAACATTATTCTTAGTCCCCGATAATTTAGGATTGGCTCTTACATCTCCTCCTAAATCAATAATGTAAATATGATTAAACTCGCTTGAAACAATTTTCCTGAATCCATCAAAGGCTCTTCCATCAATAAAACTTCTGTTAGTAATCAGTGCAATTACTCCGTTTTCATCTAACCTGTCCATTGCCCAGCGATAAAACCTTGTGTACATATCATATACAACAATCTGATTTTGAGCTTTGCCATGTTTGATAAATGTTTCTTTTATACGTTTGTCAATTTCTGTATATCCTCTGTTTGCATTCTGGAAATTATAGTTTTCCTGTTTTGCATTGTAAGGCGGGTTGCCAATGATAACAGAAATCTTTCGCTGGTTCTGTTTCTTAATACGGTTGGCATTTTCGGCACTTACCCCAAACAGGTCGCCTTGTTTGCCCACCCAGTTAAAGCCTGTGTTATCTAATGTATCAACCAGGCAAAGACTTTCAAACTCTGCATAGCTGCCTGTTTTTTGTTTGTAGGTATATTCAATATTGAGGTTGGCAATATAGTAGGGCAGTATGGCCAGTTCGTTGGCGTGCAGTTCGTTTTTGTATTTGTATTCTACTTTGTTTTTGGGGAGGAAGTCGATAATGTCGCAGATAAATGTACCGGTGCCGGTAGCAGGGTCGAGTATCTCTACATTTTTATCGGCAAGCGTTTTACCAAAATGTTTGTGCAGTAAATAATCGGTGCTCTTGATCATGAACTGTACAATTTCATTGGGTGTATATACAATGCCCAGCCTGTCGGCAGCTTTTGGGTTGTAGGCTTTGTAAAAGTTTTCGTACACCACTTTTAAGAACTTCTGTTTTTCGTGGTGGTCGGCAATGCCTGCTGCAGCAGCATTAATGGTTTGGTAGTAGTGCTGTATGCTGGCAAGTGTGCTGCGGCGGGTGGCTCCTGTAAAAAAGGTGTCGACCACTTTGTTTAGTTCCCGTGCAATATTGTTTTCCTGGTGAAAATGCGGTTCATCAAAAATGGTGTTGAAGATATCGGCACTGAGTATGTGCTGTACCATCATTTCCTGTACATCATCTTCCGTAATATCGGGGTTAATGCTTTGGCGTGCCAGTTCAAGAAAAGCATGTGCGGCTTTGTTATAAGTTTCGTTTTTCTTTTCCTGTTCTTCAATAATGCTGTGCAGTGTTTCGGTAACCTTTGGAATATCTTCCCTGAACTTATCAATGGCCTGGCGGAAGTCGGTAATTTCCTTTCGCTCAAAGTTTACAAAACGGGTGAGGAGTTTATCGAGTGCTTCTTCATCGTCCATTGAAGTACGCATGACTTCTGCACTGTGCTGGATGAGTACGGCAGTGGTACTGTCTTCAAAAAGTATATTATCGTTGGGGTAGTTTTTAGCAAACTTCTTGCGTATTTCTTCATCAATATCATCGGCTTCGTCCTTGCTTTCCCAGTAGCCATGATCGAGACGCAGCATGTCTTTCAACGTACCATCGGGGGTAACTGTTTTACCGCTTTTTGTTTTTAAACTTATTTCGGGAATGAGCATGAGGTCTTTGCTCTTTGCATATTCATCCAGCAGTTTCTGAAAGGCAAAACGGATGGCAGTTTCTTTATTGGTTCCTCCAAAATGTTTCAGTCGTTCAAGATCGTTATGAAAAGTTTTGATGGCGTAGGTGCTCATGTATATTGACTATTTAATGGGTAGTGCAAAGTAAGGAAAAAAGGGGAAGATAGTGGGTAGCCAATAGCTGTTAGCTGCGAAGAACCTGCTACTTAATAATTTACTTCGGGGATTTGTTATTGTTTTATTTATCTCAGTGTCTTCCGCTACGCTTCAGATGAAAGCAAATCACAAGAGAAAATGAAAAAATAAAAGTGAAAAATTAACAAACACAGACTCGTTAACTATTACAAGCTGCAGTTGTATGACATTTAAAACATCATATGAAAAAACTTTACCTGCAGCAATAACATAGTTATTTAAACCTGAATTAAAATATTTTCACCTGCTTCAGCAAACAGCTATCAGAAAAGCGGCCTGCCTTTTAACAACAGGCTGTACCGTTGCAATGCTTCAAGAAAATAGTAATCGGCATAAACCAAGGGCACATTAATCTCCGAGTTATGTGGAATACTTCCCACACTTTGTGTGAGCAGAAAATGACCATTTGTTCCTAATGGAGCACGGTAAGCAGGGCTTGCTAAAGAATGCAGCATTTCAACACCTGTTGCCCTGTATTCATTGCTTTTTCCTTTGCTGTAAATACTCAGCTCCATTAATGCAGAAGCCACAATTGCCGCTGCTGAAGCATCCCTGTAAAGCGTTTGAATATTCTTTGCATTTGAATTTACTCCGGGTGTATAACCAGGTTGCAAAGCATTGAAGTCCCAGTATGGAATTTTATCGGCAGGCAGGTTTTTATGATGAATAAAAAAACCGGCAAGACCTTCAGCCGTTTTTAAAAAGCGGGCATCTTTCGTTTTACGATACACCATTGTAAAGCCATAAAGAGCCCATGCCTGTCCCCTTGCCCAGGTGGAATTATCGGCATAACCCTGTGCTGTTTCCTGTGCTGTAACATTTCCTGTAATTGTATCATAACAAACAACATGACAGGTGCTGTAATCATCCCTTACATGATTTTTCATTGTGTTCAGTGCGTGAGTAACTGCTATATGTCTGAAACTTGAATCGCCTGTTACTTCACTTGCAAAAAACAACAATTCAAGATTCATCATATTATCAATGATTACCGGAAAATTATATACTTTATTTCCATGCCATGACTTGAATGTATTCCATGATTTAATACAGCCTGTTACAGGGTTAAACCGTGTACTGAGTGAGCGTGCAGACTGAACCAATATTTTTTTATATTCCTCACTCCCGGTAATTCTGTACGCATTCCCGTAACTGCAGTACATCATAAATCCAAGATCATGATGCTGCGTAAAATTCTGAAGCGGCTCAAGGTTCTGCGTCCATTCCTGAGCGGCTCTTTTTATTTCCGGGTCTTTTTTCTGTCCGTATAAAAGCCACAAGCTGCCCGGGAAAAAACCCGATGTCCAATCGTACATATCAGTAGCAACCAACCTGTTATTTTTATTTATGGTTCTTGGAAAAGCCGATTTGTTTACGCCAGCATCCTTCAGCATCAGTTTTACCTGCCGGGCTGCATAATTAAAATTCTCCTTAACAAATGCAGGTTCGTTCTTGCTGCTGAAGGACAATGAAAGAAATGCAAATAAAATAATCAAAAAAATAAATTGTTTCATCTGACCGCTTTTAGTATTTACAGATTGATTTTTCATAACCGCAAAAAAGAAATGATGGTTTACTGCACCGGGCGCAGCAAGCAGGATAAACGGATTGAGTTACTTACATTACAACCAGTAAGTTATTTAGCCAGTAAATATTCCATTTCCTGCACCAATCAAGAGGGTTAAAGCGGTGCAATATAAATAAGTTTGCTTTGCACTTCACATCGCTCCACCATAATCGATAAAAAAGAAGAAGTTCAATTATTTAAAACCTTAGCCGGTCAAGAACAGGATTTTTACATTTAAACGATTCTTTGACCAGCCTGTTTCTTAAAGCATACTTCTCCCGGCAAAACAGTTCTGTAACTGAAGAGCCTGTTTAATTGATTTTTCCTTTTGCAGCATATTTATATACCTTTACTGTAATTGCCATTGCAGTATATGATTCATTATCACTCATATGATGATAACAAACTTCTGTCGCTCCTGTCCAATAATGACGAAGAGGCATTTACTGAAATTTATAACAGATACTGGGAAAAGCTTGTTGCAGTTGCATATAAAATACTCAGGAATACAGCGTTTACAGAGGATGTTGTTCAGGATGTTTTTGTTAACTTATGGAAAAGCAGGCATGAAATGTCAATTCAGTCATTAGAAAATTATTTGGCAACTGCTGTAAAATATGCTGTATTTAGTAAACTGAAAAGTATTTCAAGAGCAAGAGAATTTGAAAAAAACAATACGATTGTTCAGGAAATAAATCCTCAAATAGAATCGTCGCTGCACTGTAAGCGAATACTGGAACTTGTTTCAATGGAAATTGAAAAGCTACCCAAAAAATGCCGTATTATCTTTAAATACAGCCGGGAAAAAAACATGAATGCAAAAGAAATTGCCGGTATTCTCCAGATTTCGCCCAAAACAGTTGAGAACCAGATAGGCAAGGCCATCAAGCAACTAAAATTAGCCACAAAGGAGATGTGATTTTCCTGTAACCAGGCATCAGTTATACAGGAGTCAATTTTTTTTTAGAAAAAAATGGGGGTAGTTCCATTTTTACCACTCTATATATTGTAATACTGAAACCCAACGATGCTATGCTTAGTCAACAGGAGATAACAGAGTTGATTGAAAAATTTCAATCAGGAACAATTTCCAAAGAAGAAAAACACCTTCTGGACGAATGGTATCATTCATTCGACGAAGATGATAATGACATTGAATTTGTTATTAATGAATCACGTCTTGACTTTAAAAACAGGTTAAAGCAGAAAATTCAGGAATCAATAGACCAGCAACCTGTTCGTGAAATACGCCCTTTATACAAAAGGAGAATATGGTATGCAGCCGCAGCCACTGTTATTGGAGTTCTTGCCCTTTCCTATTTTTTAATTTCACAGAATTTTTCAAAAAATCAGCAAACTGCTAACAGCTCATCACAGCTTTCAGAGCTGCACGACGTAGCCCCTGGAAGTAACAAAGCTGTGCTTACTTTAGCCGACGGCTCCACTGTTGTATTAGATACCGCCGCAAACGGAGTTATTCACCAGCAAGGTGACATCAAAGTTCAGAAACTCAATAATGGTTTACTGTCGTATGCGGCAAACGGAAACAGCACCGCTTTAAACGAAAAAACTGAGTACAATACTATTTCCACCCCCCGTGGCGGGCAATACCAGATAACATTATCAGACGGGACGAAAGTATGGCTGAATGCAGCTTCTTCAATCCGTTTTCCTGTAGCATTTACCGGTAATGAAAGACGGGTTGAAATTACCGGTGAAGCCTATTTTGAAGTGGCAAAAAATAAGTTAATGCCATTTAAAGTAAAAGCTACTTCTGCTGAAGTGGAAGTACTTGGCACACATTTTAACATCAATGCGTATGACGACGAAGCGTTTGTTAAAACAACCTTGCTTGAAGGAAGTGTAAAAGTTTCAGCAAAAGACTCCCCCCGTAATTTTAAAATACTCACACCCGGACAACAGGCAAGCATTTCGCCATTAGCTGTTATTGCAGTAAGTAATGATATTAATTTACCGGAAGTGATGGCCTGGAAAAATGGGCTGTTCCTGTATAAAGGAGCAGATATACACGCTGTTTTAAGGCAAATTTCCAAATGGTATGATGTGGATATCGAATATCGTGGAAATGTTACTGCTCACTTTACCGGCCAGTTGAAGAGAGAGATGTTTGCTTCAAAACTGTTGGAAAAAATTGCCTTAACAGGAGAAGTTCATTTCGCTATTGAAGGCAGGAAAATTATTGTATCACCATAAACGATCAACTATGCTGAATAATGTAAAATATATTTCTACTGTAAGCAGTGACGGATAGCTGCAAAACCAGAATCAAAAAAAGCCGGGTTCCGTTGGAGCGAAACCCGGTAGAATTTGAGTACACAAAAAACACTATTGCTGTAATATCATTTGATTAACTCAAACATTTCAAATTTATGAAATTAACTGCTCTTCGCAAGTACGATTGCTGCGAGAACGAATTGTTTATTAAATCTTTTAGGATCATGAAACTAACTTTAGTTTTATTGCTTGCGGCCTGTTTGCAGGTAGGTGCTAAAAGTTATGCTCAGAAAATCACATTACAGGGTAAGAATATCCCTCTTCAGATAGTATTTGATGAAATAGGAAAACAAACAGGCTACAATTTTCTTTATACTGAAGAAGTACTTTCCCTTGCAAAAAAAATTGATATTAATGTAAAGAAAGCAAGTATTGAGGAAGTTCTGGAATACAGCTTCAGGGATCAGCCTCTTACTTATACAATCAATGAAGGTACCATTGTTGTAAAAAGGAAGGAATCTGCAAATACTGTACCGGCTACACCTCCCCCGCCACCGCTAAGAATCAAGGGGGTTGTAACAGATGAAAACGGAAAGCCACTGGCCGGAGCAAGTGTGCTTATAAAAAACACGAAAACCGGTACAACAACAAATGAGAAAGGAGAATTCCAGATAACCACTGATGTTCAAAAAGCAGTGCTGCAGGTTTCGTATGTAGGTATGGAAACAAGGGAAATAACAGTGAGTACAAGTGAAACAATGACCATTGTACTTAAACCAGCTATCATACAGCAACAGGATGTGGTTGTAGTAGGATACGGCCGGCAAAAGGCCGTTACCGTTACTGGCGCAATCAGTTCGGTAACAGGTAAAGACCTTGTAAGCACACCTGTTTCCAACATAACCAATATGCTTGTAGGCCGCAGTTCAGGCATCAGTGCTGTTCAGGGCAGTGGTGAACCGGGGCAAAATTCAGCCACCATCCGTATCCGTGGTATAGCTACATTAAACGGACAGGATCCCTTAATTGTTATTGACGGAATACAGCAACCTGCCGAACAGCCTTACATTGTTTTAAACGCAATGGATGCAAACGAAATAGAAAATGTGAGTGTGCTGAAGGATGCGTCGGCCACAGCAGTGTATGGAATAAGAGGAGCAAACGGAGTAATTGTAATTACCACAAGAAGAGGAAGAATAAACCGGCCTCAGTTCAGCTTTACCGTAAACAGCGGTATTTCAAAAGCAACTTCGTTATTACGTACGGTTGGTTCATACGAATTTGCTTTATTCAGGAATGAAGCAGTAAAAGGTGCCCAGGCATTCGGCAACCACACATACGATAATTTATTGTTTTCGGATGATGAGCTGTGGAAATTTAAAAACAACAGAGATTATACCGAAGCTGAAGTTGATGCGATGAGCAACCTGACCGCTGAACAAAAAGCACAGCTAAAAAACAGCCCGGCTATTTATTATACCAGCCACAACTATTACAGGGAACAATTTGGCGGAACCGGTAACCAGCAACAGTATAACCTTAATATTTCGGGTGGAACTGAAAAAGTAAAATACTTTACCTCACTCGGGTATTATCACCAACAAGGTATTTTAAACAACACCAATTATTACGGTTCCAATACAAACCCGGATTTTAAACGTTATAACTTCCGCTCCAATTTTGACATTGATGTAATCAGGAATTTTCAAATAAGTGTAAACCTGGCCGGACAAACATCAGTTGGTGCCGGCCCCGGGTATAACACAACAGCAACCAGTCTTTCTACAAGATACCAGGCAATTGCTCAAAGTATTTTAGAAAACAGTCCTTTCTGCGGGCCAGGTATTGTTGACGGGCATTTGATAACCGGCTATGTAGGCACTGCAGGTACGGCCACAAATCCACTGGGAGCAAAAGGAGCACAAAGCGGAAGCGGCACCACACCCCTTGCTGCATTATTAACGGGTGGAACTTTAACGCAATATATCACTTCACTCACAAGCAGCCTGTCTCTAAAACATACAATGAATTACCTTACCCAGGGACTCTCATCGCATGTTACAGTTGCTTATGATGACAGTTACACCAAAAACTATTCACGAAGAAACAGTGTACCCACTTACAGCATAATGAGAGACCCTTCTGATCCGAACAGAATCGTTTATATAGGCGGACAGTTAAGCTCTGCATCGTTATACGATAATTACAATAACTCCACATGGAGAAAAATTTATTTAGAAGCGGGGCTGGATTACAGAAGAGCCTTTGCCGGAAGACATAATGTAAGCGGGCTTGTTTTAGCCAACGCCCAGAAATATACAGCTAATGGCATGTCGTTCAATACACCTTCCGGTTTAATGGGATTAGTTGGAAGGGCAACTTATGATTTCAGGGAAAAATACCTGGCTGAATTTAACCTGGGTATAAACGGAACAGAAAACTTTGCTGAAAACAAGCGTTTTGGTTATTTTCCCGCAGCATCAGTTGGATGGGTGCTTTCCAAAGAACCGTTTTTTCCGGCGAACAAAATTCTTACCTGGGCAAAATTCAGAGCTTCTTACGGAGAGGTAGGTAATGATCAGCTTGGCAGCAGGCGGTATCTCTACCTGCCAAATACATGGGCATATACAGGTAGTGGATATTATTTTGGAAACAGTAATGGATCCAGTGCCAACTCTTTTTACACCGGAGCACTTGAAACCGCTTTGGGAAATAAAGACGTAACGTGGGAAAGAGCAAGAAAATTAAACATTGCCGCCGATTTTAAATTTTTCAGCAACAGGCTGTCGTTATCTGGAAGTCTGTTCTGGGAAAACAGAAATAATATCCTGGTTACACTACAAACAATACCTGCTGTTTACGGTGTTGCTTCCTCAAACGTGCCACCGGCAAACTTAGGTAAAGTAAGTAATAAGGGCTATGAAGTAGAAAGCGGCTGGACAGATGCAATCAGAAAGTTAAACTACTTTATAAAAGCAAATCTTTCGTTTGCCCGTAATAAAATAGACTATATGGCTGAAGCTCCTTATCCGTACGAATGGATGAACCAGACAGGATATGCCATAGGCCAGTACAAAGGACTGGTAACAGAAGGTTTTTACAACACACAGGAAGAACTTGCCAACAGACCTTATAATACTTACGGCAATTATGCAAAACTGGGCGACCTTAAGTTCAAGGATATTAACGGCGATGGAATCATTGACAACAAAGACATTGTTCCCATTGGCTACGCCAACCTGCCTCAGATAGCATACAATATAACCATCGGATTTAATTACAGGGGATTTGATGTATCGGCGCTTTTGATTGGCACAGCAAAGGGATCATTCCCTCAATCGGGTTATGAACTGGCCAACCCATTCAATAAAACGTACGGTTCGGTTCAGCAATATGCTTACGACGGTCACTGGACTGCTGAAAAATATGCCAATGGTGAGAAAATAACCTATCCTGAGTTTTCATTCACCGGAGGTGGCCCTAACACTCAGTTCAGTGATTTCTGGGTTAAATCCAATTCCTTCCAACGATTGAAAAATCTTGAAATCGGGTATTCATTTCTGAACAAAACAATGCTGGAGAAAGCAGGCATTAAATCAGTAAGATTCTACTTCAACGGCAATAATTTATTTACCTGGGGATCGCATCTGGTTGAAGGTGTTGATCCTGAATTATCAGATGCAGGCAGTTCGGCCACCAGCAGCAATGCCGCCGGTTATATTTACCCAATAACAAAAACATTCAATGTTGGGGTTAATGTTCAATTCTAAAGATTTAAAATAATTATAATGAAAAATCTTACATATATATTTCTCACTGGTATTCTGATTTTCGGAGTTTCCTGCCAGAAGGATTTCCTGGAGATGCCGGTATCGGGCACAACAACAGTTGATTCGGTTTTTACCACAACGGTTAAAGCACAGAGTGCCATTGCACAGGCTTACAACAAGGCATTACAGCAGGGACTACCATACCAGGGAGCGTGGAATGACTTAATACAAGAAACCATTTCAGGAGCCCTGGTGGATATCAGCAGTTGGGGAACTTTGGGAAAACCAATTGCCACAACAACAGGTTTAACAGCATCAGGCAATACAGAGGACACAAAAGGTTATGCATCTAATTTCACTGCCATACGCCAAGCCTATTTAGTTAAAGAAAATATCGATAAAGTAACCGATATGACGGCTGGCGATAAGAATATTGTAAAAGCTGAAATGCAGGCCTTAGTAGCTTACCGGTATGAACAAATGTTTATCATGTATGGCGGTGTACCGATTGTAACAAAAACGCTTTCGTCAACTGATGATTTAAATATACCACGAGCCCCGCTTAAGGCTGTTTTAGACTCAATTGTTTCCTGGTGCGATCAGTCGGCGGCTGTTTTACCCTCACAGTGGCCTGCAGCGTGGACCGGCAGAATGACCAAATCGGCTGCACTGGCTATCAAAGCAAAAGCGTTGATGTATGCTGCACGTCCTTTATTTAATGCAACATCCCCTTACCTGGAAAATGGTACAAATAATAATCTTATCTGTTTTGGCAGTTACGATGCCAACAGGTGGAAAACTGCTGCAGAAGCCTGCGAAGCTGTTATTACAGAAGCAGAAACGAACGGAGGAGCACAGGTTATAAACACCGGCAATCCCCTTGCAGATTACGGAACAGCAACTTCCACTCCGGGTAACGTAGAAGTATTGCTTGGATTTAAAATGGAGTACGACTGGGCAACCAATGTGCTTTACAACCTGCATACATGGAATGGTTATGCCTTTGTTTTAACCAGCAATTTCCTCGCTAATTATTATAAGGCCGATGGTACTGACCAATCCTGGCCAGCAATCGGTGAAGTCCGCACCTTCAGCGATTATACAACCCGTATGAACCAGATGGAGCCTCGTTTTAAAGCTGATTTCTGGGCTTACGGAATAAGCGCATGGAATAACCCCAATGATAACAACTGGAGTAACAGTACACTCTTTAAAACAGGCTGGACAAGTCAGAATGGTTGCGCACAGTCAGTAAAGTTCTGGTACAAAGCCGGGACAAGGAACTGGTTTGAGTTTCCCATCTTCAGACTTGCTGCTTATTATTTAAGTGCTGCCGAAGCATACAATGAAATGGGGCAGCCCTCTAATGCACTAACAAAATTAAATGTGATCCGTCGCAGAGCCGGTTTGCCAGAGATTGCTGAGACCGATCAGGTTAAGCTGCGTGCAATAATACAAAGAGAATGGGCAGTGGAATTTTTTGGTGAAAACTACCGCCTGCATGACGTTAAACACTGGAAACTTCCAACTATCGGAAGCGGGATTATTGGCGGCCCTATGCGGATATTCGCTTACAATAATCTTTCATATATACAACTATCCGGTAATACAAATTACCAGGATTATGTAATATACCAGGGTTTCTGGGCTCCGAGACAATACCTGAATCCTTTCCCCCAAAGTGAGGTAAATAAAGGTACAGTTCTTCAAAATCCGGGCTACTAATTCTTACAAGATAAACCGGGAATATTCATTGTATAAAAAATAAAGAATGAAAAATAACAATATAAACATATATCTGTTTCGCATTTTTCTGCTTCAGATCGGGCTATTCTGCATTACCTGCAGTAATGTTAATGCCCAGAAAAAAACAGCGAAAGAAGATTCGTTAAAAGTGATTTTGCACGAAAAAGATTCAAAACATTCTGAACAGGGGGCATTACTTGAGATCAATAAAAAAATGTCAACTGCTGCGGTTTCTGCTGTAAGCGGAGATATTTTATTTAAAACTCCCGTGGCAAACCTTACAAATACACTTTATGGCAGGCTTCCGGGATTAACAGTACAGCAGCAATCAGGAGAGCCCGGATATGATGCCGCTTCAATGGCAATTAGAGGTGCCGGCACTTATGATAATGCAGGCCTTTCTGTTTATGTAGATGGGTTTCAAACCACGCTTTCTTATTTTCAGTATCTGTCGCCTTCAGAAATTGAAAGCATTGCTGTTTTAAAAGATGCAGCTTCCTTATCAATCTTTGGTATGAAAGGGGCAAACGGCGTTTTATGGGTAACAACCAAAAGAGGCACCATCAGTAAACCGAAAGTACAGTTCCAGGTTGTAAGCGGAGTACAGCAGGCAATGAAAATAAACAAACCTCTGAATGCTTACGAGTACGCAAAGTTCTATAACCAGGCAATCAGTAACGACCGTTATACAAACAATGCTTACCAGTATGTTTGGACTCCAAAATATACCGATGCTCAATTAGAAGCATATCAAAACGGAACGGGTGTGAATGTGGACTGGTACGACCAGGTATTAAAAACCAATACGCCTTATATTGATGGTAATTTACTGTTCAGCGGTGGAGATAAAACCACCAAATATGCTGTAGTGCTCGACTACACAAGAGACCAGGGATTGTATGATGTTGCAACAGGCAGTACAACATCCAATGCACAGATTCAACGTTTTAATTTAAGGAGTAACCTGGATTTTAATTTCTTTAAAATTTTTGAAGCAAAAATTGATCTTGGCGGAAGAATTGAAGACAGGAGATACCCCAATTATGCAGGGTATTCATTATGGGCAGATATGGCTTCATATCCATCCAATATTTACCCTGTTAAAGATACTGCAACCGGGCAATGGTCGGGTACAACTATTTATCCTAATAATCCTATGGGAAGTATAAAAGCACTTGGATGGTCATCTTCACACGACAGAACACTGCAGGCCAATTTCAACTTAAAAGAAAGATTAGATTTTATTACTCAAGGGCTGTATCTGAATGAAGCAGTATCTTTTAACACATGGGCCAGAAGTTCAGCAAGCAAAACAGCAACTTATGCCCGTTTTTATAACGGAGTTCAGACAACAACAGATAAAAGCACTGACATCGTTGCAAATGGCACATCTCCTACCAACCAGTACGACTGGAAACAGGCAATGATTACATTAGGTTATGACCGGACATTCGGATTGCACGATGTTGCTGCCGGGGTAAATTATTATGCAAGCAATTATCTCGTGGACTGGGGTACCAATCAATTAGGATTAAATACAGGCAACAATATTTTTTATCATTACGAAAACATCAGTGGCCGTTTCCATTATCAGTACAATGAAAAGTATATAGCCGAATTTGGATTTGCTGTAAGCGGTTCGGACAATTATGCACCGGGAAATAAATGGGGATTCTATCCTGCTGTATCTGCCGGATGGATTCTGTCGAACGAAGGTTGGCTGAAAAAAAGTTCCTATGTAAACTTTTTAAAGCTGAGAGCATCGGTTGGAAAAACAGGAAATGATGTTTCTAATGCAGGAAGATATTTATTCCAGCAATACTTTTCATCAAACGGAAGTTTTTATACAGGAAATAACGGGTTATCAACCAATACAGGATTAGTACAGTCGTACGTACCCTCTGCCGATATTTTCGCCGAAGAAAGTATGAAATATAACATTGGAGCAGATGCAACCTTGTTTAAGCATCTGTCATTGACTTTCGACTACTTTATTGACAAACGCAGCGGTATTATAACACAGGATAATTCTTATTCGGGTGTGTTTGGTTCAACAGCGCCTTACCGTAATGTGGGAAAGGTTACCAATAAAGGATTTGAGATCATGGCATCGTATTCAAATAAAACAGGAAGAGTTGGCTATACAGCAGGAGGCTATATTGCCTATGCTAAAAACAAAATAGATTACATGGCCGAAGTGCCGCCTGTAAATGATTTCAGTAAATCAACCGGATTGTCAATCGGCACACCGAAAGGGCTTATTGCAACCGGACTGTACCAGTTAAGCGATTTTAATGCAAACGGAACATTACGGTCACCGTTGCCAGCATCCGGTTTTGGCACTGTGCAGCCTGGTGATATTAAATATAAAGATCTGGATGGCAATGGAATTATTGATCAGAACGATGTAACAGACATAGGCAAACCTTCGTTTCCTCAACTTACGTATGCCTTTAATGTTGGAGTCAACTACAGCAACATTGACCTCAATGTATTCTTTCAGGGAGCCGGTTTAAGAGATGTAAACATATATTCTGCTGCTTATTCACAAACTGTAGCGTATGTAAATAACGCCAACGCTTATGCCATTGCAAAAAACGCATGGGCATATTATCCATCTCAGGGAATTGATACAAGAGCTACTGCCACCTATCCACGGTTAACTACGGTTGCCAATACCAATAACTATCAGAATTCCACCTTCTGGATTAAGAATGGCAGTTTTCTACGCATCCGCAACATTGAGTTAGGATATACCATTCCGGAAGATGTGCTGAAAAAAGCACATATCGAAAAACTGCGTATTTACATCAGTGCAATAAACCCGGTTACATGGAGCAGTTTATGGAGTAATTATAATATCGATCCCGAAACCAATTCAGGATATCCCGGATTAAAATCCTATAACGCCGGACTGTCACTTGTGTTTTAATCAGTAAAAAAGTAAATCATGAAAACAAAAAATAAATATATATTATTCTTACTGGCTTCGCTGCTGATGATTGCCGGAAGCGGTTGTAAGAAGGGCTTTTTAGATACTAAAATTGATACGGCACAAACAACCGAAACAATTAATTCAAATTATAACACTCTTGCACAGTTTGCGGCTGCGCCTTATGTGTATGTACGGAATGAATTTTCAATTTTAGATAATAACCTTTTTGCAGCAGCATGTGATGAGGCCGTTCAGACATCCCCATCATCCAATGCTTCTCTTTTTAACAGGGGAAGCTGGAACGCAACAAATAATCCTGATAATTATTATTCTTCCTATTACGCAGGTATAAGAGCTGCGAATTATTTCATTGAAAATTCTGTTAACTACAAAGCATTACTGGCCAGCAACAGGGATACGTTTTCCAATACCGGAAACATCAGTTACTATAATGATGTTGCCAGCATTGCATGGTACCGGGCAGAAGCTCATATACTACGAGCTTACTTTTACTTTGAGCTCTCCAAACGTTACGGAGGAGTTCCTCTGGTTACAAAAGTGTTATCGGCTGAAGACAATTCCAATATTCCAAAATCAAACTACGACAGTATTGTCAATTTTATTGTAAATGAAGTTGATACTTACAAAGACAGTCTGCAGGCTAACTGGAAAACTTCTTCTTTTTCAAATTACGATGGCAGGTTATCGAAAGGTCCGGCTCTCGCACTTAAAGCCCGTGCGTTACTTTTTGCGGCAAGTCCGTTGCACAATACCACCAATGATGTTGCCAAATGGAAAAAAGCTGCTGCAGCTTTAAACGATGTAATTGTTTTTGCAGGTGGTGCAGGAGGTTATGCTGTTACCACTAATTATGGCAACTACTTTCTTAATAATACTACATTAACCGATAATGAAACGATCTGGGCTATACGGTATGCGGCCAATAATACGCTCGAAACCAGGAACTATCCCATAGCTACAAGCGGCGGCAACAGTGGCATTACCCCTACCCAGAACCTGGTTGCAGATTATGAGTATAACGGAACGCCTGATCCAACAAATCCGTATAAAAACCGAGACCCGAGACTTGCCGCCACCATAGTAACCAATAACAGTACATGGAACAGCAGAACAATTGTAGAATCTACAGGAGGAACTGATGACATGGCCAATACCAATGCAAGCAAAACCGGTTTTTATTTAAAGAAATTTCTGACTGATAATTTAAACCTCACCCAATCGCAAACCGTAGTTCATAACTGGCCGGTTTTCAGATATTGTGAAGTGTTGCTGGAATATGCCGAAGCTATGAACGAATCTTATGGCCCGGCAAATGACAATGGTTACGGTCTCACTGCACTGGCTGCTCTGAATAAAGTGCGTACAAGAACAGGTGTTGCCATGCCGGCTTCAGCAGCATCGGATCAGGTAAGTTTAAGAACCGTAATAAAACATGAAAGAAGAATTGAACTTGCTTTTGAAAATCACCGCTACTGGGATTTGCTCAGATGGAAAGATGCAGAGTCCGTTCTTTCCCAGCCAATACAGGGTGTAAAAGTAGTGAAGAACAGTAATGGCACTTACAGTTATACCACTTTTACAGTTGAGAGCAGGGTTTTCAACGCTTCAAAAATGTATTATTATCCATTCCCTCAAACAGAAATTAATAAATCAAATGGTGTTTTAATACAAAATACCGGCTGGTAAGCTATTTGGCAATGAATATTCAAAATATAAAAAATAGTTGTATGAAAAATATGATAAAACTTCTTTTTACGCCCTGGTTGCTGGCAGGAGTTATACTCTTTTTTAACTCGTGTAAAAAATCTGACAGTGATACAGATTATGGTTACGCTAAAATTTACCTTCCACAGGCAATAAATTTATCGGCCGGAGTTAACAATAATTATCCTGTTCCAAGCGGCACCGATTCAACAACATATAATTACAAAATTGATGCAGTAAATAAAAAACTCAATATTATACTGGGTGTTTCTGTTTCAGGAGAGGCTGCTTCTGCAGGCTACACTGTTAACATAAAAACCAACAGCGATACAGTGAACCAGTTAATTGCTAATGGAACATTAGATGCGTCAACAGTGCTTATGCCTGCATCAATTTATTCTCTGCCGACACAACTATCAGTACTCCCGGGAGTAAGAAGCAATACTTTTTTCCTGTCTGTAGATATTGCACAGCTAAAAGCAAATTATACCGGTAAAAAACTGGCACTTGCAGTGAAACTAAGTGAGCCTACAACTTACCCGCTGAATGAAAGTATATCCACAGCAATTGTTATTGTAAATGTAAATTCATTAACCCTGTAATGTTATCGAACTCAATCTGTTTTCATTTAAAACAAGGTCGTTTTATTTACTTAAAAAATTAATTTCATGAAACTATCATTCAATATAAAATCAGCAGGGATGGTTATAGCTGTTAGTGCAGTTGTTTTAAGTTCCTGTAAAAAAGATCCGAGTTTTGTTACTCCTGTAACTGAAGGTGCAAAACCGGCAGCAGCATTCACCAACACTTCAGGATCCCTTGCAATTTCATTCACCAATACTTCTGTAAACCTGCAGTCATCCTACTGGCAGTTTGGCGATGGAGACACATCTTCTGCTGCATCTCCGGCACACACGTATGCTGTTGCGGGAAAATATACAGTTACCTTAAAAGTTGTCAGTGATGCAGGTTATGCAGATGTGTTTTCAAAAACAATCACAGCAGCGGTTCCGGCAGTGGCATCTTTTACTTCAGCCACTGCATTTGCTACGAATGTGCTCTTTACTAACACATCCACATCTGTTGACACAACTGCTGCAGTTCCTTATTTATGGGATTTCGGTGACGGAAGTGCAACTTCTACTTCTAAAAACCCCGACCATAAATTCGCTGCGTATGGTACATACAATGTTAAACTTAGAGTAATAGGGCTTTTGGGCGATACGGCTTACATTACTAAGGCAGTAAATGTTGTTGATGATAATTTATTACTGGGCGGCAGTATGGAATTAACAGATGCTCCGTATTGGACATCCTTAAGTTCTCAAACCGGTGTTGGTAAGGAATTTGGATATACAGGTGATAAGCCAACTGCAGGTTATAACGGGTGTTTCCGTTTTAAATCATACGCTAATAGTGGTGGAACAAGTCAATCATTAATTTATCAGGCAGTGTCGGTTACGGTGGGTAAAAAATATTATTTATCTGCACAGATAAAATTACCTTCTGGCAGTAAAAATTGTTATTTCCATTTTTATATATCAACCAGTGCCAGTTCCTGGGTTGAAAGTACGAATATGTGGATGGGTTTTAATACATGGCATGGGTGGAGCAGTACGGCTGTAGATGGTGATTTAATGACCAAGAATATTAGCCAGGGTGGTTCGTATGGAGTAGGTGCAGCTACAAGTGATATTTATACAGCAACAACAAGCACTATTTATATAGGTATTCAGGCCGGCACATGGCAAGGCTCTTCTAATGGCGATTATCTTATAGATAATGTGAGGTTTGTTCAAGTTAACTAAAGAACCGCAGGTAGTAGTTTTAATAACAATGAAATAAGTCAGAAAATTTTACAGCATTTTAATCTCAATAAATAGAATATGTTTTTGAAGAACAGAATAAAGACCTGTTGCCTTTTCGGTTTAGCATCCATCATGTGGCTGAGTGTTTTTTCTCAACGTAAAACAATTGATCAGAAAGTTGATTCGGTATTAAAGCTGATGACGCTGGAGGAAAAGATCGGACAGATGAATCAATATACGGGAGATTGGGCGGCAACGGGCCCCATAACCAAAGACGGGAATAAGCAAAGCCAGATACGGAAAGGATTAATAGGAAGCATGCTTAATATTAAGGGAGTCGATCATACCCGAACGCTGCAGGAAGTAGCGATGCAGTCACGCCTGAAAATTCCGTTACTGTTTGGTCAGGATGTGATTCACGGTTACCGTACCATTTTTCCTGTACCATTAGGCGAAGCAGCAAGCTGGGATCTGGCAGCCATTGAGCTCAGTGCCAGGATAGCCGCAACCGAAGCAAGCGCATCCGGTATTCACTGGACCTTTGCGCCGATGGTTGATATAGCCCGTGATCCCCGTTGGGGCCGTGTAATGGAAGGAGCAGGAGAAGACCCTTATCTCGGCAGTTTAATTGCCAGAGCAAGAGTAACAGG
>DDEN01000026.1 GCA_002336115.1 Chitinophagaceae bacterium UBA1953
AGTTTTTTTTCAGAATGGGAGAAATAACGTTTGAATAAGGTGTTAAAATGTATTTAAATAATTGAATAATAAATATATATAGTATTTGGTATAATAGTTGAAAATAGATATCCACTTAAGCATTTAGAGATTTTTATGCTCAAATTTTTTTTAGTTGTTTAAACTGTATTTATCTAAAAACCAAAAACCAAAAACCATGAAAACACCTCTCAAAATTGTTCTTTTAATATTGGCAGTACCCATCCTGTTTATTGGGTGCAAGAAGTCAGAAATGACTGACAATTCTCCTGCAAAAGCTGATAATGCCTTAAAAAGCATTACGTACTGTGGCACAACCACCACTGCTTACCTTTATGGGTATTTCGACAAAGTTAAAACCAGCTATGGTACTGTTACAGTTGGTAACGATGCCAATAACCTTTATGTAACTTTTACTTTAACAGGTGACTGGACCTTTATGGTAAAGGATATTGATCCTGAAATTTACTACAACGGTTGTTATTTGTTTGTTGGAACCAAGGAAGAGCTTGAAGCATCTCCTTACAATTATGATATAAAAACTTCTGACTCGACTGGGCATTTCAATTTCCCAATGTTTAAAAATCATTACACCCCTGTAAATGCTGGTGAAAAGACTTACACTTTCACCATTTCCCGCGCAAGTATTAATGTTGATTGCCCGATGGTAGTGGCATTTGCCGGAATTACTGATGGTACAGTGAAAAAATATGTTTCTGCCCGTAATCTTTTAAAAGGGTACGGATATTGGTTTACTCACTGCCTGCAGACTTGTACGGTAGGGAAATGTGAAACAGGTTATGCCTACGGTGGCGATCAGAATGATTGTTTCCTGAACCTGGGAATTGGTATTTCAAATTGGGGTTGGTCTAATGGCCCGATAAGTGCTCCTGCTTCACTCACATGGCCCATATATGCCGGTGCCGGACAGTGTGATATTACTAAAGGAATTAAGGTTGGTACCTTGTCAGTTAATTATACAGGTACTACTGCAACGGTTACTTATAACCTTGATGCACCTTATAAGCTGACTTCAACAAATTTGTGGATTGGAAACGGTGCCTCAGCGTATCTTCCATATAAAAATGGAAAATACTCAGCTGCTCCGGGTCAATTTGGGAATTTGCATACATTGAACAGCGTTTCAACTGATACGTATACTGTTACCGGGCTAACTGGTCCTATTCGTATTGCTGCACATGCCGATGTTTGCTGGTAGATGGTTTAGGTTTGATCTGAATAATAAATTGTTTTTACATGGGCTGGTTCGGAGAATCAGCCCATGTTTTTTATATATCCTGGTGCAACTTTTATAAATAAAGGATAAAAAAAAGGCTTCAACATCAGGTTGAAGCCTTTTTTTTAAAAGATGTATTTTTAGCTAAGTGAATCAGCCAGTTCTTTGTCGACAAGGATACGACCACAGAATTCGCAAACAATGATCTTTTTGTGAAGTTTTATATCGAGCTGCCTCTGGGGAGGAATATAGCTGAAACAGCCTCCGCATGCATCGCGCTCAACAGGTACTACAGCCAACCCGTTACGGGCATTCTTCCTGATGCGTTTATACGCTATCAGAAGGCGCTCTTCGATGCTACGCTGCTGAAGTTCCGATTTGTGTATAAGTTCTTTTTCTTCGAGTTCGGTTTCAGCCACTATGTCAGTTAATTCACTGCGTTTAGCTTCCAGGTCATTACGACGATCGCTCAGTTCGTGCTGTGCGTTTTCAATTTCTTCCTTGCTCATGGTGAGTTGGGCAGTGAATTCACGGATACGTTTTTCAGCCAATTGAATTTCGAGGTTCTGGAATTCAATTTCCTTGGTAAGCGCATCGTATTCGCGGTTGTTACGAACGTTGTTCTGTTGCTCTTCGTAACGTTTTATAAGCGCATGACTTTCTTTAATCGCCAACTGCTTGTCAGCAATCTGCTTGTCGAGTAATTCAATTTCCTGGATGTAATTATCAATCCGGGTTTCAAGACCAGCAACTTCATCTTCGAGGTCTTCCACTTCAAGTGGTAATTCCCCGCGAACAATCTTTATCCGATCAATTTTCGAATCGTTTTGCTGAAGCGTATACAAGGCGATGAGTTTTTTCTCAATCGAACTTTCTGTCTCCTCTTTCGAAGACTCAACGGGAACATGCGTTCCGGTTGTTTCGCCCGATTCAGTAGCATTTACAACTTTATTGATCTCGTCACCGATTGATTCAGCTGGGTTAGCAAGACTTTTTGCCATAGCAGATTATAATGTTTTATGTTGATTTACAGATAATTAACCGGATTAGTGTTCGATCCGGAAATAAAGAGTGCAAAGGTAGTAAATTTTTTCTTTAATAAGGTATATATCAGTTCTTTTGTGAATTGTTCACTTTCATAATGGCCGATATCGGCTAAAATCATTGTATCACCAGGCAGAAAAAAGTCGTGATACTTAATATCTCCGGTTAGGTAAATATCAGCTCCACAGTTAATTGCATCATTAATTAAAAAACTGCCCGAGCCACCGCAANNAATGCCTTGTAAAAAATCTCTTGCATCTATTGCGTTTTGAAGATTCCCGATCATTCCGGCTCCGGTTTTCTGATGTGGATTGCTTAAAGGATAAATATCATAGGCAACTTCTTCGTAAGGATGGGCATGCTTCAACGCCTTAATTACACAGTTTTCGAGGTACGCGGGGAAAATAGTTTCGATTCGCAATTCGGCCTCTGTATGAAGTATGCCAGGTTCGCCCACAAATGGGGTTGCTCCCTCCAGTGCCCTGAATGTTCCTTCGCCCTGCGAATTGAAACTGCAGCTGTCATAATTGCCGATATGACCAGTTCCTGCAGCAAACAATGCTTCGCGTACATTGTTGGCATGCGAAACCGGGCAAAATGTTACCAGTTTCCTGAGTATTCCGGGCATTGGCTTCAGAATTTCTGGTTGTTGTATTCCGATTTTCTGACACAGTAAATAATTTACCCCTTCGTGATGATTATCGAGATTGGTATGAAGCGCATAAATGGCGATATTTTCCTTTATAGCTCTCATTACCAGCCGCTCAGTTTGGCTGCGCCCGGTAATACTTTTAAGCCCTGAAAAAATCAAAGGGTGATGTGAGATAACCAGATTACACTTTTTTTCAATCGCCTCGTCAAGAATATCGCTGGTAACATCGAGACAAATCAGTACTCCGTTGATTTCCGTTTCTTCCAGGCCAATGAGTAAACCGGAATTATCATAATTTTCCTGCAATCCTAATGGAATCAGCGATTTGAGGTAAGAAGTAATTTCGGATAAAATCATATTAAAGGCCTAAGGTCACTATATGCTGTAAAATTAGTAAAAATTCAATTTTTTACAACCAATCGCTGTAATGATCATATTAAAAACGAATTGCTGACATGATACTGTTTCAAAAAACACCAGTTTTTCTGAATATCATAATTAACCGGGCTTAATTTGTTAGGTTCAGCAAAAAATGTTTGTACCTTTATCACATGGAAGCTTTCAGATTTTTTCTTTTTCCTTTTGCTTTGATGTACG
>DDEN01000039.1:0-5185 GCA_002336115.1 Chitinophagaceae bacterium UBA1953
GCATGAAAGGTGTGATCACAGGATTTGGCCTCAATTCGTACCGGCTGGCTGTTGAGAGTTTTCTGAAGTGAAATGCGTAAGGTGAAACGCTCTGCCAGAGCAGCTAAAACTGAAAGGTTCAAACTGAAGCGTTCATTACAACCTTTCAAATCGTCCAAAAGGATTTAATTCTATTCCGAAAACTTGCCGGGATCCAGTTGGGTGAAAAGTGTTTTCTTGCGAAGGTAATGTTCTTTCACAAGGTTGCCCTTATATATCCCATGTACCATGCTCTGCTTGAATTTGCTGCGTTTTTCACGCAAACTCCTGAAATGACTGTAGAAATACAGGTGAGCCCTGAGCACAGCATAGAAATCTTTAAAACCGGCTTCAAATAAAAATTTCAAGGCAGCTATTCCATCAAGTGGAAAGCGCACCGCAAAAACAGGCCATAAAAGCTCGGCTGGTAAATTTTTATATAACAGTGAAAGGTTATTCCTGAAGTTCAGGTAGGTTTTCTGGGATGACTTTTTGGGTAAAGTTCCTCCGCCAACGTGGTATACAACTGAATCAGGACAGAACATTATTTTGTACCCTCCGTTTTTCAATCTCCAGCAAAAATCTATTTCTTCCATATGTGCGAAGAAATCTTCGTCGAAACCACCGAACTGCCGGTACAAATCAGCGCGCACAAACATACAGGCACCTGTAGCCCAGAAAATCTCCATGACATCATCGTATTGGCCGTTATCCTTTTCAAGATGCTGAAAAATGCGCCCACGGCAAAACGGGTATCCGTATTCATCAATAAATCCCCCGGCGGCACCGGCATATTCAAATTTTTCTTTCTCGTAATATGATCGTAACTTAGGCTGGCAGGCTGCAATATTATGGTCGCTTTCCATCAGGCTGATCACAGGCTCAATCCAATTAGGCGTAACTTCAATATCGGAGTTCAGCAAGATGTAATAATCAGCTTCAACACCGGCGAGAGCTTCATTATAACCTCGAGCAAATCCGCCATTGGTGAGATTAGAAATAATACGAACTCCAGGAAAATTATCCTGAAGAAATTCGATTGAACTATCAGTTGATGCATTATCGGCAATAATAACTTCCGCAATATCACGGCTGTTGGCAATTACTGAAGGTAGAAATTTTTCTAAAAATTCCCTGCCATTCCAGTTTAAAATAACTATAGCTATATGTGCCAATTGAACTATTTTATTGATTGATAAGTAATAAGCCTATATTGCCTTTGGCAAATATGCCTGTATTTTTTTTCTGCGAATTTAGAGATTATTCAGTTCGTAACTATTGGGAACTTAACAATTGCAAAAATACATATCAGTCTGAATACCGGAATAGCGGATTGTGATAAATTAACAAAACGAAAATCATGCTCATGTAATGTCCTGATTAGCTAACTTTTTTAGCCTGATATTTCCAGCGTCTGTGCGACCATAGCCAGATTTCGGGCTGTTTTATAATATCATCTTCGAGCATTTTTACATGCTTATTTGTAATTTCATAGGTTGGGTTTTCTTTTGGTGATGCCGTGATCAATTCGTAGCTGATGTGGTACAGGCCACGCGCAGGTTTTGATACATGACAGAAAACAACGGCAAAATTTAATGATTTGGCAATGCGTTCAGGTCCCAGGAATACACCGCTATCCTGGTTCAGAAATGAAGTCCGGTATTGAATTTGGTCGCGGTGTGGGGTTTGATCAGCTATTGTAATAATCATGCTGGTTTTATGCCTCACTGCGGCCAGGTGCTTCGCTGTTTGGTTAAAAGGGATAATTTCCGAATAACCTTCCTGCAACCGCATCCTGAGCTGTGTAAATATTTTATCGAAATGAGGATTGCTGACTTCTTTTGCAACAACGCCTACATAATCAAAACTTCTTCCTGAATAACAAACGCGCTGGCTGATCCACTCCCAGTTGCCACTATGACTCATAACTACAACCACGCCTTTTTTATCGCTTGCAAGTTGTGTAAGAACCTGTTCGTCCGACACAGTAACGCGTTCGAAAAGCTCCTTTTCGGATAAACTGAAGAGCTTAATGATTTCGACAAAAAGATCTGAAAAATGGCGGTAAAATCCCTTGAAAATTGAATCAATTTCAGTTTCACTTTTCGCCGGGAACGATTTACGCAGATTTTCTAAAATTACTTTCTTCCTGTATTTCAGAACTTTACTGAACAAAGGCTGTAATATGCCAGACAAAACGAATAGGATACGCACTGGCAATAGGCTGATTAACTTAAGGAGTGATTTTATTGCCCGGTATAACAATTTCATATTCAGTATGTAAATTAAAGTTGAATGGCATCAGAGCAACCGCTGTAAGCAGGATATTGTGGATTTACCCGATTGAAACAGATGACCGCAAATTTAATCAATTCTCAATAATGCGAGGTGCATGCTTTGTCTAAATAAAAAACAAAATTCTCAATTTGCGCCAGATTGAAAGCTTTGAATGGTTCGATGTTTCAAGATAAAATACGTGCAGCAAAAAAATGTATAATCAGTTCAAGCATGAATTTGAGCTTGTAAATAACAGATTTTCATACGAATGAAAAATGACTGTCGAGAGTGGATCAAGACTGTTGCGAAGCGCTTTATGATCAAAAAAGTAATATCTGTCAAACTGGTATGTTTTTTGGACAAATGATTCATTTATTAATAACTGTTTTGGGATTTTTGATCTCAAATCATAATGATACAGAAATTAGCTGATTCAAATTTCAGGTCAATTATAATTTTCAATGCGGAAGTAACAGTACGACAATCCAAGTCCGCTTATGGTTGTAATATAAGGTGACGAAAGAAAAGAATTGAACAGCAATGGGATACCCAATGTTTTATTATTTCATAACAAAGATTTAAGTATATTTTTTGCCGCTTGTATAATTAAAGGTTCATCTTTGAAATGTATCAACAAAAATCGGTTCACGGATTAATACCGCGACCCGTGCTATAGAATAAGCTTTGGTGGTTTTCTAACAGAAACAGGAATAAAACCCAATTACAACATTTAACAAGGAACTTAAAAGATATGACTCACCATAAGCTTCTGCAGTACCAGCTAAATAATTACTTTGATACCAAATTACCGGGTGACGAAAAGTTCCTTCAGTTTATTACTGCAATCAATGAGTCGTATCATGCTTTCGATAAGGATCGGGAGCTTTCAGAACATGATTTTAAAGTAAGTCAGCAGGAATTTGATGAAATAAATTCACTTATAAAAGAGGAAATCGAACTCAGAAAACAATCAATCCTGAAATTGAAACATGCACTTCGGGAGATAAATCCGAATGAAAAGGATGCTTTTAGAGAAAATGACGATTTGATCGAGATCGTCGATACACTCAAGCTGGAAATTACAAAAAGAAAAGAAGCTGAAATTAAGATGCTGCAGGCTAAAGAAGAAGCTGAAAAAGCTTGCCTGGCTAAATCTGAATTTCTTAACATCATGAGCCACGAAATAAGGACTCCGCTTAATGTGGTAATCGGAATGGGTCACCTGCTTTTGAATTCAAATCCCCGGCCCGACCAATTTGAAAACCTCAGAATGTTGAAAACCTCTGCCGATAATCTTTTAGTTCTGGTTAATGATATCCTTGATTTTAATACCATTGAAGCCGGCAAACTTGAACTTGAAGAAGACGCTTTTAATCTTGAAAAACTTGTGTCGGAGATTATTGCCGCGAACAGTTATGTTGCCCAGGAAAAGGAAAATAAAATCGAGCTTCAAATAGACCAAAATCTGCCATCCGTCATTTTAAGCGATTCGCATCGGCTCAGCCAGGTGTTGAACCACCTGGTTTCCAATGCAGTAAAGTTTACAAGTAAAGGCATCATACGGGTAACGATCGGGGTTATTGAAAAAAGTATGAATCGGCAGTTTTAAGGTTCTCAGTAGCGGATACAGGTATTGGTATTGCCCAGGAAAAACTTGAATATATTTTCAACCCGTTTATGCAGGCATCTACAGCCTTAACCCGTAATTATGGAGGTACAGGGCTTGGGTTGGCCATCACCAGGCGCATTCTTCAGCTTTTCAATAGCGAGTTAAAAGTGAATTCTGAAGTCGGAAAAGGTTCAACGTTCGAGTTTTCAGCCGATTTGAAAACTAAAGAAATGAAAATGCTGAACAATACATTTGAAGGTGAAACAGAAAGCGATTTCAAAAATAAACGCATTCTGCTTGTTGAAGATACATTGATGAACATACTTGTAGCCTCACAATTACTCGAGGGCTGGAATGCCGAAGTTGTAGTAGCCGAAAACGGGCTGATTGCTGTCGAAATAGCCAGGAAAGAACATTTTGACCTGGTTTTGATGGATCTGCAAATGCCGGTGATGGATGGCTATACTGCAACCATTCAGATACGTGAATTTAATAAAACTGTTCCTATTATTGCTTTAACAGCCGCCGACACCAGTAATATCAGGGAAAAGGTTCTGGCTGTTGGAATGCAGGATTATATCACAAAGCCAATTCATCCTGACGAGTTTTTCCTCAGGCTCAAAAAATATTTTGCTTAAGCCAACCTCAGACATTGCCCGGATATGAGTCATACAAATTTTAAAGAAGGCTAAGTTATTTATTTGATATCCCGAAATATACCAAATTACTGCTGGTTGAGTTTTTCTTTAAAATTCGTCAGTTCCAGCAACAGGTTTGTGGTAAGCGTTTGGAACTCAATGAACAATTTCTCAAGACCATCAATTTCTGCATTGCTTGCCTTAGCTTCCAGTTTACCTGCAATTACAAATGCATCATTATCCATAAAGTTGGCAATGATTCCCTTCATACTGTGAGCGTTAAATTTGAGTTTTTCCAGATCGTTTTCCCCCAGATTTTTGTGAATGGTTTCTAATCTCTCATTATAACTATCGAGGTATAAATCAATAATTTTAATTACAACTTCTTTGCTGTAATACTTGAAGTTTTCCTCGAGCTGGATATAATCTATCATTTTGATAATTCAATTATTGATGTTTTGTCTCTCTTATTAAAGGCTGCAAATATAAAGCAGAAAATCTTTAATACGGGGGGTTAAAGCAGATCAACGAATGAATTTAAAATCCGGTAAAAGGACAGTTTAAATCCATGATCAGGATGAACTTCATTGGGTATTAAGGATTTCCATTTACCGGAAAAAGAAGCCTGTTAGTATAATCATGT
>DDEN01000039.1:5193-5626 GCA_002336115.1 Chitinophagaceae bacterium UBA1953
AAGTGGCTGATTTAAAAGCGGTAGCTCATGTTGAAGACTATCTTGTGCTTTTTATTGCCAGTGAGGACCCGAATATTGCTTCGTCGCTGTGCATTAGGGTTAATTTTGAAACAAAGCAGATTGACCCGGTTCAGCCTATGCGTTTTTATCTGGTGTCGGATGCATACCAGAAAATTCATGATGGAGACAGGCGGATATCGTACCGGCAGCGCATTCAGGATGAGATTGATCCGGCATTGACTGAAGTCATGCTAAAGGATTTCTCGCAAAAAAGGCTTGCCAACTTAAGTGTTACCCGCAATATTGACTGGGAGCCATCGTGGGAACATCCATATTAATTAGGTTAAGTTTATTCCTTTAACCCAAATTCTGAAAGGTTTTTTTTGAATGTTGTGTTACTTGAAGGTTAATAATGCGAATCAAGGGTTGAATT
>DDEN01000043.1 GCA_002336115.1 Chitinophagaceae bacterium UBA1953
GTTCCTCTTTCGACGGCACCCAGCAGCGAATCCTGCTGCGATTTGCTGAACCTGTGGATTTCATCAATAAAAAGAATGGGTTGCGATGCATCCTTACCTGCCTTTTCAATTACTTCCCTAACATCCTTAACACCTGAATTAATTGCACTGAGTGTATAAAATTGCCTTCCCGTAGCATTAGCCAGTATCAGTGCAAGGGTAGTTTTACCTACACCCGGCGGTCCCCAGAAAATCATTGAATGTACAGCACCTCCGTCAATCATTCTTCTGAATGCGGTTCCTTCAGCCATCAGGTGAGCTTGACCTATATAATCAGCTGCATTTTTAGGTCGGAGAATTTCTGCTAAAGGTATCTGAACATTCATCACAATTGCATTTTTAATTTATTCTGTCATGGTGTTATGCCGGTTTTCAGGGGTATTCTTTTTCATTTTTGCCAAACTCGAAAATCTTTCAACACCATTAGGGATAGAAGTGTTTTCGAGCCCATCGAGTGAGGAAGAAAGTGCCTGCCTTTCGAAAGCCCTTTGTTCAGGATAAATAATAATAAAGTTTTTGTTTCCAAAAAATTTTGCCAGGTCCCTGGGCATATTTTCGAAATAATGCGTGTACGAAAGCGTCCGGCGCCTGGCTGCAATTACAACGTAGAGGTCATTGGTTGTAATTCCGGGGGCCTGATCGATAATAGGATGAGCAGAAACCCTGGGCTGATACTCAATTTCCAGGGTAGTAATTTCGGTATTGTAATAATCCCGGATTTTTGACAAGGATTTTTCATCGCCGGAAAAATGCAGTTTCGAACTGGTCCTCAAAGCAATAGTTTTAAGCATTGCAAGCCACGCGTTAAACCCGGCTTCACCATGTGCATTTTTCGGGACTTCAACGAGAATACGTTTAATGGTGTTGATAGGATTTGATGATTTTACAACCATCACCATCTGCTCGGTGCTGCTGATCAGATTTTCGATTATACTGCCAAAAAAGAAGTTGGTGGTCGTAATTTTGCCATTCCATCCCAACACAACTTTGTTTACCATCAATTCCTTTACGGCTCTTGAAATTCCGTTTGCCACATTCAGATCGACCCTCGAAACAAGCGATAATGGAGTTTCGGCAGCAGCAGCATGCGAAATTGCGGATTCGAACATTTTGTTATTTTTCAGGATCTGTTCTTCGGCAAATGCATCGTCGGGTATTACAGAAAGCATATAAACCGGCTGTTCATCATTTTTTTCGCGTAATAAAATGGCAAAATCAATTAAACCCTCAATGGTTGCAGGGTTTGAAACAGGAACAAGGATACGTTCCGGCAAGTCAGTTTTAGCCGGAATCTTGTCGGCTTCATCAATAGCAAGCTTCCTTCCATAGTGTTCGGTTACAAAAGAACTGATAAAACACGAAACCAGGATAATCATGATAGCGCCATTCAGTACATCGAGACCAATAAGTTTCAGGTTATACCCCACAATTACTACAGCTATAATTGCCGCGGCATGCGAAACGCTCAGCCCGAAAATTACCTGTCGCTCGGAATTGCTGTATCCGTATATTTTTTGCATCACCCAGGCAGCTGCATATTTACTTAAAATTGCTACTATTACCAGTGTACCGGCAAAAATCAATGCACCAAATCCTGTAAATAAAGCAGTAAAATCAACCATCATCCCAACGCTGATCAGGAATATAGGTATAAAAAAGTTGTTCCCAATAAAGGATATCCGGTTCATCAGGGCAGAGGTATGAGGAATAAGGCTGCTGAGAGCCAGACCAGCTAAAAATGAACCAATTATCGGTTCTATTCCAGCCACGCTGGCAAGCAATCCGGATACAAAAAGC
Organism: Chitinophagaceae bacterium UBA1953; assembly: GCA_002336115.1. Lineage (GTDB taxonomy): Bacteria > Bacteroidota > Bacteroidia > Chitinophagales > Chitinophagaceae > Lacibacter. The sequence continues at coordinate 1,837 of DDEN01000043.1, forward strand.
ATTGCAAGCACAAATACATACTGCGATCCGCTTTCGCCCTCCATGTTTTTGAAAAACCAGGTACTTATTTTTGGTACTCCCCATAAAATCAGGAAAGAAAATGCCGATATGGATAAAATCATTTTAATCCAGAACAACAGGGTAAATGTTCCCTGTGTGGCAGCCGAAATAAAGGCAAGCAAAACCAATACAGCCGTATCCGTAATAATGGTACCACCTATGGTAATCATCACGGATTCACTCCGGGTGATTCCCAGGCGACTGGCGATAGGGTAGGCAATCAAAGTATGGGTAGAGAACATGCTGGCAATCAGCAACGATTCGAGAAAATTATAAGAAAGAAAGAAATGTGCTACAACTAATCCAAAAATCAAGGGAATAAAAAATGTAAGCGAACCAAAAACCATGCTTTTGTTGCGGTTTCTTAAAAAGTCGCGTGAATTAAGTTCAAGCCCTGCCAGAAACATTAGGTAAAGTAATCCGGCAGTGCTCAATAGTTTTATGCTTTCGCCCGACTCAACCAGGTTCATTCCATGCTGGCCTATTACCATACCTGAAACTATAAGCCCGATGATACCGGGAATGCGGAATTTTTTAAATATAATAGGCGCTACAAGGATAATGGTGAGAAGAATGGTAAAAACAATAACCGGCTCTTTAAAAGGAAGGTCAGGTATAAAAGAATACGACATGCTGGTATTGTATTAAAGATGTGCAAAGGTAATCCAATTGAACGAAATAAGCGGCCCGGAAACCAAAACACTTTCTGAAATCGATTTGAAAAAAGAATTCAGAACGAAAACTTTCCAACATTCTTCCACCCATATTTATAACAACTTTATTGTTAGTGCCTTAACTTCAAACAAGATCAAAAATTTAGATAGTTCACCCGGTAACAATATTCGGAAGCCCTTAGACTAAGGTTTTAATGCTGAGCAAGTTTTTGATTACCTAACTGCAAAAGCTACAAAGGTCCACCACTAAATCCATCAGGAATTTAAACAAAATGGACTGTTTTTCGCATTTTTTCTTCTATACAACAGCAATAATTATTGATTATTAACATTTTTTTTAGAATTGTTAATATCTTTTCAATTTTAATATGCATTTTATAAGTCTGATATTCAGCATCATACAAAATATGTTAAAAAAACTTAATTTTTTTTTGAATAATGTTTGAATCATATTATAAAACCTTGTACTTTTGCACCGTTTTTTAATTAAACCTAGATATGAAAAAATTATTTGCAATGTTTGTTGTTGCTGGTATGGTAGCTTTCGTAGCATGCGGACCCAGCGCAGAAGAAAAAGCTGAAAAAGCTCGTCAGGATTCAATAGCTCAGGCTGATTCATTAGCTAATGTAGCTGCAGAACAAGCTCGTATAGCTGACTCAACAGCTAAAGCTGCTTTAGTTGCTGACTCAATCGCTCACGCTGATTCAATCGCTAAAGGTCTTATCAAAGTTAAGAAATAATCTTACCTTGACTGACAAAAAAATTGGAGTGCTTTGCACTCCTTTTTTTTGTCCCTTTGTTTCCTTATCTTTGATTTCTAAATAAAATCAAACCTTCAAGGTTGAATTTCGAGCTACATGAAGTATATAACTACATTTGAATTAAAAGAAAAATTCGATAAAAATGAAAACTTTCAGCTTATCGATACACGTGAGGCTGAAAAATTCGAAGAATGTCATATTCCCGGGGCTATCAGTATTCCTCAGATTGATTTGCCTGATCTTCATCATTTGATTAGCCGCGACATACCTGTTATCATTTATTGCCTCTACGGCGTTAAAAGCCAGGCACCATATTTATATCTTACCGAAAAACTGAAGTTTAGAAATATATACGTCCTAGATGGCGGCATCTACCAATGGGCAACAGATATTGATCCAACCATGCCGGTTGCCTGAAATTGTTCTTCTTTATCCGATATTTATTCCGATTCCCAGCACAGCCCTGTACACTATAATGGCACCCAGGGTAATTAAAACGAGCCTGTAACTGATATTTATTGATTTGGGCGTTTCCTCGAAATAAAAAACGGGGTAACGGTTTATTCCCCAATACAAAGGCAAAAGCATAAATACCGGCATGAACAAAATCAGCGTATCATAAAGCGAAATTGGGTATTTAATAAATAGCAAAATCACCGTTGAAATGAGAAAAGGAAGCATGAACTGATCCCTGCGAAAAGCCGATCTCATTTTGGGTGAAAGAAAATTAAAATAACTGTTGGCCGAAAACAGGAAAACTTTTACCATACTCATACCAATACCCAGCAGTATGATCAGTCCAATAAAAAGTATCAGCATTTTTGCGGTATCGGCCAGGTACATATAACTCATCACAATTCCGAAACCCTCAAAATTAAACGCCCCGATTACAAAGGATCCAAAAAGCATGGACATGGAATGTACAAATGCCCAA
>DDEN01000027.1 GCA_002336115.1 Chitinophagaceae bacterium UBA1953
CATCCAGTCAAGATAATGTGATAAAGTATGGCGATCAAAGGCTTTATATCTTTCCGGCATATATTGTTTTTAAAGTTGCTGCTTATAATCGTGTTTCCCCTGGCGCACGCGCCTGGAAATAAGACGCGTGCGAACGGGAGTAAGCACAGCTCAGGAGAATATGCATCCGATTAAATTAATCATAATCTACTTTAATTGGCACTTTTCATTTTTAACGTTATTTCGCCAATATTGTACGAATATACCGATGCCGGCAAATACGAAAACAGCAATCCGCCAGCTTGTTTAACTCCCGTTTGGTCAATAGTAGTAACCAATGCGTTTTTTAAATCATTTGCTTTACAAAAACTAATTAAACTCAGTAATTCCTGTGGCTTTTCGAAATAGCGGTTGCTCCATTTTATCTCAACACACCAAACGGGTTTGATTTTTTTATGATCAACCAGCACCAGGTCCACTTCGCCTTCATTTCTGCCTTCTTTCCATCGGGCATAGGTTAAATCTAATTGTTCCCGGTGCATCCATTGCGAGAGTACAGCAGTTTCGACCATGCTACCCATTTCGCTATCGGTTTCGGTAATGGGCGAAAACAATGCAGTACGCAATGAGGGATTGGTTAAATAGACTTTAAAGCTGGTAACCCGTTTTAAGCGCCTGGCATTTATATCCACTTTGTTCAGTACTTTTATCAAAAAAGCAGCTTCCAGGTATTCCAGGTATTTTTTCAGGGTTTCCTTTTGTATGCCACTTTCCCTGGCCATTCTTTCGTACGAAAATTCATTGCCGGAATGATAGGCAATATAAGTAAAAAACCGGTTTAATTCCTGCACATCCTTTATGCCATATAAACTGGGCAAATCCCTGAGCAGTACTTTGTCGACAATATCATTTTTCACGTAACGCCCCATATCGCTCTGGATTTTTTCCGACAATACCACTTCGGGATAGCCTCCAAAGTTCAGATAATCTAAAAATTCCTTGTTCAGCACTTTTATATCGTGTGTAAGGCAGTACTGAACCGGTTTGCCTCCATAATCAATATTGCCGGTGTATATAAGGTGGTTCAGTTTTTTTAAGTGTATATATTCCTGGAAGGTTAAGGGCGGCAACATAAAATCAGTAAATCGCCCGGCCCCGCTCTCGGTGCTGTGCCATTTTAATGCGGCAGCTACCGAACCCGAAACAACAAATTTCGTGTCAGGATACGAATCAACCAGTACTTTCAGGTGCCGTTCCCAGTCCTTCAGGTATTGTATTTCATCAAAAAATATATAGCAACCGTTAAGGTGGGTAAGGTTCAATGATTTTTTACACAGCATTAAAATATCTTCCAGGCTCAAATGCACATAGATGGGGTTATCGATGCCAACAAAGAAAATTTGATGCGGGTTTACTGCATCTTCAATCAACTGCTGAATGCTGTGAAATAAAAGTACGGTTTTGCCTACGCGCCTTGGTCCCATCAAAACCAGGGCCCTGCGCACATCCTTTTCGGCCACAAAGGGGTAAAACAATTCGAAATACAGCCGCCTCGACATTGCACCATAAGTTTCAGGTATTTGCCTGCTAACCCACCATGGGTTTTCGTACCTGAGCCGTTCTATTATCTTTTCTGTTGGGATAAGGCTTAATCCGCTCATAAAACTTCTTATTTATGCAAATATAGTTTAAATAAGCATAATCAGATATGCTTATTTATATATTTTTTGTAATAATAAGTTTATTTATTGCGAAATTTGTACGAGTTGTAAATAGGAAAATTCAGTTTTGATTTGAGCTTGTAAATGAAATAATTTGTCAACAGGAAATATGCAATAAATCCTGCCAGCGAGCTGCTCATCACACTCACATAACCTCTGAGCAGGGCGATCAGCAACATTAACTATAAACTGAACAGAAAAATAGTTATAATAACCTTGTGCTTTTTCATAATTTGGTTTTAGTGTTTTATTTTAAAATGATAACTATCTGCCGGATATCAAATAACGGTATCCATCTGTCAAGGTAATGTGATAAAGTATGGCGATCAAAGGCTTTATATCTTTCCGGCATATGTTGTTTTTCAAGTTGCTGCTTATAATCGTGTTTTACTTGCCGCACGCGTCTGAAAAAAAGGCGCGCGCGAACGGGGCAAGCAAGCGAAATGATTCGCGGGAGCATGGGTATGCGTCATAAACGCGCGCCATCCATAGGAACCGCCTTATGCATCAATTGCACGCACTGCTGTTTGACTTAAATTCATTTTTTGTTCGAAAGTTTAAAAATGATAAAAGTTGCCAAAAAAGCTTCCAATAAACTCAAAGGAATAGCAATTAGTAATATCCCGAAAGGCAACACTCCTAAATTTCCAACAACCAGCCACATAAAAACAAAACCAACAAACCAGGATAAAAAGGTAGTTTGAAAGAGCGTATATTTTTTGCTGAATATGAAAATAGCTGTTGCAAAACAAAATGACCATATTCCCCAAACTGCGCCATTAATTGGCTGTTCAGGAAATGTTAACCCCAAATTTTGGTAGTGTTCTGTCCAATAATTGTGTAATAAAAACGTGTTGCGAACAAATTCGGAAATGCTAATCCAGATGGTGGCAAGCAAAATTGGTAAAAGGGTCTTTTTTATCATTGTCAAATATTTTGAATTTTGTTTTGTGTAGTTCAATATGCCTGCACCATAACGGAAAGCCCACTCCTGGCAGCTATTGCATATTATGCAAATTTATCATTCATCAGTTGTTCAAGTAATTTAAGATATTGACCAACATGATAACCGTCCATTAAACCATGATGAACATTTATCGAAATTGGCATTATTATTTTGTCATTTTTTTGATAATATTTACCAAAAGTAATTTTCGGTACACTTTCCTTATACCTGAAATTTCTGGCATGAGTTACGCCTGAAAAACTTATCCAGGGAACGGTTGAAAAATGTATTACATCTAATCGCCCTGTATTTTCTGTTAGTCCTAAACCTTTTGAATTCTTAATTTTATCAATCTCGATTTTTGCTAATTCACAAAATTCTTTAAATAATGGTGTTGCTGGTATAAATGAAAATGCAAATGTATTGTCATCTCTGCTAATTGTGGTAGTTACATGAATTGTATCAAAAATAATTATTTCGTCATCTTTTATTCTGTATCTGAACGCATCAATTTGGTTTACTGCAATTATTGATTGAAAATGATAATAAAGAAAAAATGGTAATGAATTATCATTGCAAATTTTATAGGCATTTGTGCAATCTAATTCTGCAACAATGCCAAAGAACGGTTCATCAAATTGATTGAAAAAATCAAAGTGTTCACGTCTGTTCCAGTTATTTTTGTCCAATTGTTTAAACATGATGAAGGCTATTTAAAACACCTGTTATTTTATCTGCTGTAATTAATTTGC
>DDEN01000004.1 GCA_002336115.1 Chitinophagaceae bacterium UBA1953
CTGCCGGCTGTATGACAGCAACCAAACCAGAAGACAAAATGATTACAGCGTACAGGGATCATGGTTTGGCAATTGCCAAAGGTGTGAGTGCAAAAAGCTGTATGGCTGAAATGTATGGTAAAGCAACAGGTTGCTCAAAAGGTAAGGGTGGAAGTATGCACTTCTTTGGAGCTGATGTAGGCTTTTTTGGCGGACATGGTATTGTGGGTGCACAAATTGGTACTGGTGCAGGTTTGGCTTTTCCTGAAAAGTACAATGGTACAGATAACGTAGCTCTTACATTTTTTGGTGATGGTGCTGCACGCCAGGGTATGCTGCACGAAACATTTAACCTTGCAATGTTGTGGAAACTGCCGGTGATTTTCATTTGCGAAAACAACAACTACGCAATGGGAACTTCGGTTGAACGTACAAGTAATGTAATTGACATTTACAAACTTGCTGATGCTTACGATATGCCTGCCGATAGTATTGATGGAATGGATCCGGAAGCAGTTCATGATGGTGTTGCCCGTGCAGTGAGCAGGGCAAGAAAAGGCGATGGCCCTACTTTAATTGAAATCAAAACATACCGTTATAAAGGTCACTCAATGAGCGATCCGCAGAAGTACCGTTCAAAGGATGAGGTGGAAGCATATAAGGAGAGAGATCCTATTGAAACAGTAAAAAAGAAATTACTGGGATTTTACAGTGTGCCTGAAACAGAGATTGAAGCAATTAACGAAAGAATAAGGCTGGAAGTGGAAGAATGTGTAAGGTTTGCAGAAGAAAGTCCATTCCCAACTGAAGATGAACTACTGAAGGATGTATATGTTGATCAGAACTATCCGTTCATTATTGATTAATAATCTTTGCGTCGTATAAAAAAGCATTTAACAAGAATTCATAAAACAATGTCAGAAACTAAAAAAACAACAGCACAGGAATTAAATGAAGTGCATGTTATTAAGAAAGCGAAGGATTTTTGGGGCCGTTTTTCAAAACCTGTAACAATTATCGGCGGGTTGGTTATCGTACTTGCAGGTGGTTGGTTAGTGTATAAGAATTTCATTAAAGCGCCAAAGGAAGCAAAGGCAGTTGAGGCAATGAGCCGTGCAGAAGCTTACTATGGCATGGATTCACTTGATCTTGCTTTAAATGGCGATGGATCTTCAGCAGGGTTCCTGAAAATTATTAAAACATACAGCGGAACAGATGCTGCAAACCTGTCGAACTATTACGCAGGTTCCATTTATCTACGTAAGGGTGATTTCAAAAACGCAATTAAATATCTTGAAGATTTTTCAACAAGTGCCACTCAAATCCAGAGCGCTGCATGGCGTATGCTGGGCGATGCATACATGAGTACTGATAAAAAAGAAAAAGGCGCTGAGCTGTATGAAAAAGCAGGGAAACTGAATGATAAAGATGAATTTACTTCATCTGAAAACCTGTTTCGTGCTGCAATGGCTTATGATGTTTTAGGTAAAAAAGAAAAAGAAGCTGATTTGCTGAAAATCATCGTTGAAAAATATCCCAAAACAAATGCAGGTGGTATGGCTGATAAATACCTTGCACGTTTGGGTGTGAATATTGACTAATAATAAAGGGGCAACCCATGTTATATGGCAGAGGTTAGCAACAGTAATTTATATGATTTAAATGCAGGCACTCATGATTTTTCGGGTGCCTGTATTGTGCTGGTACGTACCGAATGGAATGCAGCAATTGTGGATGAACTGGAAAGTGGTTGCAGAAAGAGATTAGAAGAATTTGGTGTGGGCGAAATAGTTACTATAACTGTTCCGGGAGCTGTTGAAATCGGGTTTGCTGTAAAAGCATATTGGGAATGTAAATCAAGGCATCTTAAAACACGTCCGCATGCGTTTATTACGCTTGGTTGTGTAATCCAGGGAGGTACACCACATTTTGATTATGTGTGCAAAACAGTAACCGAATCTGTAACGCAACTGAATTTTATGCTGGATGTTCCGACAATTTTTGGAGTGCTGACTGTTAATACAATTGAACAGGCGTATGAACGTCTTGGTGGTATTCATGGGCACAAAGGCGAAGAAGCGGCAATCACTGCCTTGAAAATGATTTTATTGAACTTATCTTTAAAGAAATAACAGCTCTGCACCAGGCAGAGGTATCCAATGAATATTCAATTATTTATTCCCTGCTTTGTAGATCAGCTTTATCCGCAAACAGCATTTAATATGATTAAAGTGCTGGAAAAGCTGGGATGCACTGTCAGCTATAATACCAATCAAACCTGCTGTGGGCAGCCTTCTTTTAATTCAGGATTCCAGGACGAAGCAAGGGCTGTTGCCGCAAAGTTCATCAAGGATTTTGCAGGTACAGATTATATTGTTGCTCCAAGTGCATCCTGCACCGGCTTTGTACGTAATTATTACAACACCTTATTTGATAATTCTTCTGTACATAATGAAGTAAAGAGTTTGAAGAAACGCATGTATGAGTTTACTGAATTCTTGACTGATGTACTGAAGGTGGAAGATATTGGTGCATCACTTGAAGGGAAAGCAACTTACCATAACAGTTGTGCTGCATTACGTGAATGTAAAATAAAAGAAGGCCCACGTAAGTTGCTGAAACATGTTCGAGGACTTGAGCTGGTTGAAATGAATGATAACGAAACCTGTTGTGGTTTCGGCGGAACATTTGCAGTGAAATATGAAACCATTTCGGTTGCAATGGCCGATCAGAAAGTAAACAACGCAGTTGCTACCGGTGCCCAGTACCTTATCTCAACCGATCTGAGTTGCCTGATGCATCTTGATGGATACATTAAAAAGAAAGGTTACAATCTCCAAACATTGCACATGGCTGATGTACTGGCAAATGGATGGTAGAATTGAGTAAATGAAAAATGAAAAGTGAAAAATCAAAAATAAGAACGTACCTGAATTTGCATTTTTTCATTTTTAATTATTAATTTCTAATTTTCTTCTATGGCTCATTGGTTAGTAAAATCAGAACCGTTTAAATACAGTTGGGATCAGTTTGTAAAAGACAAACAGACTTTCTGGGATGGTGTACGCAATTATGCTGCACGCAATAACCTCCGTGACATGAAGAAAGGTGATGAATTGTTTTTCTACCACAGCAATGAAGGACTGGAAATTGTCGGCATTGCCAAAGTGGTGAAGGAAGCTTACCAGGATCCTACTACGGATGAAGATGCATGGGTGGTGGTTGATCTGAAACCCGTACGTAAATTAAAAAAGCCGGTTACACTTGCACAGATGAAAACCGATAAGCGTTTGGCAAATATGGATTTGCTTCGTCTTGGCCGTTTAAGTGTTGGTAAAGTAACAGATGCAGAATGGGAAGTGGTGCTGGAGTTAGCGGGGGAGAAGTAAAATATATAACCATATGAAAAATGAAAAGCTAAAAAAGTATCTTGATTACATTCCTTTTTTAATTCTTGTAATTTTCTTTATAATACTTGTTGTAAAAATTTCAACAACGGAATATACGTTTCAATGGAAACATATACTTGGATTAATATTAATCTGTATTAATGCTTTTCTTCTTTATTACAATCATAGAGTAGGTGTGCTCTTTTTATGTTTTGTGCTTCTGGTTGGTCTGTCGAGTTTTATGTGTTATGATGTTGAGATAACAACGATAACATATACAATAGGAAAAGATGAAAATTTTCAGGTTCCTGTATTCAGAGGTCAACCGATATTCTTATTGTGGCTACTGATTCATTTTGTTTTATCGTTTCGTTATTATGTTGGTATTCTCACAAAGAAATACTGGATTCAGTTTAAAGAAGAATTGCTTAATAATAGTTGATAGAGTACCTTATCGTTTGTGGTCTCAAAAAAAATAATAAACTCTTTGTGCACTTTGTCTTCTTTGTCTCTTTGCGTGAAATACTCTTCTTTTTCTTTAACAATTCCGAAAGGTTACATTTTTTGCATTTCAGGTATCAATCATTGATTCTGTTTTAAAGGAATCAAACCATGAAGAAAGCATCAGCAGTTGAATGTTTTGCAACGCCGGCAAATGAATTCAGCAAGTACTTCGCTGCTACTGCATCAATAACTCTCATTCAAAACATCATCTAAAATTTTTAAAATGAAAAAGATCATTTTAGCTGTCATTATATTGGCAGCATCTGGCGGGGCTTTGTACTTTTGCTTCGCATCAACGTCTCCCAACAGGTGAAGATGAAATTTCGCAAAAGGCTGATGGGGACATTGCGTTTCATTTGCACAATCCTTATCTTAGGCTATGCCTGTTAAAACGACTGTTCCACAGATCGAAGGAGTATGGTAAGGTTTCATAAATAAAAAGAAATGTTTCAATAACGCAATATCCTCTTCGAGAGATATTGTGAAAGAAAGGTAAATGGAATTTGAGCAGTAGTCCGGTTGATTATGTACACAGTTCGGCAGAGTTTTATTTAAATGGTGAGCAGGGTGCTTATCTCGTTACAGGATATGCCGAATTGATGGATATAGATTTAAGCAGGGAATTGTGAGGTGGGAGTTATGCAACGTCCTTTGGCCTGGCACAGGCTATGAAAAGAGATGTTGCTGAAAAAAAACGACATTAAAAGATGAAACAAGTCAATATAAAGCAAAAAAATTGGGATTTTTTTAGACCCTATTTCAAACAATTAGTTGTTCCGGCGAAAACTATTGTTTTGCAGGAGGGAAAAATCTCCAGAACGATGTTTTTTATAGAAAAAGGTTGTTTGCGGACTTGGGTGAATAATGACGGTAAAGAAATAACCACTCAATTCTTTTTTGAAGGCGATAGCGTTTCTTCTATCGAAAGTTTCATAACAAATCAACCAAGTTTGTATAGCATTGAAAGTTTAGAACCTTGTATTTTACAAACAATTTTGAAAAACGACTTTCAAAATATTATCGAAAACTCATCTGAGTTAAAAAAGAAATTGGAAGCCCATTTATTTAAAAGACTTTTCCAATCTCAACAACTTTTGTATTCATTTCTTAGAAATAATCCCCAACAACGATACGATGAATTAATTGTGAAACATCCTCATATTCTTCAGCGCATTCCACAACATTACATTGCTTCGTATTTAGGCATTACACCTGTTTCTTTGAGCCGAATACGAAACAGACACTAATCTCATTTCTTTACAATTGTTATCGTTCAATTGCTTGTTGACTTCTCAATTTTGTACTGAATTTTAAAACAGTTAAAGAAATGAGAGCAATAATCGTATTTAATCATCCTTACGAGGGGAGCTATTGCAACGCTATCTTAAATGCAGTAACAAAAGGACTTCAAAAGGCAAATTACGAAGTCGACCTTATGCACCTTGACAACGATAGATTTAATCCCGTAATGTCAAAAGCAGATTTAAAAGCCTTTGTGGAACACAAGCCGATTGACCCACAAGTGATAGATTACAACGAACGCCTTAAAAAGGCCGACCATTTGATTTTTATTTTCCCAATTTGGTGGGACTTAATGCCCGCAACAACCAAAGGTTTCATTGACAGAGTTTTAAGTCCGGGAATTGTGTACGACCATCATCCGAGAGGGTTTGGATTAGTGCCGCTTTTGAAAAATTTACAAAGTGTAACCATTATTACAACAATGAATAAACCCAAAATAATGTATTCCCTTTTAATTGGAAATTTAATCCGAAAAGCAATGTTAAAGAGTGTTTTTAAAACGATGGGTTACAAAAACCTTAATTGGATAAGTTATACATCGGTAAAATCTGTAAGTCATGAAAAAAGGGTAAAATGGTTGACGGACATTGAGAATACATTTGCAAAAATGTCTTAAACAAAGCAACTGCTAACAAGGGATTACCAAAGGGGGGCTTTGCAACGTCTCCCTTCAACTACAGTTCTGGTTTGTATATAGCTAGCGGGGACGTTGCATACTTGATATGATTAGGCACAATAAATGAAAAAATGTTTTAATAACGCAATGTCCTCTTCGATAGACATTGCTGCGAAAAAAATTATGGATTTAGCCCATACTTTTCTATAATAGCTTTTCTTTTCTCAGGGTAGCCCACCATGCCAAATTTTTCATGGAGAGTATGCATACGCAAAGCTATTCCAGGGTCTTGTGCTGTTAACTTGTTTTTTTGCATATCTGGAATTATCTGGTGAAACATTTCTTCCAGATAGTCTTCAAAGTTCTGGTTGAAATACATATCAATTGCCCGGAAAGGTTTATCTGTATTATTGAAAAAGGTATGCACTTTGTTGCGGGGGCGCATGTGCCAGCCACCGGCAGGTACTTCATATAACGTATCTTCTATCAATACACTTACAGTTCCTTCAACAACATACATTAACTCATCCAGTTGTTTATGGTAATGAGGTGCTGGTCCCATTTTCTTAGCCGACATGGCAAACTCAGCACAGGAAAACTGCCGGTTGGTTTGTGTACAACGGATTAATACACGAATATCCATACCGCCCGGGCCTGGTTCCAACGGTGGAAAGGGAGGTATCAGAAAGGGGAGCAGAGGGCTGTCTGGCATATCATTCATTTTATCAGGTTGAGTATAAGTTTTTACTGGCATAATGAATAAGCCCGTTATTGCTAATGCAGCTTGTTTGATTGCATTTCTACGGTCAACAGTTTTATTCATGCTGATTGTTTTTTGTTTCTTGTGTACAAAAGTTGGTTGTAAATAGTTATTCGTACGAGCAAAACTATTTTGCTGCAGCTTGCTTAAATAGTAAGAAAACGACATTCTTCCTTACTGAAAGGAGTTTAATCAATTTTGGGAACCGGGCTATTGGGGTTAAATGGCATTTGCAGTATATCTGTTTTTGCTTTAGTAGGGCTAACACCTGCAAATTCTTTAAAATCTTTTATAAGGTGCATCTGGTCGTAGTAACCGCACTCGTATGCAATTTTTGTCCAGCTTATATCCGGGTACTTTTCTTTCAACTGCCAGGCGCTGTAAAACCGGGCCTGCCTTGCATAAAATTTAGGTGAGAAACCTGTACGTTCTTTTACCAGTCTTTCAAATTGCCTGTTACTAAGAAAGGATTGTTTTGCAAGGGTATCAATATCAATCCGCATTTTTCCATTTACCAGACAGGCCAATGCTTTATCTACAGGTAATGCGGCTTTTACCTTACCCATTCTTTCCATTAAAAAAGTATCAATCCTTGATTTCATCCTGTTAAAGCAGGTTTCATTTTTCAGCTCTTCATTTAGTTGTAAAACACGATTGCTCATAATATCGGCCGCATTAAATGCTTCTACCTGTAACAGATCAGTCATAGGAATGCCTAAAAACCTGCTCAATGCTCCGGGTTGAAAGCCCACTTTAATAACCAGGTGCCTGTAACCCAACTGTATATTTAAACGTTCCAGTTGCGGGCCTACTAAGCTTGCTCCATGCAGACTTATTTTCCGGCTGCTTAAAAAGTAATCGGCATTCACTGTATCATACGGGTAAAAAAAGAGTCGGTGCTCGGGTAAAGGCGGCATCGGCAACACTGGCATGGGTTTACTCTTATCAAAATCACATTGAAAGATCATGATATCATTTACGATATCACTGAGTAAAGGATGTGGTTTATAAACCTTGTAAAACATGCCGGGTTGCATTGTTAAATTACAATGAAATAAAATCTTCAGTTACCAAAGAAACAAAAACTGGTTTATTAGTTAATGAGGAAGAGGTGATTTTCTTTCCGGTTGGGATTCCAGGCTATCCTTAGATTCCAGCAAATAAACGTGCCAGTGGGAAAAAGATGAGTAAAGAAAAGAAAGGTGAATGCTGACTGTGGCTGCAAACCCAGGATAGCTTTCAGCTTTTCATCCTTGTTTAACTGTGTTTACCTGATTTAATGAAAAACGAAGAGCAGTAAGGTTTTTTTTGCAATAAAATTTATTTTCGATAAAAAAATGATTTCACCTGAATTTCTTTTTGATAATATTCCCGAAAAACAATCGAACTATTTCTATACAATTATTCAGAAAATAGGTAAAGAAAAACGGATAAAAAAAGGTGAAACGATTATCCGTTACAATTCTTATCCTTCTTTCTTTTTTTACATAAAAAGTGGTGCATTTAAAACTTCCTTAAAAAAAAATGATAAAGCTTATACCCTTGGCTTTACACTGGAAGGAGATATTGACTGTTGCCCAACATCCTTGTTAAAAGGAATTGCAAATAATTTTTCTATCGAAGCTATTGTTGACAGTGAAGTGCTGATTTGTGAATTAAAAGATTTTCAGGCTGCAAGCTCAGCTCAGAAATATTCCCTTATCACAAATAATATAATGGCAAATTATATATCCATTCTTGAAAACAGGGTTATAGAGGTGCTTTCCATGACAGCGGAACAGCGTTATAGGAAGCTGCTTCAACAACAGCCAACCCTGCTTGAAAGTATTCCTCTTTTTCATATTGCAGCGTATTTAGGTATTACACAGGAACGTTTAAGCCGGATAAGAAGAAAAATTGCTACTTGACCTATGTCAAATAAGAACGCTCTGTGCTTCTGTACATTTGCAACAGGATATACTGATCAATAAAAATTGAACGGAAATGCGAAGAAATGATCTTGTAATGATATTTTAAAAATTGCCTGAGAATATTAGATGTAGTTCTGTCTAAAATTTCCTGTTGATGGTAAATGTTTCTTTAAATGCAGTAAATAGAATGAATAACAATATTTAAAGTAACACCAAATAGAAAAAATAAATGCCTTGCAGATTTCTGGATGGATGTTCTGTGTTTCATCAGTTAGTTTCAGCTTATTACTGATCTGTAAAAAAAGGAATACAGATGGGTATAGCAACAGGTATGCCGATGCTTTCTTTAATTCTGCGGGTAAAAATTAATATGAGAAGAATCATTTTCCTTTTTGTAATCACACCGGTTTTTTTCTATGTATCTGCACAAAAAACGGTTCAATATTCAGATTCCATCCGGACTTTATATAACATTCCCGAAATCAGTTATGCTGTTGTTGAAGCGAAAGCAATAGTGGAGATTGCGGCATTGGGAAAACATTCAATAAACCTTCCTGATACGGCAACACTTAATGACCGGTTTCATCTCGGCTCAAATACCAAAGCAATGACTGCTTTTATTATTGCTGCATATGTTGAAAGAGGGAAACTGAACTGGAGTACCCGTTTCTTTGATTTATTTCCGGAATGGAAAAAAGGAAGCAATACCGCCTATGCCAACATTACACTTTTAGATTTGCTTTCGCACAGAGCAGGAATACAACCTTTTCAGGGAGAGGATGATGTTCAGATACCCAACTTTAAAGGAACAGATCAGGAAAGAAGAAAACAGTTTGGCAGGTTTGCATTAACATTAAATCCTGTAAAGCCCGATGAAAAGAATCCGTTCATTTATTCAAATGCGGGATACACACTTGCTGCATTAATGTTAGAAAGGGTAACCGGAAAAAGTTGGGAGCAATTGGTTGAAAAAGTGTTTAATAAAGATTTGAACTTAAATGTAAAATTTTCCTGGCCCGAAAACCAGTTACATAAAGACACTTGGGGCCATACTTATGAAGAGAATAAATTAGTACCTGTTTCTTCTGCGAAAGGTGCCCATTTAGATTATACAGAACCGGCTGGAGACTTAAACATAAAACTCAAAGACTATATCACGTTCATTCAGCTTAATTTGCAAGGTCTTCAGGGGCAGAATAATTATTTAAAGGCCAAGACTTATAACTATATTCATAAAGGGGTGGAAAATTATTCACTTGGCTGGTTTAATATATATGAAAACGGAAAAGAACTTTCTGTGCATTCAGGAACAGGGGCATTTACGTATTTTACGATTGTACATATCGACAGGCTTAAAAACATCGCCTATATTATTTTCACTAACTCGTTCAATGATAATACAACCCAGGGTGTAAGGCTTTTAATGAGAAAGTTGAAAGAAAATCATGGCAGCTAAAGAGCGTGGTTTGTGTTTTTATCCTGCTAGGCGGTATCCTGTTGCACGAAATGGATTGGGTTGATTGTTTTTGCTGAACCGGCAGCCAATAAAAAACGGGTTAGGTTCACGATACGTTTTTTATTAATATCGGCAAATCCTTAAAATGGCAGATGTTTTTTATGCTCCGGTATATGGAATTTTATTTATTAAAGTTCAACTGAAGAAAAATGGATATTAATGTACCTTATCTTGTAAAGCCAGTGTTAAATTCAAAAACAACCTGACATGCTGGTGAAGAAAGGTAAAGTTCACGGACTTAAGCCGGTCTTAAACGATATGACGATGATTATTGTTGAACCTGATCTCTGTCACAATCCCTGCAAGGTTACATTCCCAACGGGAAAATTGTTAATAGAAAATTGATATGGAGCATAGAAATGTTTTCAAAAACCAAGTATATTCGTTGGTCACTAAAATATTTGCTATGAAATTAATTTTACCTACAGTTCTTTTACTGATTACAGTATTATTACAGGCTCAGCTTATGCTCACCACATCATCTTACACATAAAATTTCAACAATCCTACACCGCAGAGGTTTCATTGATATCAGCTTTTTGTAATGGTGTAAACAAATATGAGTTGCCAACTCATGATAGTGTTCAGCTTTTAATCTTTGTTCAACTGATCGTTATCTGGTTCAATGAAATACTAAGAGCGGAATTTGCATGAATTTTAAATAAAACCATAATTATATTTATTAACATTTAACCAAAACCTGTTATGAAAAAAATATTTACTCTATTAGTTATTTTAGCTGTTCATTCTTTTTTAGTTGAGGCATTTGCTCAGGGGTCGATAATGGTAGTAAAGGTGGGGGATGGAAGTGCTGCACTCTCCAATGCTGCAACAAGTGCCTACCTGCTTGAATATAAAACAGACGGAACACTTCTCAACACTTACGCCTTGCCAACAGTTGTATCAGGTGCCAATCGTATTCTTACCCTTTCAGGTACTGCTACTTCGGAGGGGTTAATTACCCGTTCAGATGACAAGCGATACATTTTAATGGCTGGCTATGATGCAGCTCCCGGCACAGCAACTGTAAATACTACAACCTCTGCTGCTGTAAACAGGGTAGTTGGCCGAATGGATGCAAGTGGTAATATTGATGTAACCACAGCACTGACTGATTATGCAAGCGCCGGTAACCCACGTTCAGTAGTATCAACTGATGGTTCTGTTTTCTGGGTCAGTGGTTCAAACGTAGGTGTCAGGTATGCAACCCTTGGTGCAACAACATCGGTTCAGGTAGAAAGTGCTTTTACGAACACAAGGTATCTTAATATTTTCGGTGGACAGCTTTATACCACTTCAGGTTCCACTGGTATAAGGATTGCAACGGTAGGGACTGGTCTTCCCACAAGTACCGGTCAAACAGTTACTAATCTTACCGGCATTCCCACTGCCACAGGAAGTCCTTATGGTTTTTTCTTTGCCGACCTGTCTGCAAGCGTTCCGGGATATGATGTATTGTATATTGCCAATGATGATGCAACTGGTTTACAAAAATACTCTTTCGATGGTACTACCTGGGTCAGTAATGGTAACATTGCAGTCAGTGTAAGAGGGTTAGCAGCTTATGTAACAGGAACAGATGTTACATTTTTTGCCACAACAAATACATCAAGTGCCAATTCAATTGTTACACTTACTGATGCAAGTGGTTATAATGGCACCCTTACCGGAACTCCGGTTACCATTGCCACCGCACCGACTAATACTGCTTTTCGTGGTATTGCTCTTGCTCCTGAAACAATTGTTACTGGAATCAATACTCCGAATAAGTCAAAAGAAATATCTATTTATCCCAACCCAGCTCGTTCCTTTTTTACTATTTCACTTCCTGACGAAATCTCTAATTACCAATCTCAGATTTCTGTTTATGATGTAATGGGAAGAGTACAGTTTACGGATAAAATTGTAAATACCAACTTGTACACTGTAAATCAGGTTCTTTCTCCCGGGGTTTATTTTGTAAAAGTTATTGCTGGTCGTAACGTATATCAGCAGAAATTGGTAGTACAGTAATTTGACTCGTCTTTCTTATTGGTGGTATCCTTGTCAACCGATAAAAAATATTGATGAATGATCTTTAAGAGAGATTGTTCAAAATAAGAAAGCCCTTGCTGATTATAGCGAGGGCTTTCTTATGTGAATTGAAATCTTGCTTAACTTTCAACTGCGGTGTACGTGTTGTTGGCTGGGCGAACGTCAACGGAGAAAATCATTTTGATAAATGCAAATTCATTTTAGACTTACAATAATGAAAAACAGGTATATATTTTTTATGGGACTTGTATTCTCATTGATTGTAATGTTTTTTATTGCTGGCAATTCGGAAGGGAAAGATATAAATGCTATTTCAATGTATTATGTTGTTTTCTTAATTCCTGTTATTGTACTCTCCTTATTGAATGTTGTTTTTCTTATGCTAATCAGCTTTATAAAAAAGCGAAGCATTCAGTTGTTAGCAAGTTTCTTCCCAATGAGCATCTGTATAATTTTGTGTCAATTTAAAGCGCTTACAATTCCGGTTATTGATGGAAATTTAGTTTTTCTGGCACTAACCGGAGCTATAGCTTTAGGAATTACAAATGTAATTTGGGCAATGAACATTTATTCAAGGAGATGAATTCATTTATTCTTGCTTTCTTATAGTTTTTGATTTCTTACGGGGTAGTATCCTTACCAACCGGAATATCACAGACTTGATTGACAGCAGCCGATAAGAAAATAAATAAATATGATGTGTGGTTATGAGATAAAGGCCGATAAAGAAATATTTTATTCTTTGTTTCCTTGTGATTCTTTTTCTGCGGGGTGACGTTTTCCATTAATTGATTTTATATACGCAATAATCTTTCCTGCCTGCTCAGGTGTAATTGTATATTTCCATGAAATCATTCCTTTGTCAGGGACACCCTCAATAATTGTATGTAAAATGTTTTCTATTGTACTTCCATGTAACCAGTAATTATCTCTGAAGTTTGGACCAATTGATCCCTGACCTTCATCTCCATGACATACGCTGCATGTTTGGTTAAAAAGTTTTTTTCCTTCATTTATGATGTCTTTGTTTTTACTTATTGAAAATTTGTTAAGGTCACTTTCTTTGTCGGCGATCTGTATTTGCCATTTTTTTAGTATTTCTTCATTCTGTTGCAGAAAGATTTTACTTTGAATTGAATCCTGTTTCTTTTTCTCTGTACTTGAAGGAATTTGCTGAATGAAAATGACAAGAGGGATTATTTCCTTATTGCTGATATTATCAATAAGTTGATTTATTGGTTCTGTGCTTTTTTCAAATGTGCTTAATTCATAAGCTAAATTCTGATAAAGTTTTGTTGTGTCAGAAAGTATATTGTTATTATGCTGAGATGCTAATTCAAATAATTTAGTCTTGCTTATTTCCTGATAACCTAAGTGTTTAAAGCGAGGCATTTTACTTTCTGGTATCACACTTTCGGGGTCAAGGATATGCATAACATGCCAAGTGTTTGGAGATTTTCCACCTTGTCCATCAAGACTGATTTTGTCTGTTTCCGAAAATGACAATGTATGGCAACGGTTACATTTTCCCCTGTTAAAAACATACTCGCCGTATAATGCAAGAATGTCTTTTATACTATCAGATTTTATATAATTAGTTGAAATGTTTTTGTGTGCGGGTAATGTAAAGGAGGTGACAATTACTGCAATTGTAATAATGAAAATTGTCAATAATTTTTTCATATAGTTAATTACGAAGTCTTAGGTTGAAAATTCGTCCAGCACTAAGTTATATAAATGATTTCTGTGCTTCAGACTTTTTATAAATAAGTTATTACAGTATATCTATTTTTCTAAACATTTCCCTTCCTTCACCGCCGAGTCTTCCCAAGAAATTCTTCAGGCGAAGTGTCAGAAGGGTATGTGTGCAGGTTTTGTGGCACTCGCCGTATTACAGCGGAGTATCTTCATAGTGCGGCGAGTTGTGCGGCCAATGCGCAGCCCATCAGCACAGACATCGCCTATGAATAATGGCTTTGAAAACCTTCAGGGGTTAATCACACTTTAAATCTTCCCTTTCTTTAATTCCTTCACTGCATAATCGCATGCTCTTGCAGTAAGTGCCATGTAGGTAAGCGATGGGTTTTGGCAGGGCGATGATACCATGCATGATCCATCGGTAACAAACAGGTTTCTGATATCATGCGATTGGTTCCATTTATTCAGTACAGAAGTTTTTGGATCATTGCCCATACGTGCTGTACCCATTTCATGTATCACACTTCCCGGAATCATACCATAATCAAATGGCTTAACCCAATCAAGTTCTGCAGCCTGTAGCATTTCAACTGCTGTATCCTGCATATCCTTGCGCATCTTCTTTTCATTTTCGCCATACTCCATTGATAGAACGGGCAGGGCTAATCCCCATTTATCTTTTTTATCGGCACTCAGACTTACTGTGTTTTTATAATCGGGTAATGTTTCGCCATACGCTTCAAAATACGCATGCCAGTCGCCTGGCTTGCATAAATTCTCTTTCCATTCTGCACCAATGCCTGCTGCACCAAAACCACGTGTCCAGTCGTTACGGTCGGTGTAGTTTTCAAAACCAAAACCACGCAGGTAAGCCTGGTCGTTTTTTGTTACGTTGCGGAAGCGGGGCACATATACACTTGCCGGCCGCTGACCATAATAGAAACTGTTCTTTAATCCGCTGTAGCCACCAGTTGCACCAATTGCTGCATGATGATCCATAAGGTAATGACCAAGCACGCCACTGCTGTTGGCAAGTCCGTTAGGAAATTCCTTTGTTTTTGACTGCAGCAATATCTGTGTAGTGCCAATAGTTGATGCGTTGAGAAAAACAAGCTTTGCAAAAAACTCAATGCTTTGTTTAGTTTCTGTATCAATCACCCTTACACCTTTCAGCTTGTTGGTTTTATTATCGTAGATAAGACTTTCAACAATGGAGTATGGGCGAATAGTAAGTTTGCCTGTTTTAGCAGCATCGGGCAATGCGCCTGCGTTGCTTGAGTAAGGTGCGCCGTATGGGCAACCCCTGTGACAAAGATTGCGGCTGTGGCAGCGGTAACGGCCGTTATGGTCTGCCGTTAGTATGGCCATGCGCCCGATGATTAAATCACGTTCGGGAAACTTCTTCCTCAGTCGTTCACGGATGTGTTTTTCAAAACTGTTCATTTCAAATGGAGGCAGAAATTTTCCATCAGGAATATTGGCAATTCCATCTTTATTACCGCTGATGCCGATATACGATTCAATATAACTGTACCACTGCTCAATATCTTTATAACGGATGGGCCAGTCAATACCAATTCCTTCTTTGAGGTTGGCTTCAAAATCAAGATCACTTAAACGGTAACAATGTTTCGACCATAATAGGGACCGACCGCCTACCTGGTAACCACGATACCATGTAAACGGTTTATCCTGCACGTATGGATGATCTCTGTCTTTTACCAGGAAATCCTTACTGTCCTGCCCAAAGAGGTACAATGTTTTCTGAATTTCATATTGCTTTTCTTCTTCCATACTTACCATGTTGCGTAGTGGAAGTTCCCATGGATCGAGCATAGCAGTGGGATAATCTTTCATGTGTACCACCATGCGGCCACGTTCAAGCACCAGTACCTTCAAACCTTTTTGTGTAAGCTCTTTGGCTGCAATGCCGCCGGTGATACCTGAACCGATGACGATGGCATCGTATGTATTTTCGATTGTGCCTTTACCTGAAATAAAAACGTTTTCCATAAAGCTGAATGTTAGAAATGGAGATTGGTTTTTCCGTAGTTAAGTGTGTTGCTGTCCATTGGTATTTCGCCTTTGTAAGCATCGGGTACTTTTACATAGTTACTGGCTTTTGTTGTTCCTTCTTTTGATGTAAAGAAACCAATCATGGTAAAGCGCTTGAGTGTTTTAAACCATGCATAGTTTTTGTCTTTGGTAAATGCTTTCTTATCAACATCAACTACAAACTGTGTTTTATCAGTTGCTTCGCTGAAGCTTTTGCTTATTTGTGAAAGCCCATCGTGTATGAGTTGTTGCTGATCATTGTCCATACATTGCCTGAACACCTGGTCGAGAAATACCTGTGTGTTTACCTGCGATGCAGAAGCTGTTTTTGTTGCAGGGATAATGATGTCGATGAGTTCTGTAACAAGTTTGTATTCTTCGGTACTGAAAAAAACCGGATTGTAACTGCTCATGTCTTTATTTGTCCAACTGCTTAAAAAACTGGAAAGTACAGAAGGAAAGAGTACATGGCCGGAAACAAGCCCGAGTGATTTAACTGCGTCACGCCGGTTCATTGCAAGTAATTGTAAAGGTGATGATTTGAAAATTGATGCATTAAGGTAGGTGAATCGGGAACAGAAAAAAAATAATATGTGGATGGTGTATTGAACTTTTTTCTTTGTGGCAACCGGTACCATAATAGAAATACTAAATCTTTAAAGATGACTTTTCATTTGTAAACAAATTTTTATATATGGAGAAAAAGTAATTATTTTAAAATAAAAATGGCAAAACAGTTTGGCGAAACAGTTGAAGGGTATTCTATTCCGGTATTGAATGAGCGTGAAATACGGGCGGCTGCAGGGATTTTGTTTTTCTTTACATTCCTTTCACTTATGTTCATCATTTTCAAAGGCAACTTTTTAATGATTAAATATGTGATTGTGGTTTTTATGCTTGATTTTATTATTCGTGTATTTGTTTCGCCAAAATATTCGCCAACCCTTATTATTTCACGGCTGATTGTTAGCAGGCAAACTCCCGAATATGTTGGTGCGGCACAAAAGAAGTTTGCATGGATTATTGGTGTATTGCTTTCTTCCACCATGTTTGTGCTGATGGTGCTGGTTAATTCGTACAGCATTGTTACCGGCCTTATCTGTTTGGTTTGTCTTATTTTCTTGTTTTTTGAATCAGTATTCGGTATCTGTCTCGGTTGTCTTTTTTATAATATGGTTTATAAAGAAAAAGCACAACACTGTCCTGGTGAAATCTGCAAAGTAAAAGACCGGCATGAAATTCAGAAAATTTCAGTGGTGCAGATTGTAATTGTTTTTGCAATGATTGCTTTTGTAGTATTATTAGCATTGCTGATGAATGATTTTTTTAGCATAAAGCCTCATGATCTTTTCGGGGCTTAAGAAATGAACCATTCCTGTACTAATAAGGCAGGGAATATTTTTAGCTTAAAGCCGCATATTGGCTTTGCTTATTGGTTTCCAAACAGCAGTTCCCTGAATTTTGCAGCAGCCATGTGTACCTGTACTGTCCAGTCTTCTGCGGCACTGTTATCTGCGCCATCAGAAATATATTTAAGGCACAGGAATGGAATGTTTTCCTGTTTTGCTATCAATGCAAGAGGATAGGCTTCCATATCAACTACAGTATAGATTGTTTCCGAATGATTCATTTCAAAGTTATCGCCGCTGCCAATTGTGGCTTCAGGAATGCCTTTGAACGATAAACCATACTGAAGTACAGGTGCAATCCCTGATAAAGGCGTTTCGTATAAATCATAGCCAAGCCCCCGCACATCCATATCACGCTGAATAAATTTTGTACCACATACAACATCTCCTTTTTTATAATAGCTGCTGCCTGCTGAACCGAGGTTAATAATAAGTTTTGGTTTTTCGTGTGCGATGTATTTTGTAAGAGCATAGGCAGCATTTACTTTTCCAATACCGGTAAACAAATGGTTAAGCTCTGCAAATTCGTCTGAAGCTTCCGATTCCAACGCAAAAACAAAGAGCGCCTCTTTTATCAAATAATCAGTCAATTCTGTAATTATACTCATGCTGCAATATAAAATAATCCGGTTAACTGTTCTGGCTTTATCAATCAATTCATGTTTAAACAGCAATGTGATCGTGTTATATCAGCGGTCATCTTAATATATAAATTAAATAGTAAGTTCTTAAATAACTCTATTCGATAATGGAATAGATGAAAGCATTTATGTTTCGTAATTAACCATAGCCGTTTGGTATATTTAGCATGTATTTTGGTAAATTACAGGAAATGCTACGGCTATGAGAAGTATTAGTCGTTTAAATGATCAGGTACTTGATGAAAAGGATTTGCCCTATACTTTATTTTGTGTTTTATCTTCTGCAATCCTTCTTTTTTTTATACCTGTTGTGTTGTGGTCGCCGGTAAAGGATAATCTATCGGCTACAATTTATTTTACAGCAATTGTTTTGTTATTGTTAGGAATTTCTCTTTTTCATAATCACTGGCATTTTATTTCGGTAATCATCATCACTTTTATCAACGGATTTATTATTTTCTGGACAGCATATCGTTTTGGAAGAGCAACAGGAGTGATGTTTTTTTATTTCCCTTTCATGCTGATCTATCTCTACATTTTTCTCTATAACCCGGGTACTTTAACTAAAGTGATAAAAGTTTCTCTAATACTTGCATCTTTGATTTTAACAATCAGCTTTACTGATGTAAAGGCACCACTTCTTTTGCCGGTTCCGGATTATATGATACAATTAGTGTACAATTCTAATTTGGTTTTGTCGATTATCGTTTTCTTACTTATTCTGTTGTCTTTATACCGTCATTTTGTAAAGCTACACAACAGGCTGATGGAAGAACAACAGAGCCAGCACTTATCTGAATTGCGTGAAATTGATCTTCAGCATGAAAAAGAAGAATATTCCCTGTTGCTTTCTCTGCGTGATGATATTGCGCAGACACTGGTTACAAGCAGAATGTTTTTGCAGATGATTCAGGGCAAGAGTGATTTGTTACAAAAAGCCGATGACGGAGTAAAGAAAGCAATTGATGGACTGAATAATATTTCGTTTGAACTTACTCCTTCAATGCTTATTGACCTTGGTTTTGAAAATGGAATTTCAATTTATGCTGAACAACTCAGCAATAGGTATAAAATACCTGTTGAAATTACACTTGGAGACAGATCACATACTCTTCCTGAAATTGACCGGCTTTCTATTTTCCGGATAATACGTCAATGTATTGAAATAATGGTGACTGAAGGAAACGTTAGCAAACTGAATATTCTTATACAATGTAAACGCAATGTGGAAATTGTTTTCAGGCACAATTCGCAAGTAAAAAATTTCGCACAACTATTTGTACAACCACATCGGAAAGATCTTTCAAAAAGGCTGGACTATTATAATGAAAAAACCACAGAAAGGGAAGGAGAAATTACAATGCTGCTTGACCTGCAATGTGTTGCTTTGAGTTAAGGTGTTTATTTCTTCTTTTTAAAATTATTTTGTATTTGGTAAACCTGAAACGTAAAGCCTGATTTCTTTTAGCAGATTGTTGCCGAGTATTTTATTAACAGCATTCTCATCAACTTCTGCCTGGCTTATGAGGTTCCTTAGCAAAGAATTAAAATCAAATTCTGATTCGCCGCTTAATACACGTTGAATAACTTTCCCTATAAGTGTTTCAGCAGGAACTTCACGTAAGCGTAGTTCAATTGCTTTCTTTCTCAAGGGATCATTTTCTTTTTCCTGACTTTTATGCATATTATTACCAGCGTTGTGATGATTGGTTAAAGCTGTTCGGATTATAGACGAGGAAAGAACTGAAAAGGTTTTCAGTTCTGTTGTATATATTATTTTAAAATATGATTTTTCGTGTTATTGACAAAAGGAATAAATGCTGTTGGTTTTGTTCTGTGTGTGTTTTCAATTCAGCTCTTTTGAAAGATCAACTGTTACATGGATATGCGTTCCTTCGCCCGGTTCACTATGAATTGAAAAATGACCGCCTATCATTCCTGCACGTTCTCTCATTCCGATAACACCAAGCGACTCTATTTTTTTGAGGTCAGATATGTCAAACCCTTTTCCATTATCACTGACAGTTAGCATTAATTCATTTTCCTGAAAATCCAATGAAGCATTTACACTTGTAGCCTCTGCATAACGTGCCACATTGGTTAAACATTCCTGGTAAATCCTGAACAGTGTTGTTGAAGTGCTGAATGAAGTATTCAATGTTTCTATTTCAGTGAAAAAGTTTAAAGCAATTCCTGTCTGGCTTTGAAATTCTTTTGAATGGAGTTTAAATACTTCAATTATTCCAAGATCTTCAATTGCCTGAGGTCTCAATTCATATACAATTCTGCGTATGCTGTTGATTGTTTTTTCAGAAAGATTAATTACGTGATCTATGCGGAGGTCCTGTTCTTCCTGTGCAATTGACTTGTTTTTAAGCAAGGAAGCATTCATTTTAATTACTGTCAATTGCTGCCCCAGTTCATCATGTATTTCCTTGGCAGTGTGAATGCGTTCGTTTTCCCTGAGGTTGTGGATATGTTTCGTAAGCTTTCGTAATTGTATATTGGCCAGGTGAACTTCCTGCTCTGCTGATTTACGTTCAGTAATATCAACACCTGTTACAACAATGCAATTAGAGTTTTCATAAAGAACAGGCACTGCTTTAAAGAAAAAAGCAACAGAATTGCCGGCATTGTTAAGAAGGCTGGCTTCGGTAGTTGAAACACCTTGTTTTTTAACTTCATCAAAAAAAACAAGCATTGTTTTTTTCTGATCTTCAGGAAAAAGAATCTGTATGCTTTTTTTAAACAATTCAGCATTCAGTAAACCCGTTGTAATTTCTGTTTGTTTATTGGTCCTGAGTATTTCTCCGTTCTCATTAAGCAAAAGAAAAATGCCGGGTAAACTCTCTACAATACTTTCGGAAAGTTCTTTCTGCTTTTTTGTTTCTTCTTCGGCTCTGTTGAGTGTTATTGTTGATGTTCTTGTTGTATATACAAGAACAAGTATAAAAAATAAAGCCATTAAAACTGCACCAAAACTGTGAAGGTATAAGCCCCTTAATTCGCCTTCCATCCGCAGCCACGCAAACAGAAGTGTTGCAATAATACTGACGATTAAAATTCTTCTGTTTACTCTTGCTGCGGTTGTTCCTTTAGTAAATGGAGCAATTATACCATCCTGCGAATTATTAAAAAAAACAGCACTTGTTATAAAAAACATTGTGGTAACTGTAACAGGAGCAATGTTTGAGTAACCTGGAAAAAACTGATTAAGAGCTGCCTGGTATAAATAACCAATTAATACAAGAAAGGAAGATGCCCAAAGCGGAATAACTAAAATATCGTTTATAATATATTCCTTCTTAAACCTGATACTTATAAGTACTAAAGAAAGTAAAAACATGTGTACTGCAGAACCGGCGGTCATTCTGCCGGGATATTTAGCCGGATCAGTCAGATCATCTTTTATCATTAATTCATCGATCCCGGCATTCCAATGAAAAAAATGCTCGGCAATTGTTATAGTGCTTAACAGCAAAACGAATAAGGAAAGAACAAAGCCGGTGTTTTTTTTATTTTTTAGTGCAATAAGGTAAAAAGAAGCTGATGCAAGAAAATAACCAAGTCCGGTATTGAATTTGGTTATAACATAATGAGGAGCCAGAACAATAAAAGACTGTATTTTAAAAAAACACGAAAACATTATTAACAGCGATAAAAAGGCACCCGCAGCTAAACAGAATAATGTGAGGATTTGGGGTTTAATCTTCAGTGGATTAAAATTCATGAATGCGAATATTTAGCTTAAAGGGCCTTCGGCTGCGGTTGGTGATTTTTCTTCAGCTATCAGGTTTACAGATTTTTGAGATTAACAGATAAAAATAAAGTTAAACGGTTTTTCCCGGTTATAAGCAATGTACAGAGACTGTTTTTAAAAAAGATTCAGGTATTTTACGGGAGTAAGTAATAATATTTAAGAGTTTATATAGTAATGTTTTTCAGTTTTGTTAAGTTTATTCTGGTGGTTATGTCAATTGTATTTAATATTCTTCCCTGTACATTTTAAGGTTTGTAGCTAAAACCTATTTACAGTGCCTTGTATTTCATCAATAAACTGCTTGCCATAACATGCCGCAGGAGTTTGATAACCTGGTTTAAAATTGCCGGAAACTATTTTCTTTGCAACTGTTAAAACTCCCCAGGCTGTAACGCTGTAACCATCAGCGCAAACAAACTGGTGAGTAATTTCCTCCCCTGCAGCATTTTTTACCTTTCCCCAGACGATTGTACTTGAAGCCGCTCTTTGTTCATCTGTTGGGCCTGATGGTGCCTTGTCGATTTTTTTCTGAATATATTTTCTTATTATTTTCATTCGTAGCAGCCAGTTAAACAGAAACTGAAATTTAAGAATACGGTACACTATTGGCTTAATGCCGGTGAACATTTCCACATTTGGTATTCCTGTCGTATGATAAGCTGTTGAAATATCGCCCCATTGGAGGCTCATTACAAAACGGCTCTCTCCATTAACTGAAAGCCACATGCCTTTGTAACCAAGAGGTTTTTTTACCAAATTCCCTTCAACTCTTATGAATGCTTTTTCACCAAGCCGTGTTGCCATAGTTGTAGCGGTACCATGACTGGTTTGT
The DNA here is from genome assembly GCA_002336115.1 of Chitinophagaceae bacterium UBA1953. Lineage (GTDB taxonomy): Bacteria > Bacteroidota > Bacteroidia > Chitinophagales > Chitinophagaceae > Lacibacter. Next base: position 22,406 of record DDEN01000004.1, read on the forward strand.
GAACGTGAAGGGATAAATGCCATTTGCAGATGTGTTGCATCGGGCATTTGTTCTTTTAGATAGAGAGCACAACAATCGGTTGGAATTACATCAAAACCGGCACCCGGCATAAGCATTACACCTGCATTGAGGGCAGCAGTATGATAGGTTTTGATCTGTTCAAAAACAGGTATATCGCCATTAATGTCAATATAATGTGTTCCGGTAGAGATGCAGGCTTGCACCATTGTGGCAGCAGTATTAATAAATGGTCCGGCAGCATGAATGACCACCTGCACATCCTGTAAATGCTGTTCAATTGCTGCTGAAGAATCCAGTGTAAAAATTCTGTATTCAAAATCAAGTTCTTTTGCCAATGCAGCTATCGATGCTTCATTTCTTCCCGCAAGAACAAGAGAGAGATTATTCTCTCTTGCATACCTGGCAATGAGTTTGCCAGTATAACCATTGGCACCGTAAAGAAGCAGTTTTGTTTTTTTCATTATCAGAACTCGATGAGTGAAATAATTTTTTCCAGAAAAAACTGATCGGTTTTATCAAACGTATTGAGATCAATACTGTCAACGTCCAGAACGGCTATCACTTCATTATTTCGTATTGCCGGAACTACAATTTCAGATTTACTAAAACTGCTGCAGGCAATATGGCCGGGAAACTGCTCAACATCGGCTACTATAACTGTTTGAGCATCGGCCCAGGATCTGCCGCAAACACCTTTGCCTTTGCGGATACGTGTACAAGCTACCGGACCCTGAAAGGGACCAAGAACAAGTTCATTATGTTTTACAATATAAAATCCAACCCAGAGCCAGTTGAACTGTGTTTTGAGCGCTGCACAAATATTTGAAAGATTGGCTATAAGGTCGGGTTCTCCATCGATCAATCCTTTGATTTGAGGTATAAGTTCAGTGTACTGTTCTTCCTTTGTTCCCTGAATAATATGTAAATCTTCAGCCATTGCAAAAATTTCTACAAAGGTAGGTTGAGGTGATACTGTAACAAGGATTAAAGATTGAGAATGATCTTTATTATTTTGCGTTGCTGGCAAGCAAAAAGTTGCACATTTTGTATAAAACACGAGCACCTGCATTTTCGTCTCCTTCGGTTGTACTCATTCCAACTTCTACAAGATCAAAACCAATAAGTTTACGCCCGCTTTGCAAAATTTTTCTGATAAGATAAAACACCTGTTCTGTTTCAAATCCGCCCATTACGGGAGTTCCTGTGTTACGGCAGAGTTTGGGATCAAGCCCGTCAATATCAAAACTTATGAAGATTGTTTGGGGAAGCTGTTCAACAATTTCGTTTACTATCGTTTGCCATGTTTTGCCCTCGTACATGCTTTCAAGTATGTCTTTGTAGAAGAAGCATACAATTCGGCCATCGGAATTATTTACAACAGCCAGTTCATTATCTCCATAATCTCTTACACCAACCGGAACTATTTTTTTTATCTGTGGTATTTCCTTCAGCGCATTGAACATTACCGAAGCATGTGAATAAACAAAGCCTTCGTATGACTCTCTTAAGTCGAGATGAGCATCAATCTGGAGAATGCCAAAATCGCCATGTTTTTCAGCAAGAGCTTTGTAATATCCAAGGGGAGTGCTATGATCGCCACCAAGTAAAGCAACTAATTTTCCTTTGTCGAGTAAGGCTTTGGTTTGTTCGTACACCCAGTTATTCAGAAAAACACTTCCTTCATTTACTTCTTTCAGTGTTTTGCACATGAACTTATTATCGTTCACATTTTCATCCTGGGCCACATAATTGATATAAAGCTCTGCTTCTTTCCGTAGATAGTCGCTTTTCAGAAGAATTTTTCTGTCGGTATCAAGCATATAAATACCTCTGCGCCAGGCATCGTTCGTGTCATTATCATATAGTTCAACCTGGAAGCTTGCTTTAAAGATGTGTTCCGGTGCTCTTGCTGTTCCGGCCCGGTAGCTTACTGTTGCCTCCCATGGAACAGGAAATATTATCAGTTCAGCATCTTCTTCGCTAAATGGCAGACCAAAGATGTTGTTATTAGGGTTTGCGGCATCATTATGATCGAACTGCGACAAATCTGTCATATTCATGGAATTTGAGAAAACTGTGCAAAGGTATAAGACATCATAACATAAACGAAAGGTTGCAGAATAAGTTTTGCACAGAGTACGGCCGGGTGAAAAAGAACAGAGGTATGTTAAAAAGAGATTTCTCCGCTCGTCAAATTTTAACTGATGTGCCAAAACGGAGGTGTTTTTGGGCTAACTTCGCACTTCTTAAAATACAACTGAGAAAAATGAAGACAGTACACATCGTTATACTTGTGGTAATAGCAGTTGCAATTGGTATTCTGATCAGTTCAATAGGTGATCTATCAACTTATGATACAATCAGTTCAGCTAAGGCTAAACCCGGTAAATTTATACACATTATTGCCCGGCTTGATACCACAGAAGGAAAGAAAATTGTGTACGATGCTTTGAAAAATCCGAATTATCTGAGCTTTCATATTGTTGATTCGCTGGGAGGAAGGGCAAAAGTAGTGTACCTGAAAGGTCAGCCTCCAACTGATATGGTAAAGAGTGATCGTATGGTTTTAAAAGGAAAAATGACCGACAGTGCTTTTTTGTGTGATGATATTCTGATCAAATGCCCAAGTAAGTACACCGATTCAAAAGCAAAAATCAGTACAGCCGCTAAATAAAACTTTTTGCCCTGTGCTGTTGTATATCGTCATCAGCAGGTGAAAGGGCTTTCAAATAATTAATTTCTATGCCATCATACACAGGTGAACATTTATTACCCGGACAGATTGGAAATTTCCTGACCGTTCTTTCCCTTATTTCCTCCTTATTTGCCACAATAGCTTATTTCAAATCAGTAAAAGCAAAAAATTCAATTGAACAATTAAGCTGGAAGAAAATTGCCCGATCTGCATTTGTTACCGAAATAATATCCGTTGTTGGGATTTTCATCACCCTGTATTACATTATTTACAATCACCAGTTTGAGTATGCTTATGCCTGGAAACATAGTAATCTTGAACTTGAAACAAAGTATATTTTAAGTTGTTTCTGGGAAGGGCAGGAAGGCAGTTTTCTGCTCTGGAGTTTCTGGCATTGTGTATTGGGAGGAATTATTATCCTGAGGGAAAAAGAATGGGAAGCTCCTGTAATGGTTACAATCAGTTTTGCACAGTTCGCTTTGGCTACAATGGTTTTAGGCGTGTTCTTCTTTAATATTAAAATAGGAAGCAACCCGTTTGTATTGATGCGTAATGAAGGAATGCTGAGTCCCGATCAATTCCCCATCGGTTTTGATAATGGTATTTTAAAGACCGACTATCGGAGTTTTATCAGTGATGGAAATGGGCTGAATCCTTTGCTTCAAAACTATTGGATGGTGATTCACCCGCCGGTTCTTTTTCTTGGTTTTGCAGCCACTATCGTTCCTTTTGCATTTGCAACTGCAGCTTTGTGGCGCAGGGATTATACCGGCTGGATTCCTGTTGTACGCCCATGGGCTATTTTTGCAGCAGCAGTGCTTGGACTGGGTATTATGATGGGTGGTGCATGGGCTTACGAAAGCTTAACTTTCGGTGGTTACTGGGCATGGGATCCTGTTGAAAACGCTTCATTGGTTCCGTGGATTATTGGCATCAGTGGCATTCATACCCTTATTGCCTTTAAGCATTCAGGCCAGTCGTTGCGCTCTACTTTCTTGTTTTTTATTCTTCAGTTCTTACTTATTAACTATTCCACCTTCTTAACGAGAAGCGGTATTTTGGGCGATACAAGTGTGCATGCCTTTACAGATTTGGGTATGAATGGCCAGCTACTTACTTTTCTACTTGTTTTTGTATTGCCATCACTTATACTGTTTGCCTGGAATTATAAAAAAATTCCGGTTGTGGCAAAGGAAGAGGCAATTGATTCAAGAGAGTTCTGGCTGTTTGTCGGTGCCTTGCTTTTATTTATATCGGCTATATTTATTATTGGCAAAACTTCTTTACCCGTAGGCAATAAATTGTTTGGAACCAAGTTTGCCCCTCCGCAGGAAATTGAATATTCATATAACAAGGTTCTTATACTGTTTTCTTTCATCATTGGTATATTAACTGCCATCAGTCAATACCTGAAATATAAACAAACAAGCAGATCGGCTTTTCTTAAAAGTATTTGGCTGCCTACGGTAATTGCGGCTGTTATAACATTCTCTATTAGCGTATTTGGAAATATTAACTTTAATAAATTCGGAATTGGTTTTCTTGCAGCAATTCATTTCAGCATCTTTTCATCAGTGTATGCTGCTGTAGCTAATTTCATGTACATTTTTACCGGAGTTAAAGGAAAGATGATAAAGGCCGGGGCATCACTGGCTCATTTCGGTTTTGGCCTTGTGCTGATTGGTGTACTAATATCCTCTTCCAAAAAAGAAGTAATCAGTTGGAACAGGAGCGGCATTATGGTAAACTTTGGTGAAGGCAGTACAGAAAATCCGGCAGAGAATCTTACACTCGTAAAGGGTGTTGCTACCGACATGGGTAAGTACATGGTTACTTATTTTGGCGATTCAATTAACCCGCCCGATCCAAAACATTATTTTAAAGTAAAGTTTGAGGACAAAAAATCGGGAGAGAGTTTCATTCTTTTCCCAGATGCATTTGTTAACTTCAGAGGCAACGGCCAGTTAATGGCAAATCCCGACAGCAAGCATTACCTGCATAAGGATGTGTTTACATACATCACCTCACTACCCAACCCGGATAAAAATAAAGATACCGCTTCATTTATCCCTCATATAATGAAACCCGGCGATACTGCATTTTACAGCCACGGTTATTATGTACTGGAGGGCATCAGCAGAAGCTCGGCAAGAAAAAATATGATCATAAACCCGACTGATTCTGTTTTTGCTGTAAATATTACAGTTGTGTCGAAAGACAGCAGCAGGTACAGTGCAGAGCCGGTTCTTATTCTAAGTGGAAACCAGGTTAAAGCAGTTGCCGATACAGTAGTAGCTCAGAATCTTGTTTTTGCTTTTACCGGTGCCGAAAAAGAAGGATTAAAACTGGGAGTTAAAGAAAGTGATGCCATTCTGCAGTATGTTACACTTAAGGCCTATGTATTCCCGGCTATTAATGTGTTATGGCTTGGAATAATTATTATGACTTTCGGTTCACTTCTGGCAATGTATAATCATATTCAGAAAAACAGGAAGCAGGTTCTGAAGAAAGTATAATTTACGGCCCACCCCTGATCTTTTAAAAATAGACAATGCGAAGTACAGCAGGTGCCGATTCCGACTGCATAAAGTAACATTCATCATACATCTCTTTTTGTGCAACAAACGTGAAGACTGTATCATAAACAGTAAATATGTTGGTACAATAAATTGGTTGCCCTTGCTTAAAATCTTCAAGGCAGCGTTGGTTACTTTTTGTCTGTCTGTTGTATTAACCGTAGATTGATTAATTTACATTCTCATGCCGAGAGGGAAAAGCACATATTTTTCTGTTTTTTTTGTTGTTTCAGCATTGCTGAGTGTTTTGCATATTAAAGCACAGGTGCAGCCCTTGCCTCCTCCTGATACAGCCACCATTATTAAAATTGCTAAGGCCAATTACGGCCCTAACGATACAGTTTATGTAAAAGCACAGATTATTAACGGCGAACTCCTTGGAGGAAGGGATTTGGAAGAAATTCTTGTTTGGGGTGGTGATCCTAAAGATGCAGCAAAATACTGGGCAAACTGGACAAGATTACGTAATGCTGTTTATGTAACATATCCAATGGCGAGATCGGCAGGAATTGTGATGGTTGATGTAAATAAACACCTGGAAAATGTTAACAGCCGAAGTGAACGGAAAGCCTATATTAAATCAAGAGAAAAGGAATTGAGAGCCGCTTTTGGTGATAAAGTCTCTGATCTTTCCATTTACCAGGGAAAAGTGCTGATGAAGCTCATTAACCGTCAAACCGGAGATAACTGTTACGAAATAATCAGGGAAATGAAAGGAGGATTTACAGCAGGCTTTTATCAAACACTCATGTTTTTTGCCGGTACAAGTTTAAAACAGGCTTGGAATCCTTCTGAAGATAAATTTGATAAGCAGATAGAAGAGATCGTTCAGGAAATTAACCGCATGTATTATAATTCTCCTGCATATTCATCCCCGGCAGCAGCACGGTAATGTGCTCTCATTTTTAATGTGTAATTTCACGCCCAAAATTTAATACGAATGAAGTTAGATATACTTGCGTTTGGTGTTCACCCCGACGATGTGGAACTGGCTTGTGCAGGCACTTTGATGATTGAAATTGCAAATGGGAAAAAAGTAGGAATTATTGATTTAACAAGGGGAGAGCTGGGTACAAGAGGTACTGCGGAAACAAGAAAGGCGGAAGCTGCCGCAGCGGCAGAAATTATTGGTGTACATGTACGTGAAAACCTTGGCATGCGTGATGGATTTTTCAATAACGATGAGGAACACCAGTTACAGGTTATAAAAAAAATCAGGCAATATCAGCCGGAAATTGTGATCTGCAATGCAGTTGAAGATCGCCATCCCGATCATGGGCGATCTTCAAAACTGGTTTCAGATGCCTGCTTTTATGCTGGGTTACGAAAAATAGAAACTTCGGTTGATGGTGCTGAACAAACAGCATGGCGGCCCAAATATGTTTTCCATTATATACAGGACAGGTATCTTGAGCCTGATTTTATTTTTGATATTTCATCTGTCTTTGACAGAAAATTAAAAAGCATTCAGGCATACGCCACCCAGTTTAACAGTGAAGGCAACGGAGAGCCCCAAACATATATTTCCACTCCAACCTACTTTGAAACAATTATTGCACGTCACCGTATGTTTGGCAAACGAATTGGCGTGGAATATGGCGAAGGTTTTATTACAGAAAAAAGAATAGGCATTAATTCCTTTGATGCGTTTATCCAGATAACTACCTGATGCTTCACAAATTATTTTCATGAAAGGCACTGTTAAAAATTGATTATTAGGGGAATAAACAGTTTGAAACTGATTGTTTGCATAAAGAAATGCCTTTTATGGAATTGCTGCAAAGGTTAATACGTTACCTTTGCAGCAATTTTTTATTCTATATGAGTACTCCAAAATTTCCCCATAGCAAGGCACAGTCTTTTCACAGTGAGTTGAAACGAAGAGTGAATGCTTATTTCCAGGAATCAGGAAAAGAACCAACAGGTAATTTTAAACTGTTTTCAAAAGCCGTTTTTTTGGGACTGGCGTTTACAGCTCTTTATATTCATCTTGTATTTTTTACACCAGGTGTTTTTTGGGGTGTTGCTGAATCAATACTTTTTGGTGGTGTTGTTGCAGCTATCGGTTTTAATGTTATGCACGATGGGGCACATGGCAGCTTCAGTAAATACAAATCGGTAAATCTGATGGCGGCATTTTCTTTAAATATTCTTGGCGGCAGCAGTTTTATGTGGAATGTAAAACATAACATTATTCATCATGCCTACACAAATGTTGATGGGGTGGATGATGATATAGATATACAGCCCTGGATGCGGATGAGCAGCACACAGAAGAAATATAAACTGCATAAATACCAGCACCGTTATTTCTGGTTTTTGTATTCATTGCTCTACATTTTATGGATTTTTGTTCTTGATTACCAGAAATATTTCAAACATAAAATCGGGTCAATGCAGTTAAAGAAAATGCACATAGCCGATCATGTGATTTTCTGGCTGTTTAAAGCAGTAAACCTGTTCATTTTTATTGCCTTGCCAATATGGATGGCCGGATTTTTACCCTGGTTGCTGGGCTTTCTTACTGCCACTTTATTTGCCGGTTTTGTATTAAGTACTGTTTTTCAGCTTGCGCATACTGTTGAACATACTGCATTTCCTATGCCGGATGATGCAGATGGGCGTTTGCAGGACGAATGGGCTATTCACCAGTTGAAAACCACTGCAAATTTTGCAACAAAGAACAGAATTATTTCTGCTTTGGTTGGTGGCTTGAATTTCCAGGTTGAACACCACCTTTTCCCCAAAATTTCACACATACATTATCCTGCTATCAGCAAAATTATCAAGCAAACCTGCAGTGAGTTTAATATTCCTTACATTGAATATCCAAAAATGCGGATGGCTTTTGCATCGCATGTAGCATACCTTAAAGAAATGGGAAGAAAGTAATGAATCATATTGCTTCTTAAATAAAAAAGAAATCCCAACCTTGCGGTTGGGATTTCTTTTTTATTGTACTCTGAAATAAAATATATCGTAGTAGTTTGAGTTAAGCCAGGGTTTTTGTTTACCACCTGATTTTTCTTTCACTTCCCGGCCGGTAAGTTTAAATACATTTTCAATTTGAGTGTTTGGAACTGAAATGTATTTTACAAGCGAACCCGTGTATAAACCATTGGTTCCTGCAACGCCATCACTGGCAACAGATCCCGGATCGGTTGCAAATGAAATTACTGTATTGTCGGGAGGAGAAATAGGGGCAAGGCCACCATCATCATTATCGCCAAATGATCCACGCTGAAACGGATTGTTTCGGCAGGCATCAAGTATTACGATGTTCAATTTTGTGTTAGCATCTTCCATACGTGCCAGTACCTGTGATACTGAAGGACAATCTTCCCGTACATCAGTTTTAGAACGCAGATTTGCATCAACAGGAATAATATAATTCTGATCATCAATCTGAATACCGTGACCGGAGTAATAAAATAAGCCAACCTGGTACGAGGCAAGTTTATACCCAAACTCTTTAATTGCCGATCTTAATTGTGTGGCATCGCCATCAATTACTTCAATTACTTCAAAACCACAGTCTCTCAGTACTTGTGCCATTGATCTTGCATCGTTTTTTGGATTTTTTAAAGCCGTTGTAAAACGATACCCCTGGTTGCCAATCACCAACGCAAGTTTCTTTTTATAATTACCTGTATTTAGCCCGGCAGTATTACCGGTAGTAACAACAGTTGTATTATTAGGTTTTGTGTTTGTGCCCGGATTTGTATTGTTATTGGGTTTTGTATTTGTATTTCCGGTGTTATTATTTGGTTTGGTGTTTACGTTCGGTTTATTATTATTTGATGAAGGGTTGTTTACAGGAGGTTTGGAGTTGTTAACAACAACAGGATTGTCTGAATTATCATAATTGCTTTTTACCCATGCATCATATCCTTGGGGCGTAGTTGTTTTGCCAAGAAATTTACCCTGGTTCCAGTAACCTTCTTCAGGCAAGCCATCAAAATGGAAAAGCTGGCCATTGCCGTGGTAACGCTGATCTTTCCATTCACCGCTGTAACGTTCCCCGTTTGTATAATAGTAAGTTCCTTTACCATTAAACTTATTATCGGTGAAATTGCCTACATAATAATCACCAATATCAAAAAAGTAAGTGCCCTGCCCATTACGATAGCCATTTTTAAAATATCCTTCATAGTAGCCATTGTTGTAAACATATTTGCCATAACCATTCTTGCAATCGCCACTAATACACCCTGTATTACCTTCCTTCAGCAAAGTGCTTTTTGGAGTAATGAGATCATTATCCTTCCAATAACCAATCTTTTTAATACCTGTATTGGGATCATAATTAATTCCCCAGCCATTGCGTTTACTGTCAATAAAAAATCCTACATATTTTTCTCCGCTAATAAAGAAGTATGTTCCATAACCTGTAAGCAGATTTTCTTTAAACTGGCCAACCCAACGTGTTCCATCATCCCAATAGTAAGCTCCGTATCCATCTCTTAAGCCATTTTTAAAATAACCAAAATAGCGGTCGTTGCCGCTGTAATATTTCATGCCGTAACCATCATTACAATCGCCGTTTAAACAGCCAACTGTTCCAATGGGTTTGCTGTAGTAAGATATTTTACCAAGAAATTTACCCTTTTCAAAAATGCCGGTTTGTTTTGTGCCATTTGAAAATGTTTTTTCTCCTTCACCATCAAACTCACCATCTTTAAAATCGCCAATGTATTTTGTGCCGTCTTTAAACTCCATTACACCAAAGCCCGAGAATACATTGCCAATATTTTCACCAATATATTTTTCACCTGTTTTCCAGTTGTAGATGCCAAAACCTTCACGTTTATCATCATAAAATTCTCCTTCATACACATCTCCATTGGCATATTGGAATTTTCCAAAACCCGAACTACAGTTGCCACTTAAACAGGTTTGTGAAAAAGAATTTGTAAATAAAGAAAGGGATAAAAAAAGCGATAATCCTAAAGCCTTCATTTTGGGAATAATTTGGCGTAAGATACTTAGGTTTCAACATTTTATCAATACCGTCTTCATGGTATTAACAATTGTGAGTTTTTTTCTGTCAGCAGAAATATCCTCCCTTATCTTTGTTGCAAACAATACACTTGCCACATGAATTTTCAATTAACCGAAGAGCAGCTAATGATACAACAGGCTGCAAGAGATTTTGCACGTACTGAATGTTTACCCGGAGTTATTGAGCGTGATGAAAACCAGAAATTTCCTAAGGAGCAGGTGAGTAAACTTGCCGATCTTGGTTTTATGGGAATGATGGTTAAGCCTGAATATGGTGGTTCAGGAATGGATACAATAAGCTATGTACTGGCAATGGAGGAAATAAGTAAGGTTGATGCCAGCGTTAGTGTGTGCATGAGTGTTAACAACAGTTTGGTTTGTTATGGCCTGCAGGAATTTTGTACCGAAGAGCAGAAACAAAAATATCTTGTGCCACTTGCCCAGGGAAAAAAAGATGGAGAACTGTACATTGGCGCTTTTTTATTGAGTGAGCCTGAAGCCGGCAGCGATGCAACTTCACAAAGAACAACTGCTGAAGATAAAGGAAATCATTATATCCTGAATGGAATCAAGAACTGGATTACAAATGGTTCTTCAGCTTCGGTTTACCTTGTTGTAGCACAAACTGATGCCGCAAAAGGCAGCAAAGGAATTAATGCATTTATTGTTGAGAAAAACTGGCCAGGTGTTACTGTTGGAGCAAAAGAAAATAAAATGGGTATTCGTGGAAGCGATACACACAGTATTTCGTTTCAGGATGTAATTGTGCCGAAAGAAAACAGGATAGGAGAGGATGGCTTTGGTTTCACCTTCGCTATGAAAACATTGGCCGGCGGACGTATTGGAATTGCTTCGCAGGCATTAGGAATTGCAAGTGGTGCGTATGAACTGGCGTTGAATTATTCCAAACAGCGTAAAGCATTTGGCAAAGAAATTATGCATCACCAGGCAATACAGTTTAAGCTGGCCGACATGGCTACAGAAATAGAAGCAGCACGACTGCTCTGTTTAAAAGCGGCATGGGATAAGGATGAACATAACGATTATACAATCAGTTCATCCATGGCAAAAGTTTATGCAAGTGAAACAGCTATGTGGGTTACTACTGAAGCTGTGCAGATACATGGAGGCTATGGTTATGTAAAAGAATTTCATGTAGAACGTTTAATGCGTGATGCCAAGATTACGCAGATATACGAAGGTACAAGTGAAGTACAGCGGATTGTTATTGGAAGAAGTATTCTGAAATAAAAGTCTGTTTCACACAAAGCAACAAAGGATACAGCGTTCACAACGGTTTCTTTTTTGTAAGCTTTGTCTTCTTAGTGAGCTTTGTGTGAAGCTTCGGTCTTATAACACAGCCTCATCCTTATTTTATACATTTGCTCATGGCTGTAAATAAAGAAGCATATAAAGAAATTAAAACGTTCCTTGATTCAAAAGCTGTAACACTTGTTGCTGTTTCAAAAACAAAACCTGCAGAAGATATACTGGAGTTATATGAATTGGGGCAAAGGGATTTTGGAGAGAACTATGTGCAGGAGTTAGCAGAGAAAGCAGAAAAACTTCCCAAAGATATCCGCTGGCATTTCATTGGTCACCTGCAAAGCAATAAGGTGAAATATATTGCTCCTTTTGTGCATTTAATTCATGGCGTTGACAGCTTTAAGTTGCTAAAAGAAATCAATAAAGAAGCCGCTAAGAAAAACCGGACTATTGATGTATTGCTCCAGGCTTATATTGCGCAGGAAGAAACAAAGTTTGGGATGGATGAAGAGGAATTACAATCAGCTATTACTGAATTTGAACAACTGGAAAACAAACACGTAAATATTTGCGGGTTGATGGGGATGGCAAGTTTTACAGATGATTTGGAAAAGGTAAGAGCAGAGTTTCATTTTTTGAAATCATTGTTTAATCAATCTGCTGGAAAATTCACACCACACGCTTTACACTTCACAACTCTTTCTATGGGTATGAGTGCAGATTATACAGTTGCCATTGAGGAAGGAAGCACAATGGTGCGGATTGGAAGTTTGTTATTTGGTACAAGAAATTACAATCAATAATACATCTGCTATTGATTATAAACTATTTTTACTTCTTCTTCCTGAATAAAAAATAAACAACAATAATCAGCACAGCCGCCAGAATAAACGGCATAAAATAAACAGAAAAACTATGTTCTCTTGCAATTTGTTTACGTTGCGCCATGCTGATTTTATTCACCCTTACTTCATTCGTTGAATTGTATTCCATTACAAAAAAATCACCATTGGGTGCAATTAAACAAGCAGAAGGTTTCCAATCGCCGGCTGATTTATAAATCGTCAGCACAGCTTTTTTCTTATCAACCTGCTTAATTACATTTCCTGTTGCGATGTAAAGATTACCGTCATTGTCGGAGTAAATGCTCATAATGGAATGGCTGTTTCCGCCAGTGCTGTCATTCGGATTTTTTTCTCCAATATCTTTTATAAACAACTGCACACTATCGGCTTTTTGCAGAATATATACATCCGTTTTGTTGGGGAAGTACAGTACGCCTTTACTGCTGAAATGCAAACGCCCAATATCAGAAAGTGACTTTGTGCCGATGATTGTTTTTTCCTTTCCTGTTGAATCAACTTGCCAGAAATAGGAGGGAATACCTTTTTCAACATAATACATATAGCCAAGATCATCTCTTGTAAAACTGTACCATTCAGGGAAACCTTCAGTACTGTCTTTTACTTTTACAATGGTTCCATCGGGTTTGCGGCACCACAAATAATATCCCCATGTATTTGCTTTTTCGCCATTGTACCAGAGATGCTCACCAAACAATTGCCCGTTTCTGTCGAGATACAGTTCATGTGAATGAACATTTGGTACAGCAACAACTTTACTGCCATCTGGCTTCATCATCCATACCTGCGAAAGATCGCTATAAAATACGTTGCCGCTTTTATCAATTACTAAACCCACACCCGGATCAGCAACGGCAATACTTGTAATAAAAAGACAGATGGATATGAAAATTTGCTTGAGCATTACAAAACGTTTTACCAAAATTAAAAAAGAGCTGTTCAGTTTTTGAACAGCTCTTTCAAAAATAAGAACAATTATTTTTTCAGCTTTGCATAATCAAAAACCAGATTGCAAAATGCTTTTACGCCAACATCAAGCATACTATCGTCAATATAAAAATCAGGAGTATGATGACCGGTTGGTTGTCCGCCTTTTGGCATGCCACCAAGGTTAAAAAAGAATGCAGGAGCTTTTTCACCATAAAATGAAAAATCTTCTGCCCCTGTTGTCCAGTTGCCCTGACCAACGTTTTCTTTACCTGCTGCTGATTGTAAAGAAGGGACCATCATACTCACTAATTCCGGGGTATTGTATGTAACCAGTGTTTTTGTATCAATAACCACTTCTGCTGTTGCGCCAAAGGCTTCGGCAATGTTCATAGCTGTGCGGCGTATTTTTTCGTGTACATCTTTCTGCATATTCGCATCAAGTGTGCGGATGGTTCCGCTGAAACTTACTTCTTCCGGAATAATATTTTCTCTTACGCCTCCAATGAATTTGCCAACAGTAATTACAACAGGAGCTTTGGTTAAATCTTCTGAGCGGCTTACAATGGTCTGAAGCCCGTTAATGATTTGTGATGAAATCATAATCGGATCAATGCCGCTCCATGGTGCTGATCCATGTGCTCCTTTTCCTTTTACTTTTATGCTAAACCAATCGCTGCTTGCCATAAACGAACCGCTCTTGTACCTGATTTTTCCGATTTCAAGTCCTGCTGCAATATGCAATCCAAAAATGGCATCTACTTTTGGGTTATCCATTACACCTTCTTTCACCATAAGAGGTGCGCCGCCTTCTTCATTGCCGGGAGGGCCTTCTTCGGCCGGTTGAAAAATAAATTTCACCGTGCCTGCTATATCTTTCTTCATCGAAGCAAGCACTTCTGCAGTGCCCATTAAAATTGATGTGTGGGTATCGTGGCCGCAGGCGTGCATAACCGGAACCTGCTGACCCAGATAATCAGCCATTACTGTTGATTTAAATGGAATATCAACACGCTCTTTTACTGGCAAAGCATCAATATCTGCACGTAATGCAACAACGGGCCCTGGCTTACCGCCTTTCAGTAAAGCAACAACACCGGTTTTTGCAACACCCGTTTGCACTTCAAGTCCAAGACTTTTTAAGTGTGCAGCGATGTACTCCATTGTTTTGTATTCCCTGTTACTCAGTTCGGGATGTTCATGAAGATACCTTCGCCATTCAATGAGTTTGGGTAAAATAGCTTTCGATTTCTGATCAATTAACTGCTGAATATTTTGTGCAGGTAAATTGAAAGCAGCAAAGATGAACAGAAATAAAGTGAACAGTTTTCTCATGTTTGTACAGTTGATTTAGGTTTTCAATTTAATTTATTTTCTGAAAAATGTACGCATCGTATTCCACAAAATCAGATGCTTTTATTTCAATATATTTTACTTTGCCGTTTTGGAGTGTAAAAGGTGCAGCAAATTTTCCATAACCGGGATGACTCCATGTTAATAGAAATGTATTGTTATCCATGTATTCAAGCGTGCCGGTTATATTGGGATGATGACTGAGAAAAACCTTCAGCGAATTTTTTTCCTTAATAATGTGAATGCTTCCATATACATCATTATAATACGTTCCGGCAAATTCATCTGCATTCAACGGCAATGGATTTTTCTTTGAAAGGCGGGTTGCCCAGCTTGCCCAAAGTGCTTCATCATTTGTTCGTGATTGTTGCGAAAACTGCTTCAAAAACTCACTCCGGTTCGTATAAGGTACTCCAAGATAGGCATCGAGTATCTGGTATCGCAATGCTTCAAAAAAACTCTGGTTATCGTTATTGGTTAAAATGGTTATACCAAGATTTTCTTCAGGAACAAAACATACATTGGTAACAAAACCAAATGCACCGCCTGTATGCCAATAAACCTGGCGGCCATTATAATCCGTCATATATTCACCTAAACCATATGCACGGAAATGAGTAGGGTAGTAAGGCGATTTTCTTGTTCCGGTTAAAATATTTCCATCTCTTGTTTTTTGCAATGCAGCCCAGGGAACAATTTGTTTGCCGTTTACTTTTCCACTGTCTAACTGAAGTTTAATCCATTTGCTTAAATCATTTACGCAGCTAACCATACTTGTTGCCGGGGCAAGATTATCTATCTGGTCGTAAGGCAAACGGCTCAGTTCTCCAAACGAGTTTGAGTAAGGAACTGCAACATTTATACGGGTACTTAAGCCCGCTGTATTCATAAACGTGTTGGTCATGCCAACAGGCTGTAAAATATTTTCATACACATATTGCTCCCAGCTCATGCCGGTAACTTTGTTTAGTATTTCACCCGCAACAAGAAAAGCGGAATTACAATAACCATAATCCTGCCTGAACTGACCTTGCGGTTTCAGTAAGCGCATTTTGTAAATAATAGAATCTTTCGGAAGATTACTGTTCCAGAAAGTAAAATCGCCCTGGAATGTTTTGGTGCCAAGGCGATGGCACAACATATCTCTTACTGTTGCAATTTTTGTTGAAGTTGAATCATATAATCTGAACCATGGAATGTATTTGGTTACTTTATCTTCCAGTGAAAGTTTCTTTTCAACATCAAGTTTTGCAATGGATGTACCGGTAAACAGCTTGGAATTTGATGCAATGATGAATAATGTATTTTCATCCACCTTTTCATTTCTACTGTTGTCTCTTACGCCATATCCTTTCATTAAAACAGTTTTGCCATCTTTAACAATGGCAATGGCAAGGCCGGGAATATTCCAGTCGCTCATTCCTTTGTTAATGTAACTGTCAATACTATCGGTTATGAAAGATGGTTGCTGCGCAGTTATTGCATTACTGTAAAATACTGCTGAACAGAATATCATTAAATAAAAGAAAGCGGTCTCCTTTTTCATAAAAATGTGTTGAGAACTGAAAATACTGAATATAAACGAACTGAAACACAGGTTTTGAATAAACAAAAAAGCCGGACGATCATTCCTCCGGCTAAATTTTGATTTTATTATGTTGTGGAATTATCTTTCCCACAAAATTTTCTTTCCAAAAACGAGTGTGTTATCTGTGAATTTTACTTTTGATAATTCGATGATCCAGATATTTCCACGAAATAGTCCGGCAACCGGGAATTTAGATAGATATGCTTTTTTTGCCATTTCCCCAACTGCTCCTTCTCCTGCTTTAAAAATACCTGTAAACTGGATACCCTGAATTTTTGCTTTAATCAGTTTATCGGGTACTACTGTTCCTGCAACATTGTTGTTTTTTAATGCGTCTTCAATATGTTTTGTATCAACATCCGATTTGAAAACAAGTAATTCGTTGCCCGGCACATATGTATAATAGCAGGATGCACAATAAGGTTGATTGTTAACAGAAGTAGCAAAATTAATAACCGATTGTTCTTCCAGAAATGCAACAATTCGTTCATCCATTTTCAAAGAGTATTCATTATTTGTTTCAGGCATCGTTTGGTTTTTTATTGTGGTGCAAAATTATTTTATGTTTTACGCAACCGACTGACAATTATCAGCATCGGCAATGATTGTTACTTTTTTTCTTTTGTTACTTGTATTCGCCAAATACGGCTCTCAGTTCGTCTGCAATTTCACCAAGCGTACATTTATTTTCCACTGCTTCAATTACAGCGGGCATAAGGTTTTCGCCACTGGTTGCAAAATCATTAATACGCTGCAAGCATTGGTCAACTTTACCTGGGTCTCTGTTTGCTTTCAGTTTATTCAGCTTTTCGGTTTGTAAGGTTCTGATACTGTCATCAATTTTAAATACCGGGGTATCATTTTCTTCCTTCACCTGGAATTTATTTACCCCTACAATGATTTTTGTGTTGCTTTCAATGTTTCGTTGATATTCGTATGCACTTCTTGCTATTTCATCCTGTATAAAACCCTGTTCAATAGCGCTGACACTTCCGCCCATTACATCAATTTTTTCAATCAGATCCCAGGCTTTCTGTTCAATTTCATCCGTGAGCGATTCAACATAAAAGCTTCCTGCTAAAGGATCAACAGTATCGGTTGCACCGCTTTCAAAAGCAACAATCTGCTGTGTTCGTAATGCAATGCGTGCCGCTTCTTCGGTTGGCAGGCTTAATGCTTCATCGTAGCCGTTTGTATGAAGAGATTGCGTTCCGCCAAGTACTGCGGCCAGTGTTTGTACGGTAACCCTTGAAATATTATTTAACGGTTGTTGTGCTGTTAAAGTACTTCCTCCCGTTTGAGTGTGAAAACGGAGCATCATTGCTTTGGGATCGGTTGCTCCCAGCTCTTTCATCATTTTAGCCCACATTCTTCTTGCTGCACGGAATTTGGCCACTTCTTCAAACAGATTGTTATGTGAGTTGAAAAAGAACGAAAGCCGCTTACCAAATACATTTATATCCAATCCTTTTTCAAGTGCGGCTTTTACATAAGCCTTACCATTAGCTAATGTAAATGCAATTTCCTGCACGGCTGTGCTGCCTGCTTCACGGATATGATAACCACTGATCGAAATGGTATTCCACTTTGGCAAGTCTTTACTGCACCATTCAAAAATATCGGTAATGATGCGCATGCTTGGCTTGGGTGGATAAATATAAGTTCCCCTGGCAGCATATTCTTTGAGTATATCGTTCTGAATTGTTCCTGTAATCTTTTTCAGGTCTGCTCCCTGTTGTTTTGCTAATGCAACGTAAAAAGAAAGAAGTATAAAACCGGTTGCATTAATCGTCATGGATGTGGAAACATCTTCCAGCTTAATGCCGTTAAACAGTGTTTGAATATCTTCTATACTGTCGATGGCAACGCCTACTTTTCCAACTTCACCTTCTGCAAGTGCATGGTCACTATCATAACCTATTTGTGTGGGCAGGTCAAATGCAACACTCAATCCCATCACTCCCTGACTTAAAAGGTAATGATACCGCTTGTTACTTTCTTCTGCAGTTGAAAAACCTGCATATTGCCGCATTGTCCATAATTTTCCCCTGTACATATCGGGCTGTACTCCACGGGTAAAAGGAAACTGTCCGGGTAATTCATTAACATCAGATGGCAGGTCGGAGGCAGAGTAAAGTGTTTTTACTTCAATTCCGGAATCGGTGTACAGTTTTTTTTCTTCCATACGAAAGAGTGTTTTAATGATTTTATCCCATCAACTGCTTGGCTTCTTTATTAATTAAAGTAGCTACAATGTTCTGTAACGAAGCATTTTCATCCTGCGACAGTAACTCCATGATTTTTGCACTGAGTTCTGTACCGCTTGCATTTAAGGGAAGCATTGAAGCAAGCTGGTTTACAATGAAAATATTCTGTTCTTTCAGGTTTTTTACAGCATCCCATGCGGCATTTGAAACATAGAGTTGCTGGCTCACATTGTATTCAAATTCAGTACGTATGTTCTGAATCATTAATGCCTGAAGTTGCTGTGCTGAAAGTTCATTTACATTACTCCGGCTGATTAAATTGGTTAACCCGATTCGTTCACACAAAATAGCCAAACGCTCATATGCCTGTAGCTGTAGCCTGAGCAATTCAGGATTTGCTGCTGTTGTATGCTTTACCTGCTGTTTTTGTTGGGCAGCCTGTAACTGCAACTCTTCTCTTTCTTTCAGAACAGCTTTTTTGTTCACTCTGATCAGATAAATGGCAATTGGAATAAAAACAATGATACCGCCGCCAATGAGATATAATAAAATGATTGGATCCATAAAAAAAGTAATAGAACAAAAATAGGTGTTTGCGTTTGAAAACCATATCGGATAAAAAATGCAGTTCTGTTATTTCGCTTAAATTTGCAGTTTAATATCAAGGTTTATGGAAACAATCAACTCAACCCCGGTAACTTTCAGTGAAACAGCTATATCAGAAATCAAGCGTTTATATACAGAGCAACCTGCTGATAAATTTCTTCGTGTAGGGACAAAAGGCGGAGGATGTTCCGGTTTAACATATATTCTGGAGTTTGATGAAAAGAAACCCAATGATGATGTATTTGAAATTGATGGAGTTCCATGTGTGATGGATCAAAGTCATGGGATGTATTTGTTTGGAATGCTCATTAACTGGGACAATGATCTGAACAACCGGGGATTTACCTTCTCCAACCCAAATGCAAGTAAGACTTGTGGTTGCGGAACCAGTTTTGCGGTATAAGCAATTAAATAAAAGCGTGCAGTTTATTCATAATCCACCATTTGTAAAAGAAGGGAAAATATGCGTAAACAAAATAAGGGGTAGTTTTAAATGATACCCATTCCTTTTTTCACTGAGTTTAAACAACTACTCATCCTCCTCATCTTCATAATACGCATCTTCTCCAAAGAAAACTTTTTCCCATTGGGCTACGGCTTTATCATCGAGGCATTCAATAATATCAAAAATTGCATCGGTTTTTCTTTTCCACACAATTTCTTCTCCCTCAACATAGGTTGAAACACAAACAGCATAATCACTCTTAAAATGAACCTTAATCAGCAGCAGCGCATCTTCCTCTTTTTCACGGATGAGATAATAGCAACCTGCCTCCAGTAATTCAAATGAATACATACATCACAGTTTTAAACATGAACAATCAAAGACCAGCAATCAGAATTAAATGGTAAGTAAACGGGCGGGTAAGTAAGTATGGGATAGTTATGCAAAGTTAGCATTGTTCACCCAATCAAAACAAAGTCGCTGAAACTATCCACTACCGGCTATCGGCTATCCACTATCCATTATCGGCTGTTTTTCACCCTAAAGCTCTCATTTATACCCGGTTGGAGAGGCATTTACATCGGCTGGACGACCATTTACTTTCGATGGAAGGCCTCTTACACTGAATGAATGGCAGTTTACACTGACTGGAAGACATCTTACATCGGCTGGAAAGACATTTACATTGAATGGGCGGCCATTTACATTCGATGGATGAACTCTTACACTGACTGGATAGCAGATTACACTGAATGGATGACAGTTTACATCGGCAGGAAAGCCATCTACAAAGGATGGGAAGGCAACTACATCGGCTGGAAGAGTATCTGTACTCAGTGGAAAACCAATTCAACTTGCTGGGAAACCATTTACATTCAATGGAAACAAATCTCCATGAACTGTAAAATCATCTCCACTTGCTGAATCAACAACTGCACTAAATGAAAAGGCAACAAAACATTATGGAAGATGTTCTTCAGTAACTGAAAAACCATCTTCAAAAAATGAAAAACAATAAAAAATGATGAGGAATTGATTGGTTAATGATTACTCCAGTTCTGTTACACTTACCTTCCTGCCGCTGAAGCTGATCTGCAGTATTTTAATCGTCATTACAGGCTCACCGTTCTGCAAAGCAGGTTCCCAGTCAAATTGCTCCATCCATGCTTTCAGTGCCTGGAAATCGGGGCGTACGTTGCTGTTGGGCCTTGCTTCGTACATACAGGGTTTACCTTCTTTATTAATGAGGATGCTGATGGTTATTTTTCCGCCCGCTGTTTTCTGAACGTATTGTTTAAAGAATTTATCAATGTGGTCATCAAGACTCGTCTTGCTGTTTTTCCAGTGCGCCACCTGTTGCACACGGATGTACACATCATCAAACGCATTTTTGCCAAACTGTTTGCAACTGTCTAAACGATATACTTCCTGCTGTTGCTGGGCCTTGCTTTGAATAGCCACAAATAAAAAAAGGAGGATAAACAGGTTCTTCATATCGGGTAAATTAAAGTTGGAAAGAAAAAAGCCACCCGGAGCAAACACAGTTTATATCGTGCAGCTGCCGGGTGGCATATAAAAAATTGAACTAAATTTTATTTTTCAGTTTTATGAGTTGCCATCCAGATAGCAAACCAGATAACGAAAATAACAATACCGCCACCTCCAAACAGAAGCATGGTTAATGTTTTTTGCGCACCTGTAGATAAAACCATTGTAAGGGCAATGATGAGATAAACAACATAAATGGTAAGAAGCGTATAAATTCTTTTGTCCATGGTAATGATTTTGTTGCTGCGAAATTGCAGAATATTCAATAAAAGTCCAAAAATTATTCACAGGGTTGTGAACAAATAGTAGTGTACAGGGGGAAAGTGGTTTTGCTATATTTGCCCGCTGGTTATGAACGGTTGCGTTGACCTGATTGGAAACAAAAAGTTCAGTAATGAACTGACGTACAAGAGTGCGACGCCAATGCAGCTGATAAGCACAGTGAAGCCGGAAACATAAACATTAAACTTAAAACCATAAACATATAAATGGCTGAAGAAAAAAAGAATTTGTTTGATTATGATGAGGATTCCATAAAAACCCTCGACTGGCAGGAGCATATCCGTCTTCGTCCCGGCATGTACATTGGTAAGCTGGGCGATGGAAGCAGTCCCGACGATGGTATTTATGTTTTGCTCAAAGAGGTGATTGATAACTGTATTGATGAACACACCATGGGTTATGGCAAGCATGTGGATGTAACCATTGAAAAAGGCGTGGTTACCGTTCGTGACTATGGCCGTGGTATTCCGTTGGGTAAAGTGGTGGATGTGGTAAGCAAAATAAACACCGGTGCCAAGTACGATAGTAAAGTGTTTCAGAAATCTGTTGGGTTAAATGGTGTAGGTACAAAAGCGGTGAATGCGTTGAGTAATTATTTTAAAGTAACTGCTTTTCGTGATGGAAAGGAGAAAACGGCTGAGTTTGAAAAAGGCATTCTCATAAAGGAACACAAAGAACAGAAAACAACCGAAGAAAACGGAACGCTGGTTACTTTCATTCCTGATGATACAGTGTTCAAAAACTATCATTACATCCATGAGTATATGGATAACCAGTTCTGGAACTACTGTTATCTCAATGCAGGGCTGGTAATCAACTTCAACAACAAACGCTACGTTTCCAAAAACGGTTTGCTTGATTTACTTCAACGCAAAACCAATGAAGAGGAGTTGCGTTACCCCATCATTCACCTCAAGGGAGAAGATATTGAAGTTGCCATCACACACGAAAATCAATACGGCGAAGAATATTATTCGTTTGTAAACGGACAGTTCACCACGCAGGGCGGTACACATCTTGCAGCTTTCCGTGAAGCGTATGTAAAAACCATCCGTGACTTTTTCAAAAAGGATTACGACGCTGCTGATATTCGTGGAAGCATTTGTGCAGCAGTAAGTGTACGTGTGCAGGAGCCGGTGTTTGAAAGCCAGACCAAAACAAAACTTGGTTCGGCTGTGGTGTATGAAGGTGGCCCAACCATGAAAAACTTTGTGGGCGATTTTCTTTCGAGAGATCTTGAATTATACCTGCACAAAAATCCGTCAGTTGCTGAAGCGTTGAAAAAACGCATTGAGCAAAACGAACGTGAACGTAAAGAACTGGCCGGTATTAAAAAGCTTGCAAACGAACGTGCCAAGAAAGCCAACCTTCACAATAAAAAACTTCGTGACTGCCGCTATCATTACAACGAAGAGGCAACAGGAAAGGATAAAGAGAAGGTGCTGGAAAAGCAAAAAGAAACAACACTCTTTATTACCGAAGGTGATTCTGCAAGTGGTTCGATCACCAAATCAAGAAATGTTGAAATGCAGGCTGTATTCAGTTTGCGTGGTAAGCCGCTTAACAGTTTTGGGTTGACCAAAAAGATAGTGTACGAAAACGAAGAGTTTAACCTGTTGCAGCACGCACTCAACATTGAAGATGATTATGAAAACCTGCGCTACAACAACATCGTTATTGCAACCGATGCTGATGTGGACGGAATGCATATCCGTTTATTGCTGATGACCTTCTTCCTGCAGTTCTTCCCCGACCTGGTGAAGAATGGTCATGTGTTTATATTGGAAACACCGTTGTTCCGTGTACGCAACAAGCAGGAAACAATTTATTGTTATGATGAAGCAGAGAAACAGGCTGCTATTAAAAAGCTGGGAGGCAAACCGGAGATTACACGATTCAAAGGTTTGGGTGAAATTTCACCTGAAGAATTTGCACGCTTCATTGGTCCTGAAATGAAAAAAGAACCGGTGATGTTATTACCCGAAACACATATTCAGCAGGTGCTTGAATATTACATGGGCAAAAACACACCAGACAGACAGGAGTTTATTATTGATAACCTGAAGATAGAACTGGATAAAGTAGAAGAAGAAGTGTAAAAGAGATGGCACAAATTATTACGAATTACACGAATTAGTTGGTGTCAGTTCGTCGAAGATGTCAGACACCTGTTTAGTAAATAATTCGTGTAATTCGATTTAATTCGTGTAATAAATGAAATTGGTTTTTTAATTGGTGATATTATGTTTGAATTTCACGCCGACAGAAAACGATATTTTGATATTCAGGTACTCAATACCCAGCAATACGTAATTCCTTTTATTGAAAAGGCATTTGCAATAAAATCCGGTATGCGTGTATTGGAAATTGGTTGTGGCGAAGGTGGCGTGTTAAAAGCTTTTATTGATAAAGGTTGTACAGGCGTGGGAGTGGAGCTGGATGAAACAAGACTGGTAAATGCAAGAGAATGGATGAAAGATGAACTGCAGCAAAACAAAGTCACTTTTCATTCAAAAGATATTTACAAAACAACTGACGAAGAATTTGGTGGTGCGTTTGACATCATCATCTTAAAAGATGTGATTGAACACATTCACGATCAGCCAAAGCTCATTGAATGGATGAAAAGTTTTTTAACAACCGATGGTGTCATCTTCTTTGGCTTTCCGCCGTGGTACATGCCGTTTGGTGGTCACCAGCAGATATGCAAAGGCAAATGGTTAAGCAAACTGCCTTATTATCATTTGCTGCCGACACCGCTTTATAAATGGCTGTTGAAATCAAATGGCGAAAACTGGGAAGAGATGCTGGAAATAAAAGAAACCGGTATTTCCATTGAGCGCTTTGAACGTATTTGTAAAAGCAAAGGATACAACATTATTAACAACACACATTTTTTGGTGAACCCGATTTACGAATACAAGTTTGGGTGGAAACCAAAAACACAGTTTGGATTCATTAAAGCCATTCCGTTTGTGCGGAACTTTTTTACTACCTGTGTTTATTATTTAATTCAGAAGAAGAACTAAAGATTTATGATACATATTGTTTTTAACGAAGCTGATATTGATGTATTGCAGAAAGCAATTGAACAGGATGAAACATTGCAGGGCGAAGTGCTGCAGGTAAAAGATGATTACGCCGTTGGTCCGCTGAAAGATGTTTATACCGAAGAAGGAATTGAAGCAAGAAAAAACTGGTGGCGTGAAGTACTTGCCGGCGGCGATGCTGATGGCAAGGTTGAAGAAGGTGAAGTGGATGATAACCGTTTGGTAGCATTCCTCATTGAACGTTTACAGGCAAATGATGAAGAAAAAATCTGGATCTGGTGTGCACAAAACAAACACGATGTAAGTGGTTATTACTGGCTCATGAGTCAGCTAAAAGCTTTCCAGGGCCGCATTTATATTCTGTATCTCAACAATCTTCCGTTCATTAATGAAAAGGGACAGTTGTTTTATCCTGAATGGATCAGCCAGATACAGCCAAAGGAAATGCTGAAAGCAAAACGATTGGCAAGACTAGTAACTACAAGTGAGTTTGAAGTTGATCCGGATGAATGGACAAAACTCTGCAACGAAGAAAAAATGGTTCGCCTGCTGGAAGGTGGTAAAAAACTTTCGCAGCGTGATGTTGATTTTTACGATGCTGATCTGAAAAACTTTATCACCAACGACTGGCAGAAAGCAAATAAAATCATCAACCAGTTTTTAAGTAAAAACAAACACACAACCGGCGATATGTTTATGCTGTGGCGTTTGAAATTATTGGTGGCAACTGGTTTGTATGATGTGCAGGGCGAAGTAAAAAACCTGAAAGATTTTGAGGTAAAGAAAAAATCAGGACAGTTGTTTGATGAAGCGGGACAATCTGCAGAAGTGAGTGACACAACAGAAGCTTAATTGTCTGAACCGGGATTTGGGTGGATTATTGGGATTGATGAGATGCTCTTTGCAAAGCCAGGCTGGTGTTGGCTTTCCCCTCCTGGGAGGGGCAAAGGGGTGGGTCTGATAAATAGAATTAATGAACAATGAAAGGATTGCGACGCAACAGTTGATGCTATGAAAAACAACTGCTGGTATTATAAAAAAGATTAAAAAATGAGTGCAGCGAAAAAGAAAGAAAGTGTTTTTGATTTTGACGGTGGAATACAGGGACAGTATAAAAACTGGTTCCTTGATTATGCATCCTATGTAATTCTTGAACGTGCAGTGCCTGCCATTGAAGATGGTTTGAAGCCGGTGCAACGCCGTATTCTTCATGCCATGAAGGAAATGGACGATGGCCGTTTTAATAAAGTAGCCAATATTATTGGTCAGGCCATGCAATACCATCCGCATGGTGATGCAAGTATTGGTGATGCATTGGTGAATCTTGGTCAGAAAGATTTGCTGGTTGACACACAAGGTAACTGGGGTGATGTGCGTACAGGTGATGATGCAGCTGCACCACGTTATATTGAAGCAAGGCTTTCCAAGTTTGCATTGGAAGTTGCTTTCAACAATAAAACAACGGAGTGGCAGTTGAGTTATGATGGACGTAAGAATGAACCGGTTGTGTTGCCCATGAAATTTCCATTGCTGCTTGCACAGGGAGCCGATGGTATTGCAGTTGGTCTGTCAACAAAAATTCTGCCGCATAACTTTTGCGAACTGATTGATGCAAGTATTAAACACCTGCGTGGAAAACGTTTTGAACTGTTGCCCGATTTCCAAACGGGAGGAATGATTGATGTAGCCAATTACAACGATGGCAAACGTGGAGGTAAGGTTCGTGTGCGTGCACACATTGAAGAGTTTGATAAAAAAACATTGCTTATTAAAGATGTGCCGTATGGTGTTACCACCACACAGCTCATGGAAAGCATTGTAAAAGCAAACGACCAGGGTAAAATCAAAATCAAAAAAGTAACCGATAATACCGCTGCTGAAGTGGAAATACAGGTTGATCTTGCTCCCGGCATTTCGCCCGATATTACCATTGATGCGTTGTATGCATTTACTGATTGTGAAATTTCCATTTCGCCCAACGCCTGTGTAATTGTGAACGATAAACCACAGTTCTTATCAGCAAGCGAACTTTTACGGTTCTCTGCCGATCAGACAAAAGATCTGTTGAAGAAAGAACTGGAAATCAAACTCGGCGAACTGCAGGAAAAATGGCATTACACTTCGCTTGAAAAAATCTTCTTTGAAGAACAGATCTACAAAGAGCTGGAGAAGAAACATGAAACATGGGATAAAGTAATTGCAGCAATTGATAAAGCCTTTGTTCCGTTTAAAAAACAGTTGCGCAGGGATATTACAAGAGAAGATATTCTGAAGCTCACAGAAAAACCGGTACGCAGAATTTATCGTTTGGATATTGATGAACTCAATGATCAGATCAAAGGACTTGAAGCAGATATTAAACAGGTGCAGTACGACCTGGATCACCTCGTTGATTTTGCCGTTGCGTATTATGAAAACCTGCTGAAGAAATATGGCAAGGGCAGGGAACGCAAAACAGAAATCAAACCGTTTGAAACCATCCAGGTTAAACAGGTGGCTATTGCCAATGCCAAATTATACATGAACCGTGAAGATGGTTTCATTGGTACATCGCTCAAGAAAGATGAGTTTGTTTGCGATTGTTCCGACTTTGATGATATCATCGTGTTTACCAAGCGTGGCATCATGAAAGTGGTGAAGGTGAATGATAAAAGTTATATTGGTAAAGACATTATACATGCTGCGGTTTTCCAAAAAAGCGATGAACGCACCACGTACAACATGATTTATGTTGATGGTAAATCAGGCATCAGCTTTGCCAAGCGTTTTAATGTAACCGGTATTACAAGAGATAAGGAATACGATTTAACCAAAGGCGATCCGAAAAGTAAAGTGCATTACTTTACCGTAAATGCAAATGGTGAAGCCGAAGTGGTGAAGATTGTTCTTAGCCCAAGCTGCTCTGCACGTAACAAAGAGTTTGATTTTTATTTTGAAGAACTCGATATCAAAGGTCGTGGCAGTTTGGGTAACCAGGTAACCAAGTATCCCGTTAAGAGTATCAAGTTTAAAGAAAAAGGTCGTTCTACTTTAAGTGGAAAGAAGATGTGGTTTGATGATAAGTTCGGCAGGTTAAATACAGAAGAGAAAGGACAGTACCTCGGCACTTTTGAACCCGAAGACCGCATTCTTGTTATTTACAAAGACGGTAATTATGAAATCACCGACCAGGAAATGACACAGAAATTTGATTCGGATAACATCCTGCTCATTGAACTGTACAACCCTGAAAAAATAATTACAGCTGTTTATTTAGACAATGATAAGCTGCAATACAATGTGAAGCGTTTTAAAATTGAAACCAGCACATTAAAAAACAAATTCTTCTTTATCAAGGAAGGAGAGAAGAATTATGTGGAAGCAGTAACAACTGATGAAGAGCCCGTGTTGTTTATGAAAAGCGGAAGGGGTACACAGGTACGAAGTGCAAAAATAAAACTCGCAAAAGTTGCTGAAGTAATGGGCTGGAAAGCCGTTGGCGCCAAGCTTACCGATTTCAGCAAGAACATTGAAATGGAATGGGTGAAAGAAGAAAACAACGCCCAGCCGGAATTGTTTGAGTAAAGTTATTTTGTTGTAGATAGAAAAGGTGACGGCTGAACTGTCACCTTTTTTTGTTTTGTGATTGATGTAAAGCAATGTATTTTTTAGTCCGCCCGGGGTCTGGCCTAAGCCGACCCCGGGAGTTAGGATGTATCTTTTGTATCTTTCAGCATGGCCGTTCGCACACAACATGAACAGGAAGTTAACAGTATTTATTTTGTAACTTTTACCTGTTATAAATGGCTGCCGTTGTTTCAGCAAACCAACTCATATAATCTGGTGTATAAATGGTTTGATTACCTGTACACACAAAACATTCGGGTTGCAGGTTACGTAATTATGCCCAACCATGTGCATGTAATGCTTTATTTTCCAGAGATGAAAAAATCATTAAACACAGTCATCGGAAACGGGAAGCGTTTTATGGCTTACGGGATTGTTAAGCACCTGGCGGCATCAAATGAAAATGAACTGCTGCAACGCATGTCGGCAGCAGTGAAAGAAAGAGAAAAGAAAAGAGGACAGCTTCACAAAGTATTTGAAGATAGTTTTGATGCGAAGAAGTGCATCTCAAAACAATTCATTTATCAAAAATTGGATTATATTCATCATAACCCAACAAGTGGCAAATGGATGCTGGCAAAAGATTTTTTAAGCTATGCACATTCAAGTGCATCGTTTTATGAAGAAACTGCTTGCTTTTATGATAAGTTAATGCGTATTGAAGATGTGCTGTAGTATTTAACTCCCAGGGTCGGCTTGGGCCAGACCCCGGGCCGACGGAAATGGTTTTCGGCCGAATAAGTTTAATATCCTTCCTTTCTTACAGTATTTAAAAGAGGAAAGAAATAATATAAATAAGCAACAAGATGAAAATATGTCTGAAATCTATTATGACGAATAATCTAATTATTCTAATAATGTTTTTTATTAGCGTTTCATGTGAAAAAAAATCACATAAATTTCATGAAATTTTAAAAAGTAATTTAAAAGACTTTGATTTAGCTGTTATTAATATATTGAATAAATATCCAAAGCGGAAAAACTTAGTTTTAATTCCTTCCAAAAAAATGACAGAACAAAATGAAATGATTATTTATGATACGTCAATTTATCAGTTTTGCACGAAATATGATATAAATACTATTGAAATTAAAAAAATAACAAACAATGAAAGCATAAGTTGCCAATTCGAATTTTATATTGCCGACAATAATATAAGATACTTATATAAAAGTGATGGATTTTCAAATAATGATATTGTTGAAAATAACAAAATTATAGTCATTCCAATAAATAAGTTTTGGCAGTTTAATGAAATTCAAAAAGAATGGTAGCTCCCTTCGCAACCGAGTCTGCCTAACAAGTTGTTCCCAGGCGATGTCTGTGCAAATAGCCATATGCATTGGCCGCACGACTCGCCGCAATACGAAAGGGAAAGGCCAGACCCCGGGCAGACAAGAAGGAAATTATTTTTGAGAAAACAAATACCAGCCAGTTTCTATCCTTTTTATCGATATGACGTTTTTATATTTATTATATATAATTTGCTTTGAATTATTCTCTTGCTGCATTTTTAGAAATAAGATTAAACTAAATTTCTCATTTTTATAATTTGAAGCTATCCTATTTAGAATTAAAAACTCTTTGTTGTATTTTAAGACTGTGATGATATCATTTGCTTTTAAATTCGTATAAAATGAAAGGTTAGTATCCCTGATCTCAGTAATAAGTTTTCTATTATTATAAATAAAATAACTTGCATATTCTTTTTTTTCATGCAGTTCCAAATATATGTGGCTAATTCCTTCTGTAGTGTTCCAAATAGAATCCATTTTATCTAATAAACTATTTATCTGAATTTTATTTGAAGAAATTTCTACTGCTTTTTTTTCTATTTCTGAATTAGTATCATGCCGTTTAATATAAATTATACTTATTATAACGGAAATGACAAGAAAAATTAAGATCAATTTTTGTTTAAGTGAGCTATTCATCGTCCTCAGTTTTTTCTATATCTTCAGTTTTTATTACTTCTTCAGTTCTAATATAGTTTACGTTTTTCCAATATAACGTCATAGCGGTTTTAGAAAATAGAATTGTCTCACTTCCTTCTGAATTTAAAGATATTACTTGTGCGATCAGTTCCATTTTACCATTATTTGTACTTAAACATAGAAAAGTTTTTTTAATGTTTTGATTAGGAAGCCTTTTATTATTTCCCATGTTATCATTATACACTTTTTCTGCCTCAATTAATACATTTATAAATTGATTTGCATTTTCACTAGTAAAACCTAAAACATTAGTAGTTGTATTTGTGATTTGAAATGAGGGAGTCCCTCCTCCAGGTCCTGCCGCTAGTTCAATACTCGTGAGATCTTTATTTCCATACCCTAAAGTAATTTCAAAAAGATCCAAATCAAATTCAACTTCTTTTGTATTACCTGCTAAGCCTTCAATATGATGCGTTGTATTCCATGATCCAGCAAACTCAATCCCTATATTTCCGCCCATTCCGGTGGCGTTTTTATCAACTGTGCCTTTTTCATTCTTATTTCCATTTGTTCCCCATGCTAACCCTCCGAATGAAGCAAATAAATCTGCCCAGCTTTGTCCTGTAGCAATGAAAGCAAAATTTGAATGGGCATCCACTGCAAGCCCTGCAGAACCACTAATTGAAGCACCAGCAATAGCACCGATAGCTCCCTTTGCATCGATTCCAATTGTTGCTGTGTATGTACTATTTGTTTTCTGAGCAACAATCCGAAAACCGAAAGTTAGTGCATCAATAATATTTTTAAAATATTCTTCTAACCCATCAATATCTATTGCTATAATTGGTTTATTGCCTGCAAACTGGTAAGGAGTATACCAAGGATATCTATTACTCAACCGATCCACACTCAAAAACCTTCCCAACCTCGTATCATAAATCCTCATTCCATAATCCTGCTGGTTACCATCACCCTTTACCTCATTATCATTTTCCTTGCCGTTAAACCCGTACCTGTAGCCATTTCCGGCGGTATAACTTCTTCCGGGCATCCCCATCCCAAACGGATAGTAATTTAAACAGCTGAGGATAAAGACAGGAAAGAGTTTCAAAGAACTTAAACCTGTTCAAAATAAGTGTTTTTTACTCATTTTTGACCTGTTTTTAACTTCAAAAATGCACTTATGGAAAAAGAATTAAGCTTTGTTTTATTGTTTGAACAGTTTATTAAAGATACTCAAAGAGGTAAACGTTTAAAACCAAACGGAGAACGGGTAAAACCTCAAACAATTGAAAACTACCGTTATGTTTTGGGATTGGTCATTGATTTTACAGAGCATACAAAGGTTTCACTACGCATTAAAAGCGCCAGAAAATTAAAGAAGGAACAATTGGCCGCTGAACACCGTTACTGGAAAAAATTTTACCTGCAGTTCAGCCAGTTCCTGGCAAAACAAAAAGGATGTCATGATAACTATATTGGCATGGTGTTTAAAAACATCCGTGCATTTTTTAATTACCTGAAAAAAGAAAAACTGCTGGCCGTTGGAGAATTTCAACAGCATTTTTATGTACGAAAAGAAGAAATACCTGTTATTACTTTAATGCCTGAACAATTACAATTCCTGATCAATGACAAATCATTTGAAGACATATTGCCAATTAACCTGAAACAAACCAAGGACCTGTTTGTCATTGGCTGTACTGTTGCGTTGCGCTGTTCGGATCTTTTTCAGTTACGCTTCCGTGATCTCGAACAGATTTCAGGGAATGTTTACCTTGTTTCAACTTCCATTAAAACTGAACAGACGACAAGGGTAAAACTGCCCGTTTATGCCGTAGAAATTATTAACCGATACCGGAAAGGAAAAAAAGAAAACGAGCGGATTTTTAAAAGCATGAGTAAAAACCAGCTTAATAAGAATATTAAGCGACTAGCAGAAACTGCCGGCTGGACACATTGCATTGGAAAAACAAGGAAGCAGAACGGGAAAACGATTGAATTATATAACCGTGATAAAGGCAAGACTTATCGATTCTGTGACCTGGTGAGTTCCCATGTCATGCGACGTACTGCCATAACCACCATGCTTATGCTGGGTATGCCCGAACACGTTGTGAGAAAGATATCGGGACATGCTGCAAACAGTAAGGCTTTTTACCGTTATGTAAACTTTGTACAGTCTTACCTGGATACAGAGATTGATAAAGTTCATGAAAAACTGATGGTGGCATAAAAGCAAGCAACAAGAACTGCAAATTAATACTGCTGAAATTGAATTATGCAAACAAAAAAGCTGATTGAAATTTCAATCAGCTTTTTTTATGAATTCAATGTTTTAAGACCTGAATTTAATATTACACTTGCATTCTTTTTGTCATCAGCACTTAAAAATACTTATTAAAATCAAGGGTCGGCTTGGGCCAGCCCCCGGCCGGTCTAAAAAAATGTTGCTTTGCTCTATTGGCTATAATGTCCGAAAGCAGAAACTACTACTACATCGGGTTCTATAACTTCATAAATAAGCCGGTGTTCTTTATCTATACGCCTGCTCCAAAAGCCTTTAAGTTGGTGTTTAAGCGGTTCAGGCTTTCCCGTACCTGTAAAAGGGTGTTCAGTTAATTCATCAAACAAAGTCTGTATTTTTTTAAGTATAGTTTTATTGCCAGCCTTTTTATGTGTCCTAATATCTGCCTGTGCCTGTTCTGTTATAATAAGGTTATAGCTCATTTAAAAATTGGCTTATTTGCTTTTTGCTGACAGTAGTATATTTCCCTTGTTCGTATTGCTTTTTGCTTTTTTTGATTTTATCTACGAACTCTTGGTTATAAGGCTTTTCTACTTCAAATTTTATTTTAAGGGCTTGCATAAAAGCCTTCAAAGCACTTGTTTGTTCCTCATTTTTGGGGTGGGCAATCACCACATTTGTACCGTCCATATATTCTTATTTTGCTGCTCAAATTTACATCGTTTTTCTGTAAATGGTCTGCTTTGGTTTTTTACCTTCTTCATCTTCCCGGCTATCCGTACTGTTCCAAACAAATAAAGCTGGCAGTAGTAAACGATGTGTAAAGAAAAAAAGGTGAAGGCTGTGCTGAGTTTACAATTTAAGTTAATGCTTATTGAAGATGTGCTGTAGTACTTGAATCCCGGGATCGGCTTGGGCCAGCCCCCGGGCTGACGGAAGCCAAAGAATTACAATTGTGCAAAATTGAATCATGCAATAAAAAAGCTGATTGAAATTTCAATCAGCTTTTTTTTATGAATTCAATGTTTTAAGACCTGAATTTGAATATCACACTTGCGTTCTTTTTGTCATCAGCACTTAAAAAAACTTTATAATACTGGTCGCCGTTCTGCACACGCATAAGAGCCGTGTTAGGAGGTATGCGCCCCTGGTTTTCGGCATACATGGTTAATGTATTTTCCTTTCCACGAATGGCTTTGAGTTTAAGAGTAATGGGTTTATCGCTCAGCGTTTTTTGTGAAGCCACCACTTCGCCGTTAAACAATACAGTAATAATGTCGCCATCAATTTCTGCATTATCGTACAGGTTTACTGTAATCTCATCTTCATCAATCAAAATGGTTTCATACACTTTGTTATCTCTTTTCTCCAAACCATTGGGCAGTTTTGGTGCTGGGATATTCGGCTTTATATCCGGCTTCGTTTGAACATCTTTTTTGTTCTCAACTTTTGCAATAGTTGGAGGAGTAAAAACAAACGAATCTTTCTTTACAGGAGGTTTTGTTTGCGGCTTCGTTGTTGTTTTCGCAGTAGTGTTTGCAGGTTTATTTACTGGTGGTTTTGTAGTGTTCGATTTTGGAGCAGGGCTCATCCTTGCTATATTATTTTTGGGCGGAGGAGTTGTAAACATATTCTTTGCCAGTTGTTTCCGGGAAAGTAATGTTGTACCCGATCCGCAGTTGTCTTCTTTTCTTGCACCTTTCCACGTCCCTTCAAGTGTTTCTGTATTACCTTGTTTAAAGTAGGTTAATGTGTGTATTTGGAAACAATCCTTGAACCATGCAGGGGTGTTTGCTTTCACATTGGCCACTTCTTTTGAAACAATGGTTTTGCTTTTTGGGTCAAAAGTTCCGTTCACTTTGCAAATGGTGTAAAACCGTTTGCCTTCAATAATAAAATAGGTTGTGGAAGTACCTTCAACAGTAGTTCCATTCACTTCCAGTTCAAGAAAGTATTCTGTACGTTCGCCGGGTTTATCATTTGCTTCAAACGAACCGCTCCATTGTCCGCTGTACTTCTGGGCAAACAATGGTGCAGAGCTAAACAGTAAAACAAAAAGGAATAAATTCTTCATCGTGTAAGTTCTTCTTCAGCCATGCAAATTAAGAAAATGGAAAAAATATGACAGCGAAAGGCTTTGTTAATTTTCCTTTCATCTCATCAGCAATCATTTGTTACCTTTGTGCCTCTTTAAAACAGACGAATAAAATTTATGAAGATCAGTTTTCCAGATGGTGCAGTAAGGGAATATGAACAGGGAGTTTCAGCCCTTGATATTGCAAAATCAATCAGCGAAGGATTGGCAAGAAAAGTATTGGCCGCAAGTGTAAACGGACAGGTATGGGACTTGTCGAGGCCTATTAATGAAGATGCTGCATTGAAACTGCTGACGTGGGATGATAAAGAAGCACAATTAACCTTCTGGCATTCATCTGCTCACCTGATGGCCGAAGCTGTTGAAAATATGTTCCCGGGTGTAAAATTCTGGGTTGGGCCTCCATTGGAAAGTCCAAAAGGGTTTTATTACGATATGGATCTGGGAGATCGTAAAATGAGCGAAGAAGACCTTGCTGCTCTTGAAAAGAAAATGAATGAGCTTGCAAAGCAGAACAATTCATTCGTTCGTAAAGAAATGAGCAAAGCCGATGCAGTAAAATACTTTACTGAAAAAGGCGATGAATATAAACTTGATTTACTGCAGAACCTGAATGATGGAGAAATCACTTTCTATTCTCAGGGCGGTTTTACTGATCTGTGCCGTGGCCCGCATATTCCGCACACAGGTTTTATCAAAGCCATCAAATTAACTTCCATTGCCGGTGCTTACTGGAAAGGAGATGAAAAGAACAAACAGCTTACCCGTGTGTATGGTGTTACATTCCCTTCGCAAAAAGAACTGGATGAATACCTGGCCATGCTGGAAGAAGCCAAGAAAAGAGATCACCGTAAGCTTGGTAAAGAACTGGGCATTTATACAATGGATGATGATACTGGTCCTGGTCTTCCTTTATGGATGCCCAACGGAACCATCATTATTGAAGAACTGGAAAAGCTGGCAAAGGAAACAGAAGCTGCTGCTGGTTATAAGCGTGTGGTAACTCCGCATATTGCCAAGGAAAGTATGTACTTAACCAGCGGTCACCTTCCTTATTATGCTGATAGTATGTTTCCTCCAATGGAAATGGACGGGGAGAAGTATTACCTGAAAGCAATGAACTGTCCGCATCACCACAAAATATTTGATGCAGAACCAAAGAGCTATAAAGAACTTCCATACCGCATTGCTGAATATGGCACATGTTACCGTTATGAGCAAAGTGGTGAGTTGTTTGGTTTGATGCGTGTACGTTGCCTGCACATGAACGATGCACATATCTATTGCAGCAAAGAACAGTTTGCACAGGAATTCCGTGCAGTGAATGATATGTACCTGAAGTATTTCAAAATTTTTGGTATTGATAAATATGTAATGCGCCTGAGCTTGCACGAACCAGGCAAACTTGGTCAGAAATATGTGAACGAGCCCGAATTGTGGAACCAGACTGAAGCAATGGTTCGCCAGGTTTTGATTGAATCAAACATTCCGTTTGTTGAGGTTCATGATGAAGCTGCTTTCTACGGTCCCAAGATTGATGTGCAGATATGGAGTGCAATTGGCCGTGAGTTTACATTGGCTACCAACCAGGTTGATTTCAACAGCGGTAACAAGTTTAAACTCAGCTATACCAACCAGAACAACCAGCCCGAAGTACCATTGATTATTCACCGGGCACCATTGGGTACACATGAACGTTTCATTGGCTTTTTGTTGGAACATTATGCAGGCAAATTCCCGTTGTGGATTGCTCCGTTACAGGTAAAAATTCTGCCCATCAGCGATAAGTTTATGGATTATGCAAAAACTCTGTTGAATAAACTGAAAAAAGCTGATATTCGTGCTGAAATTGACGATCGCAACGAAAAGATCGGTAAGAAGATCAGGGATACAGAGCTTGCCAAAGTTCCAATTATGTTGGTTGTGGGTGAAAAAGAAATGAATGAAGGCAAAGTAGCTGTTCGTAAACAAGGCAAAGGCGATGCCGGAACAGTAGATGCTGATGAATTTATAGCAGCAGTTGTATCGGAAATTGCTGAAAGAAAATAGAAATTCAACTTTCTCTTTGCCCCTGGAGAAAGAATAAACAAATAAAATTTATCCATGCTTCCCTTCAGGGGATGGAAGCAAACTGAATATGGCAATTCCACAAAGACCTCCAAGGGGCCGTTTTATTCCCCGTAAGGAACCAGAACATCGTATCAACCACATGATCCGTGTACCGGAAGTAAGATTGGTTGGCGAAAACGTTGAAGTTGGTGTTTATCCCACACAAAAAGCATTACAAATTGCACAGGAATTAGGACTTGATCTTGTAGAAATTTCTCCACAAGCCGTACCTCCTGTATGTAAGGCTATTGACTACAACAAGTTCTTGTATGAAAAGAAGAAGAAGGAAAAGGAAATGAAGGCAAAGAGTAAATCGGCTGAACTGAAAGAAATCCGTTTTACTCCAAACACCGATGACCATGACTTTGACTTCAAATCCAAACATGCTGAAAACTTCCTCAAAGAAGGAAACAAGGTAAAGGCTTACGTCCAGTTTAAAGGAAGAGCCATACAGTTTAAGGAAAGAGGGGAGTTTGTACTCCTGAAATTTGCTGAGCGTTTGAAAGAAATCGGTCAGGTGGAAGGTTTACCAAAGCTGGAAGGAAAGCGAATGCTGATGATTATTTCGCCAAAAGCAACCAAGAAGAAAAAAGAAACAGCAGAATAATTCAAAAAGCCGCCTCAAAGGCGGTTTTTTTGTAAAAATGGTTCAGAGCCTGATGATTTCAGTGCCCGTAAAGCATTTTTTTAACAATTTCTTCCTACATTTGCGCTCCCAAAACGGGAAAGCCCTTAAAGGCTTTATATTTCCCAAAAGGCTCCCTAAGTGTTCTGCCGGTGCAGAGCCGCCCGCCGGGTATCATTTTCAAAGTGCATTAACATGCCAAAGGTAAAAACCAACTCAAGTGCAAAAAAAAGGTTTAAAATAACCGGCACAGGTAAGATTACTCATCAAAAGAGTTTCAAACGTCACATTCTTACAAAAAAATCTAAAAAGCGTAAACGCAGCATGCGTATTGACGGTGAAGTGGCAAAATCACATGTTGATTTTGTAAAACGTTTATTGCGTCTTAAATAATCATTTTTTACAGTAAACAAACTTCCATTTTTAATTTAAAAATATTAAGATATGCCCCGTTCAGTAAACGCAGTTGCTTCAAGAGCACGCCGCAAAAGAATCCTTAACCAGGCCAAAGGTTTTTATGGCAAACGCAAAAACGTTTATACCGTTGCCAAAAATATTGTTGAAAAAGGTTTAACCTACAGCTATGATGGCCGTAAACTCAAGAAAAGAGATTACCGTCGTCTGTGGATTGCACGTATCAACGCTGCAGTAAGAGCAGAAGGTTTAACTTACTCTCAGTTCATCAATAAACTGAAAGTAAAAAACATTGATCTTGATCGTAAAATCCTTGCTGATCTTGCAATGAATGAACCGGAAAGTTTCAAAAAACTGGTTGATTCTGTAAAATAAATCAGCAGTGAAAAGATAATGAAACGGGTGAAGCAATTCACCCGTTTTTTTATGCTAAAAATCTTCCCGCAGATGTTTGGATTTTACAATAAGTTTGCACTCAAAAAAAAGGAAGTGACAAAATACAATAACCCATACGAGATGACCAACGCCACGTACACCGACCTGGTTCATCAAACATTTAATTTTCCGCAGGAAGGGTTTGATGTTAAGGATGGTTACCTCGAGTTTAATGGTGTTGATCTGAAAGCCCTGATAGACAAATATGGAACACCTTTGAAACTGTCGTACCTGCCAAAAATTGGAATGCAGATAAAAAAAGCAAAAAAAATGTTTGAGGCTGCATTCAAACGTCACAAGTATGAGGGCAAGTATTTTTATTGTTATTGTACAAAAAGCAACCACTTTTCATTTGTGGTGGAAGAGGCGCTCAAACATGACATACACCTTGAAACTTCATTTGCTTACGATATTGAAATAATCAATAAACTTTACCAGAAGAAAAAGATTAACAAGGATATACAGATCATCTGTAACGGTTATAAGCAGAAAACATACATAGCCCGTATTGCCAAACTGCTCAACAGTGGTTTTAAAAATGTAACACCCATTCTTGATAACAAAGAAGAATTACAACAATATAAAAAAACAGTAAAGGTTCCGTTTAAACTGGGAATCCGTGTGGCTGCGGAAGAAGAACCTACATTTCCTTTTTATACATCAAGGCTTGGAATAAGAGCCAGGGATATTCTGGAATTTTATGTTGATAAGATAGAAGGAAATGAAGACCGTTTTCAACTGAAGATGCTTCATATCTTCCTCAACAAAGGCATTAAAGATGATATTTACTACTGGAGTGAATTAAACAAAGTAGTTAACCTTTATTGCCAGTTAAAAAAGATTTGTCCCGAACTTGATTCAATTAACATTGGTGGTGGATTTCCCATCAAACACTCACTTGGCTTTGAGTACGACTATCAGTTCATGATTCATGAAATTGTAGCCACCATCCGCAAAACCTGTAAAAAGGCAGGAGTGCCCATGCCAAATATTTATACTGAATTTGGCAGTTACACAGTTGGTGAAAGTATGGCACATATTTATTCAGTACTGGGCCAGAAAACACAAAACGACCGTGAAAACTGGTACATGATTGATTCATCGTTCATCACTACATTACCAGATACCTGGGGTATTGGCGAAAAATTCCTGATGCTGCCGATTAACAAATGGGATAACGATTATCAACGTGTGGTGCTGGGCGGTATTACCTGCGACAGTCATGATTACTACGATTCAGAAGAACATATCAACGAAGTATTCCTTCCCAAACTGAATGGCGAATCGCAGGAACCTTTGTATGTAGGTTTCTTTCATACCGGTGCGTACCAGGATCAGATCAGCGGATACGGAGGAATTAAGCACTGCATGATTCCTTCTCCCAAGCATGTGATTGTGGGCTACGACAAGAATGGCAAACTGGTTGACTGGCTTTATGCAAAAGAACAAACTGCACAAAGTATGCTCAAGATTCTTGGTTACTAAATTTCAAGCATGAAATATTTATTTTCTTTCATCTTTATGATGTCACTGGCTTTGTATGGACATTCGCAAACGGCTGAAGATTCAGTTAAAACAACCATCAACAATATGTTTGCTGCAATGAAGAATGCTGATTCAACTACATTAAAAAATACGTTCTCGTCAACGGCTGTTTTGCAAACCATCAGTCGAAATAAGGAAGGAGAAACAATTGTACGTACTGAAGATATAAATGAATTTGCAGTATCAATAAGTAAAATCGGAAAAGGTGATGCCGACGAACGCATCACTTATTCAGCCATTCATATTGACGGCGCTTTAGCAAGTGTCTGGACTCCTTACCAGTTTTATTACAAAGGAAATTTCAGTCATTGTGGGGTTAATTCATTTCAGCTTGTACGTATTAATGGCGAATGGAAAATTCAATATATAATTGACACAAGACGAAAAACCGGTTGTTTATAGCTCCGATACTCGCATATTAGTCTGCAATAATACATGGCCTATTTTAATAATTTAAGCCGGTAACCAAAATTTCACTGGCACTTTTTTTGAGCTCATACAACTTACAAGATGCCAAAAGTTCTCAATCATCCTTTTTAGCTGGCTCTAAACGGCTTGTTAAAAGCTCTGAAAAGGACAAATGGTTCCAATCAACCCAATAATTCTTGTTATTTTTACGTAATTAAGTATGTCAAACCTTATAAAAAATATGTTTAGTAAGAAAAGTTTACTGATCATTCTTGTATTGCTTCTCGGAGGCAGTATCTTTTATGCAGTCCAATCATCCGCAACACGAAAAGAACCCACCAGCCGTTTTGAACGTATTTTGCAATTAGTTGGTGAATTTCTGGAAGAGGGTCACTTCAGTCCAAAAAAGATTGATGATAAATTTTCGAAAGAAGTGTTTGCAAAATTTGTAAAGAATCTGGACCCTGATAAAACTTATTTTCTTCAGCAGGACATCGATCAACTGAAAAAATTTGAAACAAAGATTGATGATGAAATTCATGGGGCCAAACTTGAATCGTTCTATGCGTTTAATGTGATATACAAGCAACGTGTAGAAGAAGCTTCGGCTATTTATAAGGAAATTCTGCAGAAGCCATTTGAGTTTAATAATGATGAAACGTATGTGGATGATGATGCGAAAACAGTTTTTCCTAAAACAGAAGCTGAGCGTAAAGAAGTGTGGAGAAAGAAATTAAAGTATTATACTCTTGATCGTTATGTTGAACTGATTGAACAACAGGAAAAGAATAAAGGCAAAGAAGGGTTTAAAGCAAAAACGAATATTGAGCTTGAAAAAGAAGCCAGGGAGAAGGTAATGAGGTCGATTGATAAAATGTTCGATCGTTTCAGAAACCGGTTTAAAGATGAAGATCGTTTTAGTGATTTTGTAAATGATATTACTGAAACAATGGATCCTCATACAACTTATTTCGCCCCTGTTGAAAAAAGGTCGTTTGATGAGAGTATGAGCGGTGAGTTTTTTGGAATTGGTGCTTCATTAACTGAAGAAGAAGGAAATATAAAAGTTGCAACAATTGTAACAGGCAGTCCGGCTGCTAAATCGGGAGAAATACAAATTGGTGATATTATTCAGAAAGTGGGGCAGGCAAATGAAGAACCACAGGATCTTACCGGATTTGAAGTGCCCGATGCAGTTCGTTTAATACGTGGGCAAAAAGGGACTGAAGTACGGTTAACTATTAAAAAGCCCAATGGAGAAGTGAAGGTAGTATCGCTGATTCGCCAGAAAATTAATCTTGAAGAAACTTTTGCAAAAAGTGCAATTGTGAGAGATGGCGAAAACCGTAAGATTGGCTATATCTATCTTCCTGAATTTTATGCCAACTTTCAGGATCCGAATGGTGCCCGTTGCGCTGCAGATGTGGCAAAAGAAATTACCAAACTGAAGCAAGAAGGAGTAAATGGAATTATTCTTGATTTGAGGCTAAATGGCGGAGGCTCTTTAATGGATGTGGTGCAGATGGTAGGTTTGTTTATTGAAGATGGTCCGGTTGTACAGGTAAAAAGCAGAGACGAAGCACCTTCTATTCTGCGTGATAAAGACAATAACGTTTTGTGGAATGGTCCGCTTACAGTAATGGTGAATGAGTTCAGCGCTTCTGCTTCAGAAATTTTTGCCGCAGCAATTCAGGATTACAAAAGAGGTATTATTGTAGGAAGTACAACAACTTACGGTAAAGGAACTGTGCAACGTAGCATTCAGTTAGAGCGTACAAGCTGGACAAGCAATGATCCATCTGAACTTGGCGATATTAAACTTACTCTTCAGAAATTTTACCGCATAAACGGGGGCAGTACGCAATTAAAAGGCGTAAGCTCTGATATTGTTTTGCCCGATCAGTACGAATATCTGAAACTCCGGGAAAAAGATGAACCTGATGCTCTTCCCTGGGACGAAATCAGCAGTACTCAATTTAAAGTATGGAAAAGTGATGTAGATTTTAATTATACAATCAGCCGAAGCAACGAACGTATTGGCAAAAATTCTTCGTTTCAGCAGATAAAAGAAGGTACTGAATGGCTTTCAAAACATAATGAAAAAATATATTCTCTTAATCTTGCAAAATTCAGACAGGAAAAGAAACTTCTGAATGAAAAGGTTAAAAAAATTGATTCAATAAGCAAATTGCAAACTCCATTGAATGTTGAAAGTCTTGCAGTTGATATGGATCGCATTAAAAGTGATACAGCCAAGGTTGAACGCAATACAGCATTTATTAACAGGTTGAAGACCGATCTGCATCTCGGCGAAACTGTGAATATTATGAGCGATATGATTCAACAGTATTTCATAGCACAGAACAAGCAATCTGCAAAAGCAAATAACTGAGTTGCTTTTTGAAATTGATATACTAAGCCAGGCTGATTAAGTCTGGCTTTTATTTTTAAACAAGCACAGATTAAGGGATGGCACACAATAATTTTTAAATTTGAACATTCTTATCCTGAAAACCTCTGCTTATCAGAAAAGTCCTTTCTATCATAATAATTCTGAGTTCATTTTTGCTGGCTCATGCACAGCAGGGGGGAGTGTTGTCGAACCTGCGTACAAAAAAGATCAGCACCAGAATAAATCCGGTTAAAATTGATACGGTAAGTATTGTGCCCAATTCTGTTTTTATAGCTGGTTTAACAAGTGCAGATTTCTTAGTTGATGAAATCAACGCTAAGCTGACATGGATAAAAAAGCCATTAGCCGATACACTCACAATTACTTACAGGGTTTTTCCTTATAAACTTAATGCTTCTGTTCAGCGACTGAATTTTGATGATGTAAAAAATAATTTTATTACTAAACCGGTTGAGATTGATTATGGCGGCACTGGCAAAGGAATATTTGATTTTGGGAATGTCAATTATAACGGGAGTTTCGGCCGAGGTATTTCTTTTGGAAATAATCAGGATGCTGTTGTAAACGGATTGCTGAACCTGCAGATTAACGGACTTATTGCCGACAGTATGCAATTATCTGCTGCATTAACAGATAATAATATTCCCATTCAGGCAGAAGGGAATACTCAGCAACTGAATGAATTTGACCGGGTATGGATTCAGTTAAAGAAAAAAGGATGGCAGCTTAACTTGGGAGATATTGATATACGTAAGAATGATGCCTATTTCCTTAGTTTTTATAAACGTTTACAGGGTATTTCGTTTCAGAATGATGTGCAGGTATTCAAAAAAGGAAGGAACTCTACACTTGTTTCCGGGGCTATTGCAAAAGGTAAATTCAGCCGTTACGTTTTTCAGGGGCTCGAAGGAAACCAGGGCCCATACCGTTTGCAGGGGCCAAACGGCGAGCTGTTTTTTATTGTTCTCGCAGGAACAGAGCGGGTATTTATTGATGGAGAGTTGATGCAGCGTGGAGAAGATCAGGATTATGTTATCAACTATAATACTGCTGAAGTAACATTTACTCCCAAGCGAATGATTACGAAAGACCGGCGAATACAGGTTGAGTTTGAATATGCCGACAGAAATTATCTCAATTCTCAGTTAATTGCCGGAAACGAATTAAAAGTAAATGAACAACTGACTGTAAGAGTAAATGCTTTTTCAAATGCCGATTCTAAAAACACATCAATCAACCAGGTGTTGAATAAAGATCAGAAACAGTTTCTGTTTGATGCGGGCGATAAAGCCGATTCGCTTTTATATCCTTCAATTGCAAAAGATACTTTTGATGTAAACAAGATTGTTTACCGCCTGACAGACACGGTTGTAAACAGTATTATATATAATTCAGTGCTGGTGTACACAATTATTAATCAGCCGGATGTATATGGGGCATCATTTACCGATATGGGTACGGGTAATGGAGATTATGTTCTTGAAACTGCTGGGGCGAATGGAAAAGTATATAAATGGGTTGCACCTGTAAACGGAGTTAAGCAAGGCCGCTATGTGCCTGCAATTTATCTTGTTGCCCCCCGTAAGCAACAAATGCTTACGGTAGGTGCAGATTACAGGTTTAACA
Source organism: Chitinophagaceae bacterium UBA1953 (assembly GCA_002336115.1). GTDB lineage: Bacteria > Bacteroidota > Bacteroidia > Chitinophagales > Chitinophagaceae > Lacibacter. Next base: position 66,292 of record DDEN01000004.1, read on the forward strand.
AAAATCTGTTAATGAAATCGGAGCTGGCAATGAGTCGTTATGACATCAATACATTTTCAACAAAAGATAAAAATAATGATGATGGCTTTGCAGGCCGTATGCTGTTTGAATATGCAGATAAATTTAAAGGAGATGTAAAAAGAGCCATTCAATACAAACTGACCGGCGAATATGAATATGTACAGCAGAGTTTTAAGCCTCTTGAAAGGTTAAGAGCGGTGGAGTTTACAAGAGAGTGGGGGCTGCCGGTTTATTTAAGTCAGGAAAAAGAACAAATTATCAATGGCTCAGTTGAGTTTGCCAAAGGGCGTGAACAACAGTTAAGTTATGCAATTACAAATTACAAAAGAGGAGAATTATTTACAGGGTTAAGACATGCTATCCAGCATTCACTAAGCAAGTCGGGGTGGACATGGATTGGCAGTATGAATTATTCTGCTACTGACAGTGGAACTTCAAAAGGGTATTTTGCCCGCCCATCGCTTGATTTAAGAAAGCGTTTTGACAAATTATGGCAGGTAGAAATAGGTGGTAAATATTACCTTGAACACAGTCAAAGAAAGAATATCAATACCGATTCTTTATCATTACTGTCGTTTATGTGGGACACATGGACAGCTTTCCTTCATTCAAAAGAAGCTCCAAATAAGTGGGGCATTAATTTTTACACAAGAAGAGATAAACTGCCTTTTGGTAAGCAACTTGAACAAGTTGACCGCAGCTTCAACTATAATGCTTATGTTGAATTAATGAGTAATGAGCATCACCAGTTCAGATTAAATGCAACATTGCGGGAACTGAAAGTTTATAATTCTCAACTCACAACTGAAAAACCTGAAAATACACTTCTTGGCCGGGCTGAATATTTTATTAATGAGTGGAAAGGAATGATTAACGGAAATGTGTTGTATGAAGCCGGAAGCGGGCAGGAACAGCGCCGGGATTATTCTTTTCTTGAAGTGCCTGCAGGACAGGGACAATATACCTGGAACGATTATAACAACGACGGTATTCCTCAACTGAACGAATTTGAAATAGCTATTTACAAGGATCAGGCAAAATATATCCGCATTTATACACCAACACTTGATTTTATAAAAGCAAATTATAACCAGTTCAACTATAATCTGAACATTAACCCAAGGGCTGTGATTGATGTTGCAAAATCAAGAGGTTTAAAAAAGTTTGTTGCAAAAATATCAGCTCAATCATCCATGCAGATTTATAAAAAAGAAATTTCCGATAAAAACATTACCTGGAATCCTTTTTCAAAACCGGAAGCTGATACCAGCCTCATTTCACTTACATCCGTTTTAGCAAACTCTTTATTTTTCAACCGTACAAGTCCTGTATGGGGTATTGACATAACACATCTTCAGAATGTAGGGCGTTCCATTCTTACTTATGGTTTGGAAACAAAAACGCTCAGCGATTTATCAACCCGGTTGCGGTGGAACTTTGGCAAACACTTCGCTTCCTATATAACTGTAAAAAAAATTACCAATAAACTTGAAACACCAAAATTTGATAACAGGAATTATAATCTTGCTCAATGGGTGGCAGAACCATCAGTAAGTTTTATCAACGGAACAAAATACCGTATTTCATTAAATTATAAATTCGAGCAAAAAACCAATCTGGAAGCATCAAAGGAAAAAGCAACTGTACATTCGTTGATCAGCGAAATAAAGTACAGTGTATTATCAAGCAGTTCTATCAATGGTAAATTTCAGTTCAGCAATATCAGTTTCAAAGGTGCAACAAATACAACTGTTGCGTTTATTATGTTAGATGCGTTGGTGCCGGGAAAGAATTTTTTATGGAACCTTGATTTTACCCGTCGGTTGTCCAATAATATGGAAATTAATTTTCAGTATGAAGGAAGAAAGCCCGGTCAGACAAAGGTTGTTCATACCGGAACTGTTAATGTACGAGCACTTTTCTAAAATAAAAAAGCGGCAGTATTATTCTACCGCCGCTTTTTTTTTATGATTTCTATTAAAAATTAGCTGAATAACCCACCTTTACGCAAAGTTTTTGAACCTTCGCCAATCTTGAACCCATTGTTATAGATTTCAACTTTGTATGTTCCTTCAACAAATTTTGTTCCTGGCTTCCATTCAATTGAAACGGGAGCTGATTTGCCGGCAGAAAAACTTACACTTGCTTTTTTGGTGAAAACTCTTTCACCTTCATCCCTTGTTGTAAAACGTCCACTACCCAGTGCTTCGTTGCTGATAACTTGTCCTGAAGGATCAGTAATTACTACAAAAACATCTTTTGTAGCATCTTCACCAACACGGTTGTAAACATTGAATGTTAAACGGATTTTATCAACACGTTTTGCAACATCCTTTTCCTTTTCCTTACCATTACGTCTTTCATCAATTGTTACAATATTAATATTTGTTGCATTAAGAGTAGAAGCAACATCTAATTTTTCTTCAACTACTTTCTTTTCAGCAGTGGTCTGATCGTATTGTGTTTGTAATGCCTGTTTTTGTGTGGTTAACTCTTCTTTTTCGGTTTTCAACTGGAGGTTTTCACCTTTCAGTACTTCAATTTCCTGAACATAACCGGAAATTTTTGAATTCAGCTCATTAATCAGGCGTTTTGCTTCTGCAAGATCGGCAGCAGTTTTATTTTGCTTGGTTAGGAGTGACTGAATGCGGTTTTTAAGATTGGCAACCTCTGAATTTTTTGTTTTTACAAGGCTGTCCATACTTGCATTCATTGTTGTCAGTTCATCCAGTCGTTGTAGTGCTGAGTTGTATTCTGTTTGAAGTGCGTTTTTTGAGCTGTCGCTTGTAACAAGCTGGGATTGTAATTGAGTTGTGGTTTCTTTAGCTTTGGATTTATCCCATACCATATATCCCCATGTTCCTAATAATGCGGCAATGAGTAAACCATAAATCAACGCACGATTATCTTTTTTAGGTGCCTGTGGAGGAGTATCCTGCGGAGTTGCTGAAGGATAATTTGAATAAGCCATAATCTTTGTTTTTTGAAGTTTAAATTTTATTTTTAGTCAATGGCTAACCAGCAATTATACAAACCGGAAAATTTATTGGTACTCGATATAGAAACAGTACCACAATATCAGTCGTTTGATGAACTACCGGAACCATGGAAAGATCTCTGGACAGACAAAATTTCCAAAACCATGCCAGAAAATTATTTGCCTGCCGAAATGTATGAACAAAGGGCGGGAATTCAAGCAGAGTTTGGGAAAATAATTTGCATAAGCACCGGTTTTTTTTATTACGATAAGGCAGCAAGACTGTGTTTCAGAGTAAAATCTTATGCCGGTGATGATGAACGCAAACTGCTTTCTGAATTTTCGTCAACAATCGAAAATTTCTGCAAATCTGTTCCTGATTTTAATTTTGCCGGGCATAATATTAAAGAATTTGACATTCCATACATCAGCCGCCGAATGATGATTAACCAGTTGCCATTGCCTTCATTTCTCCAGTTCAGCGGCCGTAAGCCCTGGGAAACAAATCTGATTGATACGTTACAGCTCTGGAAATTCGGCGATTATAAAAATTATACTTCACTTAAATTGCTGGCTCAATGTTTAAATGTGCCTTCTCCTAAAGATATTATTGACGGAAGTAAAGTGAAAGAGGTGTATTACAAAGAAAAAAAACTGCAAGTTATTGTTGATTATTGTTGTAAAGATGTGATAACGGTTGCACAAATTTTTCTTCGCTTTCAAAATTTACCTTTGCTGCCGCAAGAGAATATTTTTATAGTTGACAAGGCTTAGTTTATTTTTATCGGGAATATGAGCGCTGAAAAAATTTTAAACGACTGGGAAAAGAAGAGTTTCAAAGCGGTTTACTGGTTTGAAGGTGAGGAAGAATTTTATATTGATCAGTTGGTTTCCGCTGCCGAACAAAAAATTCTCAGCGAAGCTGAAGCTTCCTTTAATCTTTCAGTTTTTTATGGAAAAGATTCAAACTGGGCCGATGTTATTAATGCCTGCATGCGTTATCCTATGTTTGGTGATAAGCAGGTTGTAATACTGAAAGAAGCCCAGCAAATGAAAGAACTTGATAAACTGGAGGCTTATATTGAAAAACCGTTAACATCAACTATTTTTATTGTAGCACACAAAGAAAAAAAAGTAGATGGCCGCAGTAAATTAGCTAAACTTCTTAAAGACAGGGCTGTAGTGCTGAGTACAAAAAAAATGTACGATAATGAATTGCCTTCCTGGACACAAAACTATATTGAAAGCAAAGGCTACCAACCAACTCAGAAGGCTGTACAATTGCTGGTTGAACATATAGGAAATGATTTAAGTCGTATTTCAAATGAAATTGAGAAGGTAATATTAAATCTGGGCAGTCGTACAAATATTACAGAAGATGATATTGAAAACTTTGTTGGTATAAGCAAAGAATACAATGTGTTTGAACTGCAGAATGCAGTTGGTAAAAAAAATCTGTCAAAAGCATTGCAGATTGTTCAGTACTTTGAAGGCAATCCAAAAGCTGCACCAATTCAGCTTGTATTGCCATCGCTTTACAGTTATTTTTCAAAAGTGTTTATGCTGTTCGGGGCACAGGGCGATGATAAAACAGTTGCTTCGCAAACAGGCATTAACGCATGGTTCATGAAGGATTATAAAGCAACTGCTTCAATTTATGGTTACGAGGGTGTGCAGGCTGCTTTGCTGCTCATGCATCATTACAATTTGCGTAGTGTTGGAGTAAATGATGCAGGAACAGAAGACGCATCGCTGCTGAAAGAAATGATTTTTAAGATGATGAATTAACAATAAACTTAAAACTATTAACAACAAACTTTTTTTATGTCTTTAATGAAATCCATTTCCGGTATTCGTGGAACAATTGGTGGAGTACCCGGCGATAATCTTACTCCTTTGGATGTTGTAAAATTTACTGCCGCATACGGTACAATTTTAGGTAAAGGGAAAAAAGTGGTTGTGGGCAGAGATGGCCGTATGAGTGGTGAAATGGTTCGCAGCCTGGTTGTAAATACATTAATTGGTTTGGGTATTGATGTGATTGACCTTGGCTTAAGCACTACACCAACAGTTGAAATGGCTGTAAAGTTTGAAGGGGCTGATGGTGGAATTATTTTAACAGCATCTCATAATCCCAAACAATGGAACGCATTAAAACTACTGAATGAAAAAGGAGAGTTCATTAGTGCAGAGCTTGGTCTGCAAATGCTAACAATTGCAGAAAAAGAAGCTTTTGATTTTGCACCAGTTGATGAACTTGGTAAATACGATAGTGATGATACATTACTTCAGACACATATTGATGCTATTCTTGTGCATCCATTGGTAAACAAGGAACTGATTGGTAAAAAGAACTTTAAAATAGTGGTTGATGCGATTAACAGTTCGGGTGCTGTTGCTGTTCCTGCATTATTAAATTCTTTAGGAGTAAGAGATGTTACCGTGCTTAATGCTGAAATGCACGGCAACTTTTCACATAATCCCGAACCTCTTCCTGAAAACCTTGTTGATTTATGTTCAGCAGTGGTTAATCAAAAAGCCGACCTTGGAATAGCCGTTGATCCTGATGTTGACCGTTTGTGTTTTGTAAGTGAAGATGGCACTTTGTTTGGCGAAGAATATACACTGGTTGCTGTAGCAGATTATATACTGTCAACTAAAAAAGGGAATACTGTTTCCAATCTTTCCTCAACAAGAGCATTGAGAGATATTACAGAAAAACATGGAGGAGAATATTTTGCCAGCGCTGTAGGAGAGGTGAATGTAGTAAAGAAAATGAAAGAAGTACATGCTGTGATTGGCGGCGAAGGTAATGGCGGTGTTATTGACCCTGAATTGCATTATGGAAGAGATGCGTTAATTGGCATTGCGTTGTTTCTTACACATCTTGCACAAACAGGTAAAACAACAAGTGAATTACGTAAATCCTATCCTGACTACTTCATGAGTAAGAACAAAATTGATCTGCCAAAGGGAACGGATGTGAAAGCAATTCTTGCAAAGGTGAAAGATGAATACACACTGCAGCCGGTAAATACAGAAGATGGCGTGAAGATTGAATTTGAAAAAAGCTGGGTTCACCTGCGTGCAAGCAATACAGAACCTATCATCCGCATTTATTCAGAAGCTTCGACAACAGAAAAAGCTGCAGAACTTGCATTACAGGTAATAGAAAGAATAAAAGCTGTGATGTAGCATTGACGAATTTCAGTTCTGCATTTAAACCGATCAGTTTACCTTTGCATTTTTGAAGCAATAACTGATGACGAATCGTATATACTTTGATAATGCTGCAACTACTGCAATAGACCCGAAGGTTCTGGAGGCTATGATGCCTTATTTGCAAACAAATTTTGGTAATCCTTCTTCCATCTATTCTTATGGAAGAGAAACAAGACTGGCGGTTGAAAATGCCCGCAAATCAGTTGCAAAGATTCTCAATGCACATCCCGCTGAGATTTTTTTCACCAGCGGGGGCACTGAAAGTTCAAATACAGCAATCATTTCTTCAGTACGTGATCTCGGGTGTAAACACATCATCACATCGCCCATTGAACATCATGCCACACTTCACACCGTAGAGTACCTGGATAATCTTGATGAGGCAAAAGTGAGTTATGTAAATATTCTTCCCAATGGGCATGTTGATATGGAACATCTGGAAGAACTGCTTGCTTCATCCGACGAAAAAACATTGGTTACGCTCATGCATGCCAACAATGAAATCGGTAATATTACCGATATACATGCGGTAGGGAACCTTTGTAAAATGTATAATGCCATTTTTCATTCTGATACTGTGCAAACAGTGGGTCATCTTCCAATTGATCTCCGCAATACACCGGTTCATTTCATCAGCGCATCAGCTCATAAGTTTCACGGGCCAAAAGGAGCAGGAGTGTTGTACATAAATGAAAATGTACGCATCAAACCCTATATACATGGCGGCGGACAGGAACGTAACATGCGGGCAGGAACAGAAAATATTTATGGTATAGTTGGTTTTGCAAAAGCACTGGAACTTGCCACTGAATCAATGGAACAGGATAGTGCAGGAATCCGTTCAATCAAGTATTACCTGATTGAGCAATTAAAAAAACAGATTAAAGGTGTGAGTTTTAATGGCGATCCGATGGGTTTGAGTAACTACACTGTGTTAAATGTAAGTTTCCCAAAATCTGAAAAAACAGAAATGCTCTTGTTTAATCTTGATATGGAAGGTATTTGTGCGTCGGGCGGCAGTGCATGTACAAGCGGAGCACAACAGGGATCGCATGTTATAAGGGCAATCAATTCAAATCCAAATCAGATACCAGTCCGTTTTTCATTCTGCAAACACAATACAAAAGAAGAAGTTGATATCCTCGTAGAAAAGCTGAAAGAAATGATATAAATCTCATATATTTCCCTGATCTTAATCATGTTTTGGACAGGTGTTAGTAATCAACTTCGATTAAAAATTTGTTATGTCATCCCGCAGGCAATTTATTAAAGATGGCTTGTTGACATCAGCAGGGTTAACGATTGCTTCAACTGGCTTTTCATCTTTCACTATTGGACAAAAATCAAAAGTTATTATTATCGGCGCAGGCTTTTCAGGCCTTGCAGCAGCCTATCAACTCAAAAAGAAAGGAATTGATGTGATAGTGCTTGAGGCAAGGAATCGTGTTGGCGGAAGAGTATTTTCTTATAACATGGATGCAAAAGAAAAACTGAATGTTGAGTTAGGTGGCGAATGGATCTCAGCATCACATGAACGTATTCTTGGCTTATGTAATGAACTTCATCTTCCATTACAGGATAATCTGTTAGAAGCTGATCTGCTTTACAAAAACAAATATTCAAAGCACGGTGCCTGGGGTTATTCTCCTGAATGGCAAAAGAAAATTTCCAAGCTAAAACTTGATTTCACCGATCTGCAACCCGAACAGCAAAACGAAATGGACAAGCTTGACTGGTGGCGTTTTCTTCTGAATAATGGTTGTGATGGAGCTGATCTTGATATGCAGAATCTTATTGACAGTATTGATTTTGGCGAAAGCATCAGGCAGGTTTCTGCATATACTTCATTGAAACATTTCACTTCAGTTGCAGAAAAAAAAGAATTGCCTTATAAAGTTGCAGGGGGTAACAGTAAACTTGCAGAGGCATTAGCAGAAAAAATAGGAAAGGAGAATGTAAAACTGAATTACCAGGTTAAACGGATTGAACAGGGCAATAATGTAAAAGTTACCTGCACAAACAGCGAAGTGTTTGAAGCTGATAAAATTATCTGTTCGGTTCCTACATTGGCACTGAAAAAAATAGAATGGATGCCTGCACTTCCTGTGGATAAGGTTGATGCAATTAATGAACTGCAGTACAGCCGTGTAAATAAAAATCCAATCTTATTTAATAAACGTTTCTGGAACAATGAGCGGTTTGATATAATAACTGATACTCCTGCTCATTTTATTTATCACGGAACAAAAGATCAGCGTTCTGCAAAAGGCGTTCTTATATCATACACCATTGGAGATAAGGCTGATGTTATTGCAAAACAAAGCGATAGCAATCGGGTTATGTTTATGCAGGAAGCTCTTCAACCGGCATTTACTAATGTCAGGCCGATGGCAGAAAAACAGTTCAACTACTATTGGGGCGATGATGAATTTTCAAAAGGCGGTTTTTCTGTTTACAGACCGGGTCAGTGGTTCAGGTTAAGACCTGTACTTCAAAAGCCTTTCCTCAATACACTGTTTGCAGGTGAACATATTGCAGACCTGCAGGCTTCAATGGAAGGTGCCATTGCTACAGGCGAACTTGCAGCCGCAGCCATTTAAACAATACTTTTTTTTGATTTTGCAGAAATAGCGCAAACGTTATTTCTGCAAAATTTTATTGTTTACAGCAAACGAAAGTAAATACCTTTCCTTTTTAAATTTTTCATTATGATTTTACGTAAAACGATGTTTGCCGTTGTTGCCGGTACTTTATTATTTACCGGCTGCAAGCTGATGCCAAAAGATGAAGAAAAGGCAACTGCATCTTCTGCCTTTCCCGAATTTATTAAACAATCAAATATTTATGAAGTAAATGTGCGCCAATATACACCTGAAGGCACATTTAAAGCATTTGAAAAATCGCTTCCACGCTTAAAGGAAATGGGAGTTGATATTTTATGGTTTATGCCCATTACTCCCATCAGTAAAGTTGACAGGAAAGGTGCTTTGGGAAGTTATTATGCTGTTGCAGATTATGAAGCTATTAATCCTGAGTTTGGAACAATGGATGACTGGAAAGCGCTTGTACAGAAGGCACATGAAATGGGCTTTAAAGTAATTACCGATTGGGTAGCTAACCATTCCGGTGCTGACAACCGCTGGATTCAAAGTAATCCTGATTTTTATATTAAACAAAAAGATGGAAAGCTTGCTTATGCGTTCGACTGGACAGACACAAGAGATCTTAACTACTGGAACCCTGTTTTACAGGACAGCATGATTAATGCAATGAAATTCTGGCTGAATGAGACAAAGATTGATGGGTTCCGTTGCGATGTGGCGGGCGAAGTTCCACGTAGTTTCTGGCAACATGCAATTGCCGAACTGAAGAAAGTAAAACCGGATATTTTTATGCTGGCTGAAGGCGACCAGGCATGGCTACATGATGCAGGCTTTAATGCTTCATATACATGGGACTTTTTTGCAACAATGAAAAAGGTTGCAAATGGGGAAGCATCGGCTAAAGCGCTTGATACGGCATGGATGCGTTTTGATAATACATTTTCTCCCGATGCTGTAAAAATGTTCTTTACAAGTAATCATGATGAGAATTCATGGAACAAGGCCGATTATGCTACAATGCCCGGCGCAGTGCATGCTCCTTTTGCAGTGTTAACTCAAACCTGGAGAAATTCCCTGCCGCTTATTTACAGCGGTCAGGAAGAACCTTTCCTTGATTCACTTTCATTTTTCTATAAGGACACTATTACGTTTGCAAAATTTGAACGGGCTGCATTTTATAAAACATTACTGAATCTGCGGAAGAATACACCGGCATTGGCCATTGATGCCAAGTACACAAAACTGGTTTCTGGAAATGATGATGCCGTGTTTGCTTATACAAAGGAAAAAGATGGAAGAAAAGTATTGGTGGTACTCAATCTTTCAGCAATACCTCAAACAACAACAATTAAGGGCGATATTACCGGTGAACCTGAAAATGTGTTTGCAGCCAAAAAAGAAAAGCTTACTGATGGTCAAAACTTTTCTTTGGCACCGTGGGGTTATCTTGTGTACAGTTATTAATACCGTATAATTATTTTTCAAAGCTGAAAGTATTATTATACTTTCAGCTTTTTTATTTTTGAATTGTTGAAGCAGCAAAAAGCTTCGCTTTGTAATCAATAACCAAATACTGGCTTTATTTTTGCGAAACAGAATTTCATGAAAAAACCAATTTTCACTATCTGCCTCAGCTTTGTTATTGTTATTCACCTTTCTGCACAGGATATTCGGTTAAACCTTTTTGCAGGAACGGCAAATTATAACGGGGATCTACAGTCAAAACAAATCACATTTCAGCAGGCAAGGTTTTCTCTCGGCACATGGATAAGCTATGATCTCAGTTCAAAATTGATGCTTCGGGGCGGATTACATTATGCACAGGTGCAAGGTGCCGACAGGTATCAATCCAATCCACAGAACGTTCTGCGTAACCTGAGTTTTGCAACGAATATATGGGAACTGCATGCTGGTGGCGAATATCATTTTCTTGGAATGGACGACAGGGTGTTTTCACCATACATTTTTGCGGGTGTGGCTGGTTTTCATTATAATCCTTATGCTTACACTTCTTCAGGCAATAAAGTCTATCTAAAACAACTTTCAACCGAAGGACAAGGATTAGCTGCTTACCCTGACCGTAAGCCTTACAGCCTTACCCAATTGGCAATACCTTTTGGTTTGGGACTCAGAATGGTATTAACTGAAAAGGTTGATGTTGGTGCAGAATTCGGTTATCGAAAAACCTTCACCGATTATATGGATGATGTAAGCAGATCATATGTTGATCCTGCTGAATTTACAAATCCGCTGTCTTACTCAATGTCGTACAGAACACCTGAATTATCAGGGCATACAACCGATCCTTACCCTGTTGAATTTGAAAAACGTGGAGGCTCTAGGTACAAAGACAACTATTATTTTATAGGAATTACATTCAGTTACAAGCTTACACATAACAGCAGTTATTCTGCCCGAAATGGAAGTTTTAGCAGTGGAAAAAGAGGAGGGAAACGTAAATCAAACCTTGGTTGCCCCACAAATGTATTCTAATGACAGTTTTGATTTAGTTTTCGCCGTTTTCTTTTCCACAAACTGAATTAAATTGTTGAAAAACAGCCAAAATAAAGGCTGTTTTTCTGCTTTCATCCCCATGCTTTTCGGTATCTTTGGCCGCTTTATTTTTTACTATGGATCAAAACGAAAATACAATGGAGAACGGCCAGGAAAACGTTGGTCGTATTATTCCGGTTAATATTGAGGAACAAATGAAAACTGCCTACATAGATTATTCTATGTCGGTTATTGTGGGGCGTGCTTTGCCCGATGTGAGAGATGGTTTAAAACCTGTTCATCGTCGTATCCTTTTTGCCATGAACGAACTCGGCCTTCAATACAACAAAGCCTATAAGAAAAGTGCCAGGGTGGTTGGGGAAGTGCTGGGTAAATATCATCCGCATGGCGATAGTTCGGTGTACGATGCAATGGTGCGTATGGCCCAGGAATGGAGTATGCGTTATACATTGGTTGATGGACAGGGTAACTTTGGTAACCAGGATGGAGATGGCCCTGCAGCAATGCGTTACACTGAAGTACGCATGCAGCGCTTAACTGAAAACATGATGGAAGATATCGACAAAGAAACTGTCGATTTCCAGCTCAACTTCGATGATTCTGAAAAAGAACCCACTGTACTTCCCACACGTATTCCCAACCTGCTTGTAAACGGATCAAGTGGTATTGCTGTAGGTATGGCAACCAACATGATGCCTCATAACCTCAGCGAAGTAATTGATGGCTGTATAGCTTTCATTGATAACAGGGAAATTACCATTGATGAGTTGATGAAGCATGTTAAAGCTCCCGATTTCCCAACTGCTGGAACAATTTACGGTACAGAAGGAATTAAAGCTGCTTATCATTACGGAAGAGGAAGAGTGGTATTGCGTGGTAAATTAAGTATTGAAACAAAAACAAGCGGCAGAGAGCAGATCATCATCACCGAAGTGCCTTACCAGGTAAACAGGGATGCGTTGACTGATAAAATCGGTCAGCTTGTAAATGATAAAGTCATTGAAGGTATTGTACACGTTAACAATGAAAGTAATCAGAAGGAAGGCACCAGAATTGTAATTGATCTGAAACGTGATGCAGTAGCCAACGTAATTGTAAACCAGCTTTACAAATTTACTGAACTGCAGACTTCTTATGGCATCAACAATGTTGCACTTGTAAAGGGCAGGCCCAAAATATTAAACCTGAAAGACCTGATTTCAGAGTTTGTGGACTTCCGCCACGAAGTGGTTGTGCGCCGTACAAAATATGAATTACGCAAAGCAGAAGAAAGAGCACATATTTTACAAGGTTACTTAATTGCTCTGGATCACCTTGATGAAGTGATTTCGTTAATACGTAATTCAGCCAACCCTGAAATTGCTAAGGAAAACCTGATTACCGCAGGATGGGGATTGGATGAAATACAGGCAAAAGCTATTCTTGAACTGCGTTTGCAGCGATTAACAGGAATGGAGCGTGACAAGATCAAGAATGAATATGACGAGTTAATGAAGTTGATTGCCCACCTCAACGAATTACTGGGTAATGAAAGCATGCGTTTTGAACTCATCAAAACAGAATTGCTTGAAATCAAAACCAAGTTTGGCGATGCACGTAAAACTGAAATTACGTACCTCGACGATGAAGTTAGAATTGAAGACCTGATTAAAGAAGAAGATGTGGTGATTACCATTTCACATCTTGGATATATCAAACGTACATCGGCAACTGAATACCGCCAGCAGCGCAGAGGCGGCAGAGGAGCTATCGGTAGCAAAACAAGGGAAGAAGATTATGTAGAACATTTATTTGTTGCATCTACACATCATACCTTGCTTTTCTTTACTGAAAAAGGAAGATGTTACTGGCTTAAATCGTACGAAATTCCTGAAGGTGATAAAACAAGCAAGGGAAGAGCTATTCAGAACCTGATGCAATTGCCGCCCGATGATAAAGTACGAGCAATTATTAATGTACCGAATCTGGATGATGAGGAATATGTTAAAAACCATTTCATCGTACTTTGCACCAGGAAAGGGATCATTAAGAAAACACTTTTAGAAGATTTTAGCAGAAGGCGTGCAACCGGTGTGAATGCAATTACCATCGTAGAAGGAGATCAGTTACTTGAAGCGAAGATGACGGATGGTAACAGTGAAATTATGATGGCAGTGAAAAGCGGAAGAGCTATTCGCTTCCCAGAAGAAAAAGTACGACCAACCGGCCGTGGAGCTATTGGTGTTGCTGGTATTGAAGTTGATAATGATAACGATGAAGTGGTTGGTATGATTTGTGTTAATAAAGCTGACACAATAACAACTGTACTCGTTGTAAGTGAAAAAGGATTTGGGAAACGTACTGCTGTTGATGAGTACCGCATTACAAACAGAGGAGGAAAAGGCGTAAAAACAATTAATGTAACTGAAAAAACAGGAGCTTTGGTTGGGATGCTTGAAGTAAATGAGAAGGAAGACCTCATGATTAGTTGTAAAAGCGGCATCACTATCAGGATGAAGGTAAACCAGATCAGTGAACAGGGAAGGGCAACACAGGGAGTAAAACTGATACGGATTGATGAAAGCGATGAAATTGCAGCCATTACCCGTTTAGACGACAACAATGGAGAAGAAGATGAATTAACTGATGCCGCCGCTGCCACACCAGATGTGCCTGAAGCGCCGGAAGCAACAGAAGGTTCATTGGAGAACCAGTAAAACGAATATTAATTATCAAATAAAAAAAGAAAATGAAAAAATTTCTTTTCGCAGCGATTGCTGTTATGTTAAGTTTGGGCTTAAAGGCTCAGGATATTAAAAAGGTCCGCAACTACGCTGATAAAAAAGATTGGGCCAAAGCAAAAGATGCCGTTGATCTTGCTTTAGCAAATGAAAAAGAACAGAAAAATTGGGAAACCTGGTACTATAAAGGAGTTATATATTCTCAGGTTGCAAAAGATGCCAATCTGAAAGCAACTGTTCCTGATGCCTGGATGGTTTCATTCAATGCGTTTCAGAAGGCAATGGAACTTGATCCAAAGCAGACGGAAGTTTATATGATGACCAAAAACTATCCTGTTTTTGATGACTACGTTGAACTACAACGTGAAGGGAACAATTTCTATAATTCAAAGGATTTTGCTTCAGCAATTGTGAAATATAAGCAGGCCGATAGTGTTGGACGGTTCATCTACAAAAACAAGTGGGCATTAACTGCTGTTGATACAATTCTTTATTATTATGCAGGCGCTGCTGCAATGCAGATGGAAAATATGGAAGAAGCAGTACATTTTTTCCAGAAAATATGTGATTCAAGTATTGCGGGCGAAGGATTTGATGTATGCTACCGTTATGTAACTTATTATTACGATAAAAATAAAGACGAGGCAAAAGCTCAGAAATATGCTGCTTTAGGGCGTAAACTTTATCCTGCTGACACTTATTATGATAAGCTTGAAATGGATAAGATGAAGAAAAAAGGTGTAAGTCCTGAATTGTTTGCTAAGTACGACGAGGTTCTTGCTAAGGAGCCAAAGGATTTTGAAATGCGTTACGATTATGCTGCAGAAATGTTCAATTATCTGTATATGGATCAGAAAGTGGCTGCCGCAGAAAAACAGGCTTTCTTTGAAAAAATCGTAAGCCAGTTGAAAATATGTGTTGAACAGAATCCGAAGGAACCGGATGGTCATTTGCTGTTAGGTAAAACTTATTTTAACGAGGCTGCTGCGATGCAGGAAGAACTGAAAACCGTAAAGGGAACAACCCCTGCTGATACCCAGAAGAAAACCGATATGAAGAAAAAAATGGAAGACCGCATGAAAGAAGCAATTCCATATTTTGAAACTGCACTTGGTATTTATGAAGGAATGTCGGCCGATCAGTTAAAAGACCGCAGAACCAAGAACGAATATAAGTCAACTTTGTATTTGTTAACTGATGCATACAGATTCCTTGGTAACACAGAAAAAGAGAAAATGTATCAGAAGAAATATGATGTTTTAAATCAATAATTGAAAATTACCTCTTTTAAAAATGTCCCGGACAATCAAGGCCGGGACATTTTTAGTTGATGAAAAAGGTTGAATTGTTAATGCTTTAATAATTCAACCTTTTTTTAAAGCTGTTCATTTAAATACCCAACCTTTTCTTTCAACCCCATCATCTGTAAAGAAGAACATCGATTTTTGGGAATGCTATACCCAAATAAGACTTAACCAAAAACCATACAAATGATTAGAGGATATTACAAGCTGGTATTACTAACGTTATCAGTTTCAGTATTTTTTTTCGCTTGCCGCAAGCAGTCAACTACTACTACAGTAACCGATGATGGTTCGGGCACAACAGGCGTGACGGATGATGGCTATGTAACAAATACGAAGGACACAACTTTTTCAAATGCAGTTGTTGTGAAATATTCGGGCACTACTGCCACTGTTACCAATCCTTTTGAAGGCAATGGTGTAAGTGTAAGCATCAGTAACGGCGATGTGGTAATTACATCAACCGTAACAAGTACAGAAATCAACTATGTATTATCGGGTCGTAGTACAAATGGTATGTTTAAACTATATAGCGATTATAAGTTTAATCTTGTACTTAACGGCGTAAGTATTATTAATAACAATGATCCGTCAATCGACATTCAGTCGAGCAAAAAAGTTTCTGTTACATTGTTAAATGGAACAAATAACCGGCTGATTGACGGCAGTACATACTTAACAAGCACAGAAGATAAAAAAGGAGCGTTCTTCAGCGAAGGGCAGCTCAATTTTGCAGGCACAGGTAATCTTACTGTAACAGGTAACTACAAACATGCCATCTGCAGCGATGGATATATTAATATTGAAGAAGGCAATATCACTATTCTTAAAGCTGTATCAGATGCTATTCATGCAAAAGATTATTTTAAAATGACAGGTGGCTCAGTTACAGGTACGTCATCGGGTGATGGTATTGATTGTGAAGAAGGGTATGTTTCCATAAGCGGTGGTGCAGTCACCATCAACAGTGTGGACGATGGCATTACAGCTTCATACGATGGTACAGATGCAACCATCACACCTTACATGACCATAACAGGAGGAACAATTTCTGTAACAACAACAGGAGAAAAAGGGAATGGTTTGAAAAGTGAAAGCTATACCACCATTAACAACAGCAATACGATTACACTGAATGTATCAGGAAAAGGTGGAAAAGGAATTAAAACAACCGGTAATCTTACTGTAACTAATGGAAATATCAGCATTACTACATCTGGCGCAGCTTATTACAATACAACCGATGCAGATATTGCTGCTCCGGCAGGTATTAACTGCGATGCTGTTTTTACATTTGCTGCCGGAACGCTCACTATTACAAGTTCAGGAACAGGATCAAAAGGCATCAGTGTTGATGGAAGTACAGTTATCAACGGTGGTACAATCAATATCACCACTTCAGGTAGTACCTATACTTACAACTCAAGTAATACAAGTGACCCTAAAGCAATAAAATGTGATGGAGCGATTACAATTAATGCCGGTGCATTAACAATTTCTTCTAATGATGATGGTATTAAATCAGATGCGTCTATTACTGTTGCAGGAGGTACTATTAATATCACCAAATCGTACGAAGGATTTGAAGCACCTGCCATAACCTTCGCCAGCGGTAATACTACTGTGGCTGCCACCAACGATGGTATTAACTGCACCAAGGGTACTGTTTCAGGTGGTACGGAATCAAATGACGGAAGTCTCTTAACCATTTCAGGAGGCGTTATTTCCAGCAGTTGCAGCAATGGCGATGCGGTTGATGGCAATGGAAATATTGTGATGACGGGAGGTACATTAATTGCACAAGGCCCGCCATCTTCACCGGAACTTGCTTTTGATTACAACGGTACGTTTACAATTTCAGGTGGGCTGCTCATTGGGTCAGGCCCTAATTCTGGAAATATGATTGAAGCAACAAGTACTTCCTCTGCACAAAATGCGGCTCTTATTAAATTTTCAAGTTCAATTGCAGCAGGTACACTTGTTACAATAACCGATGCTTCGGGTAATGCACTGGTAACTTATGCTCCTTCAAGAACAGCCTATTATATTGTGTTCTCGTCAACAGCATTATCAACCAGTTCAACTTATAAAGTTTATACTGGAGGTTCTTATTCCGTATCAACAAACACAAGTGGTCTTTACAGCGGAGGTACATATACTGCTGGTACACAAAAAGGCAGCTTTACTGTTTCGGGCAAAGTAACATCGGTTTCTTTTTAAATATTTTTGTAGTGGTTTATAAATTGTCAACGCCCCGGTTCCCCGGGGTGTTCCTTTTAAAGGAATCTCCCTATATCAATTTGGCTTTTTATTAAGTCTTTTTGATTTCTTCTTCCGCCTTAAATTTGCATAATGTTTCGTTCACTGCTAAGCATGCTATTTTTGGTTTTATTCCTCGGCTGCGAAAAAAAAGTCAGTTTTCAGCTTAAGGAATCAGCACCTCTGTTAAGTGTTGATGCAAGTATTGAAAACAACCAGGCACCGGTTGTAGTGCTTACCAAAAGCCTTAATTACTTTTCAAATATCACTTCGGCAATCATTGAAGAATCAATGATTAAAGATGCAACAGTAACCATCAGCAACGGCACCAAAATACACCAGCTTAAACGTTACGATGTGGTGCTGAATAGTTCTACATCCTTTAGTTATTATAGTGGAAACCCGTATGATACTGCGACCTTTTTTACTGGAGAAATCGGCAGGAGTTATCAACTTAAAATAAACTGGCAGGGTAAAGAATACAGTGCGTCAACTACAATACCGTCAATACGTAGGGTGCTGGATTCGGTTTGGTGGGTAAAAGCACCGGCTACACCCGATACCAGCACAAAGGTTGTTGTAAAAGCAAGAGTTACCGATGCTCCCGGATTCGGCGATTGCGCCCGTTACTTTACCAAAGTAAACAGCGGATTTTATTTACCCGGCTTTAATTCTGTGTTTGATGATGCTTTGGTGAACGGATCGACTTATACGGTTGACGTTGACAAAGGAGTTGACCGTAATGTAGAACTGAATTTGGATGATTATGGTTTTTTTAAGCGGGGCGATACAGTTACCCTTAAGCTGAGTAATATAAACAAAACCACGTATGATTTCTGGCGTACAGTAGAATATAATTATTCCAGTTCAGGTAATCCGTTTTCCTCAGCCGTGAAAATTCTGGGTAACGTCAGCAACGGAGCTTTGGGGTATTTTGGGGGCTATTCAAATCAGTTCCAAACCATTATCATCCCTCAATAATTATCCACAACCACATATACTGTAACCGGGATTACATTACAAATGACGGGATAAACTTAATTTTACCAACTTTAAAAATTTTAGACGAAAGATATGGAAGCAACTGAAAAAGTACATTGTTTAATTATTGGTTCAGGCCCTGCAGGTTATACCGCAGCTATTTATGCATCAAGAGCCAACCTGAACCCTGTTTTGTACCAGGGAATACAACCTGGAGGACAGTTAACCATCACCACCGAAGTAGAAAACTATCCCGGTTATCCCGAAGGTATTCAGGGGCCCGAAATGATGGTTGATTTTGAAAAACAGGCAAAGCGCATGGGTGCTGATATACGTTACGGTATTGCAACAAAAGTCGATTTTGGTTCTCTGCCGCATAAAGTATGGATTGATGATGAAAAGCTGATTGAAGCTGATACAGTAATCATCAGTACTGGTGCAAGTGCCAAATGGCTTGGGCTCGAAAGTGAACAACGCCTCAATGGATATGGTGTAAGTGCATGTGCTGTGTGCGATGGATTTTTCTTTCGTGGTAAAGAAGTAGCCATTGTTGGTGCAGGCGATACGGCTGCCGAAGAAGCATTATACCTCAGCAAGCTTTGTACAAAAGTACACATGCTTATCCGTAAGGATTTTATGCGTGCAAGTAAAGTAATGCAGGACAGGGTACTCAACGCACCAAACATTACTGTACACTTTAATACTGAAACACTGGAAATTCTTGGCGAAAATAAAGTAGATGGAATGAAAGTGAAGAACAACAAAACAGGCGAGGAGAGTGTAATACCTGTACAGGGATTTTTTGTGGCTATTGGTCACGAACCAAACTCAGCCATCTTTAAACCATTTATTGATATGGATGAAGCCGGTTATATTAAAACCATACCCGGCACATCTAAAACTAATGTGGAAGGTGTGTTTGCCGCAGGCGATGTGCAGGATAAACATTACCGCCAGGCCATTACTGCAGCTGGCAGTGGATGTATGGCAGCGCTTGATGCAGAACGTTATCTCTCTGCAAAAGGAATTGTGTAGAAGACAGGCACAAAGGCAAAAAGTAGAATCCCCGTCAGACTAAAAGTATGGCGGGGATTTTTATATAAAATGATTATAGTGTCTGTTATATTGATTTCAACTATTCTTGACATGTGTTCCTCAGGATCACTTGGTGCCAAAATAGTGAAGCCTTTAAGGAAAAATTTTATGTTGAATGTATATATATACAATTACAATAATCGTTTTACGAAACAACGATCCTGAAATATGTAGCAGAAATAAATAGAGATTCGGAAACAATTTTTAGATTAGTATTGTAATATGAAGAAAAAGAGGATACAGAAATTTTAGAAAGACAGTGAAAACTTTAACGACGATAATATTGCTGACATTTCTTTTTGGATTTTCAAATAACCAAACGCACCAGTCAAATTATATTTCAATTGACCATATTCCAATTGCCGTTAAGAATTTAGGCAATATAAAAAACATGTTATCAGAATTACTTTGCTTTAAAGTAAAAGAAGGCAGGGAACATGCAGGCATTAAGAATTGTTTTATAAAATTTCAAGATGGGACATATCTTGAATTTATAACACCAACAGATAGCCTTCAGGAAATTGGGAAGAATTATGCTGACTTTTTAAAAAAAAGACAGGGGGGGACATCATTTGCAGTTTCTGTTGAAAATTCCGGATCGTTGATACAATATATGAACGTAAAATCAATTTCTTATAAAATTGACAGTAATAAAATATGGAAAACAATTGAGCCAAAAAGCGGAGGTATCTTTTTTATCGAATATTCCAACAAACAATGGAAAGACAGTAAAATCAACACAACACATTTGAATACCGCACTTTCATTAAAATCAATTTATTTCTTATCTAATGACGTGTTATTTGATTTAAAAAAATATAAATCATTCGGATTCAGTGATAAAGGGGATGGTATTTTCTTAAACGTGCCTTATAGGAAATTAGTAGTTGGTCATAGTAATTTGTATTTGTTGGACGAATCTAAGTCAATTAAAATAAAACAATCTCTGAACCAATCAAATATGACAGGAATATGCGGATTTGAAATTAAAATAAAGTCATTAAGTACATTAAACAAGCTTATAGAAAACATGCCAAACGTGACAATAGAAAAGAGGCAGACAATAACTTATCTAAAAGACATCAATTTGTTCTTTGTTTTTACTGAATGAAATAAAATTACGCAACTGCATATTTGCAATAATTAAATTGTTACAGTTGTTTCTGGTAAAACAAATTGGCGACCATATTTGGGAAAAAATACAATACCAAGTTACTCATCGCCTTCTTGAAAAATGCGATGCTGTTCTTGGCTTGAAGGAGTTTCTAAGGGGGCTGATAATGACGTAAAAATTGCAAAAGAACGGGAATTGAAGATTTATTACGTTTGGAAGAAATTCCAGAACCGACAAAAGACTAATTTCAGTTAATATCAATATTTTTTGCTTTTTGCTAATATGCAGGTGGCCAAATTATGCCAGACTATTTGTGTAAATATTGACATGAGGTTGCTATCACAAAAAAATCTTTCCCTTTCCCACATACTTCTTTATTTTCGGAGCATGATTCAGGTTCATCTTAAACAACTGAAGTTTCATGCTTTTCACGGGCTTTATCCCGGCGAGGAACTAACCGGCGGGTCTTTTGAAGTAAACCTCACCGTAAGCTATGAACCGGTAAATCCTGTTGTTACAATTGAACAAACTGTTAATTATGTTGTTTTGTATAACATAGTTAAGCAGCACATGCAGGTACCAACAGGTCTTATTGAAACAGTAGCAGAAAATATCTGCACAGAAGTAAAAAAAGAATTTCCATTTATTAACGGTATAGTAATTGATATTGATAAATGCTCGCCACCCATTGAACAGTTTGAAGGGCGAACGGGTATAACAGTAGCACAATCGTATTAAAATTTTATGAGAAAACACGTATTTGCACTATCACTGATTCTTTGCATCTTTTCTTCCGCCTTATCCCAATCAGTTGAGGAAATGGTAAAACAGGCCGACCTTCTTGAAAAACAAATGAAAGAAGAGGAGGCTTACCAGAAATTTAAGGAAGTGGTAAAACTTCAGCCACATCAACTGTATGCACTGATACGTTGTAGTGAGCTGGCCAGTCGTATTGGCCGCCGCCAGACAACAAATGTCAGGCAAATGGATTTTTACACAGCAGCAAAAATTTACGCACAGCGGGCTTTGAAATTGAGTCCGAATGATAGTGAAGCTAATGTGGTAATGGCGCTGGCTTATGCAAGAATGTCGTTGTTAAAAGAAGGGAAAGAAAAAGTGGAATATGTACGTGAAATTAAGAACTACGCCGACAGAGCTCTTGCATCCAACCCCAATAATTTTAAAGCCCTGTTTATTATTGCCCGCTGGAATTTTGAATTAAGTAATCTCAACGCTATTCAGAAAGCAGCCGTGAAAGTTTTTTATGGAGGAGTACAGGCTAACTCCATTGATTCAGCTATTTATTTTTATGAAAAAGTGCGTGTGCTTGCACCGGCATTTAACCTTAACTATCTGGAACTTGCTAAAGCATATTACCGCAAAAACAATAAAAAGAAAGCAGCCGAACTGCTGAACTATATGTTACGCTTACCCAATACTGCAGCCGATGATAATACAGTAAAAGATGAAGCCCGCCAGTTGCTGGCTACATGGAAAGTATAAAGAAAGACGGCTACAGATACAGATACCGCAGATGATTGCAGCGCTTCGCTTGCAAAGTGGTTACCAAAGAGACAAGGAGAACATAGAGGAAAAGGACAAAACGTATTTCTTCCTTTCTTCACGCCTCACCGGCAAAAAACTCTGTGGCTCTGTGGTGTAAATATCTTCGGTTTTTTTTCTTTTGCAACGACATAGGCAAGGGTAGTTTTCAATAAAGAAATAGATATAGATTTGCGGCTTAACCATTCCGATTGAACACAACTGTTTTTTTATTTACGCCTCCTTTTACACAGCTTAATACGCCGTATCCTGCAACGGCTTACCTGAAAGGTTTTCTAAATACCAAAGGCATCACATCGTTTCATGCCGATCTTGGAATTGAAGTAACCGTGAAGTTGTTTTCAAAACAAGGATTGATGCGCTTGTTTAACGAGGTAAAGCAGGAAGAACAGTTAAGCACCAACGCACAAAGAATCTTTGCACAGAAGGATGTGTACATACGCACCATTGGTGATGTCGTTGCATTTCTGCAGGGCAAAAATCCAACCATGGCGCATTTCATTGCATCACGCAACTTTTTACCCGAAGCCGATAGGTTTAATGAACTCACTGACCTGCATTGGGCTTTTGGTTCAATGGGTGTGCAGGATAAAGCCAAATATATTGCAACATTGTACCTGGAAGATCTTTCTGATTTTATAAAGGAATGTGTGGATGAACATTTTGGGTTCAGCAGGTATGCCGAACAACTGGGCCGCAGTGCCAATAGCTTTGATGATTTCTATGCTGAGTTACAGAAGCCTTTATCGCTAATTGATGAAATAACCATTGAACAATTGCAGCAGCACATCAGCAAACTACAGCCAAAGCTGGTTGCTATATCGGTTCCATTTCCCGGTAATTTATTTTCAGCATTCCGTTGTGTACAATGGATAAAGAAATATCATCCATCCATTCATGTTACAATGGGTGGTGGTTTTCCCAATACAGAATTACGTTCGCTGAAGGATCAGCGGGTATTTGAGTTTTTTGATACAATTACATTAGATGATGGTGAAGCGCCGCTTGAACAGTTGCTGAAGTTTATCAATAACGAAATTGGTAAAGAAGAATTAAAACGCACATTTATTCTTGATAAATATGAAGTGGTTTATTACAACAACAGCAGTTGTAAAGATTACAAACAGGCTGATGTTGGAACACCTGATTACAGTGATCTTTTATTAGATCAATACATTTCGGCAATTGAAGTAGCCAATCCCATGCATAGTTTATGGACGGATGGACGATGGAACAAACTAACCATGGCGCATGGTTGCTATTGGGGCAAATGCACCTTTTGTGATATATCGCTCGACTATATAAAGTTATACGAACCAATTGCAGCATCGTTGCTGTGCGACAGGATGGAAACCATCATTGCACAAACAGGCAACAATGGTTTTCATTTTGTAGATGAAGCCGCACCGCCTTCTCTCATGCGTTCACTGGCCCTGGAAATCATCAAACGAAATCTTATTGTAAGCTGGTGGACGAATATCCGTTTTGAAAAAAGTTTTATCCGTGATCTTTGTCTGCTGCTGCGTGAAAGTGGTTGCATTGCTGTAAGCGGCGGACTTGAAGTTGCAAGTGACCGTTTGCTTACCCTCATCAACAAAGGAGTTACTGTTGAACAGGTGGCAAGGGTGAACAAACATTTTACCGAGGCTGGTATAATGGTGCATGCCTACCTGATGTATGGATTTCCTACCCAGACAGCACAGGAAACCATTGATTCGCTTGAGATGGTGCGGCAGATGTTTAAAGCCGGTATTATGCAATCGGCTTTCTGGCACAGGTTTACCATGACGGCTCATAGCCCGATTGGATTAGATCCTGCCAAGTTCAACGTACAACGTGCAAAAGAAACCGAAATCTTTTTTGCTGATAATGATGTGGAGCATATGGATGCAACAGGTGCTGATCATGAAAGTTTCAGCTTTGGTTTAAAGAAATCATTGTTCAATTATATGCAGGGATTGTGCCTGGATGATACGTTGCACAAATGGTTTGAAGTAAAGGTTCCTAAAACAAGTATTGCTCCCGATTATATTTTAAAGATTGTAACTGCTGATGAACTGCCTGTATTTAAACCTGCAGCAAGAGTTGTTTTCCTTGGTACATTATTGAAATCTGAAATCATCACTAAATCAAAAAAGGGAAACCAGTGGGAGGTGATGCAGTTAACAATCACTAACCGTAAACAAACATTACAAATACAGGTTGATAAAACAAAAGGGGAGTGGCTTGCAGAAATGTTGCCACAACTGTCATCTTCAAACAAGCCTGTTACATTAGGTGATTTGAAAGACAGCTTTGAAAAAAATGGTTTGGAAGATTTTGAACTTTTTTGGGATAACAAACCGGTGAATACATTGTATAAGGTTGGATTGCTAAGGTTGTAAGAAAAATCTATTTCACGAATGTGAAAACAATAGAAACACAGATGACGCTGATTGGAGCTGATGAAAACAAGTAAATAAACAGAACCCCGGCTGATACGGAGTTCTGTTATAAAATTTAATGTACGAATGTAATACGTTCGGAAATGGTTGTTCCTCCTGAATTATCTGTCGTAGTAATAATCAATGTTGTTTCATTCAACTGATCAATCGTTGACGTTTTGCCGAACCAGGTTATTTTTGTTTCATTATCAGAGAAAGCCCATGAATCCGAACCGACAATCTGTGGATCAGAAGCATCACATTTTGTAGCTCCTTCATTTATTTCTACTGTGTTGTTTGTTCTGAACACAAAATGGTCGTCTTTTGAGCAGTCTTGCCAGTATTGGGTTTCATCTATCCACACACTGCTTCCCGATTTAAGTTCGTACTTACTCATTACCCAATCTTTTTGAGTGAGCAATTCTGTTTTTGATTTTTGGTCGCTATTCTTTTTGCAGGAATTAAACGTAATAATTGTAAATAAAAAGAAAGGCATCAATTTCAAAGTAGCTTTTAGCATGGCTTTAGGGTTTTTGGTTAAATGATAATAAAGTTACTTACTTGCAGATAAGAAAAATGATAAAACAGAAACATCATTGCACACTTATATGTATTATCTGCACGAGTATTAATTTTCTTCAAATAATCTTACAATAAAAAAGGATTGGAATACGGTAAAGGATTTCTTTGTATCAAATTTATTAACCGAAATCAAAATGCAGGTGGTTTGATAATTAACCTGTAGCACAATTAATTTTATGAAAAAAATCGCAATTGCTATCATTGGAATGGCATTCCTGTTTTCAGCTTGTAAGAAAAAAGATTCTGAATGCACACTTTCTTCAGCATCATTTATGGGTGCTTACAAAATCACAGCAGTTAAGTACAAAGCATCTGCTTCAGCACCTGAACAAGATGTAACATCTAATCCGCTTTTTTATGATGTAGACGATTGTGAAAAAGATGATCTTTATGAATTTGCTGCAAACTCAGTATTTAATTACAAAGACGTTGGAACATCATGCTCTCCAAATGCCAATTATTCTTCAACATGGAGTTTGAGTGGTACAACTCTTACATTTGATGGAGATAGTTTCCCGGTTTCACAGTTTACTTGTTCAGGCTTCCAGATTTCATCAACTGACAATTTGGTAACTGGTGATAAGTTTATAGTTTACTTCACAAAACAGTAATCATTACGCATTATTATCAAAAAAAACTCCTGAATAAACAGGAGTTTTTTTTGTTTTAATTCAATTCGTGTAATCTAAATCACTTTTCCTTTCCATCTTCCGCTTTTAATATAACTGAAGGCCATGATGAAAATCACCGTCCAGTAAAGCATTTCAGAAGCCCAGGCCCAGATTAAGCTGAGTTGAAATACTTCAAGTACGCAATAGATATAAATGAGGTATAAAATAATCGTAACAGCTTCAATCATCAGGTTTACTCTTGTATTACCTGTTCCTGTAACTGCATTGAGCCACACTACTGAAATAGACATAAACAACATACCTGTTGTAACAGTACGTAACACCGGCACTGCTGCATCTACAAAATCATCCGATAGCTGGAATACCGACAGCAGTTCTTTGGCAAAAAGGTTAAACATCGTAAACATCAGCACGGCACAAATAAAACTCATGGTCATGATACGGTAAATGAGTTTCAGCACATCCTTGATTCTTCCCTGCCCAATGATATTACTCACCATGGCATTGGTGGTTGATGCAAATGCCCAAACAAACACACCGGCAAGTGCAAATATGTTCCGCATAACATTTGATACTGCCAGTGCACGCTCACCATGATGTTCAATTAAAATATAAAACACCAGCCAGCTGATTAAGCTGATGGAAAACTGTCCGATGAGTGGTGCAGAAATATTGAGGATAAGCTTGCTGAGTTCTTTGTTATAAATCCAATGCTGAAACAATTGAAAACGGATGTTGAGCTTTTTATAAACAATCAGCAATAACACAACCAGCATACCAATCATTTCTGCAATAACAGAAGCATAAGCAGCACCGTTAAATCCAAGCTTTGGCATTCCAAAATGACCGTAGATTAAACTGTAATCAAAAAAGATATTTGCACCTGCTTCAAACAAAGTACCAATAATGAGGAAGCGGCTGTTGTTTGTGCCAACAAGAAATGCATTACCCATCTGGAACAAATAAAGAAAGGGTAGTCCCCACACTCTTATCCGTAGAAAGTCAACCGCTTTTGTATCAATGCTGGCCGAATGAAGTGTGTTTTTAAAAATAACCGGGGCAAGAAAATAAGTAAGAGCAATACCAATGGCTGCAAAAATCAATGCAATACGTACACCTTGTGAAAAGATTTTGCCAATTTCTTCAACCCTGTTTTCACCGGCCCTGCGTGCAATGAGCGATTGAATGGCATTGTTCAATCCATTACCAACAACAGCAACAACCAGGAAATATACACCGGTAATACCTGCAGTACCTAATGCATCTTCACCCAATCCGCTGATGAAAAAGTTATTGGCAGTAAAATTGAGGAAAGGCACCAGCAATGCTAAACTGATAGGCAGCGATACCGACAGTATTTGCCGGTTGGTAATTTCAACCTGTAAATCATTCTTTGGTGCTATTGTTTCCAATTCCGATGTTTTGTGAACGAAAATAAATGTTTAAAAATAAATAGCCGAAAAGCCAGTCAGATTACGCATTCAGCATTGTGCATTTTGCATTAAGCATTTTATTGTATTATTGCAGCAACAGAACTTACACAATTGTTACATCCTGTTTTACATATTGCGGCAGAAGAGATCGAAACGCTGGAAGCCTCGCAGCAGCACCTGCTGGTGCAGTCAGGCAATGGGTTTATTGGCTTTGCATCGTTTAATCCCGGTGAAAAGAAAGTAAACAGCTGGGTAGTGTACCAGTACAGTGAAAATGAAACGGCAGAAGAACTGCAGCAAAAAATTTCATCTATAGCAGCAGAACATAGCTGGGTTCATACAAACTATAAAAAGATTGTGCTTGTTCAGTATGGGGCAGGCAATGTGCTTGTACCGGCTGAACTTAATTCAGACATGGTGAAGCTGCGTTTGATGGATATGGTAAACGGCCACCAGAGTAATGCACAACTGATGCGTGATGTTGTTTTGGAACAGTCGCTCATCAACCATTATGCAGTACCAAAATCCATTGCTTCGGTGTTGAACCAACGTTTTCCGAAAGGAGATTGGTACCATGTACAATCGTTACTGATCAAACAAAAACCATCAGCACAACCAACGCTTACAGCAACTGTACGTTTTAATGAATTACAGCTTACGGTTGAAAAGAACGGTGAATGGTTATTGCTGCAAACCTACCATTTCCAGACACCCGAAGATGCATTGTATTATATTTTAAATGCCATGAAGCAGTTGCAGTTAACACAGGAAGAAACAACCGTTATTCTGCAGGGATGGATTGATCAGCGTTCGGCTTTGTACGATACGTTGTATGGTTACATCCTGAATCTTCAATTGAAAAATGAACTGAATTACCAGTTCCCGGCAGGTAACCAGCCTGTTTATTTATCAGCATCACTCGACGAAGTAGTTTCATGCGTATTATAAGTGGAAAATATGGCGGTCGTACATTTCAGCCACCGGCTAAAATGCCGTACACAAGACCAACAACCGATCTTGCAAAAGGTGGTCTGTTCAATGTAATTGAAAATAATCTTGATATTGAAAGTCTCAAAACATTAGACTTATTTGGTGGTACAGGAAGTATCAGTTACGAACTGGCAAGCCGTGGTGCAACCGATCAGACGATTGTGGAGAAGGATAATAACATGGCTGCTTTTATTCAGCAAACAAGCCAGAAGCTGGGTATTAAACTGAACATTGTAAAAATGGATGTGTTCAAATACATTGAGCAATGCAATGAACAATATGATTTCATTTTTGCAGGCCCGCCTTATGCATTGGGAACAATTGATGATTTACCGAAGAAAATATTCGAACATCATTTGCTGAACGAAGGCGGATGGTTTGTTCTTGAACATACACCACGTAACAGTTACAAAAACTTTCCTTATTTCAGGGCCGAACGTAATTACGGCACCACCATCTTTTCTATCTTCGTAAACAAAGAAAAAGAAGAATGACAAAAAAAGAGGCAAGAAAAATTTATAAAGAAAAAAGGTTAAGCCTCACAACAGGAGATCGTAACAGGAACGATGATTTAATTCTGATTCATTTCCAGCAACTGGCACTGCCGCCTGTTGAATATGTGCATACTTATCTCGCCATTAAAGAATATCACGAAATAGAAACCGATCATATTCTGCATTATCTCGAATTCAGAAATCCTGAATTAAAGATTGTGATCCCGAAAATGGATCATGAAAAAAATGTGCTGCTGCATATTGAGTATGATGAAATGGTGGATGTAATGAAAAACGAGTGGGGTATTCACGAACCGGTAAATGGCAACATGGTGAATGAAGAGCAGATTGATCTTGTGCTTGTTCCTTTACTTGCATTTGATGTAAGAGGAAACAGGGTTGGTTATGGCAAAGGATATTATGATCGTTTTCTGAGTAAATGCCGCCCCGATACGTTAAAAATTGGGTTAAGTTATTTTGAAGCACTTGATTCTATTGCCGACAGCAATGAATTTGATATACCTTTAGATTATTGTATAACGCCGCAACGAGTTTATGAATTTAGCTGATATTACTTTCCAGTCTGTGCGTTTGTTACTGTTCCCGTTTGCATTAATTTACGGCGCAGCGGTTTGGGTGCGGAATAAATTATACGATAAAAATATTCTCAAATCAGTTTCGGTTAATATTCCCATTATTTGTGTTGGAAATTTAAGTGTAGGTGGCACAGGTAAATCGCCAATGGTTGAATATTTATTGCGTCATCACAGCAATGAATTTAAAATTGCCACACTCAGCCGGGGATATAAACGTAAAACAAAAGGTTATGTACTTGCAGGCAATACAACCACTGCACTAGAAATTGGTGATGAGCCGATGCAGTTTCATTTAAAGTTTCCCGATGTGGCTGTTGCTGTTGGTGAAGAAAGGCTGGAAGCTATTCCGCAGTTACTGCACGACAGGCCGGAAACGCAAGCTATTATTCTTGATGATGGTTTTCAGCACAGGAAAGTAAAAGCAGGATTGAATATTTTATTGACTGATTATAACAACCCCTTCACCCGTGATTTCTTTTTACCAACAGGCGATCTGAGAGATGTGCGCAGCAGTTATGAAAGAGCCGATGTAATCATCGTTACCAAATGCAAACCCGATTTATCGTACGAAGAACGAAAGGAAATGCTGGATGAAATCAATCCATTACCTCATCAGCAGGTATTCTTTTCTTCTATTGAATACGGTACGCCATATCATATTCTTCATCCGCAGCAACAGTTTCAACTGCACAAAAATGTAGAAGTACTGCTGGTAACCGGGATTGCCAATACAGATCCGTTGAAAAAATTCATTCTTGATAACTCATATACTTACGAAAGTATCACTTACAGCGATCATTACATTTTCACCATTGATGATCTGAAAGAAATAGGAAAGCGTTATAAGAAAATTGATCACCCCGAGAAAGTTGTTATCACTACTGAAAAAGATGCAGTGCGCCTGGTAAAGTTCAGGGAAGAACTGGAGGAATCACCTGTTTATGTTTTACCAATCAGTCATCGTATCTTGTTTAATGACGAAAAGAAGCTGGATGAAACTGTTCATTCATTCATCAGCAACTTTTCAAAGAAAAATGTACTATGAGTAAAAAATCAAACAAGCCAAAAGCCTCATCATCCAAACGCAAACACAATCTTTCTGTTTACAGGGGCTCAATAGAAATCACAAGAAGCGGGATGGGTTATGTAACTGTTACCGATCTTGAAAAAGATATTATTGTTCGTCCGCAACATTTCAATACAGCACTTCACGGCGATACAGTGGAAGTGGAAATATCCAAACACGGAGGAGGAGGAAGAATGGAAGGGCATATAACAAAAATTGTTGCCCGTAAGCAAACAGAGTTTATTGGTCATATCCGCATGCAGAAAAATTTCAGCTTCTTTATTCCTGATACCGACAGGCCAATGCCTGATTTGCTGATACCTGCAGATAAATTAAACGGTGCTGCCAATGGTGAAAAAGTTGTGGTAAAGCTGATTGAATGGGATAAATCAAAACGTGTTCCTGAAGGTGAAGTGCTTGAAACGATCAGTAAAGAAGATGAGAATGATCTTGCTATGAAACAGATTTTGCTGCAGGCAGGATTTTCATTAAACTTTTCGGATGAAGCAATGGAAAACGCATTACGTTTTCCTGAAGGAGTGAGTACGCAGGAAGCAGATAAACGCAGAGATTTCCGTGATGTGCTGACGTTTACAATTGATCCTGTTGATGCAAAAGATTTTGATGATGCTATCTCGATTAAAAAAGGATCAAACGGCCTGTATGAAATTGGAGTGCACATTGCCGATGTAAGTTTTTATGTAGCACCCGGAACTGCATTGGATGATGAAGCATACCAACGTGCAACATCTGTGTACCTGCCCGACAGGGTTTTACCAATGTTGCCGGAACGTATTTCAAACGAATTGTGTTCGCTTCGTCCAAATGAAGACAAATACACGTTCTCAGCTGTGTTTAAAATGAGCAGCAAAGGAGAGATAAAAGATGTGTGGCTGGGAAGAACAGTGATTCATTCCAACCATCGTTTTACCTATGAACAGGTGCAGGAAATTATTGAAGCAGGTGATGGTTTATACAAAGATGAAATTCTGCTGCTGAACACACTTGCACAAAAGATGCGGAAAGACCGTTTCAAAAAAGGTGCAATCAATTTCTCATCTCAGGAAGTACGGTTTGTGCTGGATGAAAAGGGCAAACCAATCGGCATTACAGTAAAAGAGAGTAAAGAAGCACACCAGCTTATTGAAGAATTTATGCTGCTTGCAAATAAACATGTAGCAGAATACATTGGTAAAATAACGGTAAAGGATAAGCCAGTTCCATTTCCTTACCGTGTACACGATACGCCTGATGAAGCAAAGCTTGCACCGTTTATGGTATTCGCCAAAAAATACGGGCATGTGTTTGATATTTCATCGCCTAATAAAATTGCCTCTTCATTTAACCAGATGTTGCAGGATGCACAAGGCAAACCAGAGCAACATGTATTGGAAGCGCTCGGCATACGCACAATGGCGAAGGCTGTTTATACCGCTGAAAATATTGGACACTACGGTTTGGGATTTGAGCACTACTGTCATTTCACATCGCCCATCCGTCGTTACCCTGATGTGCTGGTGCATCGAGTATTGCAGCAATGTCTTGACAATGATGTTCAGCCCGATAAAAAAATGGAAGCCAAATGCAAACATTGCAGCGAACGTGAACGTGCAGCAATGGAAAGTGAACGTGCAGCCAACAAATACAAGCAGGTTGAATACATGAGCCAATACCTTGGAGAAGAGTTTGAAGGCGTAGTAAGTGGTGTTGCATCATTTGGTTTCTGGGTTGAAACAATTGAACATAAATGCGAAGGACTTGTTAGTTTATTTTCGCTGAGCGATTTTGATGATTTCAGGCATATTGAAGAAGATTATTGTTTAGTTGGAAAACGAAGTGGAAGATCATTCCGCATGGGCGATAAAGTGACGATTAAAGTTGTTGCAGCTAATTTGGAAAAGCGTCAGTTGGATTATGAACTGGTGCTTGGTCATATTGATTCAACAGAACGGAAAGTGATGAGAACAAAAACTCATTCAGAAAAATCAAGAAAAAACACTCCAAAATCGTTTGGGGAGAGAAAGATGAGGAAGAAGAAATAGGAGAGAGGAAGTAAGAGATAAGAAGATGTTGAAATTTATATGAGTATGTAAATTTTGTAATAATGCCTATAAAAACATTTACAGACCTGGAAGTCTATAATCTTTCTTACGAACTGGCGATGGAAATATTTCATGTAACGAAATATTTCCCTGCTGAAGAAAAATACAGTCTTACAGATCAGATCAGGCGATCATCAAGATCAGTGGCCGTAAATATTGCTGAAGGATGGGGTAAAAGAAGATATGTGGCTAATTTCAAACGTCATCTTGTTGATTCAAACGGATCGCTTGAAGAAACAAAATCATGGTTGCAATTTTCAAAAGATTGTAACTACGTAACAATTGAACAATATCAATTACTTTTAACAAAAACAGAAGCAGTAGGAAGCAGAATCTGGAAACTGCATGACAATTGGACTTAACAACTAATCATGATGGTTCTTACTTCATTCCTCCTTCTTCATACTTCGATTAATTATGCAATCTTTTGAGCAGTTATTACAGCAGTTTGAAGCTTATTTCAGTGTCAGACAATTTCCAGCAGAGCCAGCTTCGTTATACGATGCATCACAATACATTCTTGGAATTGGAGGAAAACGTGTTCGTCCCGTAATGTGTTTAATGGGAAATGAATTATTTGATGCAATTAAAGCCGATGCCTGGCATGCAGCTACAGCAATTGAACTGTTTCACAATTTCACACTCATTCATGATGATATTATGGATGAAGCTCCTCTGCGCAGAGGAAAGCCAACTGTTCATTCTATTCATGGCGTGAATACAGCAATTCTTGC
Organism: Chitinophagaceae bacterium UBA1953; assembly: GCA_002336115.1. Classification (GTDB taxonomy): domain Bacteria; phylum Bacteroidota; class Bacteroidia; order Chitinophagales; family Chitinophagaceae; genus Lacibacter. The sequence continues at coordinate 99,717 of DDEN01000004.1, forward strand.
AGGCGATGTTACACTTACAATGGCTTATGAGTGTTTGAGTAAAGTAAGCCCATCTATTCTCAAACCATTATTGGCATTGTTCAATAAAACAGCTTTGCAGGTTTCAGAAGGACAGCAGATGGATATGGATTTTGAAAAAAAAGAAACCGTCAGCTTTGACGAATATGTGCGGATGATTGAATTAAAAACATCTGTTTTACTCGCTGCCAGTTTAAAACTCGGTTCAATGATTGGCGGGGCAAGTGTTGGTAATACAGAACATATTTATGAGTTTGGAAAAAATCTCGGCATAGCATTCCAGGTGCAGGACGATTACTTAGATGCCTTTGGTGATCCTGCAAAATTTGGTAAACAGATTGGTGGAGATATAAAAGCCAACAAAAAAACTTTCCTGATGATTTATGCAATGCAATCGGGAACTGAAGAACAGCAGCAACAATTGCAGGAGCTGATGAAAACAAATCCGGCTGATAAAGTTGAAAAAGTATTGGCCATTTTCAAAGCTGCCGGTGTGGACGAATGGGCTAAGCAATTAAAAAATCAATACCTCGAAAAAGCACTTTATCATCTGGAAGAAATTGCCGTGATGAGTAAACGGAAACTGCCGCTCAATGAACTGTCGCAGTTTCTTGTACAACGGGATTATTAAAAGGTTGCAGAGGAATAACTACTTAAAAAACAAAATAGGAATCAAGATCAGTAGATACTAAGCTTTTTTTGGTTAACATTGCATAGCCTTTTCAAGAAGTTAACCATGAAGCTATCTGTGATCAAAACTGCTTTTCTTCTTTTATTTCTATTTGGTTCCATCTGTCTGAAAGCACAGCTAACCGCTGATTTCAGTATCAGCAATTCGCAAGGTTGTGTACCATTAAAAGCAGCATTTACAAGCACATCTACAGGTACATCTGCTAATACAACTTATTCATGGAGTTTCGGAAACGGCAATACTTCTGTTTTAACCAATCCATCTGCCATTTATTATACAGAAGGAACTTTTACAGTAACTCTTACAATAACAGATGGCACGAAGACCTCTGTAAAATCAAAACAGGTAAATGTTTATAAGAAACCAACAGCCGATTTTAGCTGGTCTGCTTCCAAAGGTTGTTCTGCATTTACAGTCAACTTCAACAGCACATCAACTGCCGGCGATGGTTATCTTTCTTCCTATTACTGGGATTTTGGCGATGGCAGCACACAGCAGTCATATAGTTCATCCACCAGTCATACATATCAATCTATTCAGAAAGCATCTGTTACGTTAACAGCAACCAACCAGTACGGTTGTTACAGTACGGTTACTAAGAATGATATTATTGAAACCATAGATCCGCTTGTTGCCGATTTTACAGTTGATCAGACAATACTTTGCAAAATTTCAGAACAGGTTGCATTTACCAATAAGAGCAGCGGGCCGGGAACGCTTACTTATCTCTGGGATTTTGGTGATGGCGGTACATCAACAGAAATAAATCCAACGCATGTATTCAACCAGAAAGGAATCTATACCATCAAACTCACTGTTACAAGTTCTGAAGGGTGTGTAACCACAAAAACACTCAGCAATTATGTAAATGTTGCTTCTTATAAAGCTGATTTTTCGGTTAACTCAACTGAAGTATGCTCGGGAAGTGCTTTACAGATTGCAATTCTCAGTACACCATCTCCATCACAAACAATATGGGAAATGGGAGATGGAAATAGAGCTTATTATACTTATAGTTTCAATTATTCTTATTACAATAAAGGTGATTATGAAATAAAACTTATTAACAGCTTTGGTACATGCAAAGATTCCGTTTCTAAAATGGTGAAAGTAAAACCTGTGCCGGTTGTAAATGGATTTCTTGATACTTTACTCGACAAGTGCGGCGCACCTGCACGCATGCAGTTCAGCGATACAACAAAAAATGCTGTAAAGTGGGAATGGTCGTTTATGTATGATTATTATAACCCGGTTGTAAACTCCACACTTCAAAACCCGGTATATACCTATCCAGGTAATACAACTTATAATGTGTTATTAAAAGTAACAAATGCAGAAGGATGTACTACAACCGCAACAAAATATGTTACAGTAACTCGACCTTATGTCAGCATTGGCTATTTGTCTTCAACAGTAAACGGAACCAGCTCCTGCACACCATTTACTTTAAAATTTAATGCAGGCTCATCAGAACCAATCAGTACTTATAAATGGGTTTTCCCTGGTGGTGTTACTTCAACTGAAGCAACACCAGAATTTACTTTTTCTACGGTTGGAAGGCATACTGTATCATTAACATATACGACTGTTACAGGCTGTACTGGAACTGTCAGTTACGACAATATTAATATCCTTGCAAAAACTGTAGCTGACTTCGTTGCTCTTCCCGGAACAGAAATTTGTGGTAATTCTTCAGTCCTTCTTAAAAGTACTTCAACTAATCAGTTATATCCTGGAATCTGGATAATTGATGGAACGTTTGCTCAAGGGATTATTTCTAATAACGACCTGTATTACAAATTTACTACGGCAGGTAAACATACAATCACCCTGATAGCCACGAACGGTTTATGCCCCGATACAATAACAAAAGTTGATTATGTCAACGTTAATCCTCCATTTGTTAAACTACTCGGAACTAATCAGAACTGTATAAACAGAGGAGAGGTAACGTTCACAGACGGATCAACACAGGCAAACAACTGGCTGTGGAATTTCGGAGATAATTCATCTGTGGCATATTCATCTGCCAAAGCAACTGAAAAACATCAATATTCTTCAAGTGGGTTTTATAAAGTGAAACTCAGCGTTACCAATGGTGCCTGTACAGTAAGTGATTCGGTTAACGTAACAGTTTTGCTGAAACAGAATCCGCAACTATCGGCAGCATCAACAAATCTGTGCGCTTCTGAAAACTTAGGTTATACTATTACAGGACTTGAACAAATACCGGGAACAAACGCATGGGACTATCATTTCGACAGGATTGAATACGGAGATAAAAGTCCGTTTTATGGGTATAACAATACTGCCTACCCATACTATATCAGCCAGATGCCTTTCAGTGGTACGCTCAGCGGCGGGCTCAATTCCGCCAATAATAAATTGCGGATGATATTATATAACAATTCTAACCATTGTTATGATACAACAAATTATCTTTCCTATACAATAAAAGGCGCTGTTGCTGCATTTTCTGTTGTGGCGGATAAATTATGTTATCAATCGCCGGTATTGTTTAAAGATAATTCCACCGTTTCCGGTAACAACTCCATTCTTTCCTGGCAATGGGATTTTGGTGATGGTATTACTCAAACTTTTACACAGGGCGGAACAGTAAGCCATAACTATGCAAATCCCGGTGGGTATTATGTTACACTAAAAATTACTGATGCAGGTGGTTGCAGTTCATCTACAACATCTTATTCAAGATATGTAACCGTCAATGGCCCTAAAGCAGCGTTTTATACATCAGGCACAAATGTGGCGCTCAATACAACTGTATATTTTTACAACAATACAAACAATTACAACAGTTATTCAACCCAATATCAATGGAATTTTGGTGATGGGAGCAACATCAGTACAGATTACTACCCATCACATACTTATACAGTTGCAGGAACTTATACTGTTATGTTAACTGCAACCGATCCGCAAACAGGTTGCACTTCATCTGCAACGCAAACCATTACAGTAAGAGATTTTAATACAGCTTTCAGTTTTTCAACATCCTATATCAGTAATGTTTCCTGCCCGCCGGTTGTGGCAAGATTTAATAACACGTCGGTAGGTTATACAAAAGTTAACTGGGATTTTGGCGATGGAACAACAGCAGGCAATGTAAATTACCCTTCGCATGTTTACGCAACACCCGGAAAATATTTTATTAAACTCTTTGTATATGGCCCAAACGGGTTAAAGGGAACTTATATTGATTCAGTTATTGTAAAAGGAATGCAGGCTGCATTACAGTTTAATCCGGCAGTTGCATGTGCTTCGCAGCAAACAGATTTTAAAGCTGCTTCAGCAATTGGAGCAAGTTCTTACCTGTGGGATTATGGCGATGGTGTTCTGCAATCTTCAACCGACAGTTCTGCTGTTCATTTCTACAAATCTCCCGGTGTATATAAGCCTGTAGTTCTGCTTACTAATTCAGATGGATGTTCTGTGCCGGTAACATCATCAGAAAGTATAGTTATTGATAGTTTATCAATCGGTATCAAAGGAATTCCTGCTCAGTTATGTAACCAGGCAAACATCAATTTTATGTCGGATGTGTATAGCGTTGGCGCATCTCAATCGCCCGGTTTTCTTTCGTACAAATGGAATTTCGGAACAGGAAATATAGCTGATACATCGAATGACGTTAATCCATCATTCCTGTTTAACAATCCTGGTACATACACTGTTCGGCTTTCTGTACGTGCAAAATCGGGATGTTATAAAGAAGTATCTGAAACAGTTGTTGTTCATCAGTCATCAAAGGGAATAATAGCAGGCCCGCAGGATTTATGTCCCGGTCAATCGGCACAATTCACAGGTAATGCAAGCATCGCCAATGGTGTGCAGTGGAAATGGGATTTCAAAAACGGGCAAACATCAACTGTACAAAACCCATCATCACAGCAATTTAATTCGGCAGGCAATTACCTTGTAACATTAATTGTAAACAACCAGGGCTGTGCCGATACTGCAACACATTTGCTTACAGTACATCCCAGTCCTGTTGTGCAGGTAAACCCGTCATCGGCTGTTTTATGTGAAGGGAAAACATTACAGTTAAATGCAGTTGGCGGCACCTTGTACGAATGGACTCCGGCAACGGGATTAAATAATTCATCGATTGCTTCACCAGTGGCATCACCTGCCTCTTCAACAAACTATCAGGTGAAAGTAACAACTGATTTTGGTTGTACTGAATCATCTTCGGTACAGGTTGATGTTGTAAAGCCATTCAGATTGTCTGCAATAGCTGATTATGCTATCTGTGCAGGGGAATCTGTAAATATTTCAGCAGCAGGAGCATCAACCTATCAATGGATCAACAACACACAGGGGCTGAACAATACGAATAGAGCAACAGTAACAGCAAATCCTGCAGCAACAACATTATATACAGTTGTTGGTTATGATTCGTATGGATGTTTTACTGATACTGCATTAATAAACGTTACGGTAAACAGTAAGCCAACTGTTGATGCGGGCCTGGATGTGGAATCGCTGCCGGGGAAAACTGTTCAACTGAATGGTGCAGGAAGCAACGACATAATAAGTTGGATATGGACACCATCAGACTATCTTAACTGTACTCAATGCCAGTCGCCGGTAAGTACTGCCATTAAAACAACTACTTATATTCTTAAAGCTATAACTGCACAAAACTGCAGTGCGACTGATACTGTTACAGTAAAGATTCTTTGTAACGGCAGCCAGATATATATTCCAAATGCGTTTACTCCGGATAATGATGACAGGAATGATGTGTTTGGAATTATTGGCAATGGGGCATCATTCATTCATCATTTTGTTATTTACGACCGTTGGGGAAACAAAGTATTTGAAAAGAAAAATATAAAAATTGATGACCCATCTTCAACTTGGGATGGAACTTACAAAGGCTATCAATCTGAGCCCGGTGCTTATTCATATTACGCCGAACTTGTTTGTGATGCAACAGGCGAAACGTTTGTACGGAACGGAACTGTGATACTTATCAGGTAAATTCCTGAAATTTTTTCTTCAACGTTTATATATAAGGAGCGATTCATTTCCCGATTTTTCGCTATTTTGAAGTTTTTAAAGCAAATTTTTAGATATGGGTAACGGTTTATTCCGCACAAAAAAAATTCAGAACTTAACAGAAACAGACAGTGAAGATGAACATGTGTACGGCGGCTTAAAAAAAGTACTGAATGTAAGAGATCTTACCTTTCTTGGAATTGCAGCCGTAATAGGTGCCGGCATATTTTCCACTATTGGCACCGCAGCTTTTCATGGCGGACCCGGCGTTTCTCTTTTATTTGTAATTACTGCTATCACTTGTGGTTTTTCAGCTTTGTGTTATGCCGAGTTTGCAAGCCGTATTCCTGTAAGCGGTAGTGCATATACATATGCTTATGTAAGTTTTGGCGAACTCATTGCATGGATTATAGGCTGGGCTTTAATTCTTGAATATGCTATTGGTAATATTGTTGTAGCCATCAGTTGGAGCAGCTATTTTAATAACCTATTGCAGGGGTTACATATTCACTTGCCCTACTGGCTTTCAACCAATCTTTCAACAGCAAAGGAAACATTTATATTGGTGCAGGAGCAGATAGCAAAGGGAGTTACAGCGACTCCTGAAATGCAGAGCATTATTGATGGCTTCAACAATGCACCTGTTTTATTCGGTATCAAGTTCTTTATCAATCTCCCCGCTTTTATCATTGTTGCATTAATTACATGGCTTGCATTTATAGGTATGCACGAAAGTAAGCGCAGCGCCAATGCAATGGTTGTGTTTAAACTGCTGGTGATTGTTTTTGTAATTGTAATGGGCTTCTTTTATGTTGATTCATCGAACTGGAATCCGTTTATGCCCAACGGATTTACCGGTGTGCTGCAAGGAGTAAGTGCAGTGTTTTATGCCTACATTGGTTTTGATGCCATCAGCACCACCGCAGAAGAATGTAAAAATCCACAGCGGGATTTGCCAAGAGGTATGATGTATGCTTTGCTCATCTGCACGGTGCTTTACATTTTAATTGCATTGGTTTTAACAGGCATGGTTCACTTCAGCGAACTGAAGGTAGATGATCCGTTAGCTTATGTGTTTGACAAGCTTGGCTTGAAATGGATTGGTTATATCATCAGCATCAGCGCTGTGGTGGCAACTACAAGTGTGTTATTGGTATTTCAGCTTGGCCAGCCGAGGATATGGATGACCATGAGCCGTGATGGATTACTTCCAAAACAGTTTTCAAAAATTCATAAAAAATACAAAACACCCGGTTTTGCAACAGTTATTACAGGATTGCTGGTAGGTATTCCTTCACTTATTCTACCTTCTTCTCTGATGACTGATCTTACCAGCATTGGTACTTTGTTTGCTTTTGTGCTTGTTTGCCTCGGGGTGTTATTATTGCCAAAAATGCAGAGCGAAGCCGGCAAGTTTAAACTGCCCTATATAAACGGGCAATATATTTTACCTGTTCTGCTGGCTGCATTTATTTTCCTGTTTCGTGAACGGATCGGGAATGCTGTAGGCAACCTCGGTAACGAAACTCACCAGGAAATTCTGTTCCTGCTGTTTATTATCATTGCTGCTGTTATTACAACTTATACATTCATCAGAAAATATTCGCTTATACCAGTGCTTGGTGCTTTAAGCTGCCTGTACCTGATGATTGAAATACCGGTTAACAGTTGGTTCTGGTTTTTTATCTGGATGGGTGCGGGGCTTATTATTTATTTCTTTTATGGATACAAAAAAAGTAAGCTTGCAACACAGCAATAATTACTTTTGTTTAGAATATTTCCCCGATTACCCACTTATAAAAGAGATTGTATGGCTTTAACCCGTAAGATGACTGTAAGAAAAAGGATTGCCCTTGTAGCACACGATCACCGTAAAACCGATTTAATTGACTGGGCTTTTTACAACCGGGTAGCTTTGGCCAAGCACGAACTGTTTGCAACAGGAACCACTGGTAAACTGCTGGAAGATAAATTAGACCGGCCTGTAACCAAATTACTCAGTGGGCCACTTGGAGGCGATCAGCAGATTGGCGCTTTAATTGCCGAAGGAAAAATTGATGTGCTGGTGTTTTTCTGGGATCCGATGGAAGCACAACCGCACGATCCTGATGTAAAAGCTTTGCTGCGTCTTGCGGTAACGTGGAATATTCCTATTGCATCCGACCGTGCAACAGCCGATTTTATTTTTACTTCACCTCTTATTTTGCAGGAATACTCAACAAAACTTGAAGATTATTCCGTGTATCTGAAACGGGAAATTAAATAATTTCCCGGCACTTCATAAGTGCATAAGTAGTGCTTGCTTTTAAGAAAAAAGCGTTGTAACTTTTACATAGGTTCTTTCACACTAAAACGCATTTTATGAATTTCGTACAACGCATTGAAAATTGGGGCGATGCACATCACCCCAAATGGATTGACATTATCCGTATTGCTTTGGGCGGTATTCTTGTAATCAGGGGATTTCAGTATATCAACAACATGACTGAAGTTGCCAACATGGTCGGCAAGGCACAATTTGTCAATCTCTTTTCTGTAAGTTTTATTTCTCACTATGTAATTTTTGCGCATCTCATTGGCGGGGCATTGGTAATGATTGGATTGCTCACCCGTTCAGCAAGTGTGGTGCAGGTTCCTGTTTTACTCGGCGCTGTAATATTTATCAACTCGTCTGGCGGATTGTTTCATTCTCCTTCCGAGTTATGGTTTTCTGTAATTGTTCTTATTCTGTTGGTGTTCTTTGCTGTTGAAGGCAGTGGGCCTATCAGCATTGATGAATGGATGAAAACCCATAACGACGAACGTCCGCACAAACATAAATGGGAGTAATTTCCCAGTGGTGTGTTAGGAATACCCCGGCTTCAAAGTCTGAGCGAAGTGGTTGTTGATCAGATTTTGTTCAGCCGGGGTTATTTTTGCAGTATAGAAACGCTGATGATACAGATGAAACGGATTTACGCTGATTTCTTTTGAAGAGAACTAAAGTAATACTGAGAAGAAATTCGTGCAATTCGTTTTTATTCGTGTAATTCGTGTTGCAAATTCGTGTTATAAAATTTAAAAGATGAAATTTCAAATAGGCGATAAGGTATTAATCATTCATTCAGACGAAGAAGGAGAAGTAGTTGACATCATTAATAAAAAAATGGTAACTGTTGATGTGGGAGGTGTTCAGTTCCCTGTTTATACTGACCAGATTGAGCACCCGTACTATAAACGTTTTACAGAGAAAAAAGCCGAACTTCCCAAACCGCAGAAAAAGTACATTGATAATGTAAAAAAAGAGAAAGGCTCTAACATTAAAAACTACCAGGTAGGAGAGGGTATATGGATTGCTTTTTTGCCCGTATTCGATAAAGATATTTTTGATGATGATGTGGTGGAGTACTTTCGCATTTACCTTGTAAACAATACTGATACTGCTTTTAAGTTTGATTACCACCTTCGTTATACCGGCGATAGTGAGTTTAACCTTAAAAACGAAATTCTTCCATACAACGATTTTTATATTCATGATGTGGAGTTTGAAAAGCTGAACGATGCTCCACGTTTTGATTTTGAATTCAGTCTTGCTGAACCCGATAAAAAGAAAGCTGATTTTTTTGAAGCATCACTGAAGTTAAAGGCAAAGCAACTGTTTAACCGCATTGAAGAAATGCTGAAGAAGCAGGAAGCCAGTTTTTCTTACCAGCTTATGGAAACCTACCCCGATAAGGTTTATAAAGAAAAAGTGGATACAAGTAAACTCATGGCAGCAGGTTTTAAAGTATATGATGCCAGTAAGGCAAGGCAGCATATACCACCTGCACGGTCGGTTGTAGATCTGCATATCGAAAAAATCAGTAACAACTGGAAGCAGCTCAGCAACTTTGAAATTTTAACAGCACAACTGCATGAGTTTGAAAAGTATTATGAACTGGCAGTGCTGCATCATCTCCCATCCATGATTTTTATTCATGGTGTGGGCGAAGGAAAGCTGCGGGATGAAATACATGATTTGCTGCGGATGAAAACAGAAGTAAAATCGTTTGTGAACCAGTACCATCCTTTGTATGGTTATGGTGCAACTGAAGTGTTTTTTGAGTATAAGAAAGGCAAGTGAGATGTTATAAGTTTTAAGTTAATCCCTCCGTCAGATGCCTGCATCGGCCGGGGATTTTTATAGAAGAATAAAACGGCTTAACTTTCAACTACAGTAAACTTGTTGTCGGTGGAGATGCAACAACGGCGGCTGTAAATTTTTACTTCAACTTTTGATAAAGAAAATGAAAAACGAAAACACTTCACTTGTCAAATTTATAAAATAGTTCTTCGCTTTTACTTTTCAAACCCTATTGATAATTATTTCGTACTTCTTTTAATCATTGTCTTCAAAATGCAAGTGCTGATGATAGGCTCCGGCAGCAATGTGTAAAGCAAATCCTACAATTGCAGTGTCTTTTAAAATATTAATTATTGCCCATTGCCTCATTTCAGGCGCTCCTGCATTAAGTGCATTAGGAACATGGATGGTAAGAATAAAAATAACGAGCAGAATAGCCAGCAGGTAACTGGTAACTTTTACATACTGGTTAAACATAAATGAAAGTCCAACCAATATAAATGCAGCACCAACAAAATAAGCCCAGGTAATACCGCCAGGTAAAAAGTCGGGCACATAAACAAGCAAATCGTAGGGATACATAAAATGAAATATGCCGAAAATAATCAGCACTACGGACAGTAAATAAATGGCAAGACGGGAAACAATATGATAATGTTTCATACAGAAAGTTTTCCAAAAGGTAAATCTCTTGTTAATGAAAACAAATGACGGTCATCATCAAAAGTTGGTTTTGTTATTTTCCGGCCATAAATACTGCTCTTATACTTTATAATCCAAGCAAAAACTGCATTACATCAACACCGTCGGCATAATCCATTAAAGAAGGTTGTTGTGCAAGGCCGAAAGAGATGTGGTTTTGTCCTATAACGGCCTGTATTTTTTCGTCTGCAATTAACTTATCAAAAACCTTTTCAGGGCTGTCATAATATGAATAATGCAATGTACCAATGGGCGAAAAGGGATTTTCGTTTTCAATCAACACTATGCAATCATTTGTCATATAGAATTTTCCGTTCATAATGTAAATGGCCAGTTGATAGTCATAATTGCTGCGGTATTTATGATGCTCAAACATCCATTGGTATTTTTTTAAGGCTCCAAGCAAAGGGATAAAATCATAATTTTCGGGAACATAGAGCTTGGTGACATTTCTGCAGCCAAGGCCAAAGTACAGCATTATATCATCTGCTAATAAGTTCAGTTCAGTTCCGGTTTCATTGCCTGTAAGTATAGCTGCTGAAGTACGGTTTTTGCGTATAACAGATGGGTATCTCCCAAAATAATATTCAAAATAACGGGCACTGTTATCGCTGCCTGTTGCAATGTAAGCATCACAATCTTTTAGCATGGAGGCAAATTTCACCTTTCCAGCCACAGCCGGATTCCATGAAACCATCTTCTCAACCAGGTGTTTCAGTAATACGTCATCTTTACTGGAAAGTTTGCAAATCTGGTTATGGCCGCAGGTAAATACTGTAAGAAAGTCGTGAAATCCAACCAGCGGAATATTCCCGGCCATTACAATTCCAATGGTTTTTGGGGTAATGTTATCGTCGAGCCGGTAATGCTGTATCCATTGCTGTAACTTATCTTTTTGCAAAAACTGCTCAGCAATTGATTGAACAGCCAGATCAATAAATTCCGGAACAAACCAGTTGTTCTGGCTGTACGCCATTGCCTTGGCATCTTCCCATTCGGGAGAGTTGCCGGATATGTATTCCAGGAGTCGTTGTAAAATTTCTTGTCTTTCTTGTAAATTCATTCAAACTTTCTTTTACATTTGAAGTGCAAAAGTAATTTAATCTAACCCCCAAAAAAATTACAACAGTATGGCAATAAAAATTACCGAAGAATGTATCAACTGCGGTGCTTGCGAACCCGAATGTCCAAACAATGCAATTTATGAAGGTGGAGTAGAATGGGCAATGGCAGATGGAACTGCTGTTTCCGGTTCTTATACCTTAATTGACGGATCAGTTGTAGATGCTGGTGCAAAACAATCCCCAATCAGCATGGATACTTATTACATCGTTCCTAACAAGTGTACAGAATGTCAGGGCTTCCACGAAGAACCGCAGTGTGCATCTGTTTGTCCGGTTGACTGCTGCGTTCCAGACGAAGCATATACAGAAACAGTTGATGCGTTGATGGATCGTAAAACCCGTTTACATGGTTAAAATGTTTTTATGATGGATGAATTCCCGTAAGAATGATTCCGGTATAAAGCGGGTGATATTTCCCGTAAAAGAAAAGGTGAGGACTTGAAACGTCTTCACCTTGTTTTTTTAAGAGATGTGAAAACATTGAGAATTGTGCTGCTGTAACATCAAAATAAACACTGAAATTGTAACTTGCGGCAATGAAGAAGTTATTTATTGTTCTGGTGGTTTTAATCGGCATAAGCAGTTGCAGATTCGGATTTAAGAAATCATCAGAAGAAATCGAGCAATTGAAAATTGACCCGGCTTTGAAAAAAGCAATGGGTGAAATGATAGGGGCTGACAAAGCTTTTTCAGACATGTGTGTAAAATCTGGAATGAAAAAAGCTTTTTTTGAATACTCAGCTAATGAATCTGTATTACTCAGACCCGGCTATTTGCCTATTGTGGATGATGATGTGATTAAATTTATGAATGCACAGGAAGATACTTCATTTACCATGTCGTGGGAACCCAGTGGTGCAGATATAGCATCTTCGCTTGATTTTGGATATACATACGGCGTTTATGCTGTGCAAACAAAAGATACCACATTTCGGGGAACTTATCTTTCCATCTGGCGTAAACAGCCTGATGGTAAATGGAAATTTGTTCTTGATACAGGCAATTCAGGAATTTCTGAAACTATTCAATAATGAAAATAAGTTCTGCAGCATTTTTGTCAATTATACTCGGTACAAATTATACTCTTTATACAAATTAGTTTTATAAAAAAATATGAGCAACAAACGGAATATTGCACTTGTAACAGGCGGATACAGCGGAGAAGCTGTTATTTCTTACAAAAGCGCAAATACAATCTTTAATCATTTAGACAAATCGAAATTCAACGTTTTTGTAATTGATATTACAAAAGAAGGATGGTTTTATACCGATCACCAGAACAATAAACAGCATGTAAATAAGGAAGATTTTTCTGTTGTTGAAGGGGAAGATAAAATAAAATTTGATTGTGTGTTTATTGGTATGCATGGCACACCCGGTGAAGATGGAAAACTACAGGGATATTTCGATATGCTTGGATTACCATATACATCTTGTAATGCTGCAACTTCAGCACTTACATTTAACAAACGTTACACTGTTGCAGTAGCTGCATTTGCAGGAATTAATGTTGCAAAAAGCGTACATCTTTTAAAACAGGCACCTGTTGATGTTGATGTAATTCAGCTTAAACTACCTGTATTTGTAAAGCCAAACAACGGTGGAAGCAGCATTGGAATGAGCAAAGTGAGTAAAAAGGAAGATTTGTCATCAGCAATAGAAAAGGCATTTAAAGAAGATGACCAGGTGTTGATTGAAGAAATGATTACCGGCAGGGAGTTTACTATTGGTGTGTTTAAATCAAAAGGTGAAATTATTGCCATGCCGATGACTGAGGTGAAAGCACATGATGACATGGAGTTTTTTGATTTCGTTGCAAAATATCATGGAAAGAGTTCTGAAATTACACCCGCTGTTGCCAGTGAAGAAATTTATAAAAAAGTAAGTGATGCGGCCAAAAAGGTTTATGCTGTATTTAATTGCGGAGGTGTAATAAGAATAGATTTTATTTACAACGAAGAAAAACAGGAACCCTTTTTGCTGGAGATAAATACGGTTCCCGGCCAAAGTGATGCAAGCTTAGTGCCACAACAGGTACAAACAATGGGTTGGAAACTCGAAGAATTCTATTCAGCTTTGGTTGAGGAAGCAATTGCTGCTCACGGCTCTTGATTTTTTACGATATTCGGTCATCAAACTTATACAAGTGTTTCAATTTATTACAAACCGTTCCTTCTTTTTTAACCTGGTGGTGGCAATTCTGCTGGCACTGTCGGTGTTCTTTATATTTTTTCAGTTACTGGGAATTATAACACGCCACGGCGATTATATTAAAGTGCCTGAAGTAAAGGGGAAAAATATTGAAGAAGCTAAAAAAATACTCGAATCACAAGGTTTTGAAGTACAGGTTCAGGACAGTGTTTATTACGACAGTATTCCCAAACTTTCTGTTGTTAAACAAACTCCCGATCCCGCTGAAATGGTGAAAATTCACCGTACGGTGTATTTGACAGTTAACAGATCGCAGGCACCTTTGGTTTCTGTTCCAAACTTTGTGGGTCAAACTTACCGTAGTGTTCAGTTACAGTTAAATACACTTGGTTTAAAAATTGGCGATACTACAACAAGACCAGATTTTGCAGTTGGTTCGGTTCTTGAACAACAATTTAATGGAAAACCGATTGTGCCCGGAACTTCAATTCCTATGGGCAGCCATATTGATCTTGTAATTGGCGGTGGAATTCAGAAGCAGGAAATGGCTGTGCCGGATTTAATTGGGATGACTTTTGGTGAAGCAAAAGTGTTTTTAGAGGGAAATAATTTATTGCTTGGATCAGTTGTAACTGATGGAGCAATAAAAGACAGCTCATCGGCTTTTGTATGGAAACAGAACCCGCCGAGAAGGGATGAAGAAGGTCGTTCCTTGAGAATACGTGGGGGACAGTTAATTGATTTATGGATCAGTACCGACAGATCAAAAATTGATACTATAAAAACCGATCTGCCCGACAAACCGGAACAAACAAATAACGATTATTAAACAAAATTTTATATGAAAACAATCACTGCTGAAGAATTAAAAGCAAGAATTGATGCAGGTGAACAACTACTGAATATTGTTGATGTGCGTGAACCTGCAGAGCATGAAGAATTTAACATCGGAGGTGTTCTTTTTCCTGTTGGAAGGTTTCGTTCAATGGATACTGCTGAACTTGATCATCTGAAGGACCAGGAAGTGATATTCTATTGCCGCAGCGGAAACAGAAGTGGGAATGCCTGTTTATTTGCTGAACAAATGGGCTTTACCAATGTTGTAAACCTTGCAGGAGGTATGATTAGCTGGAGAGAAAAATTTGATCGGTAAAAGAAAAAAAGATGTCAACCTTTCAAAGGTTGACATCTTTTAAAAATATAGAAGAAATAAAGAGGTGATCGGCGAATCACCTCTTCTTTTTTTATAACTTAATCTGCACACCGGCAAGGAAATTCGTTCCTGCCATAGGGTAGAGGAAGTTTTCTGTAATTCGTGAACCACCATAAATATAACTGTAAGTATATCCATTGGCTTCATACTTTTTGTTGAAGACGTTGTTGAGCTGGAAGGTGAAATTAATTTCTTTGATGTTTTTCAGCCTGATGCCATAACTCAAACGAAGGTCGCTTACAAAGAAAGGATCAATGCTTCTTGAAGCGTTGCCTGTATTATCTAAATATTGCCTTGATACATATTTGTTCAGCAAACTGATTTCAGCATGTTTAACCGGAACAAAATTGAATGTAACTCCTGCAATAGTGTTGGGCGATAATGAAAGCGGTGCCGATTTGTAAAGTGTTTGTTTTTGTCCGCCATTATCATAATCATCAACATATTCTGTAAAGTTGAGTACACGGTTTGAACTGAGCGTTAAGTTAGCAGCTACATTAAACCATTGTTGCACTTTTAGTCCTCCCTGCAATTCAATTCCTTTTCTGAAACTTTCAGGAGCATTGGTGCGGGTGTATTCTCCCACATCATTAATACGACCGGTTAAGATCAGTTGATTTTTGTATTGCATCCAGTATGCAGTTGCACTCCAGTTATACAAGTTGGTTTTACGTTCAATGTTCAATTCAAAATCATACATTGTTTCAGGCTTAGGTAATTGTGTTGTTCCTGTTTCAAAATCTTCACGATTGGGTTCTTTGTTTCCAACACTGAACGATGCAAAGCCAAGCCATCCCTTAGTATCAGCATACGAAATGCCGACTTTTGGATTTACAAAATCGTAATTGTTGTTTAAAACAATCGTAGGGTTTTTTCTGAATCCATTAATATCATACGAAACATGGCGGTACTGAACATCAGCAAACAATTCCCAGTTCAGGTTTAACCGATGCTGGTATTTTGTGTAAACAGATAGGTCTGTTTTGTTTGCAGTATGGCGGTACCATTCGTAATTAGTGGGAACAGCAGTTGCTTCACTCCAGATGATGTTACCATAATGATTGCCATCATATTTAGTTAATGCACCACCAACGGTAAACTGATCTTTCTCGTTTTTATATTGGAGAGAATAAGTAGCTCCGTAAAAATAATTCTTCAGCCAAAGCCTGCGGATGAGGTCGGCGCTTCCGGCAGCAGTTAAACCATAATCACCAAGCTCCTGCTGATATTTATATTCTTCATAATAACCTCTGCCGGGTGTAAGAAACAATGCAACATTAAGATTCAGCTTTTTGTTTATCTCATGATTAAAAAATAACTGAAAATGTTTTTGCCAGTAATTATCAGTCTGATTTTTATAAGTAAAATAATTGTAGCTGCGGTTATTATTTGGATTAAACAAATTCAGTGAATCTTCTTTTGTATAGTACAAATAACCAACATTGTTCCAATAGTGAGCTTCAAGTCCTGCCGCATCGCCTTTTAATTTTGCTTCAGGAATTCCATTCCAGGCCTGGTAAGTTTTTTCTTTTCCAAGAATTACATTCAAACGGATGGAAGTCTTTTTTGCATAATATGCGGCAGAAAATAACCCCGACTGCAAATCAGAACTTCCTCTTTCAATAAATCCTGCACTTTTGATTTGAGACACTCTTGCATCAATAGTAAAATGATTGTTGAGCAAACCGGTTCCTGCTTTAATTGTTTCACGCCATGTTGAAAAACTTCCTGCACCGCTGTTTAATTCTGCGTAAGGTTTATCACGAAACTCGTTTGTGCTTAAGTTGATGGTTGCACCAAATGCACCGGCACCATTGGAAGAAGTACCAACACCACGTTGTACCTGGATTGAATTAACCGACGATGTAAAATCAGGGATATCTACAAAATACGAACCCTGGCTTTCTGCATCATTAAACGGAATGCCATTCAAAGTCATGTTGATCCTTGTTGCATCAGTTCCACGTATGCGGATCCCTGTATAGCCGATTCCGTTTCCTGCATCGGAATTAATTACAACAGAAGGTGTTTGATTCAGGAGAAAGGGGATGTCCTGTCCAAGATTTGTTTTTTCAAGTTCGGCTTTACTCAAATTGGTTTTGGCAAAAGGAGAGCGGCTTCCTGCACGGATAGCGGTAATCTCAATTGGTTTTAGAAACAGGTTGTTTCTGTCTAACGTAAAATCAAGCTTTGTACTGCTAGCTGAAACCACAATTTTCTGCTCTGTGGTTTTGTAACCTACACTGCTGATTTTGATCTGGTAGGTTCCTTTTTTTGTTAGATAAATACTGAAAACGCCATCAGCAGCGGTTTGAGCAACAGCCACATTGTCAATTTCAACTGTTGCGTTTTCTACAGGAGTTTTGTTTACTCCATCATTTACTTTTCCGCTCAGTTTATACTGAGCAACTGAAATTTGTTGTGATAAGATCACCAACATTCCCAGCATCAATTTTTTCATTTCTGATACACTTTAACGGTTTAAAAATTGAAACGGAAATGCTGCGAAACGGAGAGAGGAAAATGGGCGACCTCCATCCCTGCGCAGGCATTACCCTGATCAGGTTCTACGGGTTTAATCTCAGCTCTCCTGTGGTTTACAGGAGTTTAGCACCCCGGGGAATCTGTGTCAAAACCGGCTTTGCCGCTTTTTGACGGTGCAAATATAAATTCTTTTAGTATTTCTGTAACATTCCATTGTCCTAAGTCGTATAACTGTAAATATTGATTATGAAAAAATATGTACTGGCTTTGTTTTTCCTTACTGTTGCTGTGTTTGCAGGTGCTCAGGATAAAAAAGTGGAAGACCCTAATGCTGAGCTGAGAACTGTTAAGCCATTTCGTTCTATTAAAGTAAGCGATGGAATAGAGGTGCTTCTTACACAGTCCAACGAAGATGCAGTTGCGGTAAGTGCTTCAAGAGATGAGTACAGATCAAGGTTAAAAACAGAGGTGGAAAATGGTGAGTTGAAAATTTATTACGATCGTGAATCATTTTCGGACTGGACAAGTAGCGGAAAAAAACTCAAAGCTTATATTTCGTTCAAAACCCTTGATAAGATAACTGCTGTTGCAGGAAGTTCTGTAAAAGTAGAAGGAGTAATTAAGGAAGATGTATTGAGTATCTATACAAAGTCTGGTGCTTTTTTTAAAGGCTTGCTTGAAGCTGGAAAATTAATTGTTGAATCTGAAAGCGGATCAAAAGTGATTTTAAAAGGAACAGCCGGTATATTTAATGTAAGTGCAAATAGTGGGGCAAAGCTTGAAGCGTACGATCTTGCATCCGGAAAAGCCGATATTCGTTCAACATCCGGAGCAAAAATTGAAACAACTGTAAATGAAGAAATGAAACTGTATTCTTCAAGCGGAGGCAGTATTCATTATAAAGGGAATGGAAAAATAACCGAAATTCAGACGAATATTGGTTCAATTATACGCCACAACGAAAACTAATCAATCAATAAACCTTTTCTAAAATGAAAAAGATTTTTTTATCAGTTGTTTCGTTTATCCTTTTAACAGGCAGCTTTCTTAAAGCTCAGAATCTGACTGTTATCAATGACAAAAATGCTGAGGCAAAACCTGTCGGAAGTTTTCATTCGATAGTAATTTCAAATGCTTTTGATGTAATTATCAAACAGGGAAATGAAGAAGCGGTGGTTGTGAGTGCAAATGAAATAAAATACAGAGACAGAATTAAAGTTAAAGTTGAAGGAGATGTACTCCACATTTATTATGAAAATGAGGGCAAATGGAAATGGGGAAATGAAGATCGCAAACTAAGGGCTTATATTTCGGTAAAACAACTTGATTTTATTGAAGCTTCAGGTGCATGTGATATAAAAATTGACGGTGCTTTGAATGGCAATAATCTGAAAGTTCAGCTTAGTGGTGCAACCAGTTTTAAAGGAGAAGTAGATTATAATAACCTGTTAATTGAACAAAGCGGAGCAAGCGATTCAAAATTAAGCGGTAAAGTAGCCAATTTGAATATACAGGTTAGCGGAGCCAGCGATTTTAAAGGGTTTGATCTGATTGCTGATAATTGTATTGCATTTGCATCCGGTGCTTCTGATATTAAAATTACAGTAAACAAAGATCTTAGAGTTGATGCAAGCGGAGCCAGCGATGTGGAATATAAAGGGAATGCGTCATTAAGTAAATTTAAAACAAGTGGGGCATCAAGCTTAACAAAACGAAATTCAAAGTAAAAATTGATTAATAAAGAAAGAGGCAGAACAAAAGTTCTGCCTCTTTCTTTTGGGTACTAAACTATTTACCCTTACCTTTGCACTCCACTTCGCGAAGTAGAGCAGCGGTAGCTCGTCGGGCTCATAACCCGAAGGTCGGGAGTTCGATCCTCCCCTTCGCAACTAAGTCCCGCCAATGGCGGGATTTTCTATTTTGAGGTATTGCATGTAGATTGCATTTTTCTTTTATGAAAGTTGGATTTGTAAACATATTTGGTAAACCTAATGCAGGAAAGAGCACTTTGCTGAATGCATTGCTGGGAGAAAAACTGGCAATTGTATCCCCCAAAGTGCAAACAACCCGTCATCGTATAAAAGGAATACTGACAACCGGCGATTACCAGTTGATTTTTTCAGATACTCCGGGTATTATTGATCCAAAGTACAAGCTGCAGGAAAAAATGATGCTGGGTGTAAAAAGTGCATTGGAAGATGCAGATGTTGCTTTGCTGATGCTTGATATAAAAGATAGCTGGGAAGAAAATGATAAATTGTTTTCTTCGCTTAAGCTCAAAGTTCCTACAATAGTTGTACTGAATAAAATTGATACTGTTGATACGGCAAAGCTGGAAGAAGCAAAACGTTTTTTTGAAGGAAAATCTTACTGCAAAAAAATAGTGACCATTTCTGCACTGTCTGGTATTAATAAAAAGAATTTTCTAAAAGCTGTTCTTGAATTTTTACCTGAAGGAGAACCCTTTTTTGAAGAGGATCAACTTACTGATCTCAGTACAAGGTTCTTTGTTGCAGAAATGGTCAGAGAAAAAGTTTTTGAGTTGTTTGCTGATGAAATCCCTTACCACACAACTGTAATTGTTACTTCTTTCCAGGAAAAGCAAACGCTTATAAAAATTACAGCAGATATTATTGTACAGCGTGAAAGTCAGAAAGCGATTCTCATTGGTAATAAAGGCGAAATGATTAAGAAACTTGGGACAATGGCAAGAGCAGATATTGAAAAGTTTCTCGATTCTAAAGTGTTTCTTGAACTTTTTATAAAAGTCAGACCTAAATGGAGAGATACCGACCTGTTTCTTAAAGAATATGGCTACTTCTGATCTGCTATAGCTTTGTTTTCACCCCTTTCTTTAATATTCAGTATTTTTGTCCACTTTATTCAAATTTTATGGCTGGTTTTACTGTTGCAATTGTTGGTCGCCCAAATGTGGGGAAAAGCACTTTTTTTAATCGTCTGCTGCAGGAGCGTAAGGCAATTGTAGATGATGTGAGCGGTGTTACCCGTGACCGCCAATATGGTGTGGCCGATTGGAATGGCAAAACATTTAATGTGATTGATACCGGAGGTTTTGTTCCCGACAGTACTGATGTTTTTGAAACAGAAATCCGCAAACAGGTACGTCTTGCGTTGGATGAAGCGAATGCAATTATTTTTATGTGTGATGCCGCAACTGGTGTTACTGATCTCGATGAGGCAATGTGTGATTTGCTGCGACGCACTACCAAGCCGGTTTTTCTTACAGTAAATAAAGTGGATAATCATGACCGTATGCTTGAGGCGACTGAATTTTATTCACTTGGGTTTGAAAAAATATATTTTATAAGCAGCATGACGGGTAGTGGTAGTGGCGAATTACTGGATGATATTGCTGAAATTGTTCCTGAAGAATCACAGGAAGAAGTGGAATCAGAAGTGCCGAAGATTGCAATTATTGGTCAGCCAAATGTTGGTAAATCATCATTACTCAATGCGCTTTTAGGTGAAGAACGCACTATTGTAAGTGATATTGCAGGTACAACACGAGATACCATTCATACGCATTACAAATTATTCAATAAAGATTTTATCCTCATTGACACTGCGGGCATAAGGCGTAAAACAAAAGTGAATGAAGACCTGGAGTTTTATTCTGTTATACGTGCTATCCGTGCAATGGACGAAGCCGATGTTTGTTTATTGCTTCTTGATGCTGAAAAGGGAATTTCGCAGCAGGATTTAAATATTTACTCCCTTGCAGTTAAAAAAGGGAAAGGTATTGTGGTGCTGGTTAACAAATGGGATTTGGTGAAGAAAGAAACCAACACTGCAAGAGATTATGAAAAGGAATTAAAAAACAGGTTAGCCCCATTTAATGATATTCCGATTCTGTTCATTTCTGCATCCGAAAAAACAAGGATCATGCAGGCAATTGAAGCGGCTTTGGAAGTGGTTGAAAACAGGAAGAGGAAAATCACAACTTCAGAATTAAACGAAGCTGTACAAAAAGCAATAAATGCTTTCCATCCGCCTGTTGTAAGAGGCGTACCGGTAAGCATTAAGTATGTTACACAATTGCCAACACCGGTTCCTTCATTTGCATTTTTCTGTAATCACCCGGATGATGTAAGGCAACCATACAGGAATTACCTGGAAAATCAATTACGCCTGGCATTTGATTTTAAAGGAGCACCTATCCGTTTATTTTTCAGAAAAAAATAACATCATCGATTTTCCTGTATTTCTCTGAGTGTTAATTTTACATCATAAAAAAAATACACATGAAAAAGATTTTGCTTGTACTTATGGCTTCCGCTTTTTTTATTGCATGTAGTAATGATGCAAATAAATCAGATAATGAAAAACAGGAGTCTGAAGCTACTGAAGCGGCTGATACTTCAAACGCCATAGACAAAGCTCAGAAAAAAATGAATGAGGCGATTGATACATTACAAAGTAAGAGTGGAAAATTAGCCGATACAGTGAAAGAAAAAGTGGTGGAGCCGGTTAAGGTTGATATAAAAAAAGCAAAAGAAAAGCTTCAGGAAAAGGTGAAGGAAGTAGAAAAGAAATTAGAAAAATAAAATACAAAAGGGCTTTTTAAAAAGCCCTTTTGTATTTTATTTGGTTTATAATAGCAAAAGGCCCGCATAAGCGAACCTTTTAAAGCTTGTGGAGAATACCGGAGTCGAACCGGTGACCTCTTGCATGCCATGCAAGCGCTCTNNCTCTAGCCAACTGAGCTAATTCCCCATGCAGGGTTGCAAATATAATTGTTTTGGAATAGAAACTTATTTCAACTTTTACTGTTTTTGTCTTGACTTTTTTAATAAGAGAAAAGTGTTGTTTCAAACGTAATTTCAGCTAAACTGCTTTTACCTAATTAATACAAAAATTCCTTTCTTAGTGATATTTCCGGCGCATGGGCTTTTTGCTTTAATATAATAAATGTAAGTGTCGGCATTCTGGTTTATTCCTTTGTATGTTCCATCCCAGCATTGGTTAGGATTGTTTGTAAAGAAAATCCGTTGCCCCCATCGGTTAAAAATTGAGAACTCGATATTGGTAATAAATCCCCAGTTTTTCACACCAAAGCAATCATTCAGTCCGTCGTTATTTGGGGTGAAAGCGTTTGGGATAAAATATACAGGTGATTTTGTAGAATCAAATACTAATTGTACTTGAGAGGTTTTGGAGACACAACCGCTGATATTGTCTTTTGCCATAACAATGTAACTTCCCGAAACGAGATTGCTGAAATTCAAAGATGTCTGAAAGTGAATGCTATCAATACTGTAAGAATAATTTGCACCTACCGGTGAATTAATTACAAAAGAACCGGATGGTAAAATACAATTGGGTTGCTTTGTAATGGTTGTAACAGGAGCTAATGGGATAAAAGGTGGGTTGTTGATTGTGACTGTTGTTTTTGTTGAAATGCAGTTACTATTGCTGTTCTTTGCTGTAACGGTATATAAACCTGGTATTAAATTATTAAACAAGGTTGTTGTTTGATAATTAATCCCGTCTATGCTATATTTTATATTATTCCCAACCGGTGAAACTACTGAAAAAGAACCTGTTTGTTCCGCACATGCAGGCTGTTTAATATTGGATAATGTTGGTACTGACGGAATTTGTGGTAATGAATCAATTGTAAATGCAATGGGAGAAGAAGTACACCCATTTGTTATGTCTTTTGCCACAAGAATGTAATTGTTTGGAACTAAACCTGAATACGTATTTTTATTTTGGAAAATAGAACCGTTGAGACTGAAAATAATTGATGGGCCTGCGGGAGAAGAAATTAATATTGAACCCGATTGTATTGCACAAGACGGTTGTGTGATTGCAAGTGTTGGAGATGGAACCATACTACTCGTTGTTACTGTAATTGATGAACTGTCTTTACAACCATTTGCATCAGTTGCAATAAGTTTTACAATACTATTACCTGCAGATGTATATATATGTGAAGTGTTTTGTAATGATGCAGTTGTGCCGTCTCCAAAATCCCAATGCCATAAAGTAATCGGGGAGGAATTTGTAAAAGATTTCCCGTTAAAGTCAAAATTATTACAACCATTACTAAATGAATTAATACGAACAGAATCAATGTTTGCTTTAAAAGCAACAGATGTAATTGGTAGTTGAAGTCCATATATTAAGGAACCCGTTGAGCCAGGAGTAGCCCCCCAGGGATCATTATTACTTTGAATAATGACTCCATTTAATCCCCCGGATAATTGATAAGATAAATTTGCAGGAGTTGAAGTTGAGTTTAACCATATTAAACCGCCACCCCCACCTCCTCCGGGGCCAATCTTGTCAGAACCTATTGAAGGGTTATAAATTACTAAATCATTTCCTTTTCCCCCTATTGAAGTAACGACTAAATTATCGGTATAAGTTTTTGAATTTAATAGAGTTGTCCCGCCTGCACCGCCACCTCCTCCCGCATCATGGCAATCGTTTACTGCATTATTACAAATCTGAGCGGGGTTGCCATTATTAATTATTTTATGCCCATTTGCAATCATATTTTCGGCATTAATAATAATGATGCCTCCACCATTTCCTCCATTCATGTCAATTCCGTTTTTGTTATCGGCATGCCCACTTCCTCCACCTCCTCCCATAAAAACTTTATCTGTTGAATAATTTAGAGTATTTCCACCAATTCCACGATTGTCATACGGCGAACTACCACAGGTCAGCAATTGGTACCCACCAAATCCTCCTTTCCCAGCATTACTACCCCCGCCACCTCCAGAATTATGGCCATTACCACCCCCGCCACCATTTGCATTAGCACCCCTTCCACACGAATTATTATTACCTGCATTGTAAATGCTTTCTCCTTTTGATGCTCCTTTAATTGTTCCATTAGGATAAGAAAAATCATTATCAAAACAATCAAGACTGTTATTAAAAGGATTAGGACTTGCCCCTCCTCGAAATCCTTTTCCACTGACATCAATGTCATGATTAAGTGTTAATGTTTGAGCTACATTAATAGCAAGAATTCCACCTGTAGCGCCATTCCATGCTTGTGCAGTTAAAATATTTGTTGTAGATAAGTTTTGGTAAAACGGCACTCTTACTATCTGAACTTTCCCATCAATAAAATCATAACTCTTTAAGAATTGGTTTCTAAGTTCAATTTCGTTGTTAGATATTAATTTAATATAGTTGAACTCATAGTTGCCGCAATTTCTATAATTATTAATGCTGCCAAATGAACTTGTGTTGGTGCTGTCTATAATTGCTCCTTTCATCTGGATTAATAAAACAGTATCTCCAACTTTATAATCTGTAGCATCAGGCACAAGTAATTTGTTTGAGCAGGCATTGAAAGATAATACCGGGGCGTATTTATTGACGATGATTGGAGAAGATGTATTTATTTCGCAACTATCGGCAATAAAATTACAATTAGGATTTGCCTGGTTAATACTTGCCGTACCATTTAATGTTCCATTGTAAACACTATTTCCTTGCTTATTTAGCAGATTATCAAAAGTATAATATGCCAGCAATCCTGTTTGTGTTGTTGGATTGGGCAAAGAATTGTTCATATAAGTTCTGATCTGGCTTTGTGTTCGTGCCACATTCCAGATTCTCACTTCGTTAATATAACCAACCAGGTTTTCTACATTAAGGCCATTGTATAAGCCAATTCTTGTTGGATGATTATTCTGAATAAGGTTTCCGGTTGCATTTATCTGTGATAATAAATACCCATTACGATAAAATTTTAGCGTTGTACCATCGTAAACCAGCGCAACATGGTAAATTTTATTTAGTTCTATTTCGCATACGTCAGGTGTAGCAAAAAAGCCATTGGTTGTAGTTATGTAAGCATGGTTTGGTCTTAAAAGATAATTAATATCAGTTGGGTCAATGTGTTTAGAAATAATATCGCCTTCGTTATTATAACCTGTTCCGGTATTGTAAGGAATTGTTCTTACAAACATTGCTTCAACTGTAATTTGCGTACCTGGGATATCTATTTCAGGAACATCAAGATAAGAAGGATAACTCGGTAGTTTTAGCCAGTTGTCACATGTTTGCGCCGAGATGTTTTCGGCGTAAATTAGGGCTAAAGAAATCACAACTAATTTCTTTAAGGTGCAATATAACCGGGTTGTGTTCATAGATAAGAAAGCAGATGTTTATTAGTAAAGTTATCCAAAACATTGAGTTAAAAAAACAAAAGAGCCATGCAAGTTAGAGTGCCCAAAAAGTTAGACAGAAACTGGAGGCTTTTTATGTTGCTGTTATTATCGTGAGGGATTTTCTGTCGATTTAGGATCGAAGTAAGCTTTACTGTAATTGATGTTCATTAAATCATAACGTTTGAATTCTGTCTGTAAACGTTTTTCAAAATCGCCCCAGTTCCGTTGTTCTTTGCTGCTCCACAATACTTCGCTGAGTGCTGCAATACGTGGAAAGACCATGTATTCAATCTTATTGGTATTGTCCATATATTCTGTCCATACATTTGCTTGTGCTCCACGTACAAATTTTGTTTGTGATTCGGGAAGTTCTTTCGGAACCGGTTCATAACTATACACTTTCTGAATAGTTGTAAAGCCGCCGATTGTAACAGAATCTTCCCTGCTAGTTTGTTTATGGTCAAAATAAACATGACTTCCCGGTGTCATAATCACATAATGATTTTCTTTAGCTGCAGCAATGCCCCCAGCTTCACCACGCCAGCTCATTACCTGTGCATTGGGTGCAAGGCCACCTTCCAGTATTTCATCCCAGCCAATAATTGTTTTTCCTTTACTGTTGAGATATTTTTCAATACGCTGAATAAAATAACTCTGCAGCTCATGTTCATCTTTTAAACCTAAATCCTTTATCCGTTTCTGGCAGGCAGGACAAATTTTCCAATGTGTTTTCGGGCATTCATCGCCACCAATGTGAATATATTTTGATGGGAATAATTCCACAACTTCATCCAGCACATTTTCAAGAAAAGTAAAGGTTTCATCTTTGCCGGCACAAAACACATCGTCAAATACACCCCATGTTTCCTGAACAAATTTTACCTGTCCTTTTTGTGCATCCTGTACAGTTTTCAGCGAAACCATATTTATTGGAATAGCAGTTGTTTTATTGGGGAAACAGCTTAACCAGGGATATGCCGCAATAGCTGCACTGCTATGACCGGGCATTTCAATTTCAGGAATCACTTCCACAAAACGATCTTTGGCATATTGAAGTACTTCTTTGATTTCATCCTGTGTGTAAAAACCTTCGTGGGGAGTATTATCATTTCCTTTACCGGGATAACGGCCAATGATGGTGCCATTACGTTTGCTACCCATAGAAGTAAGCAAAGGATATTTTTTGATTTCAATACGCCAGCCCTGATCTTCAGTTAAGTGCCAGTGAAACACATTGAACTTGTGGTAAGCAAGAAAATCAATGTAACGTTTTACAAAACTTACAGGGAAGAAATGCCGACCAACATCAAGATGCATTCCACGGTATTGAAAACGTGGAGCATCCGTTACAGCAACCTGCTGAATGATGAGTTGTTTTTTGCTGCGGCTTTCTACTGGCAATAACTGAATCAGTGTTTGCATTCCATAAAACGTTCCTGCATAAGTATCGCCTGAAATTTCTGCACCTTTAGCACTTACATTCAGTTCATATTTTCCTTCTGTGCCGGGTTGAATAAATTTCTTTGTGCTGAAACGGATAAAGTTTTTTGAAGCAGCAGTAACCGACTTCAGTTCAAATCCATAATAAGTTTTCAGATGCTGATTCAGAAACGAAGCAGATGCTTTATCACCCTCATCTTTTACAACAAGTACCGTTAAAGGATTAATAGTAAAAGTTCCTTTCTTTACGTTCAGTTGTTGTGGCTGGGGAATAATGTTCACCTGTTGCGCATGAAGTGCAATGCCTGCTATTAAAAAAAGCATCAATAAAAAAGATTTCATATTGCCTCAATTTATTTTAAAACCGGTAAAATAATGGACGAAGCATTTTTTGCATCATGCCATATTTTGATTGTTGCTTTCTGGTAGTCGCTTTCTTTTGCTTCATAAATATTTACGAACTTTTGTGGATTGCGGTCAGCCAGCGGAAACCATGTGCTCTGAATCTGGATCATAATACGATGACCTTTTTTGAATGTATGCGCAACATCAGGTAATTCAAATTTTACATGTTCAATTTTATTTGGTGTAAACGCTGATGGATTTTCAAAACTGTTGCGGTAACGCCCACGCATAATTTCACCACGCACCAGCATTTGATAATCGCCCATTGGATAAGTAGATGCCTGACTTCTTCCAAAGCCAAGAGAACTTTTCCCCTCGTATGTAAAATCGCTTGGAAAAACATCAATCAGTTTAACCACAAAATCGGCATCAGTGGTTGAAATACTTGTAAGCAAATCAGCAATAACCGGGCCGCCCAATGTAACATCATCAGTTAGCACATCTGTTTGAAAAGAAAGTACATCGGTTCTCCTGTTTGCAAAACGCTGGTCATCGGTCATATATTCTCTTGTGCGGTAAAAATGCACATCTTCAGTATAGGGAACAGGTTTTGCAGGGTCACTGATGTACTCGCTGAAACTTTTTGAAGCAGATGGTTTGTTCCAGCTAAGTTTACCGTTTTCCTGTAAATAAATGGCTTTGTTTTCAACACCTGCAGCAGGCCACTGTGCGAATTTTCTCCATTTGTTTTCACCTGTAAAGAAAATATTTGCCTCAGCAAGATCATCAATGTTAGCCTTTCCTTCAAGATAGTGCATGAAGAAAGGAATTTCAATCTGATTTTGATAATAAGTAGATGTGTTGGTTCCGAATTTTACATTTCCCATGCTTGTTCCATCAGCGCTTGACCATTGCCCATGATACCAGGGGCCCATCACTAAACGGTTGTTGTTTTTTGCTTTTTGCTCAATTGCTTTATATACATTCCATGCACCAAAACAATCTTCGGCATCATATAAACCACCCACAACCAATGTTGCCGTGTGTGATGGAATATTGTTTACGAAATTTCTTGTATTGCGTGCTTTCCACCAATCATCAAGATTAGGGTGCTGATACATATCCTGCCAGAAGGTAATACTGTCGCCAATCAACTCAGCCAGTTTTTTTGTTGATCCTGCTTCTAGATAAAACTTGTAAGCATCT
Source organism: Chitinophagaceae bacterium UBA1953 (assembly GCA_002336115.1). Classification (GTDB taxonomy): domain Bacteria; phylum Bacteroidota; class Bacteroidia; order Chitinophagales; family Chitinophagaceae; genus Lacibacter. Next base: position 128,374 of record DDEN01000004.1, read on the forward strand.
TTAGTTGGGAAGTCAAAACCCGGGGATCCGATTGTTGTTGGTTTTGGTCTTGGTTTGCCGAATGAAGAGTAAAATGAAAATCCATCCATCTGGAAAAAAGCACCATTATGATGAAAGTCATCGCCCTGGAACCAATCCGTAACAGGAGCCTGCGGGCTAACGGCCACCAATGAAGGATGATTACTCATTGCCGCCATTGTAGAATAAAAACCGGGATAAGAAATACCGAATATGCCCACTTTTTTATTGTTGTTGGGAATGTTATTCACCAGCCAGTCAATTGCATCGTAGGTGTCACTTGCTTCGTCAATATCAGTTCCTTTTTTGTTCGGGTTAAATGGACGTACATCTACAAATTCACCTTCACTCATCCACCTTCCCCTGACATCCTGAATAACGATGATGTAATTTCTGCGCATGTAATAACGCCAATGGCTGTTCCAGAATCCACGAAAATTATTCTCACCATACGGAGCGCAGGAATACGGAGTACGGTTCATTAAAATTGGGTGAGCTTCACTGTTATCTTTTGGAATATAAACCGAAGTAAACAGTTTAATACCATCTCTCATAGGAATCATCACTTCCTTTTTTGTATAATTATCCCTGATCCATGCGGAATCCTGTGTGTTGGTGGTTTGTGCATACACTGCTGTTATAAAAAGCACAGACACCACCGATAAAATAAACTTTCTCATGTAATTAATTTAAAAATGGAAGTTAAACTATTTGATTGAAACAGATTTGCCGGTTATACAGTTATCAGACGTTTGTTCAAAAATGTTGTTCGGCAACAATGTTCCATCTGCCGGGACTGAGTTTAAGAAGAGCGATGCTGTTTGAAGAAAATGATTCTTCCAGTTTCTGTTTTGAAAAGTATTGCCAGGCCTTATTAAAATCGCCGGGTTTTATGTCACGATTGGCAATGGTTACATGCGGATGAAATGGACGTTGCTCAGCTTTGATATTGCGATTGAATTGTAGTATAAAATGATCTTCAACTGTTTTTTGTAATAATGCCAGTTGCAGATTTTCTTTTACAGCAACAAAAATGACACGGTTGCTGAAATGAGCGAAATTGTTCAGGGTTATTTCAACAGGTGAAAGGACTGGTTGAAAATTGTTGAATGTTTTTATGAGTGAATCTTCTTCCTCATTTGGGAGCCAGAACGGTGCAATCATGGTAATATGTGCCGGCGATTTCAACGCAACGATGCAACCAAAATGTTCTCTCATCCAGAGTTTATATTGATGAACCTTGCGGTTAATTTCTTCCGGGCAAAGAACCGCAATATAAAACATGCTATGCGTGGCAAAATTGTTCATGCAGTAAAGGTATGAGAAGGTGTCTGACATCTGCGAAATCCTGACACCAGCAAACTAAAACAACTTCGGTATTTCATTAGTAAATGTTACAACACTCATCCACAACATCACTGCTACTACCAGCCATCCACCCCAGAGCAACCATTGCGGATGTGTATAATGCGTAAGTTTCTTTTTCATCATTACCCACAACATCAATCCAAGTGAAAAGGGAAGTATGAATCCATTCAGTGCTCCTGCCAATACAAGAATTAAAACCGGTTTTCCCCAATAGAAAAATATACCTGTTGAAATAAGAATGAAAATGATGGTTGTGACTCGTTGTTGCTTTGCGAAAACAGGATGTAATGTTTTCAGGAATGTAATAGAAGTAAAGGCAGAGCCAACAACTGAAGTAATGGCTGCACTCCACAAAACAATGCCGAATAATTTGTAACCAATATTTCCAAGTGCAGATTGAAAAACTGATGCAGCAGGATTGGAGGCATTAAGCTGAAAACCTTTGGCGAGAACACCAAGCACTGCAAGAAAAAGTAAAATACGCATGCAGGCAGTGATGATAATTCCACTTACAGCACTTCGTTTAACTTCCTGCATGTTCTGTGCAGATTTATCTTCGAGCAGGCGATGTGCGCCTGCAAAGGTGATATAACCGCCGACCGTTCCGCCTACCAAAGTTACGATAGAAGTAACATTGATTGTTGAAGGAAGAAATGTACGGTGAACAACTTCAGCAACAGGTGGCTGCGCAAAAAACACAACATACAGCATAAGCGCCAGCATTAATATGCCCAGCACTTTTACAAAAACATCCATTGCCTTTGCCATGTCTTTCGAGAGAAAGAGTATGATAGCGATTACTGCGCTGATGATACTTCCCGTTTCAACACTTACAGGAAATAAAATGTTTAAACCAAGTCCGCAACCTGAAATATTTCCAATGTTGAATGCAAGTCCGCCAAAGCAAATAAGTATGGTGAGTATATGACCACTGCCGGGTGCAACCTCATTTGCCAGTTCTGATCCACGTTTGTTGTTGGCTGTAAGTATCTGCCAAATGTTGAGCTGTGCAATAATATCAATGATTACCGAAACAAGAATCACAAAACCCATGCTTGCCATAAGCTGTTGTGTAAACACTGTAGTTTGTGTTAGAAATCCCGGCCCGATGGCTGATGTTGCCATCAAAAATGCAGCACCTGCAGCTTTACCATTCAGTTTAAACAATTTTTGCAAGGCTGATATTGTTTTGGTTAAATGATTGTTTTAATGCAGTGCATAATTCAACTGCAGTTTCCCCATCGCTATGAATACAGATTGTATCGGCAATGATTGGAATTACTTTTCCGTTTGCAGAAGTTACTGTTTGCTGCAAAACCAACTGCATTGCCTGCTCAACTGACTTTACTGAATCAGTAATTAAAGCATTGGGCTGGGAGCGTGGTGTAAGTTTTCCTTCGTCGGTATAAGTTCTGTCGGCAAAAACTTCACTGGCAGTTTTTAATCCAATGCTTTTTGCTTCGCTGATGGAATCACTTCCACTCAACCCAAACAGGATACATTCTTCATTAAAATCTTTTACTGCTTTTGCAATGGTTGCAGCAATCAGTTTGTCTTTCGCTGACTGATTGTACAAAGCTCCATGTGGTTTTACATGATGCAGTTTTGTTCCCAGTTGTTGTGCAATGGTTGAAAGCAATTGCAACTGTTCAGTAACAATTGCATATAATTCTTCGGTTGATTTTTGCATTTCGGTACGCCCAAAATTTTCTTTGTCGGGCCAGGAAGGATGTGCGCCAACCGCAACATTATGTTTCATACAAAGCTCAACGGTTTGCTTCATTGTTTTTTTATTACCAGCATGAAAACCACAGGCAATATTTGCAGAAGTGATATGTGGAATAATCAGTGCATCAGTTGATAAACCTTCACCAAGGTCACAATTGAGATCAATTGTTTTTATGTTGCCGGTTTTGTTCATGATGCAGCGCCAAGTTGTTTGATGACTGATTTAATTTGTTGCAGTTTATTCAGTTCTTCCAAATATAATTCTTCTGCTTGCATTAAGCTGATCAGTTGAAACTGTATTTCATCGCCGGGCTTTTTCTGTGCCAGCAATGAAAGATCACCAGCACATACCTGCGTAATGCGGGGATATCCGCCAACAGTTTGTGCATCTGCCATCAACACAATCATTTCACCTGATGAGGTTAACTGAATAGTTCCTTCTGTTACTGCAGATGAAATGATTTCACAATGCTTATTGGTTTTAAGAACATCGCCGTTTAAACGATATCCCATCCGGTTGCTTTGTGAACTGATGATGTATTTGCCTGATAAAAATTGTTGCTGCATATCTTCATCTAAATAATTCCATTCAGCACTTGTAATAACTCTGATTGTTTTTGTTTTGAAGGCAGGGGAGTGATCGTACAGCTTTAGCTCAGCATTTGACCTTAATACATCCAGTAGTTGCTCTTGAGTATGATTTAACTTTCGATTTAATTCAACGACATCATTTTTCTTTAAAGGTCTTCCACGAAAACCACCGGCTTTGATTAATAAATCAGTTGAACTGCTGTTAAGAAATTCATCTGCTTTCATTCCTCCAGCAACAGCTATATAAAGTCTGAAGCCTTCACGTTGCTGTTTTAATTCAACGATTGATTTTTCTGCAATAAAAATGGGTTGATTTAATGGAATGTTTTGATTATTCTGTTGCGGTTGTAATCCGCCGCCTGTAAAAGCTGCAACAGTATCTTTCAGAAATAAAAAACGATGTGGCGATTGTGTTATTTCCATCACAGTTTCACACTCATTATTTCCAACAAGAACATTTGCCAGCTTTGCAGAATACTGATCCATTGCCCCGCATTTGCTGATGCCGTATTGCAATGATCCAAACCTGCCGCAATCCTGCAGCGTGGTTAGGAAACCGCATTGTTCAATATGGATCAAGGATTGCTTCATAACATTAAACCAACGACAGGTTTGTAAATTCTTCTTTTGTAATAGAAACAAATTGTACTTCATCTCCTGCTTTCAGCAAAAACGGATTTTCTTTCAGCCTGTTGAAAATTTTCAACGGAGTGCGGCCAATAATGTTCCAGCCGCCGGGAGTTGACATGGGATAAATTCCTGTTTGGCTTCCTGCAATTGCAACTGAACCTTCAGCAACAGTCAGTCTTGGTTTTGCTTTTCGTTTGGTAAATAGTTGCGGATCCAGGATGCCCATGTAAGCAAAACCCGGAGTAAACCCTGTCATAAAAACTTTGTATGATACTGAACTATGCAACTGAATAATTTTTTCTTTTGTTAACCGTAATTGTTCTGATAATTCTTCAAGATCATTTCCAAATTCTTCATCATAGCAAACCGGAATAATGTGCTTAATTGAATGCAGTGGGGCTTTGCTTAGTGAATCAACTGTTGCAAGTATGTTTTTAATTTGCTCTGTTACAGATTCGGCAATGGTGTTTTTTGTTTTGATGACTTTTTCCGGCTGATAAAAAACGGCAAGTGAATTATATGCCGGAACTGTTTCTGTAAAACCTTCAAATTTATTCTGTTCGAGCTGATTTTTTGCTTTTATAACCTGTTCATGTGTTGCAAAATCAATACTGTTCCCAAACGAAAGCAACAATGCTTTTTCGTTAAGTGATATAAAACTGATCTTGTACATGTAAAGTGAAAATACAAAATCAATTATAACAAAAAGCCCCGACTTTTAATACAGTCGGGGCCTGGATATTTTCGATTATTGCAATTAATCTACAATAGTAATCTTGATAAGATTTGTTGGAAGTTGTAAATGTACAGGCGTACTTCCTGTATTCACTACAATATCACCGGAACTGATGATGCCTTTTCCTTTCAGAATGTGTACCTGGTCGGCAATAATGCTGTCAACACTTACTTCCCCGCTATAATAGAAAGCAGTAACACCCCAACTTAAACTTAACTGGTTCAGCAAAGAACCTTCTCTGGTGAAAATATACAGCGGAGCTTTTGGACGGAAACTGCTCAACATAAAACCGGTATATCCGCTTTGTGTTGTGCCAATCAAAGCATTGGCATTTACATCTTTTGCAATTTCACAGGCATTATAACAGATCGCATCACTTAAAAAAGAAGGAGAATGCGACTGTGGTTTTAAATCTTCCTCACGGTCGTAATGATAATAAGAGCTTGCTTCAACTTCTTCAATAATCTTACTCATTGTTTCCACAACCAATGCAGGATGGTCACCGGTTGCAGTTTCTCCACTTAACATTACAGCATCCGTTCCTTCCAGTACAGCATTTGCAACGTCGGTAATTTCACTCCTGTTCGGCTTCATACGGTCAATCATGCTTTCCATCATCTGCGTTGCAACGATAACGGGTTTTGCACGATGAATACATTTCTTAATAATATCTTTCTGAATAAGCGGTACCTGCTCAACCGGCAGCTCAACACCAAGATCGCCACGGGCAATCATGATGCCATCGCTTTCAATAATGATGTCACGGATGTTTGCAACAGCTTCCGGTTTTTCAATTTTGGCAATGATTTTTGTTTTACTCTTACGTTCTTCCAGTTTATTACGGAGGATGATAATATCTTTTACATTACGCACAAAAGAAAGGGCAATCCAGTCGAGTTGCTGATCGATAATAAATTCAAGATCAAGCAGGTCTTTTTCTGTAAGCGCTGGTAATGAAATTTTTGTATCGGGTAAGTTGATACCTTTTTTCGACGAAAGCTTTCCTCCAAGAATTACCTGTACCTGCACATCGTTCTCACGGGTAATGCCAACAACTTTCACTTCCAGTTTTCCATCATCAATTAAAATAATATTACCCGGTTTTACATCTTTATGAAGGTTGGGATATGAAACGTAAATACGCTCTTTTGTTCCTGTTAATTTTTCATTTGTAAAAGTAAGAATATCGCCTTCTTTTACTTCAATGGCTCCGCCCTCCATTTCTCCAACACGAAGTTTGGGGCCTTGCAGATCGCCAAGTATGGCAATGTGAAGCGATTCATTTTTATTAATGTTACGGATATGCTCAATGATGGCTGCTTTATCTTCATGCGAGCCATGCGAAAAGTTTAAGCGGAATACATTTACACCTGCTTTTACCAGTTCAAGCAATTTCTCATATGTATCGCAAGCCGGACCGACTGTTGCGACGATTTTTGTACGACGGTTCATTTTTGTTTCTGCCTTTAGCTGTTATTGATTCAGGTGTGTTTCAACAGTTATAATTAACTGGCAAGAATTTTCACAATCTTCATCCATTCTTCGCTCACCCTTTGTTTTGCTTTTACAGCTTTGTCAAGTGGCGTATAATGAAGCCGGTTGTTTACAATTCCTATCATCATATTGTATTTTCCTTCAAGTAATGCTTCTACAGCAGCGTATCCCATGCGGCTTGCAATTAACCTGTCGATACACGATGGTGCTCCGCCACGTTGTATATGTCCAAGGATACAAACCCTTGTATCAAGATGCGGCATTCGTTCTTTAATAATTTCTGCAACCTCGTTTGCACCTCCTGTTTCATCGCCTTCTGCAACCACAATCATATTTACAAGCTTGTGCCGGCTTTCTTTTTCTTCAAGCGAGTCAACTACGGTTTCAATATCTGTTTTTGTTTCAGGAATAAGAACGTGTTCAGCGCCTGTTGCAATACCACTGTGTAATGCAATATATCCGGCATCACGCCCCATCACCTCAATTACAAATAAGCGGTCATGTGCATCGGCTGTGTCACGAATTTTATCAATTGCTTCAACTGCAGTATTCACGGCAGTATCAAAGCCAATGGTAAAATCAGTTCCGGCAATGTCTTTATCAATTGTTCCGGGTAAACCAATACATGGAATATCGTATTCGTTTGAAAAACGTTGAGCTCCACGGAAACTTCCGTCGCCACCAATAATCACCAAACCATCAATACCGTGTTTTTTAAGATTTTCGTAAGCGATTTTTCGCCCTTCGGGTTCGTAAAATTCTTTACAACGTGCAGTTTTTAAGATAGTACCGCCACGCTGAATAATGTTTGAAACGCTGCGGCTGTGCATTGGAACAATATCATCATCCAGCATTCCCTGGTACCCACGCATAATTCCAAAAACTTCTATATTGTTATAAAGAGCTGTTCTTACAACTGCCCTGAGGGCAGCATTCATGCCTGGTGAATCTCCTCCCGAAGTAAGTACACCAATCTTTGTAATTTTTTTGTTCATTGTAAATCAATTAGAAAAGAATAAGATTCTTCATTTGCCTTTCATGGTACAGTATAACCGTTAACAGGTTTATCAGGCCGCAAAAGTAAGGAAATGAGCGATAACAATTGTTCGTCATTTCCTCTCAAACGTTTGCAGTACCTTGGTTTAAAATTAATTTTTTATGAAGATTCTGTGTATTCTCCTGCTGGCGGGCACTTTTTTGATAAAAGCCGCTGCCCAGATTAACTATCCAATAACCAAAAAGGGGTCAGTTACTGATAACTATCATGGCACTGTGGTGGCCGATCCTTATCGCTGGCTGGAAGATGACAACAGTGAAGAAACAAAAGCATGGGTTACAGAAGAAAACAAAGTAACCTTTGATTACCTCAGCAAAATTCCGTTTCGTGAAAAAGTAAAAGCAAGATTGAGTGAAATGTGGAATTATCCACGCATTGGTTCTCCATCAAAAGAAGGTGAGTGGTATTACTTTTTTAAAAATGAAGGGTTACAGAACCAGAGCATTATGTACCGTCAAAAAGGATTAAACGGTATTCCTGAAATTTTTGTTGATCCCAACAAATTATCAGTTGATGGTACCGCTGCACTTGGCGGAACAACTTTTTCAAAAAACAGCAAATACTTTGCCTATCAACTTGCACAAAGCGGCAGCGACTGGCAGGAAATTTATGTGATGGATGTTGCCACAAAACAAATCCTTGCCGATAAAATTCAGTTTGTAAAGTTCAGCGGTATTTCATGGAAAGGTGATGAAGGTTTTTATTACAGCCGTTACCCGCAGCCCGATGAAAAAAGCAAACTGAGCAAACAAAACCAGTTTCATTCGGTTTATTATCACAAAATGGGAACACCACAAAGCGATGATGTGCTGATTTTTGTTGATAAAGAACATCCGCTGCGTAATGCAGGTGCAGGTTTAACAGAAGATAACCGTTTTCTCCTGTTAAGCACAACAGAAGGAACAAGTGGTAATGAAATATGGGTGAAGGATATCAAAGCAGGTCAGAAAGAATTTTCATTGCTGGTACCTGGTTTTAAAACCGAACCTGATGTAATTGAAAATGTGGGCGATAAACTGTTGCTCAAAACAAATGACGGAGCTCCTAATTATAAAATTGTTTTAGTTGATCCCAAACATCCCGAACCAGACAATTGGAAATTAGTGATACCCGAACAAAAAGAAGTGCTGCAGGGTGTTGGTACTGCTGGTGGTTATTTATTCTGCTCTTACCTGAAAGATGCTTCAACAAAAGTGTATCAATACACACTTACAGGAAAGCTTGTAAGAGAAATAACATTGCCTGGCATTGGTACTGCCAGTGGATTTGGCGGCAAAAAAGAAGACAAAGAATTTTTCTACACCTTTACTTCATATACCCAGCCACCAACTATTTACAGGTACAATATTGCAACAGGTGTTTCATCTCTTTTCCGCAAAACAGAAACCAAATTCAAAAATGAAGATTACGAAACCAAACAGGTTTTCTTTACAAGCAAGGATGGTACAAAAGTGCCTATGTTTCTATCGTACAAAAAAGGATTGAAGCTTGATGGTAACAATCCGGTACTATTGTATGGATATGGTGGTTTTAATATTCCATCAACACCTGGTTTCAGCATCAGCAATGCATTCTGGATGGAGCAGGGAGGAATTTATGCAGTTGTAAATTTACGTGGCGGTAGTGAGTATGGCGAAGCCTGGCATAAAGCTGGTATGCTGCAGAACAAGCAAAATGTATTTGATGATTTTATTGGCGCTGCTGAATATCTTATTGCTGCCAATTACACCAATAAAAACAAACTGGCAATTCGTGGTGGTTCAAATGGAGGTTTGCTTGTTGGCGCATGTATGACTCAACGTCCTGATTTGTTTAAAGTAGCACTACCTGCTGTTGGCGTAATGGATATGCTGCGTTATCATTTGTTTACAATCGGATGGGCATGGGCAACTGAATACGGCAGAAGCGATAATGCTGAGCAGTTCAACTATCTCATTAAATATTCTCCGTTACATAATTTTAAAGACGGCACTTCATATCCTGCAACATTGGTTACAACGGCTGATCATGACGACAGGGTTGTGCCTGCACATTCGTTCAAGTTTGCTGCCCGTATGCAGGAAGCAAATAAAGGAACTAATCCGGTGCTCATTCGTATTGAAACAAAAGCAGGGCATGGTGCGGGCAAACCAACCAGCAAGCAAATTGATGAAGCTGCCGATATCTGGAGCTTTGTGATGTTTAACATGGGAATGGAGATAAAGTAAAACAAGTTCACACAAAGAAGCGAAGAATACAAAGTACGCAAAGTAAAAATGTATAATTTTCATAGCCCCGTCTTTTAAGGCGGGGCTATCAGTTAAAATACACTGCGATTAGTCCTGCTTATCAGAGAGTTTCATTCATAAGTAAATCTTTGTTCTCTTTGTATTCTCCGTGAGCTTTGTGTGAAACTAATTTGATAAACATTTTTAGATTGAAATCGGTAATTTCAGTGTGTTAATTGAGTTCGGAAGTTGAAACAATACAAACCCAGCCACAAATTTTCAACAAATGAAAATTCTTGTAACCGGTGCAAATGGTTTACTTGGTCAGCACCTCGTCCGTCAATTGGTTGATGAAGGAAAGTTCACCATTCATGCCAGCGGAAAGGGGCCAAACCGTCTTTCTTACGGCGAAAAAAACGGTGTGATTTATCATGAGCTTGACATCACCGATTTCAAAGCGTCACAGAATTTAGTTGAAAAAATTTCTCCTCATATCATTATTCATGCAGCAGCAGTAACACAACCCAACGACTGTGCTACAGATAAAACTCGTTGCTGGAAAACAAATGTCGGAGCAACCAGAACATTGCTGAGAGCTGCGCAGAAAACAAAATCTTATTTCATTTACATCAGCACCGATTTTGTGTTTGATGGTGAAGAAGGCCCTTACGATGAGCATGCTGTTCCCAATCCTGTAAATGATTATGGCGAAAGCAAATTGCTTGCAGAAGAAATGGTGGAAATGAGTAACCTGCATTGGGCAATTGTGCGTACAGTGCTGGTGTATGGCGGAAAAGTTCCGGGCGGCAGACCTAATTTTATTCAATGGGTAAAAGACAAACTCCTTGCAGGCGAACAGGTAAAAGTGGTGGATGACCAACTGCGTACACCTACTTACGTTGAAGACCTTGCAAAAGGAATTGTGCTTGTGCTGATGAAACATGCAAAAGGTGTTTATCATATTTCGGGAAAAGATTTATGTACACCTTACCAACTGGCAATAATGGTTGCTAATATTTCCGGACTTGATACATCATTGATTGAACGTGTTACAGGCGATGTGTTTAAAGAGCCTGCACGCCGGCCATTGAAGACAGGTTTTATTATTACAAAAGCTGTGAAAGAACTGGGCTATGTTCCCGTAAAACTGGAAGAAGGAGTGAAGAAGGTGCTGGAATTGGGGTGATATTTAATTATCAGAAAACAATTGATAAGATGCGTCGAAGGGAGTTTTGCAAGCATGAAAGTAATCAAGATGTCTGACGTTTTCAACGTCCTGACACCAGCCACCGAAATTTATAGTGGCTTATGGTATCAGGACAACGCAGTTGTCGGATACCTTAATGATTTACGTTGAAATTTAAAACTTTGTGTATTTCTACATCTATTCTTCGCAGTTCAAATAACAGGCAAAAACACTTCAGCCATCATACATCTTGCACTTCCGCCACCATTGGCTTCAATAGTTGATAAATCAGCATGAATAATGGGATTGAAACTTTCAAGTTCTTTTATCTGTTCAGGTGTAAGTGATGAATAAGCCTGTGTACTCATCACTAAAAACTTTTTGCCGCTTTTGTTTTGTACCTGCAGCATATTGCCTGCAAAATGATTCATCTGTTCATAACTGATGTCAATAATTTTCTTGCCGCTTTTTTCAATCGTATCTGCAACATGTTTCCGTTCTTTTTCATTTGGAATGCTGTTTAAACAAATCACTGCATACTGGTCGGCAATGCACATCATTACATTGGTGTGATAAATTTCAGTACCGGTTTCGTCTGTACTTAAAAAATCGCACGACTGGTAATTCATTTCCCTGCACCATGTTTCAAAAACATCAGGATCAGTTCTTGGTGAAAGACAGGCATAAGCAATCCTGTTTTCCCGGTCAAGAACCATGCTTCCGGTACCTTCTAAAAACCTGTTTTCAAGTTCATGAAAACTGAAATCAATACTGTTGCTGATGCTGAACTTGCTGCTGATAGCATCAATTACATGCTGCTTTCTTTCGGCCCTTCGGTTCAATGCAAACATGGGGTAAAATATAATTGTTCCATCGCTGTGAAAACTGATCAAGTTGTTAGGAAAGATGCTGTCGGGTGTATGTGGTACAGGCGTGTCCTGTACAACAGTTACATCAACACCAGCATCTGTTAATTGCTGAACAAGACCATCAAATTCAGTTGCTGCTTTTTGTTGTGCATCAGCATTTGTTCCCTGCTGCTGAAACGTATTGTTCACCGCAGTTTCGGCATTAAAACCAAAAGCAACCGGCTTAATCATTAAGATGTGTGAAGTTGTTTGCATAAACAGGAGTTAGAATTTAAAAGATAGAATTCAGAAATTGCATTACTTATAACCTACAACTTATTACTTACAACTTATCTCTCAGCAACGGCATACTCATACAATGACTTCCGCCTCTTGCTCTTGAAAGTTCGGCACTTGGTAACAGGATAAGTGTGTTTTCAATACTGTCGGGATCAACACCGTTTTCAAATTTTTCAAATGCTTCGGCTGTAGTCATTACATCAAACCCGATTTCCTTAAATGCGTTTGCGGTACGATCGTTACGGTCGTATCCAATCACCACACCTTCTTTCAAAGCAACCACATTGCAACTGTCGGTCCATTGTTCACGCTCATCATGCGGAAATACATTGCCACCACTGTAAATAATTTTTACCTGTTCAGGTTTTACACCAAAATCTTCAATACTTATCTGCCGGAGTAAGGATTCAATGCCTGCCAGTTTTTTTCCTGTGCTGTAATCTCTTGTTTTAATATAGGGTTCACTTGTCGATTTGTAAAACTGTAATATCTCCACTTGTTCCATTTCCAATTGCCTTGGATTATGTGATAGTTTATTAATGTAGCTGTGGCGGCTGATAAGTTCAGCTCTTAATATTTTTTCAGAAAAACGACCGTACAATATCCATACATCTCTTTTTACCTGAGTAAAAATGGTATCAATGTGCATTTGTGCACGGTTTTTCGGAATTTTTACAACAGAAATTTTTTCAATACCAAGTTCTTCCTTGCTGAAAATGGAATGAATAATTTCATTGATTGCATTGCTGCTGGTGCGGATGCTGCAGCCAATTACAATATGTTTGGGATGAACCATCATCACATCGCCACCTTCAATACTGATGATGCGGTGTTTTCGTTCTTCTTCTTCGTACAAAAAGAAATCGCTTTCCTCAATAATTTCCATAATCCGTTCCGGATAATCTTTAAAGAAATAACTCAGCGACAAAAACTTTGTAAGTAACGATTCTCTTCTTCTTGCACCTGTTGCCATACGGCTCAGCAAAATATGTCCCTTCACCATAATACCAATATCACGGGTAAAAATAAAGTTGGGAATGGGAGGAAAGATGTACTGGTCTTCGGCGGTGCCGTTTTCTTCAGCAGGTAAAATGCCGGTTATAAATACTTTTGAAAGAAGCGCAGAGTCAGAAATATTTTCCAGTTTTTGCTGCACCGCAAAACTTGATTCTTCATACGAACAGATTGCAGAAATGAGCTTCAGTTTTACTTTTTCATCTTTAATAATTTCTGCCAGCAGTTGCTGTGTATCTAACACCTTATCACTGTTGAAGTACTCTTTTTTACCGGGAATAAAGCACCATGATTTTTTTTCGGGGTCAGCAGTTGCCTGGTATTGATTGATGTAGTTGATCTTTTCCCTGTCTAAAAAATAGAGCAGGAGTTTCACATAATGATTGTACTCCTTTTGCATGCTTTTCAGGTGTACAATATCATCATACAGGTTATCGGCAAAAGTGCCTGGAATAATTTTCCCAATGCCACCATCGGGGCTGTGAATTAATAGTTTTCGTAATCGACCCAATTCATTTTCTACATAATAGTTATGCTGCGTCATAAAAACGTTTTTGCGTTTAAAAAATGCCGTGAAAGATTGCAGAATAGTAAAAGGGTTGACAACCTTCCAAAGGTTGTTAACCCTGTATCAGTACTTTAAACTCAGTGATCGGGCAAACTACCTTCACCTGCTGCAATAAGGTTGAGAAAGTATGGCAGCATCAGGTTTACAGCAATATGTTTTTGAATAAACATACTGCAAGGTAAGCGTTTTTGGCTGAAGGTCAAATGGTATGGGTTCCCGGCAGGATAAGGAATTGCAACGTATTTTACAGAAAAAATTGCGTGGACTTTGCACCTGTAATGCCGGTTGTTGAAAACATGAGGAAAACTGTTGAAAAGATAAAAAATACTGAAAATTGAATCCAAATCAATTCGCCTATATTTGTCGCCTTCCTAAATTGAAAAATAGTGCGTTTAAAGAGTTTAGAAATTAAGGGTTTTAAAAGTTTTGCCGATAAAACTGTGGTTAGTTTTGATGAGGGTGTTACCGGTATTATTGGCCCCAACGGTTGCGGCAAAAGCAATATTATCGACAGTATCCGCTGGGTTATTGGTGAGCAGAAGATCAGTCATCTGCGAAGCGAAAACCTGGAGAGCCTTGTCTTCAATGGTTCAAAAACAAGAAGTGCTTCCGGTTTGGCCGAGGTAAGTCTTACGTTTGAAAATACCCGTAACCTGCTTCCTACCGAATTCAGTACTGTAACAGTTACACGTAAATTTTATAAAAGCGGTGAAAGTGAATATCGCTTAAACGATGTGCAATGCCGTTTAAAAGACATTCAGAACCTCTTTTTGGATACCGGTGTAAGTACCGACAGCTATGCCATCATTGAATTGGGTATGGTTGATGATATCATCAAGGATAAAGAAAACAGCCGTAGGCGCATGCTTGAACAGGCTGCTGGTATCACCATCTACAAAACAAGAAAGAAAGAAGCCAAGAGCAAACTCGATGCTACTGAGCAGGATCTTGCACGTATTGAAGATTTGCTGTTTGAAATCAATAACCAGTTAAAGACTTTAGAAAACCAGGCCAAGAAAGCTGAGAAGTATTACGAAATCAAAAAAGATTATCGTGAAGTAAGTATTGAACTGGCCAAAGCGGCACTGGAAGGGTTTAACTTAACGTGGAAAACATTAAATGAACAGCACGATGAAGAAACCAACAAACGTATAGAACTGGAAGCAAAAATAGCAACCGAAGAGGCTGCTATTGAACAGGAGAAAGTTGGTTTTATTGAAAAGGAACGTGAACTGCAAACCATGCAGCATTCGTTTAACGATTTGCTGCAAAATCTGCGCACAAAGGAAAACGATAAAAACCTTGCCCAGCAACGTTTACATTACCTGAAAGAAAAGGAAACCAGCTTAAAAGATTTCTTAGCAAAAGCAGGCGGACAGTTAAAAGGTATTGAAGAAAGCATTGAGTTTACTCAACTACAGATTACAGAGGAGGATGCAAAACTGACTGATCTTGGTTCGCAATTAGATAGTTTACGCAGTGCTGTTGATAACACAAGAAAAATATTTGATGAAAAGCGCAGCGGTATCGACGACCTGCGTAAAGAAAACCAGGCTATCCAGCGTAGCCAGTTTGAAGCTGAAAAAAATGTAGCTGTTGGTGAAACAACAATACAAAACCTGCAGCGTGCCATTTTCCAGTTAAGAGAAGAGCAAACCAGCCGCAAACAACAGTTGCTGCAACTGGAGCAGGAAAAAGAACAAAAGGAATACGAGCTCACGAAAAGCAGGGAAGAGTTACAGCAATTGCAGGAGCAACATGAATTTACCAAAGACCAGATTCTGCAAACACAATCGGCTTTGGAAGGCTTGCGTAATCAGTTGGCAGATGAAAACAGAAAACTTGATTCTAAAAAGAATGAACATGATCTGTTAAAGAGCCTTGTCGATTCAATGGAAGGCTATCCTGAAAGTGTAAAATTCCTTCACAACAACCCGCAATGGAATGTAGAAGCTCCGTTGCTGAGTGATGTGATTTATTGTAAAGAAGACTACCGGACAGCCATTGAAAATCTGCTGGAACAATATCTCAACTATTATGTAGTTGGAAATATGAGCGAAGCATTGAATGCTGTTCAGCTACTTCATGCAAATCAAAAAGGAAAGGCAAACTTCTTTATGCTTGACCAGTTTAATGGTCAGCAGGTATTGAACGATCTTCCCGCAGGAACAATTCATGCTCTAAGCGTGGTTGAAGTGGATGCAAAATATCAATCGCTTATTAATTATTTACTCGGGCAGGTGGTAATTGCAGAAGATGAAAACAATTTACCTGAAGGATTTAACGGCGTTATTCTTGAAAAGAGCGGAAAATTCTTTAAAGGAAAATACGCATTAAGCGGTGGAAGTGTTGGTTTGTTCGAAGGAAAAAAACTGGGTCGTGCAAAAAACTTAGAGCGTTTGCACGAAGAAATCATGGCACAGGAAACGGTGGTGATTGATTTGAAACATACCATCCAGATGCGCCACAATGAAGTAATCGGTTACAATGAGCAACTCAAAGAAAATGTAATTAAAGAAACAGAGAATACGATTAATCAATTGGTAAACCAGATTTATGGTATTGATAACCGTATGGAGAACCTGCGTGGAATGGAAGCAAATGCGGTAAAACGTCTGGAAGATTTGGATATGCAGCAGGAAGATGTTCATGAAAGCCAGCAAACACATCGTGACGAACTGGATAAATACAATACGCAGTTAGATGAGCTCACTGGCAGGCTTGAAGTAATTGAGCAGGAATTTACATTGGCTGAGCAGGCATACAACCAGGCCAACCAATCGTACAACGATTATAACCTGAATGTTACCCGCCAGCAAAGTAAAGTAACAGCGTTGAAGCAGGAACTGGAGTTTAAACAAAACCAGTTACAGGATCTGCAACTCCAGATCACAACCAATTCAGGCGCACTGGAAGAGGCATCGAACCAGATTAATGAAAGCGAAGTGATGTTGCTGGATGCACAGAATGCTTTAGTAACCATGTTGCAGAGCAAAGAAACAGAAGAACGCAAGCTGAACGAGGCTGATCAGTTTTATTACAATCTCCGTAACGCTCTCACAGAAAAAGAAAGTGAACTGCGTCATAAACAAAAAGAAAAAGAGCAGGTCGATCATCTGCTCAATGAAATAAAAGATAAACTCAACGATCTTAAACTGCAGTTAAGCGGAACCAAAGAACGTTTGCTGGTTGAGTTTAAAGTGAATCTTGAAGATGTAATTGAAGAAGAACGTACCGGCAATGAACCCCTCGAAGACCTACAGGCAAAGGTTGACAGGATGAAAAAACGTTTGGAAAATCTGGGCGAAGTAAACCCAACGGCAATTGAAGCATTTGAAGAAATGCGTAAGCGCTATGAGTTTATTCTTGAACAAAAGAATGACCTGGTGAGTGCGAAAGAATCGTTACTGCAAACCATCCAGGAAGTGGAGGCTACAGCCAACCAGCGTTTGCTCGAAACCTTTAACCAGGTACGTGAAAACTTTCAGAAAGTATTCAAAGCGTTGTTTACTGAAGAAGATACGGCGGATATGGTTCTTGAAAATCCTGAAAATCTTGCAGAAACGGGGATTGATATTATAGCCAAACCAAAAGGGAAACGTCCAAGCAGTATTTCACAATTGAGCGGTGGAGAAAAAACATTAACAGCAACTGCCATGTTGTTTGCTATTTATCTTATTAAACCGGCACCATTCTGTATTCTTGATGAGGTGGATGCACCGCTTGATGATGCAAATGTGGGCAAGTTTACCAATATGATCCGTCAGTTCAGCAACAATTCACAATTTATTATTGTTACGCATAACAAGCAAACCATGAGTGCTGTTGATGTGATTTATGGTGTAACCATGCAGGAAGCTGGTGTAAGTAAATTGGTACCTGTTGATTTCAGGAATCTGAATTAAAAGGGGTGGGGTTTTCCAAGCTACATGAACAGTATTTTAAAAACAATAAAAGCTCAAAGCGGGAATTTTTTCCGCTTTTTGGTAATGCGTATCCGAACGGAGCGGGACTTACATGGGGACGGCGGTAGAAATTGCCCCGCTTTTTCTTAACTTCAAATACAGTTTTATGAACAATCAAGGATCAAATTCTCCGAAGAACTTTTTCAAACAGTTTACAAGCAAAGAAGACTTTTTATCATTTTTCAGATAGCTCAACAAACAAGGCGTGGAAGAGGTGCTCAAAGGCGAACTTGATGAACACCAGGGTAATAAGAAACATAGTAAGGATGGTCACAACAGTGGCAATAGTCGTAACGGTTCCTACTCCAAGAAAGTCAAAACAGCATCGCTGGGTGATCTGGCTCTGAATATTCCAAGAGACCGTAACAGCGAGTTTGAACCTCAGCTAATCCCGAAAGGTTCACGCATGAGCGATCAGCTCGAAGAGGCCGTTATCGGTATGTACAGCCGCGGCATGACCACTTCTGACATCTTCTTCCATGTCAAAGAAATCTACGGTGTGGATATAAATAAGCGAAGCGACCGTTTCCAATGTAACCAACCGCATTATTGAGCATATTAAAGAATGGGAGAACGGTCCATTGGAAGCTGTTTATTTTACGGTTTGGATGGATGGGATTGTGCTGATAGTAATCGTTTTTTCAACAATGGTTTCACTTTTATTTGAAGGCTTGTTGGTGATGGGGTCTGTTCCTGTTGCAAGCACCTTTACCAAATATGTACCTGCAGGTATTTTTTGAATAACCGCATCAACTGATGATGAACATTTGCACTTACATCCCATGCCATCCCAATATTCTTTGATTGTAATGAGGCTGTTTTTTATCTCATAACTCAGCTTTACTTTTCGGCAGCACATATGCTCCTGAGTGCGGTGAAATACAAGTGAATCACCCCTCAGAATTAAAGTGTCTTGCCATACTGTAACGATAGTTTCCGACGGAGGGATTCTGCTTTTTGAAACAGGGCGATCGGCCGCACAGCCCTGCACGTTATATCTGAACAGAGGCTGTTGAGCAAATATTGTTGAGCAGAACATTAGTGATGCGACAAGTATAAAAATGGTTTTCATAAAAAAAATTAAAGTATGAAAAGTAACCTCTGCGTTGAAGTGATTTCTATGACCACAGTCAACATTTTACCTACTACCAGTCATGTTCAGGGAGGGCAGTGTTTAATTACCTTAAAGTACCCTTATATTTTTTTCAGCATGAGATTTCTTGAAATCCCGTTCAGCATGTTTGAAGGGCCTTTTTTACTGCTGTTCTTAGTGATGTTACTTATATGGTGTATAGCACTTGTAGCAATTGCTAATGGACGATTTAATGATAATACCACAAAACTTTGTTGGTTTTTGTTGGTGCTTTTTCTGAGTGTTGTTGGTGTTTTGTTATTTGTTATCTGGGGCAGAAAAGAGGTTTTTAGTGGCCGTAAATAACCTGGCAAAGGGGAATAATTTTGAAATGTAGGCAAAAGTTTTCAAAGTTTTAATCAATGTATATGAAACGATTATTTCTGTTATTAGCTGTTTTTTTTCTATTTAATTCCAGCGGTACACCAGTGGTAAAAGAGGAAACGCTGCTGGGAGCAGAACTTAATTACGAAAGCAAAAGCATTACACTCATCGTAGTATCAAAAGGCTGTACTGTAAAACAGGATTTTGTATTGCACATGCAGGCCGACAAATTGCTTGTTACAAGGAAAAAGAATGATGATTGCAAAATGATGCCTTTTGCTGAACGTTTAACCTGGACTTTTAAGGAAGCCGGAATCAATGCGGATAAAGCCTTTTATATTCAGAACCGTTTTGCAGGCAATCCATTCACAGCAATAATAAGTAAATGAAACAGAAAATTTATATAAAGCCCACAAAATCATCTCTTATAGCGGGGATAATTGCAGTAGTACTCATGCTTGCATTTGGCATTGTTTTTTTGGTTTTGCTGGCCGATGAGGATTCGACGGTAGGCATGGTGTTTATGTCGTTCTGGATATTATTTATATTATTGATTGGCGGAATATTTTTATATAAGTACAAGAATTATAATAATACAGACAGTGCCGATGAAGCAATATTCTCGTCGGATGAAAATAATGAAGAATTACAGTTTGATGAAAAGCTGCGTAAACTGGAAGCTTTATTCAAAGAAAATTTAATTACCGAGTTTGAATACCGGAAGAAACGGGCTGAAATTCTACAAAGCCGTTGGTGATAATTTTATTGGCTTGTTTTTTATGTTGAAGTCTTTTTTACAATAACTGAATCTGGCAAGTGATGTATAAAGAACAACAAAACACTTGCGGTAAAGAAACGCTTAAAATATTTAATATTTTGCATCAAAACAATCCCCCCAGATTTTAGTATAGACAATTGCTGCATAGAATTACCAAACGTACAAGAGTCCCGACGATGAATGCGGAGATGCAGGCCAAAAGCATCTGCATGCTACGCAGCCAAAGCCCGATAGCAGTAACAACTTCCCTCTAATCCACAGTTGCAGTTTTGCAAATAGCTGATGGGGACGTTGCTTACTTGATGTGCTAAGATATAACAAATGAAATGTAAGCTTTCAATAACACACACCGGTAAATGTTCCGCTGTATTTCGGATCACTTGCCAGTGGGGTAATAGAATTACAGAATTAATAAAACTGTTCCTTTATACTGTATAACGCCTTGCTCATTAAATCCCTTAATAAAATACGTGTAAAGCCCCGGTAAAGCAGGTTTTCCTTCGAATGTTCCATCCCATCCTTTCGTAATTGTGTTAGTTGTAAAAACAGTTTGTCCCCACCTATTGTAAACAGAAAATTCGATAAGGTGTAGATTTACATTTGCCGGAATTGCAAACACATCATTTAACCCATCTGCATTTGGTGTAAAGGCATTGGGCATTCTTAATGGCTGATAAATAAAAACATTCACTTTTTTTTCTGCTTCGCATCCATTACTGTTGACTACCTGAAGTGTAAAGCTGCGATTATCTGTAAGTGGTATTGTTAGCGGCGATAGAATAGAGGAATTTTCTAAAAATTGCGGCGGAAACCAGTTGAAATTAATAGGAGGTTCTGATACTACTGTTTGGAAATGTACCTGGCTGTTATATGCAACAAGTGTGTCGAATGGAGTAATACTAATAACCGGTAAAGTATAAATATTCATTATAATATTATTAGATAAAACAGGCGTAGAAGAACACCCTCCTGAGCCGGGAGTGAGTGTGCAAGACACTTGATCGCCATTTTTTAATGAAGCACTGCTGAACAAATCACTGTTATTTCCCGCAGATATGTTATTCACCTTCCATGAATAAAAGGGATTAATGCCAGCGTTTGTTACAATAGCCTGAAAACTGACAGGCTTTCCTTCACATACCGGATTATTAAGTGTAGCAATAGAAATTGTAGCTGCAGTACCAGCAGTTACTTCCATTTCAATGATATTGGAAGTTGAAGAATTACTGTTGCTACAGGTATAGGAGGCATCAATAGTTACTTCACAAGTAACCTTATCACCGTTATTAAGTGTATTGCTTATAAACACGGAATCATTGTTCCCTGCATTAATTCCATTCACTTTCCATTGCCAGGTTGGATTGTTTCCTGCATTCGTTGCTTTTGCAGTAAAAGTTACAGTTGTTCCGTTACAAATGCTCGTTGCTGATGAATTAACAGTTATTACAGGACTGGTTTTCTGTGTTACTGCAATCACAACCTTATTAGATGTTGCATTAATTACACTGCTGCAGGTAAACGAAGGATCGCCGGTAATGATGCAGCTAACTGTATCATTATTGTTTAATGTATTTGTTTTAAAAACAGGTTGATTACTGCCTGTATTAACGCTGTTTACTTTCCATTGATAAGAAGGATTAATACCCGCATTAACAGGTGTTGCGGTAAACTGTACTTCTTCTCCTGAACAGATAATTGATTTAGCTGCTGTAACTGTTACTGATGGTGCAATGGTACCTGAACTGATTGTAACAGCATTTGAAACAATGAATCCATTTGCAACGCATGTGAGATTATCAGCATATTCACAGGTAATTACATCTCCGCTTTTAAGTGTGCTGCTCTGGAAAATGTTTGCATTACGGCCGGCTGCAACTCCATTTACTTTCCATTTATATAATGGGGATGCACCTGCATTGCATACATTGGCAGTAAAAATAATTGTTGAACAATTACATAAAACGGTTTGGCTGGCACCTATTTGAACAAACTGAACGGGAGGACTTGTATTTACTTTTATAACTATATTATCTGTTGCAACCATGCCTGAATTGCCACATTCACTGCTACTAATAATTGTGCAACTAACAACATCATTATCTTGAAGACCTGCGGCTGTATATATTGTGCTATTATTCCCATCAACAACACCATTTTTCTTCCATTGGTAAGTTGGCCTCAAACCTGCATATTTCGTAATAGCAGTAAAGACTGCATTTCTGTTAGGGCAAACCGAAGCTGATGAAGGATTTATTTTAACGACAGGGGCAGGTGTTGTTGTTTGCGGTGGTGATAATTTTAAAATGAAGAAATCGGCACAGGAACCGATAGAGTTAGGATTAATATGGTATCCATCTAAATTCTGAGAGCAGGTATTGCCTGCTACAATGCAGCCTCCGTCTGTTGTTGGTTCTATACAAAATGCCTGATCATAATAACTTCCTCCAAAACTTTTTTGCCATTGTAGAATACCTGTTTCCGAAATTTTTAAAGCCCACATGTCAGTGATACCTTCATTACATGTAAGGTCGCCATTTGCCGATTCTGCATCTCCGCAAATAATATAACCTCCATCAGGTGCTTCCTGAATGTAATAACCCGTTTCATTGTATTGACCGCCGTAACATTTTTGCCATTCAAGTATGCCGTTGATGTCTAATTTCACAACCCATATATCGCTGAATTTTCCTAATGCTTGATGGTTTCCTGAAACATCGCCATCATTTGAAGCACTATACCCGGCAATTATAATTCCTCCGTTTTTGGTGTGTTTTACCGACCATGCCTGTTCAGATTCTGTTCCACCCAGACATTTTTGCCATTGGAGATTTCCTGTACCCGATAGTTTAACAATCCAAAAATCACGTTTACCATGATTACCCGATACATCTCCGTCTGAAGATTCTGTATATCCTGCTGCAACACACCCACCATCAGGTGTTTCTGTTACAGAATAAGCTGTCTCATCTCCACTGCCCCCGAGGCATTTTTGCCAAAGTATATTTCCGAGTGCATCTATTTTAACGACCCAGAAGTCACGCTGCCCATGATTTCCACTAACATCTCCTGTTGCGGATTCGGTATCTCCAGCTATAATGTAACCACCATCCGTTGTTGAAATAATACTCCAGGCATATTCACTTTTGTTACCGCCAAGACTTTTTTGCCATACAATATCTCCGGTTGTTGTAAGCTTTACAACCCAGAAATCAAGACCTCCATGATTACCGGTTACCATGCAGTCAACAGATGCCGAAGATCCTGCTGCAATAAACCCGCCATCAGCAGTTTCCTTGATAAAAGCACCTGTTTCCATACTCATTCCGCCCAGACATTTTTGCCATTCCATTTCACCTTCATTGTTCAGTTTAGTTACCCAGTAGTCTTGAAGTAATGCATTTCCGTGATAACCCATAATATCTGCATTGTCATTTCCCTCAGTAAAACCGGAAACGATATATCCACCATCTTTCGTTGGTGCAATTGAATAAGCATACTCGCCTTTTATGCCTCCATAAATCCGATACCACTCAACTACCGGCACTTGTGCCGAAAGGTGTTTTAATGAAAGAAGAAAGAGATATAATAAAAAATATGCCTTGCTTTTCATAAGTTAAAATTAATACGAAACAAGATTCTTTTATTCAAAAGCCTGTACCCAAAAATATACTGTAAAATAATATCATATTGCAGTTTTTATCGGAAATTGGTTTCATTCACCACAATCACTATTTCCAAATTCCTAAATTGCAATTCAGGAAAAAGTTGGTTGTTAAAGGAGGGGGGGCTTGCTCAACAGAATTACTAAACGTACAAGTGTGCGACGCAACCAAAGCCCAATAGCAGCACCAATTTCTGTAACATAAAAAACCCGACGAAGCAAAGCTTGTCGGGGCTAATATCTCATTTATCCTTTCATCTCACAAATCCCGGTTCAGACAGTTTCTTCTGCGTAACTGCTAACGGGTTCGCAGGTGCAGATTAAGTTTCTGTCGCCGTAAGTATTGTTAATGCGGCTTACACTTGGCCAGAATTTATTTGCTGCAACATAACTCAATGGGTATGCTGCCTGCTGCCTGCTGTATGCATGGTTCCATTCATCAGCAGTAACAACAAACTGTGTATGAGGCGCATGTTTCAGCGGGTTATCGGCTTTGTCGGCCTTGCCTTCTTCAATGGCTCTTATTTCTTCACGTATGCTCAGCAATGCATCGCAGAAACGGTCGAGCTCAGCTTTGTCTTCGCTTTCTGTTGGCTCAATCATAATGGTGCCGGGCACAGGGAAACTCATAGTAGGAGCGTGGAAACCATAATCCATTAAACGCTTGGCCACATCTTCTGCTTCAATGCCTGCTGAGTTTTTAAACGGACGAAGCTCTACAATAAATTCATGAGCACATGTACTGTTAGAACCGGTGTAAAGAATATCAAAATCTTTTTCCAGCCGTGCCTTCATGTAGTTGGCATTGAGAATAGCATATTCAGTAGCTTTTCTTAAACCTGTTGGTCCGAGTAAACGGATATATGCGTAGCTGATAAGAAGAATAGATGCTGAACCGAAGGGTGCTGCGGAAACAGCCCCGTGAGGCGTACCCACTGACGATTCATGATTGCCGACTGACGTATGACCGGGCAGATGTTTTGCAAGATGTGCTTTTACACAAATGGGTCCCATACCAGGGCCGCCACCGCCGTGAGGAATAGCAAATGTTTTGTGCAGGTTGAGGTGACAAACATCGGCACCAATTAAACCGGGTGATGTTAATCCTACCTGTGCATTCATGTTGGCACCATCCATATAAACCTGTCCGCCATGCTGGTGAACAATTTCGCAGATTTCTTTTACACTTTCTTCAAAGATGCCATAAGTACTTGGATAAGTAATCATGGTACCTGCAAGATTAGCACTGTATTGTTCAGCCTTTGCTTTAAAATCGGCAACATCAATATAACCGCTTTCCAATGCTTTTACCACCACCACTTTCATGCCTGCCATTACAGCGCTTGCAGGGTTGGTGCCATGTGCTGAAATTGGAATAAGAATGACGTTGCGGTGAGGGTTACCGTTAGCAAGATGATAATTGCGGATGGTAAGCAAACCTGCATACTCGCCCTGCGCACCACTGTTGGGCTGCATGCTGCATGCATCAAAACCGGTGATTTCATTTAAGTATTGCGAAAGTTCATTTACAATTTGCTCATAACCTTTCACCTGGTCGGCAGGTGCAAATGGATGCAGCCTGTTCCAGTGTGCCCAGCTTAACGGAATCATTTGTGTTGCTGCATTGAGTTTCATGGTGCAGCTTCCCAATGAAATCATGGAAGTATTGAGCGAAAGGTCTTTGTTTTCGAGTTGCTTGATGTAACGCATCATCTGGCTTTCGCTGTGGTAGCTGTTGAAGTTGGGATGCGTTAAATAATCGCTTGTTCTTGTTAATGCTGTTGGAATATGTTGCAATGCTGCTTCTTCATCAACAGTAAAATCAACCGGGTCAACATCGTTTACAAAACAGTTGATGAGATCAAACAGGTCGGTTGTGTTTGTTGATTCATCAATTGAAATAGCAACAACATTGTTGATATAACGAAGATTGATTTGCTGACGTTCGGCTTTTGCTTTCACAGCAGCAACATCAGTTACTTTAACCGCAATGGTATCAAAGTAAAAATCACTTACCAGTTCAAAACCTCTTTGCTTTAATGCCTCAGCAACTGTTTGTGCCAGCAATGCCGCTCTTGAAGCAATGGCTTTAATACCATCGGGACCATGATATACTGCATACATAGCAGCCATGTTGGCCAGTAATGCCTGTGCAGTACAGATATTGGATGTTGCTTTTTCACGTTTGATGTGCTGCTCTCTTGTTTGCAGCGCCATACGCAATGCACGGTTGTTCTGCGCATCAACACTTACACCAATAATACGACCGGGAATGGTGCGTTTAAATTCATCTTTTGTGCTGAAGAATGCAGCATGTGGTCCGCCATAACCAAGTGGTACACCAAAACGTTGTGCTGAACCAAAAGCAGCATCAGCACCCAGTTCGCCGGGAGGAGTTAATAATGCAAGTGCCAGTAAGTCGGTTGCCATTGCAACATAGGCACCGGCTGCATGTACGCTATCAATAAATGCACGGTAATCTTCAACAGCACCCACATTGTTGGGGTATTGAATGAGTGCACCAAAATAAGTTGAATCGATTGCTACAGTTTTATAATCGCCAAACACCACTTCAATACCCAGTGGCTGTGCACGGGTTATCACCACATCTTTTGTTTGAGGAAAGACTTCTTCATCCACAAAAAACTTAGGTGCATTGATTGCATCACCTTTGTTAACCGTGTGGAAGAACATATTCATAGCTTCGGCTGCTGCAGTAGCTTCATCAAGCAAAGAAGCGTTTGCGATGGGTAATGCAGTAAGATCGGAAACCATTGTCTGGAAGTTTAGTAAGCTTTCCAGTCGTCCCTGTGAAATTTCAGCCTGGTAAGGAGTGTACTGTGTGTACCAGCCCGGGTTTTCAAAAATATTGCGGAGAATTACACTGGGTGTAATAGTATCATAATATCCTTGCCCGATATAATTTTTGAAGAGCTTATTCTGCATTGAAATCTCTTTCAATAAAGAAAGAAGACTGGCTTCGTCCATTGCAGCAGGCAATTGCATTTGTTCTGTTTTGCGTATAGAAGAAGGGATGGTTTTATCAATCAGTTCATCTACGCTTTTTAAGTTCATGGTACGGAGCATGGCTGCTTCGCTTCCAATAGTTCCAATGTGTCTTTTAACAAATTCGTTCTGTTGAGTTTCAAAAAGATTCATGTGTTATTTTCTTTATTCGGGATCGTATGGATGTTCTTTTGTAGTAAAGAACGGACATGTAAATGTGGTGCAAAGTTACGTTTGCAAATCATTCAAATAAACGCATGTTAGCTGTTGGGGATAGGTTGTGCAAACGGGATAAAAGGAAAATTCAGTTTCTTTGCTTAATGGGTGATCCTTTATTACAAAACTGGGAAAAAAAGTCGGCAGAACGGCAGAAAGAATACAAACGGTTTTTAAAACGTGCTGATAAAAACAAAGTGTTGAAACTATTGCCTGATCTGCATGAAGAGGCTTTTGAAAAAGTGGATTGCCTGCAATGTGCCAACTGTTGCAAGAACTATTCGCCCCGTTTTAAAACACCCGATATTAAACGCATCAGCAAATATTTACGCATGAAAGAAGGTGAGTTTATTGAAACGTATCTTTTGCTGGATGAAGATGGAGATTATGTGGTAAAATCAAAGCCCTGCCCTTTTCTTGGTTCTGATAACTATTGTTCTATTTATGAAGACAGGCCTTCGGATTGCGAACGTTTTCCCTATACTAACGAGGATGTTATTTTGAAAAGACCTCATCTTAGTCAGAAAAATTCAACATTTTGCCCAATTACTTACTTTGTGCTGGAAAAACTGATTGAAAAAAAGCCATTCTAACCGTCGGTAATTTTTTTTGAACCATTTTCATTAAATGGGTTAAATTCATTTTCCGAAATAGATTGGCTTGCATTTTGCTTTGCCCAGTTATTCTTTCATTAAATGCTACCGCAATGAAATCTGTTTATGCTGTTATTATCCTTGTTTTCCTGTTTTCGGGGTTAAGTTCCTGTACTTCCAGATTCTACTTTGATGGAAAAAAAACAACACAGGTAACTGTTACCGATCTTGGAGAGATGTATTCAACGTATAATCTCACAAAATCTGAAAAAGAGGAAATTCTTTCCCAGCTTAATAACAAAGCACTGCTGGATGAAATTATCCGCTATTCTAAAGAGAGTACGTGGCCCGATGCTGTTAATACACTTGATGAACGTATTGCTGGCCGCACAACCATGCTTAAATATCATTTTTACAAAGTGGCAATTTTTGGCAACAAAACCATTGTTTCGGTTCCAAAGGAAAAAAACACACATATGCCTGCAGGATTTATTCCCACAGGCCCTATGTATATCATTTTCGTAAATACGGTTGTTAAGGGGAAATAGCTTTATTTTTTCTTTGCTTTGAACGAAAGGTTCAGGCCAATTACATGAAATGTTCTGTTGTAGCTTTTGGCAAAATCGGGGCGGTAAATGTAATAAATGTCAATTTTTTTGTTCTTTGCGTATTCGTATTTAAAACCCAATGTATTGCGGATGTTATCGATTGGGTATTCTCCGCTTTCAAACGTGAAATAAGGCTCAATGGAGGCATAGGCACTAAATTTTTTTGTGAAGCCGTAGCTCAGTTCAGCCCTTGTACGTACAAAAAAACTGCTGTTGCCGCTTATATCTTCATTTTCAATAATGTCTTTTTTATACTGAAGCATTGGCCGGAGATTCAGTTTTGTTTTTCTGAATAGCTTTGTTTCGTACTCCATTCCAACTCCATACCTGTTGGCATTCCCATTCGTGGTAAGAGACAACCTGTAATTAGCAATCAATGCAATTTTTTTTGTGAGATTATAGCCGCCATCCAATGAAATGTAACTTCCATAATAAGTTGAAATGTTGCTTACGAACCTTGCCTGATATTCAATGCCTGCATAAATTTTTTTATTGAAATTATAATTGAAGGATGCGCCAAGCCGTCCCTGCACATCTACAGGATCGCTGCTGCTTGTTTGTGCATGTATTGTGTAATTCAACAAGAGAAGGACAACAACCGGGAAAAGGAGTTTTACAGGGTTCATGCTTTTTTGTTTTCGTTATAGTAAACTGTAAGTACTGCCGAATCTTTCAGGAAATCAATTTTTTCAATGTTAATGCGGTTAATATCAAGTCCGGTTCTGTTCTTCAGATCTGAAATGAGTTCTTCTCTTTTTTCAGGTTGAATCAGCAGAATATTTTCATAGTAAATAATCTGCGACAGTTCCCTGGGCATAAGCCATGTGCCATCGAGAAGCTGTACTGTTAAAATTACAATGGCTCCTAACAGGATTAATTCATCCCATCCGCCCCGGCTTACAGCCATAATGAGCCCGACGGCAATTGATACAAACAGGTAAGTCATATCTTTTGCCGAAATATTTTCGGTTCTGTACCTGAGTGTTGAAAAAACAGCAAAAAGCCCAAAGGCAGCACCCATGGTCATTTCTACCTTGTTCAGCAAAAAGGTAATAAGAAAGATGACCAGGTTAAATCCAAAAAAGGTAAGAAACAGGTCTGAGCGGCGATAAAGCTTGTAATAAATAAAGCGGATCAGTATAAATATTGTTGCAATATCTGCTGCAAGCCTGATTGCAAATTTCAGATTGAGTTTATCAAATAATATAAAGCCTTTTTCGGCTGTATCCTGGTTAATAATCTGTAGAAAATACATGATAGTTTGTTCTTTTTTTTATTTGACGGATTGTTTCCTTAAATCTATTTTGTTTTACGTTATAAAGCGACATTATTCCGAAACAATATTTGCTGATGCTGCCTTGTTTAAGGTGCATTGTGTTCATGATGTGCTTGAAAGGTGAACTGTAGCTTTTATCCTGTTTTACTTCTGCAATAACCAGGTCGGGGATAGTTACTTTTTTGTTCCCATTTACAAATTCAAGGCAGGTATCGATTGTTACTCTTTCGGCTGAGTTTTTTGAAGAAAGTGTAATTCTTGTATAATTGATCTGAATTGATTCGTGAAGCGAATCAGGTGCTAAGGTATGCACTTCATCAAAAGCCCTGTTATTCAGGAACTGTACAGGATATTCTTCATTTCCATATACCGGGATGCGTGGTTTTTCTGTTCGCCCTTTATTATTGCGGTATTTTACTTCGAGAAAATAATTTTCTGTTTCAACATACCTGCGTAAACGGACCTTGAGCCTGTTTGCACGACCTGCATGATGATGATGATAAAAACTCAGATCACTGCTGTCGTAATACTTTGTTTCATAACGGCATAAACGATGTTCATTTACCGTAACAATGCTGTAATCATTAAAGCATCTCAGTAATACATCATCCAGTTGGTCAATGGAGAAAGTATATTTTGTATCGACCCTGCTGAGTAAGAGCGAATTTTTAGGTAATTTTTTTAACGGAATAGTATCAAATAAGCCGGTAACGGCAATTAATGAATGATCCATTGCTGCAAGTAAACTCTGTTTATGGAATTGGTTAAATGATACCCGTAAAATGCTTACAGTACGTGTATCATTTTTTAATGATGTTGATTGAAAAAAAATGGTTGGGTGTTAATTTGTTAAGTAAGCAGAATACAAAAAAAGCCCCAACTTGAAGAAGCTGGGGCGGCTAATCAGTTACCATTAACCATTAAACCTTATCATCAATGCAAAGAGATGAATTTATGTGGTTGAAGGTTGCATACTGTAATCAGGGAAAAAGGTGATTTTAGGCAGTTTTTTCCGGAAACAAGAACGGCGTAAGCATAAAAAAACCTCTTCCATGAAAGAAGAGGTGCTAATCAGTTATCATTAACCATTAAACCTTAATATGTACTAAAATTAAGTAAATCAGGGATTGATTTTACCAGCCCGATCTGAATTTTTTTGAATATTCGTCAAACGGAACCTTGCCATACTTATTCTCTCCGAAATATTTTGTCAGTACTTCCATCTCTTTTACTTCAAGATAACCTGCAACAGGTTGCGGATCATCATTATTTGCCGGTACAAAAACGGTGGTTGGGTAAGCAAGTTCGCCTTTAGTTAATGTAAGTGCTATGTCGTTTGTTTTGTATTTCGGGTTAAAATTATAAGTCTTTCCACGCCAGGTAATTTCTTTTTTTGTTTCTGCATTTAACTTAACCGCATAGAATTTCTGGTTGAGGTATTTGATAAGTGATTGATTGCTGTAGGTTTTCTTTTCCATCACTTTGCACCAGCCACACCAATCGGTGTAAAGATCAATCAGGATGGGTTTGGGTTCCTGTTTAAATTTTTCTTCTGCTTCTTCCAGTGTTATCCACTGAATAGTTTCTTTCGGCATTTTTTTCTGAAAAGAGGAGAATGCTGAAGAGATAAACAGGGTAAAGAATAAAATAAAAACCTTTTGCATGCTATTTTTGTTATTTATACAAAATTAAACGTTCCGGAATGCATAAAATTGTTATTTCTGTTACAGGGGCAAGTGGGTCGGTATATGCGAAAGTGCTGCTTGAAAAGCTTTTAACTGTTAAAAATCAGTTGGATGATGTGGCACTGGTAATGACAGAAAATGCAAAAGAAGTTTGGCGCACAGAGTTAAGCAATGAAGATTATAATCAGCTTCCCTTCAAAACGTATTCAACTGCCGATTTTCACGCACCTTTTGCTTCAGGTTCCGGACAATACAATACCATGATTGTAATTCCCTGTTCAATGGGGACATTGGGCCGCATTGCAAGTGGTGTTTCAAACGACCTGATTACCCGTGCTGCCGATGTGGTACTGAAAGAAAGAAGAAAGCTGATTTGTGTTGTAAGAGAAACACCTTACAATCTTATTCATATCCGCAACATGGAAACGGTTACACTGGCTGGTGGGATTATTTGTCCTGCAACTCCATCATTTTACAGCAAACCGCAAACCATTGAAGCAGCAGCAGCAACTGTAGTTGACAGGGTGCTTGATCTCGCAGGAATCAATATCAGCACTTACCGCTGGGGGAATGATGAGTGATTATTTTGTTGTTAACTCTTCCCATGCAGCAGTTAGTGGTCTTTGTAAACCATCACCTTTCCATTGTGTTTCGAAAGGAAGAGTTGTAGTTTTAAGAAACTCTTCTTTTGTTTTACCGGCTTTTATTTCTGCCTCAGTGAACGTTAAGATCTGTCCAATGTATTCGCCATATGCTTTCAGGTCATCAGTAGTTCCGGTTACTTCATATCCATCGCCGGAATGGCCAAAGACAAATTTTGTTTTTTTACTGAATTTCTTTTGTGCAGTATCAAGTACAGCCATCCAGTTCTTCATGTTGGCACCTGCACTTCGGTCAACATACGGATGTCGGCGGTTAAAAACTAAATCGCCCATGTGTACAATATCGGCATGTTCAAAATGAATGATTGCATCTCCATTTGTATGTCCTGCTCCATAATAGGAAAGTGAAATTTTTTCTTTACCAAACTTTTCACTCCATGTTTTAGAAAATGTCTGATCGGGGTAAAGCTGTTTGTCTTCAGTTTTTGATTTTTGAGCAACAGCCTGCTGGTTGATCTTTGAATTTTCATGTGCAAGCACATGCTCAACTAATCCTTTAAATGAAATATTGCCGCTGGTATGATCGCCGTGATGATGCGTATTGATAAGCAGCTTAAACGGGTTTGTCGTTTTCTTTTTCAGTTCTTCAATCAGGTGATTGCTTTGATCAGGGAACTGTGAATCAATCACTACAATACCATCTTTGCTTAAATAAAAAAGAATGGTTCCTCCACGTTCGGTAAAAATGCCGATATCATCAGTAAGCATGTTTATTTTCCATGCCGGTTGCTGAAAAACTGCTGCAAGTAATTCTTTCTGAAATGCAAGTGCGCCTGCTGTAAGTATAGCTGTATGAAGAAATGTGCTGCGTTTCATTTTATTTGATTTATTGTTTCAGACAATCAAGTTAGAAGTAAAAAATGAAAACTCAAAAACAGACAGGATAAAAGGGTTTAACCTGTGGTTGATTAATATTCCAGCTCTTTCAGTTTAGGCGCTTTAAACCAGGTTGTAAAGGCAACTGCAACAGTAACACATCCACCAAAAATAACGGAGGGAACAACCCCTAATAATCGTGCAGCAACACCACTTTCAAACATACCCAGTTCATTACTGCTGTTAATGAACATACTGTTTACACTCATTACTCTTCCTCTTAAATCATCAGGCGTTTTTAACTGCAGAATAGTGCCACGAACCACCATGCTGATTCCATCTAACATTCCCCCGGCAAACAATGCAATAAATGAAAGCCAGAACCATTTTGAGAGACCAAACAGGATAATACTTAACCCGAATCCTGCAACAACAACCAATAACAGCTTTCCCTGTCTTCTTTTCAATGGAAATACGGTTACCAGAATAATGATGAGAATTGCGCCAAAATCTGTTGCTGCATTCAACCAGCCGTAACCGATTGAACCAACATGTAAAATATCCTTTGCAAAAACGGGAACCAATGCTACCGTTCCTCCAAACAGCACAGCAAATAAATCAAGCGTAAGTGCGTCCAGTACTTCTTTTGTTTTAAACACAAAACGCAAACCTTCTTTTACACTTTCCCATGTTTTCTTTTCTGCCTGTGGTGGTGCCGGTTTATGACCAATTGTTTTAAAAATAAAAAACGAAAGAATAATGAACGAAATAATAATGCTGAGTGTGCCGGTAACTCCAAGCAGAGCAATTAAAAATCCACCAAGAGCATGACCGGTAACTGATGCAGACAGCCAGCTTCCCTGGCTCCATGTAACGGCATTGGGTAATATTTCCTTCGGAACAAGTTGAGAAATGATAGCACCAAATGAAGGCCCGCTGAACGCACGGATAATGCCTGTACAGAAAATAATGACATATACAAGAAACACTACACTGGTTTTACCAAACTGGTGAAAGAAAAAAGTAGAGGAAATGAACAACAGTAACAGTACACAAGCACCATAAAATACAACTGAGCGGAGAATCAGGTTTCTCCTGTCGCTGAGATCAACCACATGCCCTGCATACAATGCCATTGAAACCGCCGGGATCACTTCAGCCAGACCAATTAATCCAAGTGCAAGAGGATCGTTCGTTAGTTCATACATCCACCAGCCAACAAGGGTTCCCATCATGCGTAATCCCATGATGAATAAAAACCTGGCAATAAAATAATTTCTGAATTCTGTTACCTGTATGGAAACAAACGGATTGCTCGTATTCTGATTTGACACAGGGCAAAACTAAGAAAGTTTGAAAGAATGGAGAATAGCGAATGGAAAATTGAAAATGGAAAGTGGAAAAACCAGATGTACAATCAATTCTCAACTTTCAATTTTCAATTAACTAAGGCAACGTAAGATAATGCTGTCCCGGCTCATATTCTTTTTCCAATGCATCAAGAACAGTTTGCAGATGTTTTGCATTACCAAGAAAATCGGCATTGCTTGTATCAATAAACAATGTTTTTACATTGTGTTGCTTGATGTATTGCGTATAAGTTTCCTGCAGGTTCAGCAGGTAATCATCAGGTATATTCTGTTCATAACTGCGGTTACGCTTGCGGATATTCTGCTGAAGTTTGCTTACCGGCGAATGAAGATAAATCAACAGATCGGGTTGTATTAATTGCTGGTGAATAATATCAAACAGGCTTTGATACAAACGGAATTCATCAACCGGCAGATTCACTTTTGCAAACAGCAGGCATTTGGTAAACAGGTAATCCGAAATAGTGAGTGAATTAAACAAATCCTGTGTATGCAGTAATTCCTTCAGTTGCTTATAACGTTCAGCCATGAAAAACAATTCAAGCGGAAAAGCAAACTGCTGTGGGTTTTCATAAAACTTGGGCAAAAAAGGATTATCAGCAAATTCTTCAAGGATCAGTCTTGCATTGAAATGCTTGCTCAGCAGGTGCGCCAATGTTGTTTTGCCGGCACCGATATTTCCCTCTATCGTAATAAAATGATAATTCATTTGCTTCAACAGTCAGTGGCAACATGAATAAAAACATACATGTCGCTATATAAATTCAGGCGGCAAATTAAAGCGGCTGCGAATTATAAAAATCAATTTGTACAGTTTGTGGAAAAGTAAGTTTATAATTTTTTTACATCCAGCTTATCGGCACATTCGTTCAGCAGTGTTGAAATGGTTTTATGATACACAGGATGAACTTTTCCGGGGCTTAATTCCTTTAACGGAATCAATACAAACTTTCTGTCCTGTATGGCAGGGTGGGGAAGTGTAACTACGGGCGAATGATAAACCAGCTCATCATAAAATAAAATATCAAGATCAATGGTGCGTGGGCCGTACTTTTCTGTTCGTACCCGTCCCAATGCAGCCTCAATCTGTAAAAGAGTTTTCATCAGCTCATTGGGCAAAAGTTGGGTACTGATGACCACTACCTGGTTCAGAAAAGCAGCCTGTTTGGTATTTCCCCATGCGGCTGTTTCATATACCGATGATTCTTTACTGATGATACCACATTGTTCTGTAATTTCTTTTTTTGCTTTTGAAAGAAACTGTTTCCGCTGGCCCTGGTTACTTCCAAGAAGGATAAATGCTTTGTGCGACGGCATGCTGTAAAAGTAGGGCTAAAAAGTTTTTTCGGGATGCTGTAATCAGATAGATTTGCGGAATGAATCAACCATACAGCCAGTGGAAAGCAATGCTGGCTATTTCAAGGGCAAGTTTAAAAGCAATCTTCAGGAACCCAAGTACAGTTGTTTTCAGCTTTGGATTTCCATTGATTTTTATTCTCGTATTTGGTTTTATTGGTGGCAGCAGTCCAACAGTTCGTATAGGATTTACAGCAACCACAGATACTTCAGCTAATAATGCTGTTTATCAACTGCTCACCAAATACAAAACCATCAAGGTTTCTGATAAAAATCCGGAGGAATTGAAGAATGATTTGCTGAAGGGCAGGGTCACTGCTATTCTTGATATTCAGCCAACCAATTCAGGAAAGTTACCTGCTTATAAAATCAGTATTCAAACGTCAACTGCAAGTGTTGATAAGCTTGCAATTCTACAGGCTTCATTAAAAGATATTATCGTAAACATCGACCGGCAGAAAGTTCCTGATGCGCCAACGTATGCAAGCATTGATCTTCCTCCGCCGATGCCCGGCCGTATTTACAGGATGATTGATTTTATACTTCCTGGACAATTAGGTTTTTCATTGTTAAGTGCAGCCGTATTTGGTGTGGCATTCCTGTTTTTTAATTTACGACAGGCGCTTGTGCTGAAACGTTTCTTTGCTACACCCATCAAACGCAGCTATATTTTGTTTGGCGAAGGAATCAGTCGTGTACTGTTTTCACTCATTACTGCAGTGGTGATTATCCTTGTCGGACATTTTGCATTTAAGTTTACACTGGTGCATGGCTTCCTTACATTTATTGAGCTGATGGTGTTAAGTCTGGTAGGTTTAATTGTGTTTATGGGTATGGGATTTATTGTAAGCGGTATTGCAAAAACTGAAAGTACCATTCCTCCGTTTGCGAATATGATTACCATGCCGCAGTTTTTACTGGCAGGAACTTTCTTCCCTGTTGATACATTTCCCAAATGGTTACAGCCTTTCTGTAATATTTTACCACTGACACATTTAAATGATGCCATGCGGAGTATTGCATTTGAGGGAAATCATTTGATTGATTGTGGTAAACAACTGGGCATCCTTGCAATATGGGCTGTTGTGGTTTATGCTATAGCCATTAAAGTGTTTAAGTGGGAGTAAGAGAAGATGTAAAGATGTAAGATGTTTGATGTACGCCTGTCTGCCCCTGTAGTCTGATGGATTAAATGTAAAATACTTTATTGCTGAATAGAATTATTGCAGTACAAGTGAGTGACACAACAGGTGTTGATAAGACCTGCAATAGCAGATCACTAAAAACTAAGAACTTTAAACTATAAACTGTTTCCCCCATGCGTTTAATAAAAATGTTCCTGTTTGTGCTGGTTGGATTGTTTGCTGTGCTTACAATCATCGGGCTGTTTATTCCGTCATCTGTAAAAATTTCAAGAGGAATTGTAATTGATGCCGACAGTGCTAAACTTAAGCAGGTGGTGGGTAATGTGCAAACATGGGGGCATTGGTTTCCCTGGATAAAAGCCGATAGCGGTGCATTGGTTCAGGTTTCACCCGAACCCGATCAGCCGGGGTCGTTTTTTAAATGGAAAAGTCTGAACTACAAAAGCGACGGCATCATTACCATTAAAACCATACAGCCAAATCTTGTAACTGTATTATACCAGATGAAAGACATGAATGATTCAGAGGGAGGCTTTCGTCTTCGTCCGCTCAGCGCTCAGCAAACGGAAGTGCAGTGGTTTATGGAATACAAACTTAAATGGTATCCATGGGAGCGGTTTTATGGCATCTTTCTCGATAAAATCATCGGCCCTTCATTTGAACAGGGGCTTCAGAATTTAAAAGAGCTTACAGAAAAAGAGCAGCCCCAGAATACATAAAAAATCTCCAATAATTTTTCGTTTGAACGCAACGGTTTAATTTGTGCAGTTGTCAACCCAATGACAAACTGAATGACAAATCATCATCAACTGATTAAAGACTGCCTCAAGGGAAAACCTGCAGCACAAAAAGAATTGTACGACACTTTTGCCGGTACAATGCTTGGCGTGTGTTACAGGTACACCAAATCAATGGACGATGCAGAAGATGTGTTGCAGGAGTCGTTTGTAAAAGTGTTCATCAATCTCAAGCAGTATAAAGATGAAGGCCCTCTCGGAGCATGGATCAGGAAGATTGTGGTAAACACTGCATTGAATTATTTAAAACGATCCCGGAAATACCAGTCCGATCTTGTTTTTCATGATGAGGGGATGCATCCTGTTACTGATGATGATCCTGAACTGAAACTTTCAGCAAAGGAACTGGCTTCACTCATCAGGCAGTTGCCAACAGGTTATCAAACTATTTTTAACCTGCATGCTGTGGAAGGTTACACACACGTTGAAATTGGGCAAATGCTTGGAATAAGAGATGCTACTTCCCGTTCGCAATACCTGCGTGCAAGATCGTTACTGATTGACTGGATTGAGCAGGCAGAATCTGTAAACCCTAAACCCGGTAAGTATGTACAATAATGAGTTTGAAAAGAAGGTTGGGTTGCGGATGGAGGAACTCAGTTTTTCTCCATCAGATTCCGTGTGGCAGAAGGTAGAACTGCAGATACGGCAACGCAAACGCCGCAGAAGACTTCTCTTCTGGTGGATGCCGCTTGGTTTGTTATGCTTAGGTACAGCCGGTTGGTTTTTATACAATGGATTTTCATCAGCACCTGCACAAAAACCAACAGCCATTGTTAATAATCATTTACAAAACACGGAATCAGCATCTTCTCCTCAGCCTGTTACTTCTTCCAAAAAGGAACAGGTTGTTGCTGAAGATGAAAACAATAAACAAACGGCTGAGGCAAAAGAACAGCATACAAAAACAACTGAGCCTGCAATAAAACAAAACACAACTCAGGTTCAGGCGGCGCAGCAAACTACGAAGAAGAATCATCCTTTGGCAAATGTGCCGGTTGTTGCTGAAAAGAAAGAACAAATAATGATTGCTGTTACACCATTAGCCAAGCAGAATAGCCCAGTTGTAAAGAGGGTAAATGATGCAAAGCCGCTTCAGCCTTCTGGTATTAAAAAAGATGAAGTAAAAACAGGCGAAGTCGTTGTTTCAGCAAAGCAAGAAGAGAAGAAAACAGATGCAACCCATGTTGTCAGCAAGGAAGAAGAACAGGGTGACCATGCAACTGTCAGTACAAATAATACAAACGAAGAAAAAACAGAAATTGTAAAAGATGCTTCTATACCCGGAGTAAAAACAACTGATGTTGCTGTAACAAATAACCCGCAGCAAACAATTGCCGACAGTACGGCTACTGTTACAATTACAAAACCTGTAGTACAAAAGCCTGCCTCACCCAATAAGAAAAAAGTGGAATGGTTTGCAAGATTCGGTACAGGTATTTCTGATATGAGCCAGTTTTCAACAGCAGTGTTTGCACCCTTTGCTGCTGATGCTTATTCATCCGGTTCATCGTCTTCTGTTGGTGGTGGAACTGTGTATAACCGTCAGTCGCCTGTTAAACCGGGAGTTGGTTTTTCTGCTGGAGTTGAATTAAGAACAATTGCCAAAAAACGTTCTTCATTTTCTGCCGGGCTCAATTATGCTTATTATTCCACATCGCTTAAAACCGGCAGTACGGTTTATGCCAACACACTGTTTAATGTAAGCAATTACAACAGCTATGTAAATAATTACATGCGGGCAGGCGATAGTGTAATCTTTCATAATCATTACAACTTTTTTGAACTACCGTTCCTGTATCACCTGCGTTTATCAAAACAACATAAACGGCCACTCGGTTTAAATACAGGGCTTTCTTACAATTATATGTTTGCATCCAATGCAAATTATTATTCAAAATCATCGGGCGCATATTATTATGATAAGAGCCTGTTTAATCATTCCCAACTTCATTTTAAATTAGGGATATCTTCTTCGTTTATAAAAAAAGAGAATTATCCATTGCAGGTAGGCTTGCAATACCAGTTTGGAATGACGGGAATATGGAAACAATCTCTTACCCTTAACCAGCATCTTACGTACACGGGTATTGAAGTTTTATGGAGGTTGCATAAATAAAGTTGTAAGTATATGCAACGCTTGTTCTTTAATGATTGTTACTATTAGTAAACTGCTTTACATGAAATGCCCTAACCAATGGATACCAATCGAAGGTGATTATTTGGGCATACTATGTGACAAATAAAACCAGCCGCAAAGCGGCGCACTAAAAATATACACACATGAAAAATAGATTCATCTTATTCACTGCATTAGTTGCCCTCTTTTTTGCAGGATGTACAAAAGACATGGTATCGGAAAAATATACCTTCTTCCGTCCTGTGTATAAAACCAAAGCTGAAGTAAGGGCCAATATTAATAGTGCAGCAGCAGTTGATGTTTCAACGCCGGGAAAATTATTTGTAAAAGGAAAATATGTTTATCTCAACGAAATCAACAAAGGCATTCACATCATCGACTTCAGTAATCCTTCTTC
Organism: Chitinophagaceae bacterium UBA1953; assembly: GCA_002336115.1. Taxonomy (GTDB): domain Bacteria; phylum Bacteroidota; class Bacteroidia; order Chitinophagales; family Chitinophagaceae; genus Lacibacter. The sequence goes on from DDEN01000004.1 coordinate 168,046, forward strand.
GCCAAAGAACATTGCATTTATAAATATTCCCGGATGTGAGGACATGGCTGTGCGTGGCAATTATTTGTATGCTGATTGTTATACCGATCTTGTTACAATGGATATTTCTGATCCGCTGAATGTAGTAGTAAAGCAATTCAACGAGGGAGTATTTCCTCATCGTATTTATGTTGGAGGCTTTGTTGCTGATACCAACAGGGTGATTACCGAATGGATACGTGTTGATACCGTAATCACACACAGAATGGAGAACAGGCAGCAATGGTATTTTGCAACGGATGTACTCATGTCGTTTGCAAGTTCAAACTATTCTTCTTCAAACAGTGCTGTAACAAACGGAACCGGCGGATCAATGGCACGCTTTGGATTAATGGGCGAACGCCTTTATACCATCAGTTGGAGCGATATGAAAGTATTCAATACATCCGATGCTTCAAAACCAGCGTATGTAAAAACAATTGCCATGAACCAGGGAAGTATCGAAACCATCTTTCCTTACAAGGATAAACTCTTTATTGGTTCGCAAAGCGGCATGTTTATTTACAATGCATCCGACCCTGATAACCCGGTTAAACAGGGGCAGTTCAGTCATGCTAGAGTGTGCGACCCTGTTATTGCCGACGATCATTATGCGTATGTAACATTGCACAGCGGAACTACTTGCGGTGGTTTTACGAACCAGCTTGATGTGGTTGATATCAACAATCTTTCTTCACCATCACTTGTAAAATCATACACACTTACTTCACCACTTGGACTTTCAAAAGATGGAAACACATTGCTCATCTGCGATAGTAAAGACGGGGTGAAAGTATTTAATGCTTCTGATGCTTCAAACATAACTCAAACCGGGCAGGTAAGCGGAATTGAAACCTATGATGTGATTGCCCTGAACGGAATTGCATTAACTGTAGCAAAAGACGGGTTGTATTTTATTAACTATACAAACCCTGCTGCTCCTTTTATTACCGGAAAGGTTACGATTACTCACGAATAAGAACTGTTACAAATGGCTTTGAAATACAAACTGGTTTTGTTCCTGATGCTCTGTGTGTTTGCTGCATCAGCGCAAAAGAAAAGTACAAAAGGAAGTCTTGTTGTAAATGCACAGGTTGCTTTACTCAACGGTGATGATAAAACTGACGGACAAATTATAGTTACATCAGGTTATAGTTATAAAAACTGGGTGTTTGGTGCGGGAACAGGATTTGACTATTACAAATACAGAACAGTTCCGGTATTTGCAGATGTAAGAAAATATTTTGGTACAGGAAGCAGAAAATTCTTTTTATACGGAAATATGGGGATAGATGTACCCTGGCCAACTTCTGATCAGAAAAGGAGCAACGGATGGTGGGGAGCAACTGAAAGCAGGTTTAAGAATGGCCTTTATTCCGATGTTGGATTTGGATATACATTGTTCAACAGTAAAAACAGGGGAATTTTTGTAGCTGCCGGTTACAGTACCAAAATGCTTACGGAAATTTATGATGAAACAATATGGAATGGGCAGACTTCAGTTTTAACCACCAGGAGTTATGAATATACCATGAACCGTTTTCTGTTCAGGGTGGGGTATAAGTTCTGATATAAAACGCATATTCGGAAAGTGAGGAAATAAAATGTTTATTTTACTTTAAATGAAGCAACTATGAAAAGAATATTCATTCTGTTTGTTTTACTGAGTGCTTTTTTTTCCTGCGTCAAGAAGGGGCTTATAGGCGACAGGTTTGTAACACTTTCATATAGCCAGACATATTGCGCCGATCAATGGGAGAATAATCTTTCCAATGACAGTTTAACATTGATTCATGTATCCGAATACCTGAAAACAAAGAACTTGTTTTTTGAAAGTTTAAGTATTAAACGGGAAACAGAGCCGGAGGCATGCAGTTCCTGTGCCTGTAAAACAGGTAAAGTGATTTATGTAAGTACATTCGATAACGACAGTTGTAAAGTACAGTTTGCCAAGATTGGGTTTAAATAATTTCTTCTGTAAAAAATTTTAACTCTCTGAACGGATAAACCGGAGGTTTCTTTTTATTCCTGAAAACTTTGTACGCTTTAATGGTGAATGCCGGAAGAGTTGTTTAAATGTTTCTTCTGTCATCTCTTCCCATTCTGCAAATGACAGGTTGAGTATTTCCGGAATAGGAGTGAAGCTGATTTCATTCCCCGGCCTGCTGAACCTGTTCCACGGGCATACATCCTGGCAGGTATCGCAACCAAACATCCAGTTATCAAACTTTCCCTTCATGCTTTCATCAATCAATGCATCTTTCAGTTCAATGGTATAATAGGAAATACATTTACTTCCGTCAATCATCTTATCAGGTAGTATGGCATCGGTGGGGCAACTGTCGATACATTTTGTACAACTGCCGCAATAATCATTTACAAACGGAGAATCATATTCCAGTTCAAGATCACAGATAACAGTTGAAAGAAAAAAGAACGAACCGTTTTGTTTGCTGATGAGGTTGCCGTTTTTTCCAATCCAGCCCAAACCACTTTTCTTTGCCCATGTGCGTTCAAGAACAGGAGCACTGTCCACAAACCCCCTTCCGTTGATTTCTCCAATTTCCTGCTGAATAAAATGAATCAGTTCCTTCAGCTTTTCACGGATCACTTCATGATAATCTTTTCCGTAAGCGTACTTTGAAACCCTCGGTGTGTTTTCCTTTTGCTGCTGCGAAGGAAAATAATTCATCATGAGTGTAATTACACTCTTTGCACCGGGAACTAATTTGGAAGGATCAACACGCAGATCAAAATAATGTTCCATGTACTGCATGCTGCCGTTCATTCCTTTACTGAGCCAGGTTTCTAAACGGCGGGCATCATCATCAAGCTTCTCAGCACGGGCAATACCGCAAAAGGAAAAGCCAAGCGCTGTTGCTTTTTGTTTGATAAGGGCTGTATGTTGATTTTTATTCAGAGTAAAAACAGATGGAATGTAAAATTAGAGTTTACTATTAAACGAATTCATCGAAAAGGTGAATGGTGAATTGTGAATGGAAGCAATACTATCCACTACCGGCTATCGGCTACAGGCTACCTACTCCCAACAAACTACTTCTCCTCCACATGCAGCCGGTGGAAAAAGCGGTGAGCAGCAGGCGCAAGTATTAAGCCAATATTGGTGATGAACACCACACCGCTGAACAGGGCATACATCGACGAGAACCATTTTCCCGCAACGGTATCAATGGTAACAACAGGCCCCATGCCGCTTAAAATCATAGAAGCATTGTGCAATGAATCGAGCCAGGAAATACCGGCTGTATAATGATAGCCGAGGATGCCAATTATTAAGCACACAAACAGAATCAGAAAAGCAAGTAAAACATTCCAGATGATGCGTTTGTAAAATACTTTTCTTGAGGCTAATGCCTGTGTTTTATGTTCGTATTTTAAAAAGGGTTTCATTTTCAGCTTTTTTATGATTATTTACAGGGGCCGAAATCATTCTCAACGGCATCCCTTATCTGGTTATACAATTCCCTTTTCTGTATATCCTGTTCTTTCTTTGCAAGAATGATGGCAGCATAACCACGACAGTAGTCAATCCACACAAACGGGCTGTTTTGCGAAACACAGTTCACCACTTTACCATCTTTTGTTTCAACCCACGTACCAAGGCCATAATTAAAACCGGTCATGAAAGGAGGGGTGAATTTATTGATGGCATTACCCGTTTGTATTTTCATGAGTTCATTTACCGATGCTTCGCTGAGAATCTGTTTGCCGTTGAACTTTCCTTTGTTGAGCAACATGCTTAAAAAGTTCATGTACTCCAGTGCTGTTGATTTAGCACCATCAAACGGACTGATGGCTGAGGTATAATTGCTGAACGTAGTGAAACGCATATTCAGCGGACGGAACAGTTTTTCCTGTATTAAACGGTCGAATTTCTTTTTGGTAATAACTTCCAGTACACGGCCTGCAATGTTTGGCCCCATCTGGTTGTAATGAAACCATAAGCCGGGATTATTGGCAATATCTCTTTTCTCGGCATAATAATTCACTTCTTCTTCCAGCGTTGCAAAGCTTTTACGCTGAAACATTTTTCCTGCACCTGTTTTATCGGCTTCAATACCTGTGGTATGATCTAAACACTGCCTGATTGTGATATAACCTTTCATCCATTTAGGAAAGATGGGCAGGAATTTAGACAGATTATCATCTAACGAAATTTTTCCTTCATCAACAAGCATCATCACTAATGCTGCTGTTAACCACTGGCTGCTTTCACCAATAGGTGCCTGCACATTGGGACGAAAATCACCAATCACTTTCTGGTGAACAATCTTTCCATCTTTATAAATTAAAAATGCAAGATCATCACCCAACTGCTTTTGATTGTTCAGCATTACCTGGTCGGCCTGTGTAAGGTTTTGAGCAAGTAAAGAAGAAGTTGCAAAGAAAGCAAAGAAGAAAAACAAGGTTTGTTTCATCTGGTATGTTTATAGTTTATTGTTGATAGAAACACTGATAACGCTGATTAAACAGATTTTCGCTGATTGTTTTCACGCAGATGTGAAGAGATGCAGAGAAAAATCATGTTTTATTTCATTCCTAACCCGTCAGACGAGGGCGTCTGACGTGGATACTCTCTCTCACGCCTCACGATTCACGACTGACGATTCTCCATTCTCAACTCTCAATTCTCTTCATCCAATTCTTGTAATTCGCACTAATTCGTGTTATCAATTTATCTCTCAGCCTCACTTCTTCATTTTTCACTTTTAATTTCTCATTTTTCATTTTCCTGCCTCCTCGTTCCCGCATACAACTCATACTCCAGCAAACGGCAGTCTATAGTACTGTTGTAAAATTCCATTCTCCGGTTGGCTTTGAGGCCAATTTTTTTTGCAAGATCCATATTACCTGTAAACACATAACCAAAATAGCCACGGCATTTCTGTTTCATAAAATCGCCAATACGTGCATACGTTCCTTCCAGTTCTTTTAACTCACCAAGCCGTTCACCATATTCAGGATTCACCATCATAACCCCGGCTGCATTTTCAGGAACATTGGTTAAGGCAAAATCACAAACAGCAAATTCAATCAGTTTGTTTACTCCTGCAGCAATGGCATTCTTCTTTGCATTCTCAATTGCCTTTGGATTATAGTCCGTAGCAATGATACGCAAACCGGGCACATCTTTTATCTGTTCTTCCAGCAGCGCATCTTCTTTTAAGTAAACTTTATCATCGTATCCCTGCACATGCATAAATGCATAATTGGTGCGGAACAAACCCGGTCGCCTGTTAGTGGCTATGAGTGCTGCTTCAATCGCCAAGGTGCCCGATCCGCACATAGGATTAATAAACGGCGATTGCCTGTTCCACTTTGATGCAAGAATAGTGGCTGCAGCCAAACCTTCCAGCATGGGTGCAAGACCGGGAATCTTCCGGTAACCATGCCTTGCCAATGAATCGCCTGATGTATCAATAAAGATTTCTGCCTCTTCATTTTTCCAGAACAGGTGTATAACGGTGCCGGTTAACTCAGCACCTGTTGAAGGACGTTCACCTCTCTTATCTCTTATACGATCCACAACAGCATCCTTTACACGCAGGTTGGCAAACATGCTGTTGTTAATGGTGGGATTGCTTACATTACTTGTTACAGAAAAATAACCGGGGTTGGGAAGAATGTTTTCCCACGGGTAATGTTTTACAGCCGAATACACATCATCTGCATTCTCTGCCCTGAACGTACGCAAACTGTACAATACCTGGCTGGCACAACGCAGGTTCAGGTTCAGTTTAATGCAATCATTAATCGTTCCCTTCAGTTTAACACCGGTAACAAATGTTTCCTCAACTTCAAATCCCAGCTCCATCACTTCCTTCTCTAAATAAGGAGCAATGCGCTTGTGGCAGGTAATGATGATGGTGGAGGGAGTGGTAAAGAGATTCATTTGAGTTGTAAGTTATAAGTTGTAGGTGGTAAGTCGTAGGTGGTAAGTTGTAAGTCGTAGGTTGTAAGTTGTAAGTTATAGGTTGTAAGTGATGCTGATACATAAACGCCTGCTTTTCTTATTACTTACTACTTACCACTTACTACTCCCTTACTTCGCTACAGCAATTTTCACTTTCTTTCCTTTTATCTTTTCGTCTTTAATTAAATGCAACGTATGACTTGCTTTGATTTTCTTTACTGCAACAAACGAAAAGAAATCCTTCACCTCAATTAAACCAATATCTTCTTTTTTCAGTTGTCCCTTGTTGCTCAGGAAACCAACAATATCAATCTTGTTCACCTTGTCTTTTTTACCCGCTGCAACAAACAGTGTTGTCCATTTTGGTTTATCAGGTATCTCTGCTTTTTCCGGTAACGTAATCACCTCAGCATCGGCAGGAATATAAACAGGCGGTTTTTCATCAGGGCCAATAATCACAATGGCAGTGCCACTTGCCTCCATACGTGCTGTACGGCCGTTACGATGTGTAAACGCAGCTTCGTTATGCGGTAAATGATAATGAATAATGTAACGGATGTTGGCAATATCCAGTCCACGGGCAGCAAGATCAGTCGTTACCAATACATTGGACGTGCCATTACGGAATTTGCATAAAGCCGCATCCCGGTCACGTTGTTCCATGGCACCATGATAAAACACATTCACAATATCACGTTCTTTCAGCAGGGCACTTGTACGCTCCACTGCTTCACGATGGTTGCAGAACACAATGGTTGAACGGTTGCCCAGCATACAAATCAAACGGAACAGTGTTTCAATTTTATCCTTCTCTTCGCTTTGCAGTGTTTTAATGGCAAGACCCGTATCTGTTTCTTCCTTACCCGAAAGAAAATCAAGCGTAACAGGTTCTTTCAATCCAACAAAGGCAGGAATTTCTTCCATCTGTGTTGCCGATGTAAGCATCCGTTCGCTGATGTTGGGTAAGGAGCCAATAATAAACGACATCTCTTCCTGGAAACCCAGCTCCAGCGATTTATCAAACTCATCCAGCACCAGTGTTTCAATCGTGTTAGTGCTGATGCTTTCCCTGCGTATATGATCGGCCAAACGGCCCGGAGTACCAATAAGCAGGGCAGGAGCCTGTTTTAAATTGTTTTCTTCAATTTCCCTTTTATGACCACCATAGCAGCAGGTAACTTTTAAATTCAATTGCAGACTTTTAAACACGGTTTCAATCTGCATAGCCAGTTCTCGTGAAGGCACAATGATGATGGCCTTTGTTTCTGTAGGGCTTTTTCTTAACTGCTCCACCAGGGGCAATAAAAAAGCAAGGGTTTTGCCACTGCCTGTGGCCGATAGTAAAATAAGGTCTTTATGTTTGGCTGTAGCCTGTAATGCAGCCTCCTGCATTTCGTTGAGCGCTTTAATGTTGAGATTATCCAGCGCTTCCTGTATCCAGCCGTTTTTGTTTTGCATAGCGGCGAAGGTAAACAATTGTCTGAACCGGGATGTTTGGGATATAGGGATGAGTGGGAAGTTGAAAATGGAGAATGCCGTCTGATGCCCTCGTCTGACGGATATAGAATGAAGATTAGTATGACAGGAATCAGAGGCTGTTGTGAATTGCAGAAGGGTTGCCAACCTTCAAAAGGTTGGCAACCCTCCGATCAACAGATGTCTGCTCACCTGGAAGGTGGCTGGTGTCGAATCATAAGAAATAAACGTCAGTCGTGAGGCGTGAATGAGAAATGGGGGATGAGTTATGAGTGAATAATTAATGGTTTTTGCTGACTGTATTTTCCTTTTTCATTCCTTATTTTTTATTCTTCATTTCTCATTCTTCTGTCTTCCAGATACCAAAACCCGGTTTTACCCGTTTTAGAGCCGTATCAAACCCGGTACCTCTGCGTTACCCCTGCGTTACCTCTGCGTTAGCCAACGCACCGGTAACGGATAAAACAGGCGTATGGCAGGGGCCAGGCATACCTGAACCTGAACGTTAAAACACTGTAACTATGGCTACCTATCATGGACCCGGCTTCAATGGTAAAATTGAAAACCTTGTTTTCTACACCCGTAACGGTAAACAGATTGTACGCACCGTTCCCGATAAAGTGCATCAGACAGATGCCACAAAAATCCGCAGCCACAATTTTGGTATTGCATCCGCAGCAGGTAAAACGCTGCGATGGTTATTGCAGCCCGTACTGTTTAACCCTACCGACCGCAGCATGCAGGTGCGTTTTTCGGGTGCCATTGCCCGTTGGCTTGCGCAGAACAATGCAGCAACACTTGCACCGCAGCAGCAACTCCCTTTTGTTACCGGTTTTTCGTTTAGTAAAGAAACATCTGTTGCAGAGCGTTGCAGGGTGCCGTTTACCGTTAGTAACCCTGTGGCGGGGCAAACATTGGTACAACTGCCAGCCTTTATACCCACCGCCGCTATTACAGCACCAGCACATACAGGCATGGTACAACTAACCATTACCGTAGCTGCCTGTCATTTACTTAATGCTGAAGCAGTTGGTAGTGAAACAAAACAACTGCTGCTGCCCTATAACAATACTCCCGTTGCTGCGCAGGACCTGCAGTTTCATGTGGCGGCAGGTGCAGGTGTATTGCTGATAACTGCGGTGCAGATTGTTTACCGCTTACAGAATGGTAAAACAGAACAACGGCCGGAGTTTATGCCTGCTTCGGTTGTGGATGGGAGGTATGGGTGAGGGAGGATTGGGGGATTTGCGTTTTTAAATGACTAGAAAGGTTTGCATATGCAAATCTCGGCATTGCATTGGTGCAACAACAATCCTGAAATGTATAATGTCAGCCAATTAATTTTCAAAAATATTTTTTAAATTAGTTACGTATATAAACATAAATACAAGCGTAAGCGGCAATTGTAAAGACTAACTTATATATGAGAATAACTAATACCCAAAAGCAAGAGTTAGCTCAAATCTTTCGTGAAAGCGGTTTAAATCTTTTAGATTTTGAAACTTCTGGACAACACAAAGAATTTAAAATCCAATTTAAACACGAATATTTTTCATTTTACATTAACCTTCACGACATAGACAAAAATATTTATCACATAACGGTATTTACAGTTTCTAATACTAAGGCTGCTACCGTCGGGGCAACATGGGAACAAGTTAAAGGCAAATTTACAGCTTGGACAAAAGAAGTTTTTACTGAGTTAAACACACCAACTGGATGGGAAACCTTTGAAAGTGAAAATTTCCTAAATACTGACTTTAGCGAATTAAATTCAGAATTCACAGAGTTTGAAAAAGCAAAAGTTGAACAAAGTATTTTTGAATTAAAGGGCAAACTTAAATTACTAGAAATACCAGAGGCAACAGTAGAAATTATTAATAAAAAACTTGACGAGTTAAATTCTAAAGTCGACAAGCTGAATAAATTTGATTGGAAGTCATTGTTTATTGGTACAATAGCAAGCTTAATTATGACACTTGCGATTCCGTCTCAAGCAAGTGGTTTGATTTGGGAATATATCAAATCAGCTTTTGGTGGTTTAAAATTGAAAGGATAACACAGATAATGGCGCAAGTATGTAAAGGTTAAATAATAGTAAGTTTGGCGCAAGCATTATGGGTGGGAGGCAGCACCGGCTTCTTGTGCCTGAACAACAGAGTTCCTGTATTTGCTTCGCAGCAACGTCTCCCAACAGATAAAGATGAAAGTTAGCAAAAGGCTGATGGGGACGTTGCATACTTAATACTGCTGTTGTACGGTTCGGGGCTCGACGAATAAATCTCAGCTTTAGTTCTTAATATTTTACTCGCTTCGCAGCAACGTCTCCCTTCAACTACAGTTGCAGGTTTGTAAATAGCTGGTAGGGACGTTGCATACTTGATATGATTAGGTATAATAAATGAAAAAAAAATAATAACGCAACGTCCTCTTTGAGAGACGTTGCTGCAAAATAAAAAATGAAAAAAATAAAAAAAAATCTGTTTGTGTTATCAATAATTGTTATTATCATTTCGTGTAGTAATAATAATTCAAAGTGTATTAATAATTATTCTAACAACGGTATTAAGAAAGACTTGCCAGAATATTACTTAAAGAATATAAACCATCAAAAATTACTTGAAAACTTCCTTGATTTAAGTGGACTTTGTGATATTAAAAATGGATATAATGGCATCTATATAAGAATCTATGTTTCAACATTAAAGTGTGATAGTTTACACATTATTACATTTAATAAAAGCCTTGGTGATTGGGAAGCAAATATTTATTATTGCTTATTAGGATATGGACCATCACAAAAGGTATTGTTAAAAAAGGTTACAATAAACCATGTATATAGTAATCCAAAATCTGGATGGAATATGTTTAGTAAAAAATTGCTGAATTCCGGTATATTGACAATGAGAGGTTATGACAAAATTGAAAATTACATTACAAATACGGAAGATGATGTTGTTAAAGTAGAGATAGCAACTAAAGAAACCTATCGGTTATATGAGTATCCAAATCTGGATGGAAATAAAAGAGAATTTGAAGATGCTATAAAAATGGACTCAATCTTATTGATGGTTGAAAGCGAATTCCCATTCAAAAGGTTTAAGGAATAGTTCCTTCGCAGCAACGTCCTCTTCGAGAGACGTTGCTGGAAAAGCGTTATCAGCGTTTCTATTATTCTGGACTTATCAAATTCATCCTTTGCTCCGCAGAAACGTCTCCCTTAAACTACAGTTGCAGGTTTGTAAATAGCTGGTGGGGATGTTACATACTTTCTTACCAGTTGGTATCCTTACCAACCGGAACTGAGTACTTAATTTCGTTTGGTGAGACACCAACTGATAAGAAATGAATTGTGAGGTGGGAGATACGCAACGTCCTTTGGCTTGGCACAGGCTATGAAAAGAGACGTTGCTGCGAAAGGAAGGTTCTCTCAACTTATTGATTTTTTACTCTTTCCTGAAGTCATCCTGCATGAAAAGCGAGTACAAGTGTATGCATCGACAGAACTTTATTCGGATATTCAAACTGCACTCTTACAAGATAGGTCTTTCCCGGTTTTAAACCGGATATACTGAATCCGCTCAGGCTTTGCCCTTCCATTATTTTCCAGTTTGTATCGCCTTCGCTGTATTCAATCCATATTTTGGATGGGTGAATACTGGTTTTTGAATAGAATTCAAATTTAAAATCAGCGCTGCCGTTATTTGTCCGTAGAAGTTTAATAAAGCAGGGAGCGTCTTTTGATGTTGTTTTACTGCTGCATAGCGGACTGGTGAGTACATTGCCGCAGCGGGTATGTACACAAACACTATAGGTTGTGCCGGGCAAAAGGTTCAGTAAATCAGCATTTACAGCTTCGTCATCCGAATTAACCTGCAGATCATATCTTTTAGTGCTTGAATCAAATGCTTTCCCCATCAATGAATTGTCGCCGAGAGTAAAAACGGGTTTGTAAAAAATTGTAAAAGAGTTTTCATACTCTTTTTTGTTTTTATCTCGCCATAGCTCTTTCGGACGAATAGGTCTGTGAATATTTACAGTAAGTGTGGTTGAGCTTGCTATATCAACACTTATTGAAGTTACAGGGCCGCCGCATTTATTGTTTGTCTGGCACAGGCCAATGAAGGGAAGAATTAAAATTGCAGTGAGGAGGAGGTTCTTTTTCATAGTATAAATGTATGGACCGGGCATTCATTGCAGTATGATTGATGTCAGCTTTTCCGCCTTTGTTGGCGTTCCTGCGCCTGAATTATTTTCCGAAGTCAAATAACTAAACAAATGCCTGCCGTCGTTGTGTGTTTTCACCAACGACACATGTACTGTAGTCTTGATAAAAAAGAATGATACAGTTCGTTTAATCGAATCCCTTGCTGGTGAAAACACGGCAAGGGCTTTTTTCTCTTTTCTTACCGGTTGGTATCCTTACCAACCGGAACTGAGTACTTAATTTCGTTTGGTGAGATACCAACCGATAAGAAATGAATTGTGAGGTGGGAGTTACGCAACGTCCTTTGGCCTGGCACAGGCTATGAAAAGAGACATTGCTGCGAAAGAATGCATTTCTTTCAGGTTGGGGTGGTATTGGTGATGTATTGATTGGCTTAATGTATATCTGGCCGTTAATTATTGCTGCGGTATTGATTTTTGTTTTTGTGAAGAAGCGTTACACACTCAGGAAGAAAACAAATCATACACAGGCTTAAAAATAAATGCCCCGGTGTTATTGCCGGGGCTGTGTATTTTCGTTTACAATAGATATAAAATCATTGCGGCTAATCATTCTTGCGCCAAGACTTTCTAAATGTTCGGTGTAAACCTGGCAATCAACAAGTACAACACCCTCTTTCTGCAATTGTAGAACGTAGGTAATAAAAGCGTATTTACTTGCATTGCTTTCTTTGGCAAACATGCTTTCGCCAAAAAAACAATTACCCATTCTGATGCCATAAAGCCCGCCCACAAGTTCATTGTTTTTCCATGCTTCAATGCTCACAGCATAACCAAGCTCGTGAAGTTTGGAATAAGCTGTTTCAATTTCATTGGTAATCCATGTTCCATCTTGTCCCTTTCGTTTTTGCAAACTGCAATTGCTGATGACTTCTTTAAACGCTTTGTTGGTTGTTACAGTAAATGCATTCCGTTTCAGCAGTTGCTTCATGCTTTTGCTGATGTATAATTCATCGGGGAATAAAACAAACCTTGGATCAGGACTCCACCAAAGCGGAGGTTCATCATCATTAAACCACGGAAAGATTCCGTTGCGATATGCTAATAATAAACGTTCAGTACTGAGGTCGCCACCAACAGCAAGAAACCCATCTTTCGATGCTTCTTCCAGCGGAGGAAACCATAATTCGTCGGTGAGTACTTGCAGTGGCATAAAAGGAAAATCAGGCTGTTACTTCAACTGTAGCACCAATGCCCCGTTCTGTAATTGCATCACATAAAGGCTTCAACTGATCGTACGAGCCATTTTTTACTGCATATTTCCCTTTTGTATGAATAATCCAGGCACATTGTTCAGCCTGTTCGGGAGTGTGGTCGCATATATCTATCAACGTCTCAATCACCCATTCAAATGTGTTCACCTCATCATTCCACATTATTAAATGACAGGGATCTTCAACATCTGTCAGCACATCTGTATCTTCTGCTTCTTTTGTTTTTGTTGAATTTTGAATCATTCTTCAGCAAAGTTAAATAAACCTGTAAGAAAATAATAGAGATATAACCCTCATGCAACAAAAGTAGCATCATCTTTGTCATATTCAGAACTGTATGAAGTTTTCATTTATCAATAAAAAGAAAGAACAGCAAACAACTTCCCGGAAGGGGAAGGCTGTTGTGGTTTCTATTCAGTCGGCAAATCGAGGTCTTGATTTTTTGGTGGAGCTTTTTCAGCAGATACGGCCATCGGATGCAAAAAAGAGTGCCGATGCTGAAGTAAAGTTTAAAGCATTTCTTTTCCAGTTACAGGAAGATAAGTCGTTGATGTTTTCGTTACGCCGGGCATTACTTTCGCAGTTTGTAAACAGCGAGCTGAGGTCGGCACTTACAGAAAGTGGTTTAATCGGGTCAAGGGGATTTATCCAGGAATTTTCTTCAAAGATCAAGCATAAGCTGGTGCCTCCTCTCATGAAGGAAAATGATTTTCTCTTTGTAATTGAGCGCATTTTTTATAAACAGGATGATTATGTGTGGATGCAGGAAATTGATGAAGACTTGTGGGTTCGTTTTTTTGAAATGATTGGTATTGAAGTGAATCTTTCTGAGCCGGTACTTATTTCACACCTGATCGATTCAATGCAGATACTTTCTTACAGGCTGGCTATGATGGGGCTTGAAAAAGAAATTACACGGCAGTACAAAGAATTCAATAATGCGGTGTTTCCCTTTCTTGAGCAAAACAGGTTAGTAAATCTTCTTGTTGAGAAGAAAAAGCAACAATATAACAACCATGAAGAAAAACTGATACTTGCCGGTATAGCGGAGGCATTACATAATTGTTTGCAAAGCATCAGGTGGATTAAAGATCAGCGTAAGATTGCAGGCACAAGCCTTGCAGAAACATTTCTTCTTACCCGTATGGAACAGCATATTGATAGGATGTTTATGATTATTGATGCTGTGGATCATGATAATCATTTTGATACCCGGCGTTTCATTCATTATTTTATCACCGTTGTTAAAAACCAGAACAGGAAAAACAGTCTCGGATCGTTTCTTTCACAAAACCTTGGCATTCTTGCTTACCAGATTTCTGAGCATGGTGGCAGGAGAGGAGAAACTTATATTACTAAAACAAGAAAGGGATTTTTTAATTTATTTGTCAGTTCCTTAGGTGGTGGTTTTATTATTTCTTTTATTGCCGTTTTTAAAAACCTGCTTGCAAAAGTTGCAATGGCTCCTTTCTGGCATGGATTTGCCTACAGTACAAATTACAGTATTGGATTTCTGCTGATACAATCAACAGGCTCAACACTTGCTACAAAGCAACCTGCATTTACAGCTTCGTCGGTTGCAGGCTCATTAGATACAAACAAAATAAAGGGACGGCCTGATCTGGATAACCTTGCTGTAACTGTTGCACAGGTTTCAAGAAGCCAGATTGCATCTTTTGCCGGGAACCTGCTGGTGGTTTTTCCGCTTACTTATTTACTGGCAATGTTGTTTTATTGGGCTACCGGTTCAAAAATTGTCAGTGGTACTGAGGCGGCAGCATTATTAAGTGCACAGCATCCTTTTCATTCGCTGGCATTGCTTTATGCCTGCTTTACAGGTTTTTTCCTTTTTCTGAGTGGTTTGATTGCAGGCTGGGTTGAAAATTACGTAGTTTATGCGCAGATGCCTCAGAGAATAAGGTTGCATCCGTTTTTACATCATCAATTGGGTCGCCGTCAAATGAACTGGCTGGTTAATCTGGTGGAGAACAGGCTTGGTTCCGTTGCTGGTAGTGTTTCGCTTGGTTTCTTTTTAGGAATGGCATCGTTTATTGGGAAAACATTGGGAATACCATTTGATATTCGTCATATAACCATTTCAGCAGGCAACACAGCCATTGGATTATTTGGGATGGATCAACCGGTTGATGCAGGATATGTTTTTGTGGTTTTGTCCGGGGTGGCAATGATCGGTTTTTTAAACTTCCTTGTCAGCTTTGGATTTGCATTTTATGTAGCGGTAAAATCAAGAGGTATCCGCCTGAAAGATTATCCTGAGTTTATGGGTATCCTGTGGCGTTACTTTAAAAAACATCCCTCCGATTTTATTAAACCACCTAAAGTTTAATTTACAGCTACGGATATTTTTTTTATATGCTCGATTTCTTACAGGCAAATCAGTAAAAAAATAGAAAAGAATTACAAGAAAAATTTTGTAAAAAAAAATCAGCCCTTATCTTTGCACTCCCTTTACGGGAGCATAGCTCAGTTGGTTCAGAGCATCTGCCTTACAAGCAGAGGGTCCGCGGTTCGAGCCCGTGTGCTCCCACAGAAATCCCCGAAGTACTTCGGGGATTTTTATTGTCATTAATTTTTTTATAAATTTTAGTGAGTTTGTTTGTTAGATGAGGCAACCAGACTATCAGATTTTTTGTTTAAAGTCTTAAGCAGATTAACGAAAATATCCCGTTACTTTTTTTACAATATTTCCCCAGTAATAAGTTTGATAGAATGTATCAGGAATCGTTTCCTGTGATGCTGCTTTTGCAATTACAGCGTTGGAAAATGCCTGCCAGTCGTTATCAGCTACAACAGTTATTTTATTACCACATGTATTCCTGTCAACTCCCGCTGCACCTGTTTCTGTAGCCACAACACTTGTATTAAATCCAAGCGCTTCAATCATTTTTGTTTTTACACCACCGCCGCTGTTTACAGGATTAAGAAGTATGTCGGCAGCTTTTGTATAAAGATCAATGTCATCAACAAAGCCGGCATAAAAAATATGGTTAGAATTCCATTCTTTTAAATCATTGAAATAAGCTGGCAAGCGTTTTCCTGCTATAAGAATATTATACGCCTGATTGGAATTATTCAGCAGTGGGTTAATCTTATCAATAATTGTTTGCAACGCATCTGTATTGGGCGTATAATCAAGCAGCCCGTTAAAAAATAAAAGTGTGTGTGCTGGATTAAATCCATGCTTTTTACAAACAATTTCTTTGCATTCTTTTTTGTCGGTTGGAATTGATGACTGATTGATGCCATACGGAACAAGGATGCATTTTTCTTTATCCAATCCCATTTTTGCAATCATCCATAGCCTGTCTTCTTCCGAAATGCAAAAAACAAAATCTGCTTTCTTCAGAATAAACGTTTCATACCACTTCAATATCCTCCACCAGCTTTTGCCAATGGTTCTGAAACGTTCATATTCTATGTTATGTGTATGAATAATTAACTGTACCCCACAAATACGTTTCAGAAATACGCCAAGCCAGGCAATAAAGGGGTGTTCAACAATTATTGTTTTAATGTCGTTTTGTTGAATTACTTTTCTTAAGCGGAGTAAAGAAGTTAAATCAACATAGCGGAATTTGCTATTCTTTAAAACAGGATGAAATGTGTAATTTTTTATAAGTGTTTGATTATTATCAGCCGTACCTGCAACATGTAAAATACATTGCTCACCCAAATATTGGTTAAAGTGGGCAATGAGTTTTTTGCCTCCTGAAAACCAGGGTAGAAAAGGGTAGGGAACAATATTCAGCACCTTTTTCATGTGAGTATCTATTGTTGGGTTTTAATTTTTACATAGTATTCGCTATAAAAATATCCGAGAGTGATTGATGAAATTTATCTTAAAAATTTATGGTTCATTTCATCGGGCCTGTTTATTGTCTTTCTTCCAATTCATAAATAATCCCCCAAATACAATCAGGTAAATCAGGATGGTTGAAATAAGCAGAATTGTATTTCCGAGTTTATATGATTTAGGTTCAAACCGCAGCTCAATTTTATGATTACCTGCAGGAACAAACAATCCACGTAAAGCATAATTGGTTTTAATAATTTCAGTTTGTTTGCCATCAATGAATGCGTTCCATCCTCTTGGATAATAAACTTCACTGAGTACAGCAAACTGGTTGCCGGTTGATTTTGATTCGTAATTGATAATATCGTTCTTATTTTCAATTAAACGGATGCTTGCTGTTGAATCATAAACCGGAACAGAAGGTATTAATGATTTGAACCTGGTTTGCACGACTGCTGTATCTCTCAGGTTGGTGCTGTCAAGCGCTTTCATTTCTTCTTTCCCGTCAGCAACGAATTTAATGCCTTTAACAAACCAGCATGGGCCAAATGCGCCAGGGTTCATTTGGGCAACAGGCTCACCTGTTTGTGGGTTCTGAACAATGAAATATTTGGTGTTCAGCATATCCAGCACCTGCATATTATTTTTCATAATCTGGTTTTCAATCAGGTCCTGGTAAATCTGCAGTTTTGCAGGATGATAACCTCCAATTGAATTGTGATGATACGCTGTATTTGATTCGTTGGTAAAATCGGTTGTTGTATTTAATACACGGTAATAACCGGTATCCTGTTTAATCATTTTATCTGCATTCGACATTGTAAAGGCATTATCGAAATCTGTTGCATCAACAAAATTGTTGTCGTTCAGGTATCGCCTGTCAACAATTAATAAATCAATAAAACTTAATAAAAGCAGGATTGCTATTACAGGTACAGGTTTCAGTTTTTTTGTATAAGCAAGCCAGATTGCACCCAGTGCAAGCCCAATAAAAATAATTGAACGTAACAGGTCGCTTCCAAATAAACCTTTCCGGTCTTCCTGTATGGCAGTAATAAATCCTTTGCCAAAACTTTCGGCCTGTTGCTGCATTTCAGGTGTTGGTTGCTGACCTTTTGCAGCCTGCTGCAACATGGCGTTGGCCATGTTTTCCCTGATGCCTTTATCGTTTGGAGATACATAATCAAATGAAAAATAGAGCATGGCAAGTATGGCAACGATCACTCCTGCTGCAATAGCTGTTTGCCTGAATGCTTTCTTCATCTCATCAACAGAGGTGGTTCCAAACAGCAAACGATTAACAGCAATTGATGCCAGCAGAACAAAACTCAGTTGCGGCATTACCAATCCCATTGAAGGTGCCCGGAATTTTTTATAAAGCGGCATGTAATCAAACAGGAAATAGTTGATGCTTTCAAGATTATTTCCCCATGCCAGTATAATTCCAAACATACCGGCACCGAACAAACTCCATTTCATCCAGCCTTTTTCAAAAAACATGGCAAATACAAACAACAGCATTATTACTGCTCCAAAATAAACGGGGCCTGATGTTGGTTGCTGTTTTCCCCAATAAGAAATGCCGTTGGCAGTTTGCAAAGCCTGTTCTTCCGGATAACCGACTTCAGAAAGCTTTTCAGCAAATTTTGAAGTTTTGTATTCATTCCCCCCATTACTTCCGCCATAAATTCCGGGTACAAATAAGGTGAATGTTTCTGCTATGCCAACGCTGTATTTAAAGGCATAGTCTTTATCTAACCCACCACTGGTTGTGTTTTTATCTGCCGATTGTTTTAGTTCACTGATGCCGCCTCTCATACTTTCTTTTGAATAATCCCAGTTGGTAAGGGTTATCACAGCATTACTTCCAAATGAAATAATTCCAACTATCGCAGCGATGGCCAGCGCCTTTAATGCTGCTGCAATTTCTTTTTGTTTAATGCTGTAAATCACAAACCCAATGCTGAGTGCAGCAAGAATGAGTAAGGTGTAATAAACAATCTGGAGGTGGCTTGTGCTGAGCTGAAGTGTAAAACCTGTTGCAAGTGCAGCGCTTCCGAGCCAGTACTTTTTCTTAAATAATAAAAGTAAACCCGCAACAATTAACGGTGCATAACCTATAGCAAGCATTTTTGTATCGTGGCCTGCACTTATAATAACCGGATCGTATGTTGAATAAGCGTAGGAGATGGCTCCCATAATTGCAACCCAGGGATTGATGCCCATTGCCAGCGCAAGTAAATAAAATGTGAGGCAGGCAAGGAAAAAGAAATTAGCAGGTTTGGGTAAGTTTAATGTGAACAGGGTACTTACATAAACAAACGAAACACTGTGTGTGTTTTCCATTGCAATCTGGTAGCCGGGCATGCCGCTGAACATGCTGTTTGTCCAGAGCGGAATATGACCTGTTTTATCTTTTACCTCAAGCGATTGGTGGGCCATTCCTTTCCAGCCAATATTATCATGTGCGTTGAGTAATTTACCTTCAAGGGCAGGTTTGCAATAAATCAGAGCTACAACTATAAATACTACAACTGCAATTGCATGCGGGATGAGTTTCTTAAAATCAAACTTCATGGTGAAAATTTTCTGTTCAGTGAGGCAAAATAATGGTATTTTGGGGGATTGACAGCATTTTAACTATATGAAGTTGTTATTGTTTTTTAACCGGGTGGCTTTTGTGCTGAATATCCTGTTTTTTATCTGTCTTGTTATGCGGATGAAATCATTTATTTCTTCGCAGGAGCTGGCTTCTGTAATTATAATCGGAGGATGGTTTTTGAGTGTTGTAATAAATTTTTTGCTTGCTGTTTGGTTAATTTTTTTATGGTTGCGTAAACAGGAAGGCATATTTAACCGGCTGAGTTTATTTAACCTCGCTGTTTTTATTTTTCAACTGCTTTACTTTTCTATATGATTCATCAGATTATTAAGGACAAATCAACCCGGTTGTTTATTATTCTTGGCGGTTTTTTTATTTCCAATGCACTTGTTGCCGAAATTATTGGTGTAAAGATATTTTCATTGGAAAAAACGCTGGGATTTGAACCGCTCAATATTCATTTGCTGGGCAATAGTTTGTCGTTTAATCTTACAGCAGGCGTATTGCTATGGCCGGTTGTTTTTATTATGACAGATATTATTAATGAATATTACGGAATGAAAGGAGTGCGTTTTCTTTCTTATCTCACTGCCGGTTTAATAGCTTTTGCATTTCTTATATTCATTTTTGCAATGAAACTTGTGCCTGCAGATTTTTTTATTACAAGCAAGCAGGGTAGTGGGGTGCCGGATATGGAAAAAGCTTATAACAGTGTACTTGGGCAGGGCGGATTTATCATTGTAGGTTCTTTAACTGCTTTTATTCTGGGGCAGTTAATTGATGTGTTTGTGTTTCATAAAATCAAGAAAGTAACGGGTGAAAAAGGAATATGGTTGCGGGCAACAGGTTCAACTATTGTATCGCAGTTTATCGACAGTTTTGTAGTGCTGTTTATTGCTTTCTACATTGGTACAAGGGTAAACAGTACAGGAAATGATTTTGTATGGCCTTTCAGTTTGTTTATTGCAGTTGGTATTGTAAATTATATCTACAAGTTTTTTGTTGCAATTGTTTTAACTCCGGTAATTTATATTGTTCATGGCTGGATAGAAAAATACCTTGGTCATGAACTGGCAGCAGAAATGAAAAATGCAGCAATGAAAGATGAGTGATTTTATAATGTTTCTTTCAGCATTTTTGCCACAACCTTGTCGATGGGAAGTGTAACGGTATCTTCCGAAAAATCACTCCATTCAATTAAACGTACCACTTCCGATTCTCCCATTGGATCAGCAACCTGTTCAGGTGTAAAATCAAATGGTGTTTGTTTAAACTCAACATTGATCGGCTCGTTTGGATGAACGAAATAATAGATGGAAATAATCTGGTAAGCTGGGTTAAATGCACTTTGTTGGTAAAAATCAGTAGTGTAAATATGATCACCAACAGTAACATCAAGGTTCAGCTCTTCCATCATTTCCCGCTTTAAACAATCTCTTGTTCCTTCGCCTATTTCCAGTCCGCCGCCGGGAAACTTGGTGATGTATGCTCCACGTATAAATTCATCGCTTACAAGAACCTGTTTGTTTTCATTGAGGATAATTCCATAAACCCGGATATTGTGCATCAGAATAATTTTTTACGCATGAAATAAAATCCAATCAGCAATGAAAGGACTAATGATATTAAGATGGGAAAATAAAAAGCAAATTTTGTTTCAGAGCCCGGAATAGGAACGTTCATACCATAAATGCTTGCCACTAATGTAGGCAACTGCATCATAATGGTGATGGACGTTAAACGTTTCATAATCTGGTTCTGATTGTTGCTGATAATACTTGCAAAAGCATCCAGCGTTGAGCTTAAGATATTGGTGTAAATATTTGCCATTTCAAGCGCCTGGCTGGTATCAACGATCAA
Organism: Chitinophagaceae bacterium UBA1953; assembly: GCA_002336115.1. Classification (GTDB taxonomy): domain Bacteria; phylum Bacteroidota; class Bacteroidia; order Chitinophagales; family Chitinophagaceae; genus Lacibacter. Next base: position 189,192 of record DDEN01000004.1, read on the forward strand.
ATCCTGTAAAAATTCATCTTCTTCTTCCGTAAGTGCAAGAAAATTGGTTCGTTGCAGTTTCATCAGCAGCATTTCATTACTGCGTAGTGCCGTAACAAAGTAAACAAGGCTTTTCTGGATACGCATCAGGTTCAACAGTTCTTCATTTCGGTTGGCATCATACAGCTTTTGTTCAAGAATGTTTCTGCGGTGGTTAATTTCTTTCAGGAACTCCATATAACCCTGTATCACCTTTTCAAAAATTTTCAATACCATCATGCTGCGCTTATCGGGATGACGGTTTTGAAAGGTGTTCAGAAATTTTTTGATGGCTCCGTTATCAAACGAGTTTACTGTTACAATCTGGTTATGGGTTAAGATAATACAGATGGGAATTGTAATATAGAAAGCATCACTGTCATTGAAGGAATTGTTTTCGGCAGGTGTTTTCAATACAATCAGCTTTACATTATCCTCCAGTTCAAAACGTGAACGTTCATCAATATCCAATGAGTCAGAAAGAAAATCAATTGGTATATCAAGGGCATCTGAAATTTCTGTAAACTCTTCCTGTTTCAGAGGGGGAACAATATTGATCCACGCCCCTGTTTCAGGCTTTTCAATTTCAAATGTTTGTCCGTTCTCATTTTTGAAAAATTGCAGCATGGTGCCGCAAAGGTAACGACCTCGTTTTTAATCGGCGATGGAAAATTCAACCGCTTCATTTTTTCTGTTTCGCATCGTTTTGTAATGATGCGTTGTATGAAACAGGTTAAAATAAAGCAGCTCTCTTACAGTAATCATTCCAAAGGCAGGGTGTGGCAACTGGTAGTTATCTATATTCTCATCTTCCCAGTAATAACGAACCTGGTCGAGGTATTTTTTTGTAACCTGTTCAAATCGTGCAATCAGTTTTTTTCTTGCACCTTTTTCATCCTTTACAACAGGAATATAGCGTTCATTTGCTTCAAAACCGGCTTCAAGTTTTTTGATATACTCATCTTCCAGCTCTTCATAATGAAGTGATTCATGGCTTGGTTTCCCGAATTTCCATTTGAGAATGAACTTGGGAGTTACAATTCCCAGCCAGCTTCTGTTGAAAGTTAAGGAAAGGTGTTCCAGGTTTTCAGCAGCCGACCATTGTTCAGATTTATAAAAGAAAACATGATCGTCCATTTGCCGGCATAGTTCAATAATGTCGGCTATAGTTTCTTCTGCATGGTTCAGAATCTGAAACTTGTTTAAATGGTAGCGTTTAATTAACATGGTTAGGGTTTTTGGTACAGGATTATTGGATAATTGGTTTTTTATACTTTTATTGTTCCGGAAAAAACAAACCGTGCTAGTCCACAAAGCCAAATATCCTCAAAGTCTGTTTCCGAAAGCTTATTGAATTTTACTTTCAGTTCTCCGCCTGGTGTTACTATTCTTCTCTCTTGTTTGCCTGTTTCTTTATCGCTTGAAGCAACAGCAGCGGCTGTTACACCTGTTCCGCAAGAGAGCGTTTCAGCTTCAACACCACGTTCATACGTACGCACACTCAGGTAGGCTGCATGAACTTCAACAAAATTAACATTGATGCCTTCTTTTAAAAAAGGGGGTGAATTGCGGATTGCTCTTCCTTCAGCAAACACATCGGTTTTTACGTTATCCTTATTCCACTTGATATAATGGGGTGATCCTGTGTTTAAAACAGAAAAATTTTCGTGCCTTTCAATTGCGTGAACATCTTTCATTTTCAATTCTACCCAATCATTTTCGCCAACCACGGCTTCGTGAAACCCGTCTGTAGCAAGGAATTCAGCCGATTTGTCGATTATGTTCAGATGCTTGGCAAATGCAACCAGGCACCGGCCGCCGTTACCGCACATACTGCCTTCATTGCCATCCGCATTATAGTACACCATTTCAAAATCGTACCCCTTTTTAAGCTGCAACATCATCAAACCATCGGCTCCTATGCCAAATCTCCTATCGCATAAATTGGATATTTGTACGCTGTTTAACTGCGTAAATTTACCAACACGGTTATCTAATATAACGAAGTCATTTCCGGTTCCCTGGTATTTATAAAAATCAATCATCATATTCCTGCAATAATTTCAAGCGATTTTTTAATTAATCCCTCAACAGCGGCTGCGCCGTCTTTACTGAATTCTTTTTTAATGCGGTTGGCAACAATAACATTTAGTGAAAGACATTGATGCCCCATCAGCTTGCCCAAGCCGTAAATGGCTGAGGTTTCCATTTCAAAATTGCTGATACGGTGCTGCCCGAAGTGAAAATGAGTTAACCTGTCAACAAATGCAGGATTCGATAGGCCAAGTCGTAATACACGTCCTTGTGGCCCATAAAAACCCGGACAGGTAACTGTAATGCCTCTGTGATAGCCTTGCACAAAATGTTTTAATAACTGCGATCCTGCTCCTGTTATATATGGTGCAGACAGAGAATTGTGTATTTGCGTATGTGTTACAAATGCCTGCAATAGTTCTTTTTCTTCATCATTGTTATCTCGCCTGTAAAAATGGAGCAGGTTATCAACACCCAATCCATGTGTTGATGCAACAAATTCATCAACGGGAATATCGGCCTGTAATGAACCCGATGTGCCAAGCCGCATAATATGCAGTGAGTTCAGCTCGGGCTTTACCGTTCTTGTTTCAAAATCTATATTGGCAAGCGCATCCAGTTCATTCATTACAATATCAATATTATCGGGGCCAATACCTGTTGATACAACTGAAATTCTTTTCTTACCGATATAGCCTGTGTGTGTAATAAACTCCCTGTGTTGACTTTTGTGTTCAACTTTGTCGAAATATTTTGAAACTTCTTTTACACGGTCAGGATCACCAACTGTTATAACGGTTGAGGCCAGTTCATCAGGACGAACATCGAGGTGATAAATTGCACCTCTGTTGTTGATGATTAATTCACTTTCAGCAATTCTTTGCATAGTTACTTGAGATTTGTACGAAATTACTACATTTGCAACTCTTTAAACGGTCCTGTGGCCGAGTGGCTAGGCAGAGCTCTGCAAAAGCTCCTACAGCGGTTCGAATCCGCTCGGGACCTCCGGAGAAAAAGCGTCAGATTTTACTGGCGCTTTTCTATTTAATTTTATACTATGCGTTATTCAAACTTTTATGGAATTGTGGCAGGGCTTGTTATGATTACGGCTGCTGCGTTTCCCTGGATTTATATTTCTTCTATTGATGCTACGGTAACGGGCTTTGGCTCTGCAACTATTACTAAGTTTGGAAAGCCTGTTTTAATGAACATTTTTTTATTCGCATTAAATGTATTGTTCTTTCTTATCCCTAAGTTATGGGCAAAAAGATTAAACCCTTTTGTTGGGGCAATTGGATTTGCCTGGGCCATACGCAATGTTGTACTGCTTGGAATGTGCCGGGGGGAATGCCCTGAAAGACTGACGAACTTATGGGTGTATTTTATTGCTTCATTTATATTACTGGTTATGACATTATTGCCCGATTTGAAAACAAAAACAGGCGATGCAAACAAAACAGAAAATAATCAGGCAACTGATGATAATACAGGTTCGGACTCTTCGTCATCCGATTGAGCTTCAACCCGGCTGAGAATATCTTTCAGCGAGGCTAATCGCTGAATCATATAAGGAACAGTATCAAGCCCGCTCACAAACTTGAGAATATAGGTATAGATACCGATTAAATCGCCGGCCTGTAATGCTTTATTGCCGGTTGCTGAGGCAATGATTAATGATACAGTAATAATCACCATTACCAATAATTCCATTACACCAAAATTCCATGCTTCCTGGTCGCTGATGCGTATCTGCCATTTGCGGAGCTTGTTATAATGATTGTTGATACGGATTGAATTTTTGGTAGCCAGTACATTGATCTGCTGCTCCAGTTCATCATTCCGGAACTTGTTTAAACGCCGCATTCGCTTGCCATAAATATAACTGGTAATGGTAACGGGAATAAGCATAAGCATACAGAGCAACACAACCTTTGAGTCGTAAAAACAAAGCAGTATTAATGAACCAATAATGTTATAGGCTGCTTCAATAACATAATTAAGATCAAATTCGAGGAAATCAATAAACTCTCTTGATAAAGTGGAATGAGCGCTGAGTTGTGATAACTCTTTGTTTTTGTTCCGGCTCATTAACCGTACTACGAGGGAGGTATAAATGTTGGAATAAGTTCGGGAATCGTACATGTGCCGGATGGTGCCGGTAATCAGCCACAAAAAATGCGTGGCTGCCAGTAAAATCAAACCGTTATACGAGCCTTTGATTAACCCGTTTACCGCTTCTCCGAGAAAATAAGGCCGCATCAATAATCCCAGCATTTCAACTCCAAAAAGGCTGTAGGTGAGCAGTAATTTGTATTTGTGCTTTTGCAGAATCGTTTGAACAACCCATTTCCCAGGCATAAAAACTCCTTGTGGTTTACGTGTAATAGACTTGTGAGAATTTCCGGAGTTTAGCGAAAGAAAAATTTTCTTTTCCGGCAGTTGGGTTAGTAGGAACTGCAAAGATAAGAAGGGTGGATGGCAGTGTTACCTGTTATTTTGTTCTCTTTGTGTGACAGAATTTCCGTTTGTACCTGTTATTTTTTTTCGGCAATCTGCTGCTCCGCACTGGCAATCAAATGTTTCGGCCGATTCATTCAGGAGTTCAGAATAATCCATTGTTAATTCTTCACCAACAGAAATTGGCCTTATTGCAACAAGATTTAAGCCTTTGTAGGCAGTATTTGGGTTGCAGGAATGGTTTTGCGGAGCCCATTCGGTTGGGTTATTATCCCACAAAACATACACTTCACTACTAAGCGGAACTGCATAATGTTTGAATAAAAGTTTTTCCTGTGGCAGCCAGTTTTCATCCACAAAACGTTTGGTAACGATGCGCTGAGGTCGTTCTTCACCTTTAAAAATCACTTCACCTTCAGCAATTGATTGTGTGGCATAAATTCCAAAACCGGCAATGGAATTGCCTTTCATTACATATTTCTTTTGTTTGCGTTTGTGGCGGGCAATACCCTCATCAATAATATGTTTCAGGAACCCCGATTGTCCAATACCATCTGCTTTGATAATGTAATCGGCGCTGCCTTCGTAGCCATCAGTATAGAAAACCGAGCAGGTAAAATTAATTTCAAGGAAATAAATAGTGCCCTTATCATCCATTCTGAAATCCATCCGGGCATAACCCACACCACCAAAGCTTCTGAAAATACGTTGGGCTGCTTCGGTTAATTGCTGTTTGATTGATGGATCAGTAACGGCAATATTGCTTTCCGGATGCAGTTCGGATGTTTTAAGCGAATACGTTTTAAATGATTTACCCTGTGGAAAAATAAACTCTATTGGCTCAAATACCCTGCATGTTTTTTCATCTGCTGCATCGGCTGCAACAAGCACAGTAAATTCTCTTCCGGCAATATATTCTTCAACTAATAATTGCGGGTATTCGTTTAACAGTTCGGTTGCTTTTTCCTTTAATTCATCAATCGTATTCACTTTTGAAAAATCATCAATGCCCAGGCTGTCGCCTGCTTTGGCTGGTTTCACGAATAAAGGAAATGAAAGATGCTTTACCTGTAATTCAAGATCGGTAGTATTATCAATCAATGTGTAATTAGCAGTTGCCACACCTTCGGTATAAGCAACATATTTCATAAGTTCTTTTGGAGGATCGTACAGTAACGTTGTTGGGCCGGTAAAAGGAAGGTTCAATAATTCCAATGTATAAATCACATCAATTGAAGGGACTTCCCATTCAAGATAGCCTTCGCATAAATTCACAAAACAATCATAACCCTGTTTGCTCAGTTCAAGTAATTGTTTATAGGTGGTAAGCTTGTTAAGAAGTACATGGTCAAACTCAACATCTGGAAGCAGGTGCGATAAGTTTCGTGCAGGATCGTAGTATTGATAATCAACAGCAGAAGTGGAGTAATCGGGTTGCAGTACACAAATCTTCATAGTTATTCAGCAGCATTATCTTACTGCAACAGCCTTTTTTTGTTTGTGATGATGACGTTGTAATGCGTCTTTTAATATATGCAGAATTAATCCTGAATAGGGTTGGTTGCTGAGCCGAACAATTGCACCAATGGATGTATAATTTTCATCTTCACTTAAACCGCATTGTGCATTTACTTCCAGTACATACATTTTGCCGGTTGTTTTGTCCATGCGTATATCAACCCGGCCATAACCAGTTCCTCTAACAGCGCAATAAGCCTTCCAGCTCAAATCCATAATCTTTTTCTGAAGATTGATAGGGGGAAGGTGGTATTGATAAAAATCCTCGTATTCGCCAATTGGTTTTTCATTTTCATACATCTCCCATAAACGGTCGAAGGATAAAAACTTTTCTGTATCAGGAAGATCTTTATGGAAAATGCGTTCAACAGGTGTATAAACTTTCCTGCTTCTTGGTGAGTGATAGGAGCCGGAGATAAATACAGTATATTCTGGGCCGTTAATGAATTGTTCTGCAACCAATCCGCCGAAAGTAAAATCCCATCCACGGTAACCTTCAAACAAATCTTTAACTAATGATTTGAGCTCTTCATCGTTCTGCACAACATTCTTTACTCCAAGTCCCATACTGCCGCCGCTTACAGCAGGTTTTACAATTAACGGCGTACCGGTTTTATTACAGGTGCCATCAAGATTTTGGGTATTGTTATGAATAGGAACCCATGCAGCATGTGCAATGTTTTCTTTATCAAACAAATCCTTCATCACAATTTTTGAAGTGGTGTTATCGTAAAAAGCAGGATCGGCTCCTGTATAAATGAGTTTCTTTTCTTTAAGATAATGAATAACCGAAACTCCAGGTGTTCCGTTTACTTCATCACCATCACACAAATTCAGTACAATAGGGGTTTGAAAAGATGTGGTTGCTGCAATATCATCAATAACCTGCTTAAAATCATTTTGTGTAACAGGCTGCCATTTCCAGTTGAGATGCAGTTCCTGGAAAACCTTTGTGTATTCATCAATGCTTTGTGTAAAATCGTAATAGTAATCAAGATTGGCATCGTTTGTTTGAATGTACGGCGCAAGTACCCAAACAAAAGGCGGAAGATGAATTGAAGAATTTAAGAGGTTAGAAAGCATTATATAAAATAACAGATTAATTGTTTAACTGCTGCGTTTTTGCTGTATAAAATCTGTCAGTTTATATTGACCGATCAGTTCAGCACTCAGTTCTTTTGCTCCTTTAATTGTACCAATACAGTTCGGTTCCCCGCAAATACATTCAAAAGGCTCTGCCATATACCATTCGGTTGATGGATAAAAGAAGGTAAACTCATCGCCCGGGTTTATTGTTTTAAGAGCAACCAGTTGCATAGTGGTTGTATTAAAAAATGAATTGGGATTACAGCTATGGTTGATGTATTGTAGAAATTCAGGGTCAAGAATGATGTGTTCATGCTCGCCTGCCTGCACAGTATAGCGTGAAGGGCTTTTATGGACTTCTTTTGCGCTGAAGGGACTGATTACATCACCAGCTTCAAAAAATTTTGTTGCTATAAGTAAATGATGGTTTGTTTGTGCCTGCAGATGTATCTCTGCAAAGTCATAATGTGCAGATACAAATGTTGCGAGGGTTGAAGGGTTCATGAAAATGAATTAGTGTTAATAGTTGAAATTATGAATAGATCAGTAATAATGCAGTTAGTTTAACGTAATGTTGAATGAATGTGAATAATTACAATGGTTGAATTGAGCCCAAAAAAAGCCCGTTTCAAAACTGAAACGGGCTTCTATTTAAAGTAAACGGTATTTGTTTACTGATTGTATTACATGTGCTGCTCAATCTTTTTTACAAAATTGGCCTTTGGCTGAGCTCCTACTAATTTGTCAACCACTTTGCCGCCTTTTACAAAAAGAATAGCTGGGATAGAAGTAATACCAAAATTCATACTGATCTGAGGGTTTTCATCCACGTTCACTTTACCAACTTTTACTTTACCATCATATTCTTTTGAAAGGTCTTCAATGATTGGTCCTATAGCACGGCAGGGACCGCACCATTCAGCCCAAAAGTCGATAACACTCAACTTGTCCGAACTGATTACTTCGCTCTGGAAATTTGCATCTGTAAATTGTAAAGCCATAATATGTTCCTTATTTTTTGTGATTGTAATAGAAACGCAAATTTAAGTCCATTCGTTCCAAACTGTTGTTCTGTCATTATCCACACCTGTTCACATCTTCATTTGCAGGAAATCTTTCCTTGCCAATCAATGGTTTAGCAAACAATGTTTTTCAAATTATTCTATGAAAAAAGAATCAGAGCAGTTCGTCTTTTTGTCATTGACAGGCAGACAGTGCTTGATAAATATCAATTTAAAACCCAAAGTGTTGAGCTTTGGGTTTTAAAAATAAAGACGTAAGGCTACGGGGTATAAAAGATTTTATTAACTTTTTTTCTTTAATTCCATTTTGCATTTACTACAGGTGCCGGGTTTATCGCTGGTAATTTCGGGGTGCATGGGGCAGTAATAACCCTTTGTTACTTCCTGTTTTGTTTTACTCATTTTCTTTTCAAGGTCCATACCGCACTTGCCGCATTTGCCGGGTTTATTACTTGCCTGATCGGGGTGCATAGGGCAGGTGAATTTGTCATTCTGCATACCATGACCTTCCCCTTTTTTCATGCCCTTCTTTTCCAAATTCATACCACATTTGCTGCATTTGCCTGGTTGGTCGCTAACCTGATCCGGGTGCATGGGGCAGGTGAATTTAGCATCATGATCGCCATGTTCTTTTTCTTCTTTGTCTTTTTTTACAAGGTCCATACCGCACTTACTGCATTTGCCGGGTTTATCACTAACCTGATCGGGGTGCATAGGGCAAATGTATTTTGCATCGTGCATGCCCATGTGCTTTTCACATTTATCACCTTTTTCGCATTTACAATCCGGACCACATTCGCCTTCCGGACATGTACATTTTTTTACCTGTTCTGTTTTAGCTTTCGGCTGTTTGGTGTTTTTCGCTTTCCCTTTTTGCTGGGCAACTAAGCCTACAGAAACGAAAGTAAAAATAACAGCGAGCAAAAGTTTTACTGCTTTCATGTTTGAATTGTTTTGTTTGAGAATTACAAAGATAATTATGCTTTTTTGTTGTTTGCGAAAGATCGTATTTTTTAAGAAAAAGATGCAAATTCATTAGTTTAGGTTGCTTTGTGGTTTAATTGGGATCCAGATATCTTCTTCTGAAACAGGATCGGCGTTTTTATATAAACTGCCTAATACTTCAAAATGCGGATGCTGGTCCAATGTGTAACCTGATGCAGGAAGCCATTCTGTAAAAATGTATTGGAAAATGCTTGTATCATTACTGGAACCTTTGTAATGAAACACTGCATACAAACCATCTTCCAAAACGAATGATTCCATATTTGCGGGGATAACGGTATTGTCAGTTACTTCAACCACAGCCCATTTTTCAAATTCACTGCATGAGTCTGCAGGATAATAATGGGTTGGATAAACAGTAATTGAAAGAAGATCGTTATTTACATTGTTCAGGATTTCTTTTCTGCGGGGCATAAATGTTTTCCATAACAGGCTTTTCTTATTATCTGCATGCGACATACGCATGTGCATACCAATTGCTTTTTTGGATTGAAGGAACTGAATAATTGGTTCAAACCGGCCCATAATATAAAGTTAACAGCATGTTATCAGGTAGCAAAAGCACATTTGGGCATAATGGATAAAATTGTCTTAAACCCTTTACTGTAAAGGGTTTTGCTGTTTTTATTTTAAATTTAAGGGCATAAAAGAAGCCCGATCTTGTCTTGTAATAAATAATGATCGCCATTAATTTTGTACAGTCAACACAACTTAAAGTATTGAATGTGATGAAATAATCCGTAATTATTTATCAATATCCATGCTTTAAACAGCGAAACTTGCCCTGTAAAAGAAGTAGTAATAAGAAACAATAACTAAAAATAGGCAAGATGAAAACAACAGTGAAAAATGCGGTGATTGGTTTATTTACTTTAGCTGCAGTAGTATTTGGATTTAGTGCAAAGGCAGGAAATGAAATTCCAGGAGCAGAATTAATCTCAGCAGGAACGCTAAACAGCCACCCTGTATTTCAGCTTAATATTAACAACAAGGAAAATGCAAAATTTGCAATTGTAATTAAGGATGAAACTGGCGAAATAATTTACCAGGAATCAGTGTCAGGTGTAAATATCAGCCGTAAGTTTCAGTTAAATGCTGAAGATTTTGAAAAATCGAATGTGCGTTTTGAGATTATTGACCTGAAAAGTTTGGCAGTTGCAAGTGCTTTTAACGTAAAAAGCAACATGAACATAATTAATGAAACAGAAGTTGTAAAGAATTAATACAACAAGAACATGAGGAAATGAAACGGGGTGCCTGGCACCCCGTTTGTTTTTACGTTACTGTTATGTAGTTATTGTTACTCCAAGTTCTGGTTTATTCATTAAAAACTCGGCCATTTCATCATTCATTAAAAATCCTTTGTCAACTGTGTACATGGCAATTTTCCAGTTTTCCTTTGGTTCAGATAAATTAAACTTAATGCTGGATTTTCCGGGATTTTTTTTCACATTCTTTTCAATGAATTTTACCATATCCTCTGTTAAAAATCTGGGTTCAATATCAACAATTAACTGGCGGGTTAAGGTAGCTTTTACAGTTTCAAGTAAAATTACATTGCTGATTTTGAATTCAAAGTCATCTGTTTTGTTCCAACGTGTTTTAAAGGTGCCGGTTATATACACAACGGCCCCCGGTGTAAAATGATCTTTGAATTTTACAAAGTCTTCACCAAATAATGCAAATTCAGTATTGCCTGTATAATCTTCAATTGAACAGATGCCGAACTGCTTTCCTGTTTTAGTTACACGTTGATTGTGTGCTGTAACAAGCCCTGCCAGTCTGAACTGATGAAACGGGTTTGCCTGTAGTTGAATAGCTTCTTTAAATTCATTAAACTCACTCAGTGGTGTAATTTTATAATGCTGCATTTCAAACCTGAAATGATCCAGCGGATGACCACTGATGAAAATGCCTGTAATTTCTTTTTCATGATCCAGCTTTTCTGTTAATGTCCATTCCTCACAGTTCTGGATTTTGGGCGTAGGAATTTCCATCATCATTGAATCGCCAAACAAAGTGTTTGTATTACTCTGCACATTTGCCTGGTAACGGTTACCAAAGCTGATGATACGCTCAAGTGTATTCACAGTATCGCCATTCATTACATGAAAATATTGTGCACGGTGAAATTCTTTAAAGCAATCAAATGCGCCGCCATATACTAAACTTTCCAGTGATTTTTTATTAACAGTACGCTGGTTAATGCGTTTAATAAAGTCAAACACATCTTTGTATGCTCCACGCTTTCCACGTTCGTCAATAATACTTTCAATGGCTGCTTCTCCCACACCTTTTAATCCTCCTAAGCCAAAACGGATTTCACCTGCTTTGTTTACAGCAAAACCAGTGAGTGATTCGTTAATATCCGGGCCAAGTACTTTTAATCCCATGCGTTTACACTCTTCCATAAAGAAGGTGATTTTTTCGATTGAACCTGCGTTATTCAGCACCGCACTCATATATTCAGCAGGGTAGTGTGCTTTGAGATAAGCTGTTTGATACGCAACAAAAGCATAACAGGTAGAGTGTGATTTGTTGAAAGCATATTGTGCAAATGCTTCCCAGTCTGTCCATATTTTCTCCAGTTTATCGGCAGGATGCCCTTTGGCAGAAGCACCTTCTACAAACTGTTTTTTCATTTTATCCAGAACAGCTTTTTGCTTTTTACCCATTGCTTTACGCAATACGTCGGCATCGCCTTTGGTAAAGCCGGCAATTTTTTGAGCAAGCAGCATTACCTGTTCCTGGTAAACTGTAATACCATAGGTTTCATTAAGATATTCTTCCATCTCCGGCAAATCGTAGGTGATTTCTTCCTTGCCATGTTTACGATCGATGAAGTTGGGGATATAAGCAATTGGGCCGGGACGATAGAGCGCATTCATCGCAATCAGATCGCCAAACTGGTCGGGCCTTAATTCTCGAAGATATTTTTGCATACCCGGACTTTCAAACTGGAAAGTGCCAATTGTTGATCCATGTTGATAAAGTTCAAATGTTTGTTCATCATCAAGCGGTATGTTGTCAATCTCTATATCAATTCCATGATTGAGTTTGATAAGATGCAGCGCATTCTTAATAATACTGAGTGTTTTTAAACCAAGAAAGTCCATCTTAATAACACCAGCTTCTTCAATTACACTACCTTCAATTTGTGTTAACCACAGTTCAGATTCCTTTGATGTGCAGACAGGAATTAATTCTGTTAAATCTTTTGGGGCGATGATGATTCCTGCTGCATGAATACCGGTATTACGAACGGAGCCTTCCAGGATTTCTGCTTCGTGAAGTATTTTGGCAGGTAAATCTTCGCCACTGTAAACCTGTCTTAATTTCTTCACAGTTTCCATTTCATCGGGGCCAAAGTTTTCTTTTTCTGTCAAACTTTTTTCACCTGTAAACGGAGCATGCAATACCCGCTTAAGCGAAACACCGGGGCGTTCAGGAACAAGCTTCGATAAAGCTCTGCTTTCGGGTAAAGGCAAATCCATTACACGGGCCACATCGGCAATGCTTGATTTCGCTGCCATTGTACCGTAAGTAATAATTTGTGCCACCTGTGCTTTTCCATACTTATCAACTACGTAATCAATTACACGTTGTCTTCCTTCATCATCAAAGTCAGTATCAATATCGGGCATTGACTTACGATCAGGATTTAGGAAGCGTTCAAACAGTAAATTGTATTTAATGGGATCGATATTGGTAATGCCAATGCAATACGCCACAACACTTCCCGCAGCAGAACCACGCCCTGGCCCCACAAACACGCCCATGTTTCTTCCGGCTTTAATGAAATCACTTACAATTAAGAAGTAACCGGCAAAGCCCATTGTTTTAATGGTGAAGAGTTCAAAGTCAATCCGTTCACGGGTGCTTTCTTCAATTTCGTGGTAACGTTCTTTTGCCCCGATGTATGTAAGATGTTTTAGAAATTCCCATTGGTTAAGGTTGGCATCGTCATGAATCTGAAATTCCTTTGGCACAGGAAAGGCTGGCAGCAGAATATCTTTTTTCAGGTTCAGCACATCAACCTTATCAACAATTTCATTTGTATTATCAATGGCATCAGGAATATCTTCAAATAGCTTTTTCATTTCGCCCGATGTTTTAAAATAAAACTGGTCGTTTGGAAATGCAAAGCGTTTGTTTTTCACCATCACATCATCGTCTGTAAATTCTCTCAGTGCCGGTGTTGATTGCTTTTCACCTGTGTTGATGCAAAGCAATATGTCGTGTGCATTAAAATCGGTCTGATCAACGTAATGGGAATCATTACTGGCAATAATTTTTACATTATACTTTTTTGCGAATCTGAGTAAAACAGCATTTACTTTTTCCTGTTCAGCAAGCCCATGACGCTGAATCTCCACGTAGTAATCTTTCTGAAAAATATTCAGCCACCATTTAAATTCGTTTTCGGCTTCTGCTTCGCCTTTTGTAAGAATCATTTGCGGAACCATAGCACCAAGGCAACAGGTAGTTGCTATTAATCCATCGTGATATTTATGAATTAATTCTTTATCAATGCGAGGATATTTGCTGTACATTCCTTCAATAAAACCAAGCGAAGTAAGTTTTACAAGATTTTTATACCCTTGCTCATTCTTTGCCAGTAATACCTGGTGAAAACGGTTGTCACGCTGTTCCTTACTGAATGTTTTTACATGTCGGTTTTCGGTAAGATAAAATTCGCAGCCAACAATTGGTTTGACTTTTAATGAGCCATCCTCATTTTTATTTTTATAAGCTTCGGCCACAAATTGAAATGCCCCGAACATATTTCCATGATCGGTAATGGCAAGTGCAGGCATTTTATCATTAATGGCTTTTGAATATAATGAAGGGATGGAGGCTGCTCCATCGAGTAACGAATATTGTGTATGAACGTGTAAGTGTGAAAATTGGCACATAGTAAAGCGCCAAATTTCGCTTTTATCTGGCGAATATTCACGAACATTTAATCACATTCTGGGTGAAAAATTGTCATACAAAATGTGAAAATTTTTGATTATCAGATGATAAGTTGGCCTGTTTCTTGCTCATTCGGCCCGATGCCCTTAATTTTGCAACGGTCTAAAAAATTCAGTCCAGTGAAAAATAGTATTCTCTGCATATCATTGTTGTTCCTGCTTGGCAGTTGCAGTGCTGTGAAGAATATATTTCAACCTCAAAAGGATGAAACCGCTTCACAAAACAAACAGTCATCACAGTTTATCAATCATATTGAAATAAAACCATCTTCAAGCCCGGCAACGACTTACAGTTCGTCAAAGTCCGGAAAAACAAATTCACTTTTTTTTCAAACAAAAAATATTACATCAGCAGCATCAGCTGCACTTGAGCTGTTTTCAATCAATCAGTTTAAATATGCAATCAGGCTGGATGTTCCGGTTGAATTAATACAAAACAAATCCCTGTACGATTTTATTGACAATTGGTGGGGAGTTCCTTACAGGCTTGGAGGATTAACTCAGAATGGGATTGATTGTTCTGCATTTATGCAAACTTTGTTTTTAGGTGTTTTTGCATTAAAACTGCCTCGTACTGCACGGGAGCAAAGAGATGCTACAGAATGGATACCCACTACGGATATGAAAGAAGGTGATCTTGTTTTCTTTAATACAAGAGGTGGTGTTTCGCATGTAGGTATGTATTTACAAAATAACAAATTTGTTCATGCTTCTACTTCCGGCGGCGTAATGATCAGTGATTTGAATGATTCTTACTGGAGCCGCAAGCTGATAGGGGCTGGAAGAATTTTACAAAGCATTTTACCACGACCATAATCTTTATCTTTGTATAATCTCAGGCTTCATTAAACTGAAGCCTTTTTTATTTTTTATGCTGACAAAACGAATTATTCCCTGCTTGGATATTAAAGACGGACGTACCGTTAAGGGAACAAACTTTGTGGATTTACGTGATGCCGGTGATCCTGTTGAACTGGGTGCTTTATATGCACAGCAGGGTGCAGATGAGCTGGTGTTTTTAGATATTACTGCTACTGTTGAAAAAAGAAAAACACTGAGCGAACTGGTGAAGCGTATTGCAAGGCATGTAAATATTCCGTTTACTGTAGGTGGAGGAATAAGTACTGTTGAAGATATGAGTGTGTTGCTTAATTCGGGTGCAGATAAAGTGAGTGTGAACACCGCAGCATTTAAAAACCCACAACTCATCAGCGGCATTGCAAAAGCAGCAGGAAGCCAATGCTGTGTACTGGCAATTGATACCAAGAAAGAAGAAGATGGTGAATGGTATGTGTATCTCAACGGCGGACGAACAAAGACAGATAAGAAATGTTTTGATTGGGCAAAGGAAGCTGTTGAACTTGGTGCAGGTGAAATTTTATTAACGAGTATGAATAATGACGGAACCAAACAAGGGTTTGCGTTAGACATTACGTATCAACTTTCAACTGAATTATCGGTGCCGGTAATTGCAAGTGGTGGCGCAGGAACAATGCAGCATTTTGCCGATGTGTTTGAACAGGCTTATGCTGATGCTGCACTTGCTGCAAGTATTTTTCATTTTAAGGAAATTGAAATTGCTGATCTGAAACACTTCCTGAAAGAGAAAGGAATAGCAGTGAGGTTATAAGGATAGCTGAATAAAATTAATTTTGTACAAGTGTGCGACGCCAATGCAGCCGAAAGCAGTAAAGGTGATTGTACCATAAAAAAAGATAAAAAAGTGAAACCAGATTTTAAGAAGTATGCAGATGGATTGGTACCTGCCATTATTCAGGATTATAAAACAGGTAAAGTACTGATGCTTGGATTTATGAATGAGGAGGCGTTACAGAAAACCGAACAATCGGGTCAGGTTACGTTTTACAGCCGCAGTAAAAACCGTTTATGGACAAAAGGCGAAGAAAGCGGAAATTTTTTAAATGTAAAACAGGTGTTGCTCGATTGCGACCAGGATACATTGTTGATTAAAGCCGAGCCGCTTGGCCCCACATGCCACACAGGTGCTGATACATGCTGGAGCGAAAAAAATCACAGCGATGATTTTCTGCTGTATCTGCAGGATATAATTGATTTGCGCAGAAAAAGCACTGAAGGAAAAAGCTATGTAAGAAGTTTGTTTGAAAAAGGTATCAATAAAATTGCTCAGAAAGTAGGAGAGGAAGCAACAGAGGTGGTGATTGAAGCGAAGGATAATAATGAAGATCTGTTTCTGAATGAAGCAGCCGACCTGCTGTTCCATCTTATGGTTTTATTAAGAGCTAAAGATGTTACTTTGCAGGATGTGATTTATGTGTTGAAACAACGTCATTCTAAATAATATATGAGAAATCTGTTTTTGTTTATTGTTTTTTCCGTTGCAATTATTACAGTGCAGGCGCAGAAAGCCTTTGTTATTAACGGAACCATTAAAGGTGCTAAAGAAAATGCGAAAGTAAGTCTGCGTTTTGATAATGCAGAAAGTATAACACTTGCTGAATCGGTAATTAAAAACGGAAAATTTGAACTGAAAGGGGAATTGAAGGAAACTGCCATGCATGTACTTGTGGTTGAAGGCAGCAGCCAGGATTTGGGTATCTTTCTCGATCCTTCAAAAATAACTGTAACAGGAAAAATTGATTCATTGCCCTTTGCGGTGGTGAAGGGGTCAAAGTCGCATGATGAATTTAATGAGTTTAAAAAAACATTCGACCCTTTTTTCTCAAGACTTGATGCTTTAGGAAAGCAGATTTCAAACCCTGCTATGCAGGCCAAACAGGATTCGTTATACACCGTTGCACGAAGCCTTGTTGAAGAATTGAATCAAAAAGCAGATGTATACATTGAAAGTCACAATAAATCAGCAGTAACACCTTTGTTGCTTTATGTATTATATAATTTTTTCCAACAGCCAGATATACTCGACCAGCGGTTTGCGAAACTCAGTACCGATGCGCAAACAAGTTATTACGGTCGCATGGTCAATGAAATTGTGCAGGAAAATAAAATTGGGGCTGTTGGCACAAAAGCAATGGATTTTATACAGGCAGATACATCGGGCAATATGATTTCGCTTTCATCTTTCAAAGGAAAGTATGTGCTGGTTGATTTCTGGGCAAGCTGGTGCGGACCATGCCGTATGGAAAATCCGAATGTGCTTGCTGCATATAATAAATTCAAAGAAAAGAACTTTACTGTTTTGGGTGTTTCTTTAGACCGTGACCGTAGTGCATGGATTAATGCCATTGCAACCGATGGCCTTACATGGACGCATGTAAGTGATCTTAAGTTCTGGGGAAATGAAGCTGCCAAGCTTTATAAAATTTCAGCCATTCCGCAAAATATACTGGTTGGACCCGATGGAATAATTATCGGTAAGAATCTGCGTGGCGATGAACTGCAAAGCCGGTTAGAAGAAATTTTCAAATCATCCAATTAAACATGAACAAACTTATTTATTCTGTTCTGCTGCTTGCATTTTTATCTGCTTCAGCACAGGAAAAAAAATTTGTTATTACCGGATCGCTTCCTGCAACTGCAAAAAAATATATGGTATTGCTGAGTTGGGATAACGGAAGTTCTGCTGAGGAAACAAACCTTGTTAATGGTAAGTTTGAAATTAAAGGAGCCATAGCCGGGCCGGTAATTGCAACAATCAGCCTGCAGGAAGAAAATCCGCCTAAGAACAAGGCTTTTGATAACGAAGAATTTAACCATAATAATCTCACACTTTTTCTTGATACAGGAAATATTACGGTTATATCAAAAACGTTTTTAAATGAAGCATCAGTAAGCGGCTCTCCGTTAGTAAATGATTTTTACAATTATCAGCAACAAATCAGGCAAATAACTGAGTTGGAAAATAAAGCTGTAAACGTTTATTCTGAATACAGCAAAGTAAAAAATGCAGAAGCAACAAACCTGCTGCTTGATGTTTATAAAAGAATACAGCGATTATTGTTTATAGAGCAGATGGCCTTTGTAAAAAAGAATCCGGCTTCATTTGTTTCCTTATATCTTGTAGAAGATGCTTTGGGAGTAGATATGGATGCGGCAAAAGGTGAGCCTTTGTTTTCTTTGTTAAATGATCCTATTAAAGAATCCATACAGGGAATGAAAATAAAAGCGATGATTGAAACCGGGAAAAAATCGATGGTGGGAACTGCTGCTGCCGATTTTACGCAACCCGATGCAAATGGGAACGCAGTTTCACTGTCATCATTTAAAGGAAAATATGTGCTGGTTGATTTCTGGGCAAGCTGGTGTGGCCCATGCCGTGCAGAAAGCCCAAATCTTATAAAAGCTTATGAGAAATACAAAAGTAAAGGCTTTGAAATTTTCAGTGTATCACTTGATGAATCGAAAGATAAATGGTTAAAGGCTGTAAAGGATGATCGTTACACTTGGACACAGACCGCTGATCTGAAAGGATGGGACAACGCTGCAGCACGACAATTTGGTGTACAGGGAATTCCGTTCAACACGCTGCTTGATCCAAATGGAGTGGTAATAGCAAGAAACCTGAGAGGTGATGAACTGGTAAAAAAACTGGAAGAAATTTTTAAGTAACTCGTGATAAAGAGAGGCCCCGTTTTTTTTGTTCCTCCTTTCACCTTTTAGCCCCTCCTGATATCCCACGCTTGCCTCCAAGCCAATTTTACACATTAAAGCTAATATCGATAATTGTACTTGTTTATTTTAAACATAAATACACCAGCTTGTGTCTAACTTTTTGGGCACTCAAAAAAACATGGCTTTTAAAATATTTATTTGAAAAAATTAATGAGCTGTTTTCAACTCTTTCCCTTTCAGTAATGCATAACCTCCAAAGAAAACGGCACTGAAAACGAGAGTAGAATAAATTCCCATTCCGTAAAAAGGAATACCATCTACATAGGTTTGCATTAAACCGACAACCGTTTTTGGATGGTGATAACCTCCGCCACCAATCCATACAAACAAATTGCTTGCAAGGAAATAAAGGGTGGGTGCTGTCAATGCGCCAAGGCCAATTTGCCAGACATTTTTTGAATTAACAAAGAAGCCAACTACGGTTATACTTGCAAAGAGCAGGTAGTTTACAAACTGCCCGCTGTAAAATCCGGGAATAGCTGTTAAGCCTGCAGAAAACAACGCCTGATAAATTGTATCGCTGATAAGCATACTTAATAATGGCAAAGCAAATGCGTATTTTTTATCTTTTATGATTGAACCTGCAAATAAAGCAATTGCTGTTTGTGGTTCAAAACCAAAAGGACGGTTGGGAAGAATGCGGTACAATGCTGCAACAACAGTTAAAGCAAGTAAGGTAAAAATGATATTCTTGTTAAGCTTCATGATTTTAATCTTGAAGAACAAAAATAGCTAAAAACATCGCCACAAAACGCATTTTATAGCTCATGCTTTTTTCCTCACTATGTGGATAAGAACGAATGATTAATTTTAATCTTATGGCAAAACATCTTGAAACAGGCAAACAAGGTGAGGAAATGGCTGTTGCATGGCTTATGCAAAGCGGTTTCAACATCTTACATAAAAACTGGAAACACTCTTATTTTGAGCTGGATGTGATAGCGGAAAAGGAAGGAATTCTTCATTTTGTAGAAGTGAAAACCCGGACTTCAGATACTTTTGGTCACCCCGAAGAAGGAGTGACTGATAAAAAACTACAGCGGTTGATGAATGCCGGGGAGGAATTCCTGCATCAACATCCGGAATGGAAACGAATTCAATATGATATTATCAGCATTCGCCTGTTTAAACACAAAGCACCGGAATATTTTTTTATCGAAGACGTTTCATAAACAAAAGGGTAGGTTCATCTGCCTTTAAAACCTCTTCCTTTTGAATAATGGATTTTTGAATTAAAATTTGGGGTTAACCCCGGTGTAATTAAAGGGCGTAACAGCCAGCAGTTCTTTCTTCACATCTGCACTTACTTTTAATCCTCTAATAAAATCCTGCATTATTTTTTTTGTGATTGCGGCATTACCCCTTGTGAGTTCCTTTAAGGCTTCGTAAGGATTTGGATAGTTTTCCCTGCGCAAAATTGTTTGAATAGCTTCTGCAACAACAGCCCAGTTGTTATCTAAGTCCTGCCTGATTTTATCTTCGTTCAGCAGCAATCTGTTCAACCCTTTTTCAATTGATTTGAGCGAAAGGATGGAATGAGCAAATGGTACGCCGAGGTTACGCAATACAGTTGAGTCTGTAAGGTCACGCTGCAGTCTTGAAACAGGAAGTTTGGCTGAAAGATGTTCCCACAACGCATTTGCAATACCAAGGTTACCTTCTGCATTTTCAAAATCAATGGGATTAACTTTGTGTGGCATGGCACTGCTGCCCACTTCGCCTTTCTTTATTTTTTGTTTGAAATAATCTAACGAAACATAAGTCCAGATGTCACGGCAAAGATCAATCAGGATGGTGTTGATGCGTTTAATGTTGTCCATTTGCGCAGCAAGATTATCATAATGTTCAATTTGTGTAGTGAACTGCTGGCGCTGTAGACCAAGCTTTTCTTCAACAAACTGGTTGCCGAATTTTATCCAGTCGGTTTTTGGATAAGCAACTTTATGTGCATTGAAATTTCCGGTTGCTCCGCCAAACTTTGCAGTAGTTGGTAATGCGGATAATTGTTGCAGTTGATTTTCTAACCGTTCAACAAAAACCATGATTTCTTTTCCCAAACGGGTGGGAGAGGCTGGTTGTCCGTGTGTACGTGCAAGCAATGGAATATCTTTCCATTCTTTTGCAAAACCTTTTAATTTCAGAATGAGGTTTGAAAGTCCCGGCATCAGTTCATTTTCCAGCGCATCTTTCCATGAAAGAGGAATAGAAGTGTTGTTTATGTCCTGCGATGTTAAACCAAAATGCACCCATTCTTTCAAATGGTCAAGCTTCAATGCTTCCAGTTCTCTTTTCAGAAAGTATTCAACCGCTTTTACATCGTGGTTGGTAATGCTTTCCAGGTTTTTAATTTCAACAGCTTTGTTAACTGAAAAATTGGCTACAACATCGTTCAAAGCCTGCCGTTGAGTGACTGAAAGTTTAAAGAACTTCTTTTCAGCAAGAAAAAGGAAATAATCAATTTCCACCTGAACCCTGTAGCGGATCAGTGCAAACTCTGAAAAATAAATATCTAAATGCTGAAGCTGGCTTCGGTAACGGCCGTCAACCGGAGAGATGGCTGTAAGGTTCTGGAGTTCCATTAAAAACTGTTTGTAAATTTTATAACCGGCTGCCCTATATCGGACAAACCTATCAACTTAATTCTTTTCTTTGCAACGCAAAAGTAAATGAATTGAAGAAGATTAAAATTGGCGCTGTTAGTTATTTAAACACAAAGCCCCTGATGTACGGGATGCAGTCGGAGGAATTTCTGAAGGATCATGAATTAATTCCTGATTATCCTTCAAAAGTAGCCGAAATGCTGAAAAATGGTACAGTAGATGTTGGGTTGGTACCTGTAGCGTTGCTTCCCGAATTACCGGGTTATTATATTGTCAGTGATTATGGTATTGGTGCTGATGGTGATGTGGCATCGGTGTGTTTGTTCAGTGAAGTACCGGTTGAAAAATTAAAAACGGTTTATCTCGATTATCAAAGCCGTACATCAGTTGCATTGTTTAAAGTGCTTACAAAAGAATTATGGGGAATTGAACCGGTTCTGATTGATGCAAAAGATGAAAGTTATCTCACCAAAATACACGGAACAACCGGCGCTGTAATTATTGGCGACAGGGCACTGGAAGCAAGGCGAACAACAACGTACGTGTACGATTTGGCTGGTGAGTGGCGTACAATGACCGGCTTGCCTTTTGTATTTGCAGCATGGATTAGTTTGAAACCCATGAGTGAAGAATGGATCAGTCGTTTTAATGAAGCAAACGCTGAGGGGCTTAAGTATATAAAGGAAATAGCCGAACAGCAGAAATACCCGGTTTATGATCTTGTAAGGTATTACACTGTTAACATTAATTACTTTCTTGACGATGAAAAAAAGAAAGGACTAAAAAAGTTTCTCGAATTTTTATCTGTGTAAGTTTTAATTTTAAGCATGTCAGTACACCGGCTGCTAAATATAACCTTCATTCTGATACTGATTGCTTTATTTAAACCTTTTGAAGTAACAGCACAGCAACTGCGGTATAATTTTAAAAATTATACCCCTTCCGATGGGTTGCCCAGTTCTGAAGTTTACCAGGTATTACAGGACTCTTATCATTACATGTGGTTTGCAACCGATCATGGCATCTGCAGGTACAATGGGTATGAATTTGTTACATTTAATCTTGCCGATAATTCTATTCTTGGAATTTATGAAGATTCTAAAAAGAGGATATGGGCATATTCTTTTTCCGGCAGGTTGTTTTATTATGAAAATGGAGAGTTTAAGGATTATAAGTGGAATGAGAAATTGAGTGGGCTTGTAAAACCAGGAGTCATTTCCGCTATATATATTGATTCAAATGATGTGGTACATATAGTAGCTTCTGGCCCTAATTATTACACAATTTCGGCTAAAGGTGAAATAGAGAGATTTACAAAACTTGCGTCCGAAGTGAAGTGTAATGCAAGGCAAATAACAAAAAGAGATTTTTTCACTGTAATATATGAGTATCCTTCCAATTATGACGGGAAAGTCAAAAAAAGAGAGAAGTCTTCTGAAATAGTTATAAACACGGAGGGAAATAAAAAATTAAGAATCCAAGTTGCTCACACAATACAACCTGAACGATATAGGATAAAGAAAACAGATGACAAAACATTCTTTTTCTATTCTGTTGACTGTGTTATAAAGATTTTAAATGACGGCAGCTACATATATGAAGGGAGCGCTTATAGTACAGATGATATTGAATGTATTGATAGTAGTTATTATTATGCAACAGGAGATGGCCTTGTTATTAAGAATTCTAATGGAAAAATCATCGATGAGTATCTAAAAGGTATTCATGTTACATCTATCGAAAAAGATTATGAGGGAGGCTTATGGATATCCACACTTTCAAATGGTGTATATTATGTAAATCTTTTTCAAATTAAACATTTGGCTTTTAAGGAAAAAATAATTGAGTATAAGTCAAAGGCTTTGATAAAAATCGATGACGAAAACCTTGTTGCTGCAATTGGTAATAATGAAATTTTGAAAGTTAATCCGGGTAAATCAATTGAGAAAAAAAAATTGAATGTTGCTGATATTGTTTCATTTTATAAATATGAGAATAATAATATTCTTGTCGGAAGTTCAGTTAACTTATTTGATTCAAACGCTTGGGTTAGTAAAGATAGGCAAAGAATAGGTGCTTATAATTTAATTGTGGTTGGTCAGAATTCAAATTTCATCCGGAAGGGAGATACGTTGTTTTCGGGTACAACAGGGTCCTTGCTTGCTTATCGTTATCAGGACTTGAGGCTGCTTACAAAAAGTCCAAAAAATTATTTTCGGGTTTCTAAAGTGTTTTTAACTCATATGAATGAAATATTGATTGGTAATCAATTTGGACTTTGGAGCTACCGAAATGAATCTTTAATACCATATGAAAGTTCAAAGGAAATTCTTCGTTCACGAATAACTGATATTAATGAGTACAAAAATCAATTTCTTTGTATTGGAACTCGTGGTAAAGGTCTTTTAGTTGAGATTAATGACAGCCTTTATGAAATTAATACAAGCAAGGGGATTGTGAGCAATAACATACGGAGAATTTTTACTGAAAATAATCATATATGGCTTGCAACAAATAGTGGTATCACAATTTTGTCGATTGAGTCTGTGCGTCCATTTCGATATTCTGTAAAGAACCTTTCGGTGCAGGATGGATTACTCTCAAATGAAGTAAATGATATTATTGACGATAGAGACAATGTCATTGTTGCAACTAACGCTGGAATATCTTTTCTTAATAAGAACAAGGTTATAACTAAGAAGTCGTATCCTCTTCAGTTTTACATTACATCGGTTACTATAAATGGGAAATTTGCAGAACTTAGAGATTTAGAAAAACTTGAATATCAAAAACGAAATATTTCTGTAAAGTTTGATGCGCTTAATTTCAGCAGCCCAGGTAGAAATAATTTTCGATATAGGCTTTTAGGGTACGATTCTAACTGGATATATACTAATGACCGTGCTGTGCAACTTAATCCGGTTCCCTATGGTGATTATGTGCTACAAATACAGGCAAAACGTGAATTTGATTCATGGATAGATAATGAAATAACTTTGCCTTTTTCTGTGAGTGTTAAATGTGAAATTCCTTTTTGGCTATCTGTTTGGTTTTATTTTCTTGTAACAATGCTGATAGTTGCTATTGTGTTTTTCTTTTTTACAAGAAGAATTTCAGCGTTCAAAAAGCGTCAGGCTGAACGAGATGATTTTCAAAGAAAAATTTCTGAAACAGAACAAATGGCATTAAAGGCACAAATGAATCCTCATTTCATCTTTAACTGCCTTAACTCCATTCAGCAATATGTGATTGACAGGGATGTTCAAGGTGCTAATAAATTTATAACAGGTTTTTCAAAGCTAATCAGGCAAACACTTGATTTTTCATCAAAAGATTTAATTACGTTGGAAGAGGAAATAGCCTACCTGTTTAATTATCTCGAATTGGAGAAAGCGAGGATGGAAAACAGTTTCGATTACCAGATAAAGCAGGATTTAAAGCATGGCCCGTTTGAATTACAGATTCAACCCATGTTATTGCAACCGTATGTTGAGAATGCTCTTCGGCATGGAATAAAACATCTCAAAGATGGGAATGGGCTGATTAAGTTAGCTTTCACCGAAAAAAATGAGACAATGGAATGTATAATAGAGGACAATGGAATCGGGAGGAAGAAAGCACAGATATTGAAGTCAAACAATCCTATCGAATACCAATCGAAGGGAATGACTTTAACTGCTGAAAGAGTAAAATTAATTAATCAATCGAAACAGTTGTCTATTCTAATAAAAGTGGAGGATGTGATGAATACGGCAGGGAATGTTGCCGGAACCAAAGTAACTTTAGTTTTTCCTTTATAAACAGATATATGATAAAAGTGCTCACTATTGACGATGAACCTAAAAACCTGCGAATACTGAAAGAATTGCTGAAAACATACTGCCCCCAGGTGGATCATATTGGGGAGGCCAGTAATATCACCGAAGCTGCAATTCTTATTCACCAGTTTCAGCCTGATTTGGTTTTACTTGACATTGAGATGCCACATGGTAATGCGTTTGATTTTCTTGACCGAATTATGCCGGTTGATTTCGAAATAATATTTGTAACTGCATTTGATTCATATACCCTAAAGGCCTTTAAGTATTCTGCTCT
Organism: Chitinophagaceae bacterium UBA1953; assembly: GCA_002336115.1. Lineage (GTDB taxonomy): Bacteria > Bacteroidota > Bacteroidia > Chitinophagales > Chitinophagaceae > Lacibacter. The sequence goes on from DDEN01000004.1 coordinate 214,614, forward strand.
TGATTATTTATTGAAACCCGTAAATATTGATGAGCTTAAAGCTGCAATAGCAAAGGCTCAAAATAGAGTTGATAGAAAATATTTTAATCTGCAGTTAAATAATTTGTTGAAAAATTTGAAAAGTTCAGAAATACAGTTGCAGAAAATTGCAGTTCAATCTAGTGCAGGCGGGGTGGAGTTTTTTGCTATTAACGATATTATTTACTGTGAAGCCAATGGCCCCTACACCTATATTTTCTTAGTGAATGGCAGAAAAATTATATCAGTACGTAATATTAAGGAATATGAAGAAATGCTTCCCGATTCTCTTTTTTTCAGGTCTCATCATTCTTTTTTAATTAACCTGAATAAAATAAAAAAATATCATAAAGGACGGGGTGGGGAAGTGGAAATGGAAAATGGGGTGAGGATAGAAATAGCTATAAGGAGGCGGGATGAATTTTTTAAAAAAATCAATCTTTAAGGTTACTATAAATAGCAAAAGTTGCACGAAAGGAAGAAATATGACACACTTATTAGCTAAAACAACACAGTTGTTAAATAATTAGTATAGCGAACGCAATTTGACAATATTTTTACACACTGAAAAAACGCCGTTGCTAACCTATAAAACACCTTCTTCTTATTTATACGGTTATTGTTATTACTTAAGTTTTTTACCCATGAACAATTTTTCAAAATTTTTTCTTTACAGTTTCATTTTCTTTTTAATTGTTAGTTGTAAAAAGGAAAAAACCAATACGCCCCCAACTGCTGATGCAGGGTTATCTCAAACTATACAATTGCCTTTGAATTATACACTGCTTTCGGGAAGTGGCGGTGATATTGATGGGTCAATTGTAACATACTCATGGGTGCAGACAAGTGGACCTACATCTTCAAAAATTGAATCGCCTGCTTCTGCTGCAACAAAAGTATCGGGTCTAATTGCAGGTGTTTATTCATTTAAGTTTACTGTCACAGATAATCAGGCCGCAAGTGCCACTGATACTGTATCTATTACAGTTATAGCCGGACAAAATAAAGTGCCGGTTGCAAATGCCGGTATTCCACAAGTTATTCAATTGCCGGATAACTATACATACCTTGCCGGAAGCGGTAAAGATGAAGATGGAACAATCAGTACTTATAAATGGACACAAACATCAGGCCCTTCAGTAAGTAATATTGAGTCGTCCGGTTCTGCTCTAACAAAAATATCTTCACTTATAGCTGGTGTTTATCGTTATCAATTAATGGTAACAGATAACAAAGGTGATTCTGGTGTGGATTCAGTTTCAGTTACTGTTTTGCCTGCTGTAAATAAAGTGCCAGTAGTTAATGCAGGAATTAATCAAACCATACAATTGCCACAGAGTTATGTTACTCTTGCAGGAAGTGCAACAGATTCAGACGGAATAATTAAGGGCTATTTATGGAGTCAATTATCAGGTCCCGCCGCATCTGTAATTGAAAACCCCGCTTCAGTAACAACAAAGGTTGCAGGACTGAATTCCGGAACATATATTTTTCAATTAATGGCAGTTGACGATAAAGGAGCTACAGGTTTAGACACTATGACAGTTGATGTGAAACCATCAGTTATACAAACAATAACAATTCAGGAAGGAACTTTATCTGATTTTAAAAATGTTGCAGTACTTGGGTTTACAGATGTGTCAGCAAGTGGAGGAGATATTAATGCCCAGGCTTGGACAAGCGGAGGAGTTTCATTAAACAACCGGGGACATTTTAAATTTAATCTAAGCCAGATTCCTTCAGGAGCGACTATAGTTTCAGCAAAATTGTCACTTTATTCTGTTCCTTCCGGAAGTCTGACGAATGGAGATCGGATTACTGCAAATTACGGTTATAACAACTCAATGTTTATTCGTAGAATTATATCAGATTGGGATGGGAATACAGTAACTTGGTTTACACAGCCAACTACAACAACTGTTGGGCAGATTTCTGTCCCTCATACAAGCCTGGGCTTTTTGGATTTGGTTGATATGGATGTTACAGGTCTTGTTTCATCAATGATTTCAGAAAATAAAAGGTATGGATTTATGATGATGTTGCAAGATGAAACCTATTATAATACACGACAATTCTGCTCACCGATATTTTCAGATATTTCAAAAAGACCCAAATTGGTAGTTACTTACCAATAGAGAAATTAATTTATCAGAGACTTTTAAAGCGATCATTTTTTGATCGCTTTTCTTTTAATTTCACAAAATCGAATTGTTGGTAATATTATTTATTTTAGTGCCTGAAAGGGAAGTGAGTATTTCCTTTCAGTAAAAAATAAAATCTTCTATTTATTTAATAAGCAATGATTTATTCTATACCAAGAATTAAGAAAAACTTGATGAGGTTTGATCTCTCAAATAATATACGGGAAGTAAAAGTAAATGATCGCAGATTTTATTATCGTAGTTCTGTTGAGTTTCTACATAGTTATTATGAAATTCTTAGGGATCAGATATATAATTTCAGGTCATCATCTGAAAAACCTAGAATAATTGATTGTGGTGCGAATATGGGAATAGCAGTCAATTTTTTCAAGGATTTATATCCTCAATCAGAGGTTATAGCATTTGAGCCTGATGAAATGAATTATCAAATTCTGGAAAAAAATACAAAGGGATTGACTAACATATTCCTTCATAAGAAAGCTGTTTGGATTAAAGAAGGAGAAATATCTTTTTTGCAAGATGGCACAATGTCAAGTAAAATAGACGATAAGCAGTCAGGAGACTCTGTTAAAATCAGATGTGTACGTTTAGCAGAATTTCTAACGGAAAAAACAGATTTTTTAAAAATTGATATAGAAGGAGCTGAATACGAAGTTATGAAAGATATAGAAAGCTCTCTTGGGAATGTTGCTAATTTGTTCATAGAATATCATGGAATGGTTGATGAAACCTATAAGTTGGCTGAAATATTTCAGATATTAAATGAATCTGGTTTTTTGGTTTATTGTAAAATGGCAAACGATAAAATTAAAGTGCCATTTTATGAGAAGCGTAAAAAGGATGGATACGAGGTGCAATTAAATTTATTTGCTTACAGAAATTAGTAATTTTTAAGTATGAAAACTGCTGGAGTTGTAGTGTTATATAATCCAGAAAATGATTTTGTTCAAAATATTTTGTCATATTTTGATATGATAGATATTTTGATTGTTATTGATAATTCACCATTTCCTAATAATAGAACGAAAGAATTAAGAGCACTTTCAGGAGTGATTTATTTAGGTGAAGGGAGAAATCATGGAATAGCAAAGGCTTTAAATATTGCTGCTGAAATTTCAATTAAGAATAATTGCGATTGGTTATTGACGATGGATCAGGATTCATACTTCATACAAGAGGAAAAAGTAAAGTATATTTCATGCTTTAAACAAATTAAATTAGATCGTACAATCGGAGTTGTTGGCACATCATACGGCGATGGAAAAAATAATTGGATTTCTGAAGTGGAATGCTTGATTACAGACGTGTCACATTTAATTACATCTGGCTCATTTATTAATCTTGAGATATTCAAAATTGCCGGGCCTTTTGATGAAAAGCTTTTTATTGACGAAGTAGATACAGATTATTGCTATAAAGTTTTATTGAAAGGGTTCAGGGTTTGTTTGATTGAAAATGTTCGCATGAATCATGCTTTAGGCCGAAATATTGCAGTGCGAAATTTCTATTTTGGGCGCAAAGTAGTTCGTAATATACATTCTGCAAACCGGATATATTATATAGTTCGTAATTTTTTGTATATGTATAAAGTTTATCACAAAAAATTTCCAGATGATTTAAGAAAAAACCTAAAAATTACACTTAACAGAATAAAAAACTGCATTTTGTATTCTGGTGAGCCTTTTAAAGCAATAAAAATGATGTTTATAGGCGTTGTTCATAATTATAGACAACGATTTGGCCCATATTAATATATTTATTTTTTGAAATTACCTTTGAGTTGCAAAATGCTTTAAAGAATGCACAGATTTTCTATTATTTTACCCGTTTATAACGGGTTGCCGTTTTTGAAACATTGTATTGAAAGCATATATTCACAAACTTACCCAGATTTTGATCTGATTGTTCTTGATAGCGGGAGTAATGATGGTTCGGTTGAATATATTAGGTCGCTTAATAAATCAAATATATTTTTTCATAGCAGTGAGGCGAGGTTGAGTATTGAGGAAAATTGGGGGAGAATAAAGGAAATTCCAAAGGCAGAGTTTATGACGATAATCGGTCAGGATGATATTCTTTACCCTCATTTTTTAGAGAACATAAATAAAGAGGTTGGCAGGAATAATGATGCCACTCTTTGGCATGCTCATTTTGATTACATCGATGCTTTTAGTGAAATAATTCGACCGAGTGAGGCAATGCCTTCAAAACTTGATCTTTTGGAACTAACAAAGTTATTTCTGGATAATAAGATAGATATGATGGGCACCGGTTATGTTATGAGGTCAGCGGATTATGATAGACTCGGAGGAATACCTGTAAAATACCCATCACTCTTGTTTGCTGATTTTGAGCTTTGGTTTCGTCTTACTGGCTTGTCTTATCAGGTTATCAGTAGTAAGACTCTTTTTGCTTTTCGTATTCATCAGAGTACAACAACTACCAGCAAAAACGACATTTATTTAGCTGCATTCGGGAAATTTATTGAATTTTTATGCGAACTAAAAAGTTATAACATCGAATTAAAAAAGATTATAGAGGATAAAACCGAAATTTTTATAGATAAATATACTCAGCGTGTGGCCCATCGGTTGATAAAAACTAACATTGTTGATCGAAGACCTGACGAAACGGTTAAACATCTTCTTGAGGTTATGAAGCACTTCGCTAACAAATTAAAACCTCAAAATAATTTTAGTCCTAATCGAAGATTTAGTGTTAAAATCGCTGCATGGATTGATAGTAATATGCTTACCCGAAAATTATTTTTGTATTTCAAAAGATTATTTCCAAAGGCTTTTTTAAGATGATGAAAACTCCTTTAGTCTCTATTATAATTATTAACTATAATACTTTTCAGCTTACCTGTGAATGTATTGATAGTATTATGCAATACACTAAAGGGGTCTTTTTTGAGTTAATTGTAGTTGACAATAAATCTACAGAAAGAGAACCTATTGCTTTTCTTGAACGATACCCATTTGTCAAACTTGTTCAGAATACAGAAAATTCTGGTTTTGCTTCAGGCAATAATCTTGGCATTAATAATAGTAATGGCGATATAATTCTTTTGCTTAATAGTGATACTTATTTGCTGGAAGATTCTATTTCTATTACAGCAAAGAAATTATTGGAAACTCCGAATATTGGGGTAATTAGTTGTGGTATGGTTTATCCAAATGGATCATTACAATATCCTGCCAGAAGATTTCGATCTGTTAAATGGGAATTACTGGATTTAATCAGACCTGTATTATATTGCTTTAGTTATAGAAAAAGGGCAAAAATGATGCTGGGTAAATATTTTAAATCTGATTTTGATACTGAGTGTGATTGGCTTAATGGCGCTTTTTTTATGTTTAGGAAAGACTTAATAAAAGAGCTAAAAGAGAAGAAGCTTGATGAAAGATTTTTTATGTATGGTGAAGATCATTTATGGTGCTGGCAATTTCATAAGTTAGGGTATATAAACTACTTTTTGTCAAAGACTAAAATTGTTCACATAAATAATGCAAGCACGTCATATTCTAAACGACTACAATTACTTTCTGTTATTTTCAATCATGAGCTTGAAATCATGAAGGAAAGAAAAGGGGAAGGCTTCTATTTCTTTGTTTTTAAAATGATATATGGATTTAAAGAGCAATCACGAATAATAATTAAAAAAATATGGTTCAGGTTAACTGGTTCCTTGTTTTCTTAAGTAAGTTACTATTCCTATTCAACTCGCCTACAACAAACTCGTCCACAAAACTTTTGCTCCGTATTTGCCCCAGTCTTTCATTGCTTTATTCAAGTCTTTGGTGTAGGCTTGCCATGTAGTGTTCTTGCCTTTTTGCTTAGGGTTTAGTGTCGCTTCTGATGGTTCTTTTAATTCAACCTTTGTTGCAAACCAGGTAATTTGCAACCGGGGCACGGCAAGCCCCAGTATCATGCCGGGCAAACCTCCAAAGCTCTCCGGCCCACTGCTTACAGCAATTTCATCGGTGTAAAATGCAACAATGTAAACTGAGTCGCATATTTTGGTTACTGCTTTTCTGCATTCAAAACCGGCTATTATTCTTGTCTCGTTGGTTATTTTCCATTGGTAATTCTGCATGCTGTCTTTAAGAAGATAGGTTTGTTCAAACACATCTCTTTGTATTGAAACCTGGTTGTTTCTGATATCATGAATGTTTACATCTGTTTCACTTGGCTTTCTTCCCCATACATATTTTGTATCAGTATTTTCTTTCGCAAGCTTAAATACCGTTTTGTTTTCTGTAAAATCAAGCGAATAAATATCCGTTACCATCTTCGGAAAAATTTTCTTTTGCTCCTGTATCCAAACACTTTCTTCATCTTCTTTGTCGTAAAACGAATATTGGTTCATTCGCTTTTCATATTCAATATGGCCGGAACTGATGAATTTTACCTGTGAAAAAACAGAGCTAAAGAAAAAACATAGTATAAATGAAAAGATTATTCTGGTCATAATTAAAAGTTTACAGGTTTGCCGTTTTTAGTAAAGTTCCATATAAGCGACATCATCCAGTAGCGTTTGATATTCTGGAAAGTGTTTTCTGAAATAAAATTGCTGTTTATATTTCGCTGTACCGATGTATTTTGATTAAACAGGTCGTTAACTGAAAGCTTCACTTCAAAAGCTTCGCTTTTAGTAAATGCTTTTCGCAGCGAGGCATTAACTACAGCAATATTCTGCTGTGTTTTAAATGTCTCTGTTTTTTGGTAGATATTTATATCTCCTTCTAAATCAAAGTAGAGTTTTTGCTTTTTAAATTTCATGGAAGTGTAAGGGTAACAGTTCAAGCTCCAGTATTTTACCTTTGCAGGACTGATAGTGGATTTTGAGTAGTTGATTGATGGCTCAATATTAAAATTGAAATTAATCCATTTGTCGTTCCACATGCCCATACCAACACCCATACCTATTCGGTAATAATTATTGGTGTTTTTTACAGTATTTACAAAGTTGATATACCTGCTGGTATTACCACTTGCAATAATGTTGAAATTAACTGAAGGGGCAATTTCAAATCCGTACATTGTCCAGAAATTACCATCATAATTGCCATTTACATTTACCTTCTGGTTAATTGTTTTTCCCGAATCTATTTTGCTCGAACTTGTAATGGCATTATTTGTAAATCCGTAATTACCGGAAAAGTAAAAATTCTTACTTTTTATAATCTTGAAATCGTTTGCCTGCAACGAAAAATTATGGCGAAATGCCTGTTTAAGATTTGTGTTTCCCACAGTAATATTCAAGGGATCAATATTGTCGATTATTGGGTTAATATCCTGCAGCGATGGGTTTTGAGTTGAACCATTATAGTTTATTGTAATTGCTCTCTGCTTTTTTGGCATATATCTGAAACTTGCTTTTGGCAATAACCTTGTAAAGGGCCTGCTTTGATTGTATCCTTTATTAAGTTCCTGTAATTGATAATTTGTATGACCAATAAGGCTGCCCACACTGAAAGTATATTTTTTTTCAGTATAGCGGAATGAAATTCCTCCAGTATGGTCTGTTGCTTTGTAAATGAAATGATTGCTGAGCGAATCAACTTTAGAAGTATATGAAGAAGATGAACCTGGTTTTTCCAGTGTGTTGTTATCTGAATTGTTGTTACTGAAACTGTTGTTATAGCTCAGCTCAAGAAACAGTTTTTTGGTTAATGATTCAGTAAATACAAACTTGTTCTGAAATACGGTATTATTGGTGTTGTTTGTTTTTTTCTGGTCGGTTTCCTGTGTTTTTGAAATTTGTTCATTACTGTCGAAGAAATTTGTAGTTGAGTTTAAGAATCCGGTTCCGTTAACAGAATTATTGCTCCAGTTGCCGGTATAGCTGAATGTTCTTCCTGTTTTCTTAAAACGTTTTTTCCAGCTTAATTCAGAAGTGAAATCTTTATTCTCATTATCACTGTTAATGGTTCGGCTGATGTTGTTTATCAGTTTATTGTTTTCATCTTCAGCAAAACCTGTATAGCTGTTTAACCTGCTTCGGTTAATAATTGAGCCCAGTGCTTTTACCTTGATTGTATTATTGGAATCAATCTTCCATTCATAAAGGCCATTCAGCTTATTTCTGCGGCCTGAAGTGTTGAAATTTTCAACCGAACTGTTACTGAAGCTGCCCGTTGGTAAAATTGTTTTTGTGAATGTAGTATTACGGCCTTCCACTCTCTGATCGTTAAATTGGTAATTACCGCTGAAGTTGTTTTTATCCTTGTTCCATTTGTTTGCATAACCAAGCCCGGCTGTTGTGGAAACAGGAATGCCTCTTCCTGAAGAGAACTCATCACCACGGCTCCAGATCATCATGCCTCCATCATCGTTCACTTCAATATTCGTATTGTCATCTGAACCATAGTTGCGACGTTCATTCCAGTTAAGACCTTCAAAGGTGGTATTGTTATGCGTGATATATGCGGCAATTTTTTGTTTCTTTTTAAATGAATTAATCATGGCCTTGCCATTGCGGTATTTATCAAAATCTGTTCCGGCTTCAATTTTGCCAAAGTAGCCTTTCTTCTTATCTTCTTTCAGCTCAAGATTAATGGTTTTCTTTTTCTCTCCATCATCAACACCGGTAAATTCAGCCTGTTCACTTTTTTTATCAAATACCTGTACTTTGTCAACTATATCGGCACGGAGGTTTTGTGTTACAACGGCCGGATCATCGCTGAAAAATTCTTCACCATCTACCAATACTTTTTCAACTTTTTGTCCCTGTGCAGTAATTTCACCTTTAGAATTTACCTGCAATCCGGGAAGTTTTTTCAGCAGTTCCTGCACATTTGCGTTAGGCCCAACTTTAAAACTGTCGGCTTTAAATTCAGTTGTATCTCCTTTTATGCGTATGGCAGCTACTTTTTGCTGTATAACAATTTCTTCCAGGAGCTTTGCTTTGGGTATAATATTAATATAGTTCAGGTTGGTTATAGTGCCTTCTTTGCTTTCAACTATGTCAGAAAAAGTTGCATAACCTGGGAAAGTAACTTCAAGAATATATTTTCCCGGAACAATTTTATCAATTAAAAAAGTGCCGTTATCGGCCGATCTTGTAAATTTTACTAAAACAGTATCAGCAGGCTTCAGCAGACTGATTACTGCATTTTTTAAAAGTTTATTTTCTGAACTGTCTTTAATTGTTCCTTTAAAACCATTTTGAGTAAAACCTGTTGTAAACAAACATAATAAGAGAAGACCTGTAAGCAGAAAAGCAGGAATAGTTTTTTTCATGTATTTGGTGTTACGGCAATCCGGGATTAGGCGAATTGCAGAATGATCAATTTTCTCAATTATTTCTCAACAACGCAAACATCTATTATTTTATTCTAATCTACGAACCATTCGTAGTTTTTAAGAATTATTTAAGAAATAAGATTCATTCAGGTTGATTATCCATAAAAGAAATTGTTTTTCTTTTTTACGAAGATTGATGAATTAACTGAATCATATTCATTGTTTTTAATTTACTTTTAGTTAAATACTTGCCATTATGTCAAATACAATAAAAGAACCATCATTGGGACAGAAGCGTTACGAAGACTATCATTTTGTAGATACATCAAAAACTGTGTGGAATTATTCACGATTTGAAGGCGATGATATTTCCAATTTTCAGCGGGGAACTAATTACAGGTGTTATGAGTTATTTGGTTCGCACCAGATGGAAGTTAACGGAGTAAAGGGATATTATTTTGCTGTGTGGGCACCTAACGCAACGTTTGTTTCTGTTTTTGGTAGTTTTAATGAATGGGATAAAAAATCGCACCCGCTGTTTGTAAGGCTTGATAATTCCGGTATATGGGAAGGGTTTATTCCAAATATAGAATCGGGGCAATCTTACAAATATCATATTCATGGTTATGCCGGGCAGAAATTAGATAAAGGCGATCCGTATGCCAATTACTGGGAAGTACGTCCTAATACGGCTTCACGCACATGGGCTCTGGATTATGAATGGAAAGATGAAGAATGGATGCAGAAGCGGAAAGATCATAATAAGCTTGATGCACCCTGGAGTGTATATGAAGTTCATCTTGCCAGTTGGATGAGGCCGGATAAATACAATGAAGAAGTGTATAATACTTACGATTTCTTTAGAGAGAATCTTGTTCCTTATGTAAAGGAAATGGGGTTTACGCATATTGAATTAATGCCCATTATGGAGCATCCGTTCGATGGAAGCTGGGGCTATCAGGGCACAGGTTATTTTGCTGCAACATCTCGTTACGGAAGCCCGCAACAGTTTATGCAGTTGGTGGAAGCATTTCATAACGAAGGTATTGGCGTGATACTTGATTGGGTGCCTTCTCACTTTCCATACGACTCGCATGGATTATTTATGTTTGATGGCACACATACGTATGAGTATGCAGATATGCGTAAAGGTTATCACCCCGACTGGAACAGTTATATATTCAACTATAAACGTGGCGAGGTAAAATCATTCCTTATCAGCGGTGCCATGTTCTGGCTCAAGAAGTATCATGTAGATGGATTACGGGTTGATGCTGTTTCATCCGTACTTAAACTTAACTATTCAAGAACAGCAGGGCAGTGGGAACCAAATGAACATGGAGGCGATGGAAACCTTGAAGCCATTGCGTTTATTAAAGATCTGAATGAAACAATTTTCAGAGACTTTCCTGATGTGCAGACCATTGCTGAAGAAGCTACCGATTGGCCGGGAGTTAGCAGGCCAACTTTTGCTGATGGACTTGGATTTGGTATGAAATGGATGATGGGCTGGATGCACGATACGCTTAAATATTTTAAACAGGATCCCTTTTACCGCCAATTTCAGCAGGATCAGTTTACGTTCAGCATGATGTATTATTACGATGAAAACTTTATGCTTCCCTTAAGTCATGATGAAGTGGTGCATGGTAAAAGCCCCATGTTGTATAAAATGCCCGGTGACGACTGGCAGAAGTTTGCAAATCTTCGGTTAATGTACAGTTACATGTTTACCCACCCCGGAGGTAAACTGTTGTTTATGGGCAATGAATTTGGCGCAACAAATGAATGGAATTATAAAAGCGAGCTTCAGTGGGATTTGCTTCAATATCCTTCACACAATGGCATGAAGGAATGTGTAAAAGCTTTATGCCATTTGTTGAAAGCAGAACCGGCTTTGTACGAAAACCAGTTTAACCAGTTTGGCTTTGAGTGGGTTGATCTGAACCATCGCAGCGAATCGGTAATTGTGTACAAACGCAAGGGCAAAAAGGAAGAAGATGATGTGCTGGTTATACTGAACATGACACCTGTGGTTCGAAACGACTGGAAAGTGCATGTTCGTAACAAACAAAACTGGAGAGAAATTTTTAACAGCAATGACCAGAAGTACTGGGGTACAGGCGATGTGTACAATCCTGAAATTAAAGTACGTGTGGTTGATGGAATGAACAAATGGTACGAGCTAAGTCTGAATTTGCCCCCTCTCGGCGCTGTTTTTCTTAAATAAATCAGGGTAAACGATTAGAAAAACCTCTTTCTTAAAGTAAAACTACGTTTTGACTTGTGAATAAATTTGCTACTTTTACAGTAATCCAAATTGAAAGTCCATGAAAAGCTGGTATATTTTTTCAGCATTTATTCTATTTACTTCATTCAGTGCATTGTCGCAAAACCGTGACAGTTCAAATGCTGTTTTACAAAGAGCCATTGTTGCCAAACAGGAACGCCGCATTCAGCTTGCGATGAATTTATTTGAAAAAGCCGTTCAGTACGATACAACAAACGTTGATGCAATAAAATCAATGGGGGAGTGGGGAATTGAAAGCCGCAATTATCGCCAGGCGGTTGAGGCTTATACAAGATGGTACAGGCTTGAACCAAATAATGAAGCAATTTTTCAGCAGTTAGCCACTTTGTATTTTAATCTTGGCAGGCATAAAGATGCACTTGAATTTGTAGAGAAATGGGAAAAGCTACACAAGGATAAGCCTATGCACTACATTGCCGGAATGTGCAACTATTATTTAGAAAATTATCCGCAGGCAATTAACCGGTTGCTCTATGCTGCTGAAACAGATACTACAAATGCAGGAATGTACTATACAATTGGCCGAAGTTACCTGGAGATGGAGCGTTATAAACAGGCACTTCCATATTATCAGAAAGCAGTAAATATCGACCCGAAAAATCCACGCTATCCTTACGAAATGGCAATGGTTTATTATGCAGTACCGGACGATAAAAATGCAATCGTTATGTTTGAAATAGCTGCTCAACGTGGGTGGGCACAAAATGCCGATTTCTTTGAAAGTGTGGCATATTGCTATATGAACCTTGGTAATTTTGACAAATCATCTGAAATGCTGGAGAAATCGTTGGAAAAACGCCCCAGCAGCATTTCTGTACGATATTTACTTGGAGAATCAAAATATAAAGGTGGCCATTACCAGGAAGCAATTGATAACTGGGACCAGGTATTGCAGGTTGATAATAAAAATGCACGAGCTTTGTATATGATTGGTTTAAGCTACCAGAAAATGGGGCAAAAAGATAAGGGCATGGCGCTTTGTGATAAAGCAATTGAGATGGATCCTTCACTTAACAGCCTCAAACAAAAGAAAATGGATATGGGCATGTAACGCCTGATGAATAAATTATGAAAAGGGTAGCATTCGTGCTGCCCTTTTTTGCTCATGAAAAACAGTAAACCCGGGCAGCGAAATGAAACACAATTAGCCTCTGTTAATAAAAAAGCAAATACCCTGTTCTGATATTGACTGAACACCAACTGATTAATGGCTGCATCAGTAATGATGCGCACTGCCAGCAATTGCTCTTTGAGCGCTTTGCGGGTAAGATGCTTTCTGTTTGCCTGCGCTATGCCACTGACAGGATGGAAGCAGAAGATATTCTCCAGGATTCATTTATCAAAGTATATAGGAATATTTCACAGTTTAAGTTTGAAGGTTCTTTTGAGGGCTGGGTACGACGGATAGTTGTAAACACAGCTTTGAAATACTGCCAGAAGAAGAAAATGAAATTTGAAGAAGTGAAGCCTGAATCTAATCAGGCGGGCGGGTTAGAACCATCTGCCTATAATCATTTGAATGAAACAGAACTGATGAAGCTTATCCACCAGTTACCTGATGGTTACAAGCTGGTGTTTAACCTGCATATAATTGAAGGTTACAGCCATGAAGAAATAGCAGAAATGCTGAATATAAAAGACAGTACTTCCAGATCGCAGTTGGTGAAAGCAAGGAGGTATCTGCAAAACGAAATTCTCAAAATGCAAAAAAGCATTGCGGTATGACAGATCAATTGTTTGACGATTTTGTAAAAGGGAAACTGGAGCATTACGATTCCGGAGTACCTATGCACGTATGGGAACGCATACGTGAAAAAGAAAAAGACGACAGGAAGGGCTTTTTCTTTTTCAGGCGGTTTTTATTAGCTGCTTTATTGCTGTTATCGCTTACAGGCATTGGATACTTTGCTGCAAAGCAGGTAAAGAACAATGAAGCTGCAAATGATGCAGCTCAGCCATCAGCTACGTCAACTGATGCATCAAAGCAAAAAACAAACAGCAATAATCATCAACAAAGCAATCCTGTTGTTCAATCGGCAATTCCTGGAAATAATTCAGCAACAGAATCAGTAAAGCAAACTCAAAACAATCAGCAATCAACTCCTCTTACTTCAGCAATCAATAAAAATGAAACAACTGTACATAATTCATCAACAGCTATAACAACAAGCAATAAAATCAATTCATCAAAAACAAAAGTGTTTATGAACTGTTTGTTTAACCGCACTTCAAAACAAAAATCAGTTAAGCAAATAAATCAGAAGTCTGCAAAAGATGATGTAGCCGCAAATGACGATCCTTTAGTAACAAATCAGCAAACTCAATCACAATACAAACGACTTGATTTTGCAAATGCACTGAAAAAATTTGCTGCCGGAAACTTTCATCCTGCATCAATTCCTTATAATATAAAACAACCCGGATGCCCGACTGTGAGCGGTCCGAGAAGAAATGATTTGTATATTGAAATATATGGCTCACCCGATTATACCATGCGCACTTTTTCAAATACATCGGTTTATGACAATTATGTAAATGAGCGTCGTACTGTTGAAAACAACAGGAATGGTTTTAGTGCAGGTGTGCGTATTGCAAAAAATGTTGGCGAAAAATTTCTAATTAAAGCCGGAGTTAATTACTCGCAGATTAATGAACGTCTCCATCTCATTAATTACAATGAAAAACAATTAACACAAATAATTACCATACGTACAGTAATCAGAGCTCCCGGCGATACTCTTTTTATCCGTGATACAACTTATTTTGAACAGACAGGAACACGCTACCGTACAACGTATAACCGCTACAGGTTTATTGATATTCCGGTAATTTTTTCTTATGAGTTTGGTAATCCTGAAATATTAAGTTTCTCTGTGAACGCAGGTCCGGTATTTAATATTACATCGTTTTACAGGGGCTCAGTGCTTGATACAACTTATTTACCTGTTCAGATTTCAACATCAAAAGGTAACGGACCAAATAACTGGCGAAGTAATATTGGTGTTGGTTTATTTGCAAGTTTTACTGTTTATAAGCCAATTGGTAGCCGGTTGCAACTTTTTGCAGAACCATATTTCAGGTATAATCTTATGCCCGTAACACAATCATCGAATTTTGTTATGCAACGTTATTCTGTTTCAGGAATGCAGTTGGGGCTTCGCTATAATTTGTATAACGAAAGGCAGCGTTACAGATAAATGGCGAATCCGTTAATTACGGATGTACCAAATAAGTGGAAAACACCTTTTTAATCTTGAATATGAAAAAAATAATTTATAGTACACTTTCATTTATAGCTCTTTTTGCATCGTGCAAAAAAGATACAAATGTGTTTGTTCCTGATCAGGGACAGCAACTCGACAGTGGCTGGACTGCTAATGTAACATCATCAAACCAGGTACTTATATTGTCGAAAGAACTCCAGGGAAGTTTTCTTTCAGAAACATTCAACAGCAGTAGCGATACATTGCTCTTTACAAGCGCCGGCGTGCAGTTTATATTTCCTAAAAACGGGTTAACAGTTAGTGGTAGTGTAACTACCGGCTCAGTAAAGGTTGAATATGTACTTGTGCAGAAGAAAGGTGATTTTATAAGATACGGCATTCCCACAGCGGCAAACCGTGTTCCGCTTGAATCAGGAGGAGCATTGAATATCAAACTTACATCCAACAGTCAGTCAGTAACGCTTGCTGATTATAAAAAAATTTCTGTTCAATATCAAGATGATGATCCCAAACAAGGCATGAAAGTTTATTACGGCAATATGCTATCGGTAACCAACTCACTTGCGTTTGACTGGTCATTAGCTACAGATTATTCATTGGTTAAAACATGGGATTCTGCAACCGCCGTAAAAGGGTATCATGTTGAAACATATAAAACCGGCTGGGTTAATGTAGATCGTCCTTTACTTGAAACAGTAACAAGTAAGGTGGAGGTAAAAGCATACGTTCCCGATTTGTTTTCTAACGCAAACACTGCGGTGTACATGGTGTTTAATAATTACAAAAGTGTGGTGCAGTTAAGTGGTAATGCAACAGCAAGGTATTTCTCGTTTCCCAATATACCTGTTGGACAGGATGTGAAATTTATAAGCATTTCAAAAGTTGGCGGGGTGTATTATCTTGGAGTTACATCCGGTAAAACATCTGCAAATATGGCCGTATTCATTAAACCTGAACTTACAACTCTGCAGAATATTCAGGCATTCTTATATACATTGTAAAAAGGGATTCACTTCCAGTAGTTAATATTTGCACAACTGTGGAAATTGAAGATTCGGCTTATCCAGTCAATTTTCAATAATTTTGCAGTTATGCGAAGTGCGAATAAGAAACAAATACGTGTAGCAATACTTGATTTGTACGAGGGGGCACCCAATCAGGGTATGCGATGTCTTCGTGAAATTCTCAACCAGTTTGCTGATGAACATTCTCTCAATCTTGATTGGGATGAATTTGATGTACGTTTAAAAAACGAAGTGCCCGCACTTTCAGCTTACGATATTTTTATTTCATCAGGTGGTCCCGGAAGTCCTTTGGAAAGTGAAGGAACAGAATGGGAGAAGATTTATTTTAACTGGATTGCTTCTGTAAACGACTGGAATCATAATCCACTGCATGAACAAAAGAAAAATGTATTCTTTATTTGTCATTCATACCAGCTGGCCTGCCGCTTTTTTGAAATAGGCAATGTGTGTAAACGAAAATCAACAGCCTTTGGTGTTTTCCCGGTGCATCTGATTTCAGGTTCAGAAAAAGATGCCATACTGAACGATATTAAAGATCCGTTTTATGCAGTTGACAGCAGAGATTACCAGGTTATTCAGCCCGATCATAAGCGACTGAAAGAACTTGGTGCAAGATTGTTGTGTATTGAAAAAGAACGGCCGCATGTGGCGCTGGAACGAGCTGTAATGGCAATACGGTTTAATGATTATATGATTGGCACACAGTTTCATCCCGAAGCCGATGCTTTTGGTATGAGTATGTACCTGCAAACAGAAGACAGAAAGAAAACCGTAATTGATAACTATGGTTTTGAAAAATGGCAAAGCATGATTGAGCATCTGGAAGATCCTGATAAAATTCTTTACACCTATTCGCACATACTTCCCAACTTCCTGTACAATGCTGTTTTTACAATGGCAGCGGTTAGTGCACTATAGACCGAAAGTCAGTAAGTCGGAAAGACGGCAAGAAAACCATCCTTGCAATCTTATCGCCTTACCGTCTTCCCGGCGAAAAGAATCTCTGTGTTCCCTGCGCCTCTGTGGTTCAAAAAAATCCAAATTTCATTTCTCCCCGAAAACAAATATTTTTAGAACGAAAATCTTCATTATGGTTCCATCCGTTCGCAAAACATTTAACAGTGAGTTTAAAAAAGAGAAATATGATGCCTTTTTAAACGAACTGTACAGCTATCATCCCGGTGATATTGAATTCAAAGTTTGTGAAACACCTGTGTTTGCCGATAAGCAATTCAGGGATAAACTGCTTGATGTATGCGAATCAATTATTGATGTGATTTGCGCACCTGAATTTAATAAGCTTACCGACAGAGCTATTCCCGCAGGTGAAAAAGTACCCAATGAAAATGATCATGCACACATGATTGCTTTTGATTTTGGTGTTTGCATCAATGCAGATGGCGGACTTGAACCACAACTCATCGAAATGCAGGGTTTCCCAACCTTGTTTGGTTTCCAGGCATATTATCCTGAAATCATTGAACGGCATTTTTCTATTCCTGGAAATTATTCGCAGTACCTCAGCGGCTATACAAAAGAAACTTACATTGAAATGCTGCGCAAACTCATTGTAGGAAATCATGCTGTTGAAAATGTAATTCTGCTTGAAATAAAACCTGAAGAACAAAAAACAAGAATTGATTTTTCCTGCACACAAGATTATACAGGTATTGAAGTGGTGTGCATCACCAAACTGATACGTGAAGGAAGAAAACTTTATTACATGCGTAACGGAGTTAAAACCGAAATCAAACGCATTTACAACCGGGTGATTTTTGATGATCTTAAAGCACAGAAAGATACCCTTGGTGATATTGTTGATATCACTGCCGATCTTGATGTGGAATGGTTGCCACATCCCAACTGGTTTTACCGCATCAGCAAGTTTACACTTCCGTTTATTCAGCATCCTTATGTGCCGAAAACTTTTTTCTTAAACGAAGTAAAACAGTTGCCCGATGGTTTGGAAAATTATGTGCTGAAGCCATTGTTTTCATTTGCCGGGCAGGGAGTGCTCATTGATGTTACGCAAGAGGATATTGATGCCATTACCGATCCTGAAAATTATATTCTGCAGCGCAAAGTAAAATATGCCGATGTGGTGGAAACACCCGATGTGCCCGCCAAGGTTGAAATACGCATGATGTATGTGTGGCCTGATGGTGATGCACGCCCACATGCAGCAATTAACCTTGCACGCTTAAGCAAAGGGAAAATGATTGGTGTACGTTACAATAAAGACAAAGAGTGGGTAGGTGGTTCGGTTACGTATTTTGAAAAAGATGTTTGAACCGGATTGAGATAGAAACACAGATAACGCTGATGGAACAGATGAACGCAGATAAGAAAAACTATTTTTATGTTACGGCAGCAGCATTTCGTAGCATCGCCTGTTGCGTATTCTAAGAATCAATCAAATAAACTTTAAGCTGCTGTTCTTATTTCATACGCTTTTTGTTTTTCAACTACTCGGTATAATCGGGATGTATCTGGACTATAGTTAGACAGGCGTTTACCTGGGCTGGGAGGCCATCTGAAATAACTGAAAAGCAAACAGCTTGTTGTTCTTTCGGTTTTGTTTACTAAACTTTATCCTCCTTTTAAGCGGTAGATTACAAAATAGGCAAGAATAATCAGCAACAGAATAATAAATGTAGCCATAATGGTTAGCGTTTGTGCGGGTATTTCCCTGAGCTTTTTATGGCGGCGCTTATGTAACTGACTGGCAAGCCGACGGTTAATATCAGCTACAGCAACCGGTACATCTTCTTTGTTTTTAACCTGGCTTAAACCCTCTTCTGCATCACTCATCATTTCTGAAGAAACAATACGTTTCTCCAGTTCATGACGTTCTTCGGGCGATAATTTCCCTTCCAGGTATTTCAGTAATTCCTGTTCGCTGATATTGTCATCATCTTTCAATATGTCGAGCAAATTATCGCTCATGGTTCATTTGTTTGAGCAAAAGCATTTTTAAATTACGCTTTCCGTTCTGAATATAACTTTTTACCTGCATCATGGTAAACCCTGTTGCTTCAGCAATGTCAAGGTAGCTTTTTTTCTGCAGGTAAAACTGTTCAATGCAAATCTGCTGTTCAGGTGGCAGTTCCGTTAATGAGCAGGTAAGTTTTTCCAGCAAATCATCTTTCTGCAGCAGTTCGGCAAGGTTGCTTTCTTCGGCAGGGGTTGCCATCATTTTTTCAGTAATTTCTTTTGGTAGTTTTCCTTTATCACGCAATTTCATCAGGCAATGATTTTTGGCTACCATATAAATCCAGCTTTTGAAATAATCAACCTTATACTTATCTATTTCTTTAATAGCTTTTTCAAAAACCTGCTGAACAGCATCTTTTGCATCATCTTCATTTTTCAGGTATTTCATACAAACACCATATAGAAGCAGTGTATAACGTTGCAGTAAAATGCCAAGCCATTTGTTATTGCCATCGTTGCGGTAATGGTTCAATAATTCGCTGTCGGGTATGGTTGATTGTGAGGGCTGCACGAACAGGGTTTACATGAACAAGGTAGTTATTTTTATTATAGAGATGCAGGAGAAAACAAAATTCCATATATTCATTGCAAAGAATTATGAATGAATAATGCTGTTTGTATAGTTCCGGTAGCACCAGTAAGAAAAGACCGCAGACACGAAGCTGAAATTACCTCACAGTTGTTGTTTGGCGAATCAGTTGAGCTGATTTCTTCGCATGATGATTGGGTGGAAGTAATGTGTGTATATGATGGATATACCGGCTATTGTATGCGAAATCAATTAACAGAAGTTGAAGAGGAAATAGCCTTACAGCCACAAGTGCCGTTAGTAAATAGCTGGAGCGGTGTAATGATGGTGAATGAAGTGCCGATGCATGTGCCATTTGGCAGTGCAGTTCCGGGCTTATTAAATGGAGAAGCTACATGGGGTAATAACCGCATCAGGAGCAGCAGTAAACTGGTAATGGAAGGTGCTTATGTTTTTGAGGAGGAAAGTATAAGAAAAATAGCATTTACTTTTTTGAATACTGCTTATTTGTGGGGTGGCCGAAGTGTGTTTGGAATTGATTGCAGCGGATTTGTTCAGAATGTAATGCGTTTTTTGGGTAAGAAATTGCCAAGAGATGCATCAAACCAGGCAATGGTGGGAGAGGATATTGGATTTTTACAGGAAGTGCGCTGCGGCGACCTTGCTTTTTTTGGTGATGAAGATGGTGTAATTACACATACGGGAATTTTGCTGAACGATCATGAAATTATACATGCCTCCGGTAAAGTACGCATAGACAGTATTGATAATGCCGGTATTTTAAGTAAGGATACAGGTATGAGATCTCATAAACTGAGATCAATTAAACGGATCTGAAAAAATTATGCTATCCAGATTTAATTGTGCATAACCATTACAGGAATATCACTGTGAAAAAGAATTTCTTTTGTGTGGCTTCCTGAAAATAGTTTTTCGAGAATGTTATGTTTATGCGGAATTACAATTAATAATTCAATCCCGAATTTTTCAGTGTATTCGTTAAGCCCCTCAACCATATCAGGGTTATCTATAAAATGATAATGCGGGTGATAATATTGGAACATTGTTTCAATAAGCCCGCTTTGAAAAGGAGTATCGTTTGTCCAGCGTACATCGTTAAAGTCAACATTCAGTACATGAAGCTTTGCACCTGTCTGATCCATGATTTTCTTAACTTCCTTTTCCGGGATTGTATCAGCAACTGCTCTGAAATCTGTTGTAAGGCCAATATCATTCACCTGAACGTAATCTGCATTTTCGGGAATAATCAATACAGGCACATTTACGTGTTTGGCAACACTAAGCGTATTGGAACCAATCAGTTTTTTTTCAAAAGTTCCATTGCCTGTTACACCCATAATAATAAGTGAAGCCCGGGTTGATTCAAGAACTTTATTAATAACATCATCAAGTTTTCCTTCTATCAACAAGTGCTCAATTCTTACAATTGGTTCTTTTTCCACTAACTGGGCTGCCAGTAATTTGAGCTCTTTTTTGTTGATTTCAAGTAAGCCTTCAGGGCTAATTTCAGCACCCTGGTAAACAGGATACATAGCAGGTGCTTCATAAGCATGAAGCAGAATTACTTTTTCGCCGGTTTGTTTTGCATAGCTCAAGGCATACGTTGCGGCATTCATTGATGTTGTTGAAAAGTCAACAGGAACAAGAATGGCTTCCATATTAAAATTTTAATAAAACTAATTATACATCACCCCTGACGTAATGATGATAATCAGAGCTATGGCAATCTCTAATCATGGGAAAGCATGAGCCTCATCATAGCATACCTTTAGTGGATGGAAGATAATTGCTCAGTGGATCTCTCTTTACAGCCATGCGGATGGCCTTTGCAAATGCCTTGAAAATGGCTTCAATTTTATGATGTTCATTATCGCCGTGGCATTCAATATTCAAATTACATTTTGATGCGTCACTGAACGATTTGAAGAAATGGAAAAACATTTCAGTGGGCATTTCACCAATTTTTTCACGGGTGAAAGTTGCATTCCATACTATCCAATTACGGCCACCAAAATCAATCAGCACTTTTGCTTCGGCTTCATCCATTGGCAATGCAAAGCCATAACGCTCCATTCCACGTTTATCAGCAAGCGCTTTTGCAAATGCTTCGCCCAATGCAATGCCGGTATCTTCAATGGTATGATGTTCATCAATATGCAGATCGCCTTTGGTTGTAATGTTTAAATCCATCTTACCATGACGTGCAATCTGGTCGAGCATGTGATCAAAAAATCCAAGACCTGTGTTGATGTTTGCCTTTCCACTTCCGTCTAAATTCAGTTCAACATGAATTTTTGTTTCGTTGGTATTACGTTCGTGTACAACAGTGCGTAAACCAAGTTTCAGGAATTCATAAATTTCTTTCCAGAGAATGGTTTCAAGAGCAATGGTTGATGCACGAAGTTCAGCAACCTTATCTTGTATTTCAGCAGCCCCAAGATTTGCATCGTTGTTAATCCAGATGGCTTTGCAGCCGAGGTTTTTTGCTAATTGAACATCCGTAATCCGATCGCCGATTACAAATGAATTGGCTAAATCGTATGCAGGATTGTTGATGTATTGTGTAAACATGCCAATGCCCGGTTTTCTTGTTGGGGCATTTTCATGTGGAAATGTGCGGTCGATTAAAACATTACTGAAATGAACTCCTTCGTTTTCAAAACTCTTTAAAACAAAATTGTGAACAGGCCAGAATGTTTCTTCCGGAAAAGAAGAAGTACCTAATCCATCCTGGTTGGTGGGCATTACCAACTCGTAATCAAGTTCAGCAGCAATCCGGCGCAGGTAACAAAACACATCAGGATAAAAACTAAGTTTATCAAACGAATCTAATTGATAGGTTGGCGGTGCTTCGTTGATTAATGTTCCGTCACGATCAATAAACAATACTCTTTTCATTTGTTTTAAGGTAGTTGTGATTTATTTCAATTTTGCCCTGATTGCTTTTACTTCAGCAAGTGTAACATAACTGGCTTTATTACCAAAACTCCTGCGCACATACGTTAATACATCTGCAATTTCCTGGTTGGTTAATTGCGGCTGTGCGGGCATGGGGTTGGAGTAATATTCACCATTAATTTCCACTTCTTCATTAAAACCCTTTACCAGTATTTGTACAAGTTTTGGTTTTGGACCTAATGTAACTTTTGTTTTGATTAATGGCGGATTCATTCTTGGCACACCACTGCCATCAGGCTGATGACAAACAATGCAGATTTTATCATATACTTTTTTCCCTCTTGCCATCGCAGCTTTTACATCATACTGCTGTTGTGCCGGCATAAAAGCCTGAATAAAATATGCTCCGCAAATCAACAATGCTGAAGCTGCAAAAATTTTCATCTGTTTATTTTTCTCCTGTGTAAATAATTTTCCAGACTGTGCCACCCTGATCATCTGAAATGTACATTGATCCGTCAGTACCCATTGCCAAACCGCAGGGGCGATGTTTTGATTTTGAAGGTGAAAGATTTTCTTTTCCTCCAACAAAATCATCTGCAAAAATTTCATAATCACCCGATGGTTTTCCTTCTTTCATTGGAAGAAACACTACGTTGAAGCCAGCTTGTTCTAACGGTGCCCTGTTCCAGCTACCATGAAATGCAATGAATGCGCCGTTTTTATATTTAGCTGCAAACTGGTTGCCGGTATAAAACAACAATGCATTTGGTGCCCAATGTGCAGGGAATGCATACAATGGTTTCTCTTTTGTACCACAGAGTCCTTCTGTTTTTCCATCGCCACCATATTCGGGTGCAAGTAATTTCTTTTTCTGAATGGGATCATAATAGCAATAAGGCCATCCAAAGTCCATTCCTTTCTTCACAATAAAAAATTCTTCAGCGGGTACTTCTGCATTTTGCTCATTGCTGTAATTGTCAGGATATAGCTGGCTTAATTGATCTCTTCCATGCTGCATCACAAACAATTCATTCACTGAAGTATTCCAGTCAAGACCAACAACATTACGTAAGCCTGTTGCATAACGTACACCTTCAGCATACGATTGATTCAGTTTATCAGCTCTAAACTGCCAGATGCCACCAGCTGTTTCGAGAATGGGGCAGGGCATTTGTCCTTTTGATCCTGCAGTACGATCTGTTTCCTGGCAGGCATTGGAAGGTGCACCAATGTTTACATAAATAAATCCGTTATTATCAAGTGCAATTGATTTGGATGAGTGCTGGCGTTTGTTTACTAAACCTGTGATAATGATTTCAGGTTTGTCGGGATTTTCGATTTCATTTTTATCGTTGAATTTATAACGATACACCTGGTCATCGGAAGAAGCATAGAGATAACCATTTTTGATAGCAATACCTGTGCCGCCAAAATTACCGAAGCCGAACTTTTCGTCTGCAACTCCATCGCCATTTGTATCTCTTAGGCGGATGATTCCTTTTCCGTCTTTTAATCGTTCAAGTTTGACGTAAACGTCGCCGTTACTGTTTACAACAATGTGACGTGCATTGCCCAATTTATCAGCAACAACAATTGCTTTGAACCCTGCAGGCAATTTAATATCGCCTGGTGCAGAGTGAACGGGATCGCCTGCACATGCAGAAAAGGCAGCTGCGATGATAAGGATAAATGAAGAAAAAAGTTTAATCATGTTGCAATGGTTTGATTGGTTAAAGTTAATCTTAAACAATAAATTTCTGCAAAGCGTTCAGTAATTCATCATTCTCTTTTGCCGTTCCTACAGTAATACGTAATGATTCACCACAGAGTACAACTTTACTTCTGTCACGAACCACAATCTGGTTAGCAAGCAGGTATTCATAAATTGCTTTTGCATCCACTACTTTCACTAAAAGAAAGTTGGCGTCTGACGGATAAACCTGCACAACTACTTTCAGTTTTGGCAGATCTTCTTCCAGCCGTTTTCTTTCTTTCACCAGTTCCTTAATCATTTCATTCACTTCTTCCACATTGTCCAAAGCTTTTAACACCAGTTCCTGTACTGCTTCACTAATATTGTAAGGTGGTTTGATTTTATTGTAAATGTCAATAATTTCTTCACTTGCAAAAGACATACCCAAACGTAAACCTGCAAGTCCCCATGCTTTACTGAGTGTTTGCATCACAACAAGATTAGGATAATCTTTCAGCAGCGTAATGCATGAACGCTGACGGGAGAAATTGATATAGGCTTCATCCACCACCACAATGCCATCAAAATTATTCAGCACCATTTCAATATCTTCAAAATGAATACTGTTACCTGTTGGATTATTGGGCGAACAGATCCAGATAATTTTTGTATTCTCATCAACTAATGTTTCAAGATGCACAAGATCGAGCTGGTAATTTTCGAGCATCTGTGCTTTTCTTATTTCCACATCATTGATGTTGGCACTTACTTCGTACATGCCGTAAGTGGGCGGACAAATGATCACATTATCTTTGCCGGGATTACAGAATGCACGGTAGAGTAAATCAATACATTCATCACTTCCGTTGCCAATGAAAATCTGTTTGGGTGAAACACCTTTGATGGCAGATAACTTTTCCTTGATCTTCAACTGGTATGGATCGGGGTAACGGTTGTACCATTTAATCAACGGCGAGCCGATACTGTTTTCATTGGCATCAAGAAAAATCTTTGCCTCACCGTGAAACTCATCACGTGCAGAAGAGTAGGGAGTGAGTGACTTGATATTTTCTCTGAGTAAATTATTTAGATCGAAAGACATGTTGTTGGAAATTGATTTAATAACACGAATTTTTACGAATTACACGAATTGTTTTTAAATGCAGTGGGCCACAAACAAAAAACTAAAAACGATAAACTATAAACTCTGCATTCTCTTCCTCACTGCTTCAGAATGTGCTTTTAATCCTTCAGCTTCGGCCATTGTTTCAACAGCTTTGCCAATTTGCTGTAAACCTTCCTTGCTAAGCTTCTGGTAAGTGATCTTTTTTACAAAACTGTCAACGCTTACGCCACTGTATGCTTTGGCATAACCGTTAGTTGGTAATGTGTGATTGGTGCCACTTGCATAATCACCCACACTTTCAGGTGAATAATTGCCAAGGAAAACAGATCCTGCATTAAAAATCTGCTCAGCAATTATTTCTTCGTTTTTGCAACTGATGATTAAATGTTCAGCCGCATATTCATTTGCAAGCTCAATCATTTCTTTTTCTGATTTCAGCAAAAAGGCTTTACTGTTCTCTAACGCTTTCGCAGCAAATTCTTTTCTTGGGAGAACATCCAGTTGCTTTTGTGTTTCAATCAGTACATCATGAATCAGTTGTTCAGATGTGCTGACAAGCAACACCTGCGAATCAACACCATGTTCGGCCTGCGATAATAAATCAGCAGCAACAAACGAAGCATTAGCGGTTTCATCAGCCATTACACAAACCTCACTTGGTCCTGCCGGCATGTCAATCGCAACGCCATCTTTCTGTACTAACTGTTTGGCAGAGGTTACATACTGGTTGCCCGGCCCGAAAATTTTATATACCTGTGGAATCGTTGCAGTGCCGTATGCCATTGCAGCAATAGCTTGTGCTCCACCTGTTTTGAAGATTTTTGTAATGCCTGCAAGGTTAGCCGTATATAAAATGGCTGCATTTACTTCGCCGTTTTTTCCGGGAGGTGTGCAAAGAATAATTTCTTTACAGCCTGCAATCTTCGCTGGTATTGCAAGCATTAAAATTGTTGAAAACAATGGAGCAGTACCACCTGGAATATACAAACCTACTTTTTCAATTGCTACTGATTTGCGCCAGCAAACAACACCGGGCATGGTTTCAACTTTCTCAACTGCACTGATTTGTTTTTTGTGAAACAGTTCAATGTTTTGTTTTGCAATATTGATTGCTTCCTTTAGATCGCCACTTACTTTGCTCTCAGCTTCAAGAATCTCAGCTTCAGAAACCAGCAGTTCGTCAACAGTTACTTTATCATAAATAGTTGAAAAACGTTTTAACGCTTCATCGCCGTTTTCCTTCACCTGTTTTAAAATGTTGCTTACACTTGCTTCCAGCGATGAAGAATCCAATGCAGGACGTTTGAGCAATTTACTCCACTCAGTTTTATTCGGATGTTTTATTACTTGCATAGTTTTAATATTGGTTTCACACAAAGTTCACAACGGATGCGAAGCAACAAAGACTTTCTTTGTATACTTGGTATTCTTTGCAGCTTTGCGTGAAAGTTTTTCAACCCAAAGGGTTACATCACCATCTTCTCAATCGGCACAACTAAAATACCTTCAGCACCTGCAGCTTTCAGTTGTTCAATTTTTTCCCAGAACTCATCTTCACTTAATACACTGTGTACACTGCTCCATCCTGTTTCTGCCAATGGTAATACAGTAGGACTTTTCATGCCGGGCAAAATAGCAATGATGCTGCTGAGTTTATCGTTTGGAGCATTCAGCAAAACATATTTGTTGCGCTTTGCTTTTTTTACAGCTTTAATACGGAAAACCAATTTGTCAAGTAAGAGTTGCTGCTCGTTGGTGAGTTTATCGTTCTTGATAAGAACTGATTGTGATTGAAGAATCGTTTCCACTTCTTTTAATCCATTCATGAATAAAGTTGAGCCACTACTCACAAGATCAACCACAACATCCGACAAGCCAATGCCGGGAGCAATTTCAACAGAACCACTGATTTCATGAACTTCAGCAGTGATATTATTCTGCTTCAGAAATTCAGAAACAAGAAAAGGATAACTAGTTGCAATGCGTTTACCATCCAGTGTTTTTGCGCCAAGATATTCCTGGCTTTTTGGAATGGCTAAACTTAAACGGCATTTACCAAAACCAAGCTTTTCAACAATCTCTGCTTTCTTGTTTTTTTCAAACAATACATTTTCGCCAACGATGCCAATGTCAGCAACACCATCTTCCACGTACTGAGGAATATCATCATCTCTTAAAAAGAACACTTCCAGCGGAAAGGTATCAGCTTCTGTTTTTAAACGGTCTTTTACATTACGTAATTCAATGCCGCAATCTTTCAGCAGCTTTACTGAATCTTCATAAAGCCTTCCGCTTTTCTGGATGGCAATCCTGAGCTTGGCTGGTTTTTCTGCACTGCCTCCGCTTAGTTCGCTGAGCGGAGTGAATTTTTTTTCCTGCATTATTTAAATTTTAATTTCTGTAAAATAAAAAAGGCCTACTTGCGTAAGCCTTTCACTATTGTAAATACACAAAGCAACATCGGCTTACCGGTTGGGGCAAGTATGATGATGATGTGTATGTGTGTTTGAAATCATGGCGCAAAAGTAATGCTGAATATTCAAATGGCAAAAAATAAGCAGAAATAATGTTTTTAAACAAACACTTATTCGTAAATGATGAATTATATTCTTTTACTGCACTTTTCTCACTGCATAGATCAACTCATCAAGGAACTCGCCGTTTTTGAAAATATTTTTTTCAATTCTTGCTTCGAGTATAAAGCCGGCTTTTTCCAATACACGTTGTGATGCTGCATTGGTTCCGTAAGGGCGGGCATAAATTCTTGTAATATCAAAGATGCTGAAGCCAACAGGTATGATTTGTTTGATTGCTTCGGTAATAATTCCTTTTCCCCAATAAGGTTCTGCAAGCCAGTAACCAAGCTCGGCATTCTTGCACATGATATCTTTCTGCGGATGAAGACCAATTGCACCAACTGCTTCTCCGTTTACATCAATGGCAAATATGTGAACAGGATCATCCTGTGTTGCCATTGCAATAAAAGCTTTTGCATGATCAACCGTGTAAGGATGCGGGAAAGCATCCGTTAGGAATTTTGCAATCTTGAAATTGTTAGCATGTTTAACAAGGCTGTCAATATCATTGATCGTCCATGGTCGTAGAATAAAATCCATTTAAAGAATTCTTGGTTTTAATTGTTACAATTAAGATGTTTACCAGCTACCGCCACCGCCACCTCCAAAACCTCCGCCAGAGAAACCACCACCTCCAAAACTTCCGCCGCTACTACCGCTGCTGCTTGGTGCACTGTAAAATGTTTTACTCATTTCATTCATGGAGTGATCAAGGCTGTTTAAAAACATGTACGTATTGAATGTAGTGTAATTACCCGAATACCAATTGGGAGGAGGAACATCCAATCCCTTCAATTTATCTTTCCAGGTATCAGCCATATCAAACACAATGGCAAATGGTAATACTTTATCAAAGTAATGTTCATCTTCTTTCAGGAAAGTTGCCAGCCTGTCTTTCTCAACCGATTTAATAAATTCTTTAAAACCTGCCAGCTTTTTATACAACTCATTTCCTTTTTCTGTTTTCTTCGACATAAATGCGCCAAACAGCACAATGATGATTCCGCTTAAAATAAACGCTAAGGAAAACCAGAACGGATCGCCCCAGAATTTGATCAGATGAAAAATGCCGAAAGCTGTGCTGGCCAGTCCAAGAAAAACAAAGAAGTAACCAAAACCTCTTGAATATTTTACATAATAATCAGCACGGTCAACTTCGCTTTCAAGTTCACTCTTTGCTGCATTCATGGTTTTGTACAATTTATCCTTTAAACTGCTTAATGCTACTAATGATCCTGTTTCAAATATGCCATAGAATAAAGTGCGCTCAAAAGTCATTGCCGACTCAGGAAGATCTTTCAGTTTAATGAATTCGTATTCCTTGTTCTTCACCAAACCAAGCATTGATACTGTTTCTGTTTCCTTCACCTGCAGGTAACCACCTGCACCCCAGTAGGGAATTAATGCAGTAAGATCTCTTTTATCTAACTTGTCATCAATCACATAACCTGCAACACTTGGACTGATATTGTTTGGCGGATAAAACTCTGTTGTAATTGTGAGCTGATCATCTTTTCCCCACCTGTTCCAGGTATAATACATCAGGAAGAAAATAAATAGTGGAAGAATCAGCCATGCTAATCCACGCATCATGTAATTCTGCTTAATCAAAAACCCCTGCGGAAGAACGATGCCAATTGTTACAGATTCGTTTGATTGCAACTGTGCAGTTGTATGCCCTGCAAATACTTTATTATTTACCCATGATGAAACTGTATTGTTTTGCTGTGATCCATACGGACCCGTTGCTACAAAAAACGATGTAGTGCTTTTTAATGAATCATAAAGATTAACCGTGAAGTTGACAGAATCAATGGTTGTTTGCCATTGATCGCCGATTACATTAAAATAAAGTTCAGACCTGTCTTTAAAAAAGTTGATGGCATTCAGTAAACGGTAATGAATGATGTATTCCTGGTCGCCTTCAACATAACGGTTTTTATTGCCGATTTTAATTTCTTTATAATCGCCCTGGTTTGAAACAGAATAATCCCAATCCTTTACACTGATATCTTCAATGATTGTTTTGGTATAACCATTTGATTCAAGTTGACGATCTGCTTTCTCCGTTCCGGCCGGTAATGGAGCCAGGCGATATTTATAAGGAATACTTCTGAACAGTCCATGATGACTTTCAAAGAAATTAACATGAATGTCTTCCGTAATATCCAGCGATGCATCTTTGTTAACAAGAACATTTACATCGTACTGTTTAATGGTAAAACCTCCCTGTGCATTTGCAACAAAACTGATTGCAATGCAACAGAGAAGTTGCAGGAGGAATGTTTTCACTATTGGTGTTTTAAAACTTTACTTCTACATTTTTTGCTTCTTCAGGTGAATCGAGTTCAAAAAACTCACGGGCTTTAAAGCCGGTCATGTTTGCAACAAGCACACCGGGGAACTGCTGAATAGAAGTATTGAAATCACGCACAGTGGCATTGTAATACCTGCGTGCGCTGCTGAGATCGGTTTCGATGTTTTGTAAAGCTGTCTGTAGTTCTAAGAATTGAGCATTCGCTTTCAGATCGGGATAGCTTTCTGCAATAGCCAGCAAACCCCTTAACGCACCACCTAATTGCTGGTTGGCTGCGGCCATACCAGCTACATCGCCGGGAGCAACTGCAACGGCAGCATTGCGTGCCTGCACCACTTTTTCCAACGTCTGGCTTTCATGTGCTGCATAACCTTTTACTGTATTCACAAGGTTGGGAATAAGGTCAAAACGTTTTTTGAGAAACACACTGATATCGCTCCATGCGTTATCAATTTTAATTTTTGCTTTTACCATTCCATTGTACATGCCAATGAACCATAAAACAAGCAATACGATGATACCGAGGATAATGAGGAGTGCCATTTGTATAAATTTTATTCCGAAAGTTAGTGAACAAGTTGAGAAATATGATAATTATTTATGCTGTAAATAGATAGCTTTTGATGGAAGATTGAATTCTATTTCTTTCACTTATGTGATTTGCCCAAAAAGAAAACCCCGACTAATGTGGTCGGGGTTTCTTTTTTATTAAGCAATTAGTTGATCGAATGCCTTGCTTTTGCAAGGGTTTTATCTTTCTCGGGTTGCCCCAATGGTTTGTTCTTTGAAAAGTCAATAAGTATGGGGGCAGCTACGAAAACTGAAGAGTATGTACCTGTTACCACACCAATTAACATTGCAAAGGCAAAACCTCTTGTTACTTCACCTCCAAACATAAAGAGGATCAGCAATGTTAAGAACACAGTTAGTGAAGTCATAATGGTACGTGCCAAAGTATCGTTCACTGCTTTATTGATAATCGTTGCTTTGTCCTGACCAAACATTGTACGGCTGTATTCACGTACACGGTCAAATACAATTACCGTATCATTCATTGAAAAACCAATCACGGTTAATATCGCAGCAATAAAGTGCTGGTCTATTTCGAGCGGGAAGGGAACAATGTTTCTCAAGAAAGAGAATACAGTTAATGTTACCAATACGTCGTGCAGCAACGCAATAATTGTACCCAGTGAATATCTCCAGTCACGGAAACGGATGAAGATATAAAGGGTAATTGCAAGTAAGCTGAGAATGGTAGCCCAGATTGCACCTTTTTTCAGGTCATCAGAAATAGTAGGCTGTACTGTTTGAGAGCTTTGCTTGAAATGCTTATCGAACTGCTGATAAGTAGTGCCTGTTGGTAAAAATTTAGTTAACCCTTC
Organism: Chitinophagaceae bacterium UBA1953; assembly: GCA_002336115.1. Classification (GTDB taxonomy): domain Bacteria; phylum Bacteroidota; class Bacteroidia; order Chitinophagales; family Chitinophagaceae; genus Lacibacter. Next base: position 246,147 of record DDEN01000004.1, read on the forward strand.
AAACAACTTGCTTTCAACCAAAGAATCAACATGCTGACCTGGTTGCTCAATCAAATAATCAGTGGTAATATTGAGTTGTTTGCTGGTGCCAACAGTTTTAATAACCGGGAATTTGCCCAATACTTTGTTCAGTTCATCAGCCACTTCCTGGTTTTTCATTTCCTTTTCAAATTTCACTGTGTAGCTGCGTCCTCCACGGAATTCTACACCATAATCAAAACCATTGAATATTGAACTTACTCCAAGTATCAATACAACCAGAGAAATGCCATAAGCAACTTTTCTGTATTCAATGAATTTATAAGCAGCATGTTTAAATATGCGGCGTGAAATTGCTGTAAAATATTCAAAGTGACGTTTCTTGTTGGTGTAAAAATCAGTAATTAACCTTGAAACAAGGATACCACAGAATAAGCTGAGAAGAATACCAATGATCTGGGTAGTTGCAAAACCTTTAACGGGGCCAAGACCAAAATAGAGCAGGATAATGGCAGTCAACAATGTGGTTACGTGTGCATCAAGTACGGGTGCAAGGGAGCGTTTATAGCCATCTTCCACTGCCAATTGATAACTTTTCCCCTTCGTCAACTCTTCTTTAATACGTTCAAAAATGATTACGTTAGTATCAACTGCCATACCAATTGTGAGTACCAAACCGGCAATACCGGCTGCAGTTAATGTAGCACCAAATGAACTCAATACACCTATTGTAAACAGCAGGTTCAGGATTAACGCTGTATTAGCAACCCATCCTGCTGTATTATAGTAAATGAGCATCAATACGAAGATGACAATAAAGGAAATAATGAAAGACATTGCACCTCCTTTAATTGCCTCACGCCCCAGAGTTGGGCCTACAACCTGTTCCTGAACAATTTTAGCCGGAGCAGGTAATTTACCTGTTCTTAAAATACTTGCAAGGTCAGTTGCTTCCTGAATTGAGAAACTTCCGCTGATTTGTGAATTACCTCCTGCAATTGCGCCATTGTTAACACCGGGAGCAGAATAAACATAGTTATCAAGAGCTATGGCAATGGCATAATGCTTATTGAATGCATCACCAGTCATTTTTTCCCAGATCTTAGCACCGGCATTGTTCATGCTCATGCTTACAAGTACTTCATTATTACGCTGGTCAAAATCCTGTCTTGCGTCAGTAATATATTCACCTGTTAATTTCGGCCCTTCAGAACCTGCAACTGTTTTAATAGCAAAAACCTGTAAAAGACTTTCACCTTTCTTGTTTTTCCCTTCAGGTTTTGCACCATAAAGGAAGCGAAGGGTAGAAGGGATTGCAGATTTAACAATATCGAGATTAATATATTTCGAGAAAACGGCTGTATCTGAAATTCTGATTAAACCAACAGTAGCAGAACTGAAACCTTTTGCCTGGCCATCAAGTTGCTGAGCAAGCAACGAAGAAACGGGCTGTTCTGAAACAGAAGCATTTTTTGCTGTGTCGATTTTTGCTACAGATCCGGTTGTGTCTGGTTTAGTGGTATCGGTTACGGCACCGCTCAGGTAAGCTTTTACTTTCTGATCCATGATCGAAAGACTTTGCAAAACAGTTCTGTCGTTCTGGTCATTTACAGTGTATGTTTCCCAGAATTCCAGGTTGGCTGTAGCCTGTAAAAATTTACGTACACGCTCCGGATCATCTACACCCGCCAGTTCAACTGTAATAATTCCTTTATTTTCATCATAACTGATGTTAGGCTGTGCCACACCAAACTGATCGATACGGGCAGTTAAGCGGTCGTATGTTCTTTTAATAGCATCTTTTGCCTCAACACGTATAGCATCAATTACGGCACCATTGCCGGCATCTATCTTAATGTTTTTGTTTTTTCCACTTGCAAACAGAGGCGCAAGTTTGCCACCGTTTGAAACTTCACTGTATGCCTGTTCAAAAAGAGTAACATAATCAGCATCACTGTTCTTTTTCTTTTGAGTTGCAATATCCAGCGCTTTGTTCAAAAGGAGATCTTTTGGGTTATTACTCATGGAGCGGATCAATCCGTCAAGTCCTACTTCAAGCGTAACATTCATACCACCTTGCAAATCCAGACCAAGATTGAGTTCCTGCTCTGTTGCCTTCTGGTAAGTAATGTTGGGATAAAGAACCGGTACGTTGAAGATTGTTTTTTCTTTCAGACTGTCAATGTAGCGACGGTAAACCGCATTTACTGCAGAGTCCTTACTGTCAGCCGAAACACTACCGAAGTTCTTTTTTACAAACTGTTCTGCCCGGGCTTTCTGTTTGCTTTCAAAGCTGTTTACAATCCAGGTAAAACTCAATTGATAAACTGAGATCAGGATTAAAGCAATCGCAAAAAACCTTACCAAACCTTTCAGTGCCATAATTAGAGATATTAATTGGGTTCTTTTTAAGGACGGCAAAGATAGGGGATTCAGACTGAAAGCGAGCAGCCTGAATGTACTGTTTTCAATCAGTTAAAAGCAGGCAGAGTTGGGCTTTATGTGTTATTTTTGGGTATGTTTAAAACAGCAGGGCTTTTTTTTACCGTAGTGGCTGGCTCTCTCTTCCTTCAGGCTTGTAAAACAACTCATCAGGTGGTAGCGGAAAAAGAAAATTTTCTGGAACAACTTATGGCTGCTAACCCTTCAGCGTTCAGTCATATTCTTGCCAACAGAGATTCATTGAAAGTACAAGTCATTTATTCCAAAATTGACCGGGATAAAAAAAATCAGCCGCATTTTACTGATTATTACTTCAACGTAAATAAGCGTTATTTTTATCCAGCATCAACTGTTAAAATGCCGGTTGCTTTTCTGGCACTTGAAAAGCTTAATCAGTTGGGAATTTCCCGTAACACCACTTTTATTACCGAAAAAGGTTATTCAGGTCAAACTGCTGTTTATAATGATCCAACTACTGCTGATGGCAGGCCGACGATTGAACACTATATCAAAAAAATATTTACTGTAAGTGATAATGATGCCAATAACCGGCTTTATGAATTTCTGGGTCAGCAATATCTTCACGATCAGCTTAGAAAAAAAGGATATAACGATGTGCAGATTATCCGCCGCCTTTCCATTAATATGACAGAAGATGAGCATCGTACTACAAACCCGGTATCGTTCAGAGACAGTTCGGGGAACGTTATTTATGAACAGCCGCTTACTAAAAGCAATCTGCCATATATTAACCGTACTGATAAAATCGGAAAAGGTTATATGAATGATGAAGAGGTGTTGGTCAATGAGCCTATGGATTTTAGCCGTAAAAACAGAATTTACCTGACTGACCTGCACCAGATTTTGCGTAGCGTTCTTTTTCCAGAATCGGTACAGCCGGAACAACGTTTTAATATTGCAGAGAGCGATTACCGTTTTTTGTACCAATACATGAGCCAGTTGCCATCGGAAACCAAATATCCAGAATATGATACGTCGGAATTTTATGATTCCTATTGCAAGTATCTCATGTTTGGAAGTATGCAGCATCAGCCATTGCCCAAGCAGATCAGAAGTTTTAATAAGCCCGGCTGGTCGTATGGTTTTTTAACGGATGTAGCTTATATCATTGATTTTGATAAGAATGTTGAGTTTATGCTCAGTGCTGTGATCTATTGCAATTCAGACGGAATTTTGAACGATGATAAATACGATTATGAAACGGTTGGGTTGCCATTTCTGACAGAACTTGGTAAAGCGATTTATGAATATGAATTGAAACGTAACCGGAAATTTAACCCCGATCTATCTAAATTTAAAGTAACATACGATAAATGATGAAGTCAAGTTTTGCAGTGTACTTATTGTTCATTGTTATTTTATTTGCATGCAGCAAGAAAGACCCGGTACCAGGTACAACTTCAGGTTTATTGGTGGTTAATGCATCACCCAATGCAGGTAGTATTTCTGTATTACAGAATCTGAAATCAGTTGGTGATTATTCTTATCTCACAGGCACTTCAAATGCTGCTCAATATGTAACTGTTGACAGCGGGTTCAATAATTATAAGGTTAACAAAGCCGGAGTAGAATACAGTAATATTTTATATTCAAACAGCGATCAGCATTTTTCCCTGTTTGTGTATGATACGCTTGTATCTGGAAAAGTTAAAAGCTTTTTCCTGAAAGATGAAGTTGATTCAACCGGTATGGGAAACACTTCTAAAATAAGAGTTGTGCAGGTTAGCCCTGATGCAGATACATTATATCTCGTTACTACTGCATTAGCAAATGGTTCAGATTCTGCATTTTCCGGCGCTCCTTATTTCGGTAGTTATTCAACAGCAGAAATTTACAACAGTTCCGGATATGAAAGTTTTTATACGGGTGTTTGGCCGGTTAAAGTGTACAGCACGCTTACAAAATCGTACATCCGCACCTATCTGTTCAATTTTGAAAAAGGAAGTATTTACTCTTTTGTTTTTAAAGGTTACTTGAGCAGAGGCGGGGCTGACTCACTTTCACTTTCAGTAATTAAGCATAACTAACAGGCAATAGCCATTTGTGTAGTAAATTGCTCCGCAATCAAATAATTCAGCAAATAATCCTTTAAAATGAAACTTTCTTCCCTGTTAGACAGGTTCAGTGAACCCGAAACTTTAAAAATGGCAAAGCTCGGCCGTGAATTAAGAGCGAAAGGTATTGATGTGATTGACCTCAGCCTTGGCGAACCCGATTTCGATACACCACAGCATATTAAAGATTCTGCAAAAAAAGCTGTTGACGATAACTATAGCCATTACACCCCGGTTGCAGGTTATCTTGATTTGCGTGAAGCAGTTTGTACCAAATTAAAACGTGATAATAATCTCGACTATAAACCTGAAAACATTGTTGTATCAACCGGTGCCAAGCAAAGCTTAGCCAATGTGATTCTTGCAACTGTTGATAAAGATGATGAAGTGATTATCCCTGCTCCGTTTTGGGTAACTTACTCTGAACTGGTGAAAATTGCCGGTGGTATTCCTGTTATTCTTCCTACAAATAGAGAAAATAAATACAAAATTTCTGCTGCTGAACTGGAAGCTGCTATTACTCCAAAAAGTAAAGTATTCCTGTTTTCTTCACCTTGTAACCCTTCTGGCTCTGTTTACAGCAAGGACGAATTAAAGTCATTGGCTGATGTATTTGCAAAGAATCCAGAAATATTCATTATCTCCGATGAAATTTATGAATACATCAACTTCGTTGGCAAGCATGAAAGCATTGCACAGTTTGATGCAATCAAAGACCAAGTGATTATTGTAAATGGTTTGAGTAAAGGTTATGCAATGACAGGTTACCGTCTTGGTTACATTGCAGCAAATGTTGACGTGGCTAAAGGTTGTGAAAAACTGCAAGGTCAGTTTACAAGCGGTACCAATGCCGTTACACAAAGAGCTGCTATAGATGCACTGATCGGCGACCAGGCTCCAACTGTTGCCATGACCAAAGAATTTGAACGCAGAAAGAAAAGAGTGATGGAACTCATCAGCGAAGTACCAGGTTGGAGCGTTGCTGAACCTGATGGTGCTTTCTACGTTTTTCCACAGGTTGATTCTTACTTTGGTAAGTCAAATGGTGATGAAAAAATTGAAAATGCAGATGATCTGTGTATGTATTTACTGAATACGGCACATGTATCAACAGTAACAGGTCGTGCATTTGGTACACCTAACTGTATCCGTTTGTCATTTGCTAACAGTCTCGAAAAAATCGAAACAGCTTACGCAAGAATTAAAGATGCATTGGCAAAACTGAAATAAGTGAAATAGAAACACTGATTGCACAGATTAGTGTGGATGTTCACTGATAAATAAAAACACATTAGGCTTAATGTGTTTTTTCATGATAAAGATAAGTAGCCAATAAGAGGAAGATGAAGAGCTTTAATCTGTTATTCTACCTACATTAATGATTTCTGTTTGATCATCCTTATCTAAGTCTTTTAAGATTTTTTTTCGATCTGGGATTTTTGAAGGCTCAATATACCTGAGAGATTTGAGTAGAGGATGCCCCAATTCATTTGTAACAACATAAATAATCCTGCATTTCAGAATTGCTTTTCCGTCTTTAAAGTAGAAGAAGGTTTTAGTAATCTCTTCTGTTTCTGATTTTTGTTTAGGATTTTGACTATAAAGGCTGTTATAATGGTTCCCGTAAAGATCATTTGCAGTCAATTTTAAATCATTTTCATAAGTCTTATAATCAGGAAAGATTTCTGAAACGTCTTTAGAATTGCCCTTCCCATAACTCTGTATTAAATTCATTAATATTCCAGTACGAGCATTGCGTAAATCACTTTCATAAAGAGATGCACTTCCAGTCTTCAAAGTGAGCAACAAATCATTCTGGAAAGCAACACAATTTTCAAATAAATAACGGCTATAGTAATTTCCAAGAGTGAGTAATTCGGGTTTTGTGTATTTGCTGGTCAGTTCACGTACTTGTTTAATATAAAGTTGATCATTATTCAAAACCCTCATACAACTGTCAATAGGGTTGCTTGTTGTCTTTCTATTTAAATTATTTGTAAAAGCTGGCGATATACAATTGCATACTTTATTGTAAGAAAGGGTAAAAAATTCTTGATACTTGCTTTTTGCCTCTTTATTATCACACCATAAATCTTGTCTTATGAAAATGCTCAGCAATGAATCGAAAGTCGATTCAGATAAATTTGATATTGTTTGACTTTTTCTTTTTTTTATTTGTTCTTTAATTAAGTATGAATAGTTTTTATTTGAAAGTGAAAAAACCTTTTCAGATGCATCACTCATGGCGCTGAAGAAGTTCTTTTTAGCCTCAAGATTTACTTTGTATTCATTGACAAACTGTGCATAAACAAGATCAAAATAATTATCCTGCGCTTTAGCACTCGTAAAGCAAAAAATTGAAATAAATAAAAAGAGAATAAATTGTCTCATTTCATCGTTTCTATTTCTTCTTGGCAGCTTTTTTCTTTACTGCGGCTTTTTTAGGTGCTGCTTTCTTTTTCGTTGCAGCTTTTTTTGCAGCAGCTTTTTTCTGTTTTTCAAAAGCTCCCGGTACCTGCGTTTCAATCATTTTTTTGATGTCATCAACAGGAAGCATGGCCAGTTCATCAGCCGTATATTTTTCACCATCTTTTTTCTTTTCCACTTTCAGCATTTTTTTGCCAAAGCGGATAAATGGCCCCCAGCGTCCGTTCTCTACTGCAATATTTTCATCGGGCCAGCGAACAATAAAGCGGTTGGCTTCTTTTTCCACTTTTGCTTCGATGAGTTCGGTAATATCAGCCTGCGATAAATGATCGAAATTATAACGGCGTGGTACGTTTATGAATAATCCATCCCATTTAATAAAAGGACCAAAACGACCTTTGCCCTTTGTTACAGGCTTTCCTTCAAAGAAGGCTACCGGTGCATCCGCATTTTGTTTTTCTTTAATCAGCTCAATAGCCCGTTCCATTGTTACATCTAACGGTTCTTCGCCTTTTGGGATTGAAACAAACTGATCGCCGAATTTTACATAAGGTCCAAAGCGGCCAATGTTCACCGTTATTTCTTCGCCTTCATATTCACCAAGCGAATGTGGAAGTTTAAACAGGTCAAGTGCATCTTCTAATGTAATAGTTTCGATGCTTTGATTTTTGCGCAGGGCTGCAAACTTAGGTTTCTCTTCTTCACTTGCTTCGCCAATCTGCACCATTGGGCCAAAACGCCCCATACGTGCAACAATTTTTTTACCTGTAGCTTCATCAACACCTAATTCCCTTTCGCCTTTAATGCGTTCGGCATTCTCAATGGTATTGTCAACATCCTTCTTGAAAGGTTTGTAAAAATCTTTCAGCATTTTGCTCCACACCAGTTTTCCTTCAGCCACATCATCAAACTCTTCTTCAATCTTGGCAGTGAAGCCATAATCCATAATATCATCAAAATACTGTTTCAGAAAGTCGGTAACCACCAGGCCGAGGTCGGTAGGAAACAGTTTTGATTTTTCAGCACCTGTATTTTCAAACTCAGTTGCTTTGCTTACTTTATCATTTTTTAAATGCAGTAAACGGAACTCTCTTTGAATACCTTCTTTATCTCTTTTTTCAACATATCCTCTTTTTAGGATTGTAGAGATGGTGGGAGCATAAGTTGATGGACGACCTATACCAAGTTCTTCGAGTTTTTTTACCAATGAAGCTTCAGTATATCGTGGAGCAGGACGTGTAAAACGTTCAACAGCATTCATTTCTTTGAATGGTAACTGCTGACCAACTTTTAACGGCGGCAGCATACCTTCCTGCTGTTCATCGTCTGTTACATCTTCCTCATCTTTATCTTCACGATACACTTTTAAGAAACCATCAAACTTCAGTACTTCACCTTCAGCTTTCAGTTCTTCTTTATTAGTAGAGATGAAAATGGATGCGGTTGTTCTTTCCAGTTCAGCATCGGCCATCTGGCTGGCCATTGTTCTTTTCCAGATGAGTTCATACAAACGTTTCAGATCGGCATCATCAACGGTTGTATTTTCCATATACGTAGGCCTGATAGCTTCGTGAGCTTCCTGCGCACTTTCATTTTTGTTTTTGAATTTGCGGAACTGGTGATAACGATCGCCATACATTCCTTTGATGGTTCGTGTTAAATCGCCTAACGCAGTATCACTCAGGTTCACACTATCCGTACGCATATAAGTGATCTTACCACTTTCATACAACTTCTGTGCAAGCTGCATGGTACGGCTAACGGAGTAGCCCAGCTTACGGCTTGCTTCCTGCTGCAGAGTGGAAGTAGTGAAAGGAGGAGCAGGCGATTTTTTGCCGGGACGAACCTGGATATCGCTTACTTTATATGTTGCGCCAATACAGCTTTTCAAAAATTTCTCTGCATCTTCGGCTGAATCCTGTTTCTTTCCTTCGGCTTTAAAAGTAACGTTACGGTCACTGAGATCTTTTGCAGTAAAAAATGCTTCCAGTTTAAATGAAGAAACAGGAGTGAAGGCGTTTATCTCCCGTTCACGTTCAGCAATCAAACGTACGGCCACACTCTGCACACGACCGGCGCTGAGATTATTACGCATGCTCATCTTACGCCACAAAACCGGGCTTAATTCAAAACCTACAATTCGATCAAGAATGCGGCGGGCTTGTTGTGCATTCACCAAATCCATGTTTACTGTACGTGGACTCTGTACTGCTTTCTGAATTGCAGGCTTGGTTATTTCATGAAAAACAATGCGTTTTGTTTTAACCGGATCAAGTCCAAGCACTTCACACAAATGCCAACTGATGGCTTCTCCTTCACGATCCTCATCCGTTGCAAGCCAAACCTCGTCGGATTTTTTTGCAAGTGATTTCAGATCCCGTACAACTTTTTCTTTTTCATCGGGGACTATATATCGGGGTTCAAAATTGTTGTTGACATCAATTCCCATTTCGTCTTTTTCAAGGTCACGGATATGGCCATAACAACTCTTTACCTCAAAATCTTTTCCAAGGATTTTTTCAATCGTTTTTGCTTTCGCAGGGCTTTCTACTATTAATAAATTCTTTGGCATTTTATATACACTACGCCGGTCTTTTTTGTGAAGAACGGGAGCACAATATTATAAAATGCTGCGGAAATGCAAGAAAAGATTGGAAAATGCCTCAAAACGGGAAATGAAAAATAAAAAATGAAGAATGAAAAGTCAGAAATGGTTTTCACCCCAAAAAAAGAATCATTACAAAAACTCCATAATCTCTTTTCTTACCTTACTATCACGATAAATTCTGCGATGACCTAAACCTTTTGTTGTAATAAAACGGAAGTTGGGATGAGCATCCTGCTGAATTTTTTCAGCATCGGCCCAGGGAGTAATATCATCTTCTACATCATGAACCCATAATACTTCGGCGCTGATTTTCTTTGCACATTCCCGAATTGATATGCTGCTGATGTTACGACCGCTTTGTTCTTTTATAATGGTTCTCATCTCTTCCGTTACTTCATCATTCAGCTTCAGAAACTCAGCAAAACTTTTCAATGCGCTTTCAGTTTCGGTAGCGGGAGCAATCAATACCATTTTCTTATGATCCTGATATTGCTGTTCCTCCATAAAAAGACTTAATGACAATCCTCCAAAAGAATGAGCAATAAACGAATGGATGGGGCCAAACTTATCGTACACAGCCTTAATCATGTCCTTATAAATAAAGGCATTCACTGTTTTCCCACTGCTTTCACCATGAGCCGGCCCGTCAAATCCAATTACTTCATATCCCTTCTTTACCAATGGCATTACAAAATGGTCAAATTTTTTTACTGTAGATGAAAAACCGTGTATGATGAGTACTTTTTTTGGCTGTGGATGGTTCCACCTGTAGCCTACAAGTTTGTAATTGCCAACTTTGAGATGAAGCTTTTCTGCTTTTTCAAACACTATGGGAGTTTTGGTGTTTTTTCCTGCATAAGGAGTACAAAATAATTCAAATGCTTTCTCTGCTGCCTTATGTTTCGACAGTTTGGAAAAAATATTCAGCTTGGCCCTGTAATATCCGATGACCAGTTTTTGAGCGAGTTTCATAATATAAATTACCTTGCGGTACTGTAATTTGTTCGATTGCAATTTACTTCATCTGCTTTAATCACCGATTTGATATTTGATAAATGAAGATTGTACTTATTGGTTCGGGAAACACTGCAACAGTACTTGGAAAAAAAATGTACAGGTGCGGTCATACTGTTTTGCAGGTGTTCAGCAGAAACCTGCAACATGCAACTGCACTTGCTGAGGATTTGAATGCTTCTTACACCGGTTCATTAAATGCGCTTTCAACTGATGCTGATCTTTATGTTATTGCTGTAAGCGATACTGCTGTTGAATCTGTTGCCCGGCAGTTTACTACAGGCAACAAGCCTGTTGTACATACAGCAGGGTCGGTTAGTATGGAAGTATTGAAACCTGTTTCTTCAAATTACGGAGTGCTTTATCCTTTGCAGAGTTTACGAAAGGATATGCAACGCATTCCTGAAATTCCTTTTCTTGTTAACGGATGTACAACAGAAATCCAGGTGCTGCTTTGTGATTTTGCAACCTCATTATCATCTGAAGCAAAAATCTGTACCGATGTTGAACGGTTAAACATGCATCTTGCAGCAGTTATATCCAGCAACTTTACCAATCACCTGTACGCATTAACGGAGCAGTTCTGCAATCATCATCAACTTTCATTTGATTTGCTGATACCATTGATTAAAGAAGTAGCTTTCAGGCTGAATGAAGGACTTGCAGCTAATTTGCAGACAGGCCCGGCTATAAGAGGAGATGAAATAACAATTAAAAAACACATGAAGTTGCTGGAAGGAGATGAACAGTTACAACATGTTTACAGTTTGTTATCGCAAAGTATTCAGAAGATGTATGAAAAAAAATAGAATCAGATATGAATTTACTGGAACAATTTAAACAGATCAGGACTTTTGTTTTTGATATGGATGGAGTATTAACCGATGGTTCGGTAATTATTATCAGTGAATCAGAGCATCTGCGTACAATGAATGTGCGTGATGGGTATGCCATTCAGTATGCTGTAAAAAAAGGATACGAAGTTGTCATTATTTCCGGGGGCATTTCCAAACCTGCGGCAGGGCGGTTAGAGTATCTGGGTGTAAGGAATGTTTATATGAAAGTGAAAGATAAAGCCGATGTACTTGCACAATTTCTTTCATCGCACAATTTAAAATGGGAAGAAACACTTTTTATGGGTGATGATATTCCTGATGTTGACGTAATGAAACGGGTTGGTTTGCCTGTTTGCCCTGCCGATGCAGTACCCGAGGTAAAAGCGGTTTCAAAATATATATCAACTGTAAATGGAGGAAGGGGGTGTGCAAGAGAAGTGATTGAAAAAGTATTAAAGTTGAATGGCGATTGGGCTGTTGTTTCATCTGAAACCGCTGCAAAATAACAAATGAGCCCCATTACAATTACGAACTGGCAGGCAATGCTTATCTTCGTCCCAGAAATTATACAATGAAAAGAATAGCAGGTTTCTTTCAACTCATCCGCTGGCCAAATCTTGTATTTATTGCGCTTACGCAAATTCTTTTTTTCTTTTGTGTTGTTGAGCCTGTATTGTATGGCAATGTGTTTCATGTTGAGCGTGAACTGAAACAATTGTTCATTATTCTTACCGCCTCATCGGTTTTTATAGCTGCAGCCGGTTATGCCATTAATGATTATTTTGATCTGAATATTGACCTTGTTAATAAACCGTCAAAACTGGTTGTTGATAAAGCCATTGGCAGACGCTGGGCAATCTTTTTTCACCAGTTGTTTTCATTTGCAGGTGTGCTTATGGGATTTTATATTGGCTTGCAGAACAGTAACTGGATGATTGGTTTTGCCAATACAGGCGTAGTGTTTCTTTTGTGGTTTTACAGTACCACTTTTAAAAAGAAATTACTGAGCGGAAATATCATTATCTCTTTTCTAACTGCATGGGTGGTATTTGTGGTTTACCTGCTTACTGTTCATCAAAAGGTTGATCTGCTGCACATGGTTAATACGGGGGCTCATCAAAAACTGCTGCGACTTTCAATTTTATATTCATCTTTTGCTTTTATCATTACGCTCATCCGGGAAGTGGTAAAGGATATTGAAGATATGGAAGGCGATGCCCGATACGGATGCAGAACCATGCCCATTGCATGGGGAGTGGATTTTTCTAAAGTATTTGCAGGCATCTGGATGGTTATTTTACTGGTGCTTTTAATAATAGTATTACTGTACATTCTTCAGTTCAGAATGTGGCTGGGGGCTGTTTATAATATAGTGCTGATTATTACACCAACAGCATACTGTTTATACCTGTTGTTTAATGCGAAACAAACAAAAGATTATTCTGCTTTGAGCAAATGGATTAAAGCAGTGATGTTTACAGGAATTCTGTCAATGGTATTTTTTAAATTCTTTGCCTGATGGAACGGATCATACTTGCATCAAAATCTCCAAGGAGAAAACAATTGCTTGAGTGGGCAGAAGTGTCGTTTGATGTAATGGTAAAGGATACAGATGAAATGTATCCCGCAAATTTGCCAATTGATCAGGTGCCTGTTTACATTGCAAGAAATAAGGCTCTGGCAATAAAAGATGAATTAACCCACGACCGCCTTATACTTGCCGCAGATACGATTGTTGTACTGAAAGATAAAGTGATTGGCAAACCTCTGAACAGGATTGATGCAATCAACACACTGAAAAACCTTGCGGGGAATACACATGTTGTAATAACAGGAGTGGTGTTGATGAAAGGCGAATCGGAAATTTCATTTGCAGATATTACTGAAGTAGAATTTCATCATTTAACAGATGAACAGATTGCCTATTATGTGGATCATTATCAGCCATACGATAAAGCAGGTGCTTATGCAATACAGGAATGGATAGGAGTGATTGGAATCAAAAAAGTGTCGGGTGATTTTTATAATGTGATGGGTTTGCCGGTAAGCAGGGTTATAAAAGCCATTCGGGAATTTGAAATCTGAGCAGTGGCATTTGAATTTTTTGATTCTCTTTATTATTTTCATTTTTTATTTCTTGTCTGTTTAAAGTAATTTACCATGAATGAACGCCTGCTGCAATTCATCTGGCAACACCTTTATTTTGCAAAGGAGCATCTTTTTACTGTTAAAGGCCAACCGGTTATTATACTTTCCCAAGGTGTGTTAAATACGAATCAGGGACCTGATTTTCTACAGGCACGACTCAGCATCGATCATGTTTTGTGGGCTGGGAACATTGAACTTCATTTGCGTACAAGCGACTGGGATAGGCATGGGCATACAGGCAATGAACATTATAACAATATCATTCTGCATGTGGTATGGGAGCACGATCTGCATGAAGAGCAGCCTTTGCCTGTTCTTGAACTGAAAAACCGTGTAGCTTCTTCTTTATTAAACAGGTATTATGAGCTGATGCAGCAAAAAAGTTTTATACCTTGTTCAGAGCTTGCCTCAACTGTTCCTGAAATAATCTGGAGCAACTGGAAAGAACGGATGATTGCAGAACGGTTGTTTGAAAAAAATGAAAAGATTAACAGGCTGCTCAATGCTACAAATTATCATTGGGAAGAAACCTTCTGGCAAATGCTGGCAAGAAATTTTGGTATTACGGTGAATGCAGATGCTTTTGAAGCAATGGCCTGTTCAATCCCGGTTAATTTGTTGGCTAAGCACAAAAATCAGATTCATCAGTTAGAAGCCTTATTGTTCGGTCAACTTGGTTTGCTAAACAGTGAGTTTAAAGAAGACTATCCTCAACTGCTTAAAAAAGAATATCAATTTCTACAGAAAAAACATAAACTGCAACAGCCATCCTGCCTTATAAGTTATCTGCGCATGCGGCCATCTAATTTTCCAACTGTACGGTTAGCTCAACTGGCCATGCTGATTCATCAATCGCATCATCTTTTTTCAAAAGTGCTTGAAGCTGAAAATTTGCAGAACGTTCAGAAATTATTTTCTGTTACAGCCAACGATTACTGGCATTATCACTATCAATTTGATGAAAAAGCGGCTTTTAGGAAAAAGCAAACAGGTATGGGAATGATTGATAACATTCTTATCAACACTGTTATACCGGTTTTGTTTGCTTATGCGGAGTATCATAACAAAGAGCAGCTTAAACAAAAAGCTCTTTTGTGGTTACAGCAATTGCCAAAAGAAAATAATAACATTACAAGCAAATGGGAGCAGGCCGGGATTGAACATACAAATGCGTTTGACTCACAAGCATTGCTACATCTTAAAAGACATTACTGTGATGATAAATTTTGTTTAAACTGTGCGGTTGGTAATAAGCTGGTAAAAAATAACCGGTTATAAAATTCTTCATAACCGGTTACAATTTTTTATCAAGGGTATCTTACTGCCAGATGAACGTAACTTTCTGCTCAATATCAGTATGCAGGCTTTTTGCAACAGGGCAGGTGAGTGCGGCATTTTGCAGAATGGTTTTCTCTTTTTCGCCCAATTGAAGTGAAGCAGGAAAAGTAAATGTTACATCCACAGCACCAATGCGTCTGGGATCACTTTTCATGTGTTTGAGAATGTCAATTTTTACACCTGTAAGATCAATGTTCATATCTCTTGCTTTAATGCCCATGATGGTGAGCATGCAGCTTCCTAAAGCAGTAGCAACAAGATCGGTTGGAGAAAATCGTTGAGCTTTGCCTTGGTTATCAAGTGGGGCATCGGTTTCAATAACCGAACCGCTGAAGAGATGTGTGGCTTCTGTACGTAACTCGCCTTTGTATAAGATAGATGATGTCATAAACTTGTGAATTATTATTGAAAGTTCGGGCAGCAAGATAACATAATGCCGTATCTATCGTTTAAATATGTAAATTTACTTTCAAACAATAATTTGGTTTTTGTGAAAAAAATTATTTTCAGTTTTTTCTTCCTTGTATCAGTGCTTGCAGTATCAGCTCAAAAAGCGGCTACACGTAAGGATGTACGTAATGAAAAGAAAGATGCAAGGAAAGAAAAAATCAATACCATTATAAAGCAGCAGGAAGAAGGGGCTTTGGTTTATAATAAACAGAATGTTTTTGGTTTCAGACTGAATACTGACGGGTGGGGGATCCTTTATGAAAAAGGCTATCTCAAAAGTGCGAAAGTAACAAACCTGTTTGCACTTGAATTTGACGAAAAGAAACATCCGAAGGAAATGAAATTACAAAGTGCAGGAAACGGATGGTTTTCAGTTGGAACACCTTATGTGTACGGCAAAAAAAATATTTTCTACCAGCTTAAACCAACCTTTGGTCAACAACGTATGATTGGTGCCAAGGCAAATAAAAACGGGATTGCTGTACTTGCAGTTTATGAAGGAGGCGTATCGATAGGACTTGAACGTCCTTACTATATTCGTATTGCTGATCCTAATTCGTCCAGTGGTACAAGAGACCTGAAATATTCTCAGGCTGATAGTGCAAATTTTCTTAATCCAGGTAATATTCTTTCCGGAACCGGTTTAAAACATGGCTGGAGCGATATGAAAATTGTTCCGGGAGTACATGCCAAAGCTGCTTTGCGATTTGATTATGGACGATTCAATGATTTGGTTGCAGCTATTGAGGTAGGCGTTAATGTTGAAGCTTATGCCAAGAAGGTAGAAATAATGCTGCTTAATCCGTCTCAGCAGGTATTTTATAATGCTTATGTTGCCATTCTGTTGGGTAAGCGTAAATAACATCTACTTATGTCGTTTCTTAGTTAACGGTTGTTTCAATCGTATCAGTTAACTTTGCCCTTTAATTATAGAAAATTATGCAGGAAATTGTTGGGAATGATTCTGCTGCACAGCAGAAACCAAAAAAGCCGGATTGGCTTCGGGTGCGTTTACCCATTGGAGAATCTTATCGTCATGTTCGTCATCTTGTTGACAAAAATAATCTTCATACAATCTGTGAAAGTGGCAATTGTCCCAATATGGGCGAATGCTGGGGTGAGGGTACTGCAACGTTTATGATTTTGGGAAATATCTGCACACGCAGTTGTGGCTTTTGTGCGGTTGCAACTGGAAAACCTGAAGAAGTTGATTGGAACGAGCCGCAGCGAGTTGCTGAAGCAATTCATTTGATGAAGGTGAAGCATGCAGTTATTACATCGGTTGACAGAGATGAATTGACCGATGGTGGTAGCACTATCTGGTATAATACAATTCGTGCAGTTAAAGCACTGAATCCTGAAACTACTCTTGAAACCCTGATCCCTGATTTTAAGGGCGAAATGGAAAATGTGCATCGGCTCGTGGAAGCACACCCGGAAGTAGTTTCGCACAATATTGAAACTGTTGAACGCTTAACAAAGCAGGTGCGTATTCAGGCAAAATACTGGAGAAGTATGGAAGTACTGCGTTATCTGAAAGATAACGGAATGCGTGTAAAAAGTGGTATCATGCTTGGGCTTGGCGAAACTAAAGAAGAGGTGATTCAGTCGCTTCATGATTTAAAGAAC
Organism: Chitinophagaceae bacterium UBA1953; assembly: GCA_002336115.1. Lineage (GTDB taxonomy): Bacteria > Bacteroidota > Bacteroidia > Chitinophagales > Chitinophagaceae > Lacibacter. Next base: position 263,093 of record DDEN01000004.1, read on the forward strand.
AATGGTGTTGATGTGGTGACGATTGGGCAGTACCTGCAGCCAACACCCAAACATCTTGCAGTGCAACGTTTTGCTCATCCTGATGAGTTTGCTGAATACAGGGAAATCGGGTACAGTATCGGACTTGATTATGTTGAAAGCGGGCCATTGGTACGTTCGAGTTACCGCAGCGAAAAACATGTTATTCCCGGCTTGGGCAGAGCCGCCTGGGAAATGGAAAAAAAGGAAAAGATTTAGTGATATATGTTTAAAAAAATATTTACAGGAGCAGTGTTGTTTTTAACTACTGCTCCTTTTTGTTACGGCCAGTTAAACTGGAAGAATACAGATTCATTGTATGGATTACTGCCACAGTCTGTTCATGTGTACAACACTACTGATCCTATTGACGGCAAACCAAATATTGCTTATTATGTTATTGCCGATTTAAAAAACAAGGATCTGCATTTTACTACGGATACAACTTTCCAACGAAGGCTAACTCCTACAGGTTTTTATGAAAAAAATCAGCAGCCACTTGTTGTTGTGAACGGCACTTTTTTTGATTTTGGAAGCAACCGTAACCTCAATGCTATTATAAAAGAAGGGAAGCTCGTTTCGTACAATCTGCACACTATTCCCTTAAAGGGTAAAGATACATTTACCTATGTGCATCCATTTCGGGCTGCGATTGGGATTGATAAAAAACGAAATGCAGATGTTGCATGGCTTTATACCGATTCATCGGCGAAGTATGCAAAGGCATTTCAAATTGTACCTGCGCCATTTACAGATTCTTTTAGTGTAATACGAAATAAAAAAACTTACAGGAAGCTAAGTAAATGGAAAATGGAGACTGCAATTGCAGGTGGACCTGTATTGGTGCAGAATGGTCAGATAAGTATTTCTAACAATGAAGAACGGATGTTTGGAGGAAAAGCCATTGACGACAAACACCCACGTACAGCAATGGGATATACTGCTGATGGAAAACTTATTATTCTTGCTGTACAAGGAAGGTTTGACGGTATTGCTGAAGGTGCTTCACTGAAACAGTTAGCAAAAATTTTACTCGATCTTGGTTGTGTTGAAGCATTGAACTTAGATGGGGGAGGAAGCAGTTGCCTGCTGGTGAATGGAAAAGAAACCATTAAGCCGAGTGATAAAACAGGGGAACGGCCGGTTCCGGGAGTTTTTATCATTCAATTGAAAAAATAAATAATTTCGCTGCTCATTTCGGGATGTAGCGCAGCCCGGTAGCGTGCTTCGTTCGGGACGAAGAGGTCGCTGGTTCGAATCCAGTCATCCCGACAAAAAAAGAGGCGGTTTTATCCGCCTCTTTTTTACCCGCTTACGAGTTGCATTATTTGTTTACAATTTATATTGCAAAGAGATATTGG
>DDEN01000046.1:0-4274 GCA_002336115.1 Chitinophagaceae bacterium UBA1953
CAGCCTGGTTGGTCAATCCTTCCATGGATGTGATTAAGGTGGAAGTAGTTGGATTGTCAGGGTAATTAATATTGTTGGTTAGGCTTGCTACAGAACTAGGTTTGCCGATTTTATTCCATATCTGGTAAGTTATATTACCGGTAGCTGAACATACGCCAATACTGGATAGTAGATTGATAGTTATTGTGGCGTCTGTTGTTAGTTTGCCTGTTCCATTATCCTGAACTCTAACTACAAGCGAATACGTATTTGTTGCCAGGGCCGATATGGCCGTAGCATTTGAAACGGTTAAGGCACCTGTTGTTGAATTCAATGCAAATGCACTGTTTGTGTTTCCCGAAATTATAGAGTATGATAATACATCTCCTGAGTTAGGATCAGTAGCCTGAATGGTTCCCACCAAAGCCCCGTTTGTTGTATTTTTATTTAACTGAAGACTTTGGTTTTTAATTACAGGAGGAAGGTTGCTTCCATTGGTTTGGTCAGCACTTTTGATTAATATTGCTGATTTGTAAGGTAAAAGTGTATAGCTGTTTGTTATTGTTTTTCCGTCCAGATCAAGGTAAACAGCTGTTAAAGGAACTGTTTTGTTGGATTGAGATGCATTGTAGATAAACAAAACATCGTTCACGGAAGTAACGGATTGTGGCGATTTTTTAGTATTCGCATCTTTCCTGGAATAAGTCTGCCACCCTGCTAATGAGCGACTTGCACCCACTCCAGCCGCGCTGGTCAGAATAGTTAAATTATCGTCAATAGGCCGGCAATAATAATTACTATCTGCTGTACCAAAAAGAGCAACGTCATCTCTTACACTCCAGATATCAATGGTAATTTGGGTTGGAGCAAGAGAGAAGAATACATTTCTGAAAATTGATAAATTTCGCGTATACTCCGCCGGATCGGTTGCAGCACCCTGGCTCAGGAACTGGTACCTGTTGTTAAATGAGGTATTATTACGAATTATTAAGTCATGAGAGCTGTTAAGGTGAATCCCGCTCACTCCTGCATTGGCAATGGTGTTATCTCTGATTTCGATAAATGCAGAATAAACTTCCATCATTATACCTTTTACACCTGCAATTGTACTTAAAGTTCCGGCAATACTTCCAATGCCATTCAATACAATATTTCCAATTACCTTTCTTCCTGTAAACTTCCCTACTGTATATATACCTCCAACATCATCCAGATTATAAGCAAAATGATTGACCAGGTTGTTTTTAATAGTAACATTGTTCCCTCTTAAAAAAATACCATGTCCTCCAACACTATCAACTTCGTTGTACTCAACTAATGTGCCATCGCCGCCAAATAGCTCAATCCCATTATATCCATTGCTTTCGTGAGCCATGCCCTGAATTACAGCTGAGTTTTTAATAGTATTATTACGGATTTCTGCATTTTTGCAACTTACCTGAATACCACTGTGATTGCTATGGTTTATTGAATTGCTTTCAAACCTGAAATTATCATTGTTTATTGCCCAAACAGCATTGTTTCCTGAAAATTCAATATCACAGTTTGTTACCGTATTCTTCTGTCCTCCTCTTATGTAAAGTGCATATAGATTGGAACCTTCAAGATTAAGATTTGTAATATTAATGTAGCTTTGATAATTGCTATTTATGAGTGTATCGACTGAACTTGCTTTTATGGTGTATGATGAAGGATTAGAAGCCCCAAAAAAGACCTGCAGTTTTTTGCTCACAGGATTCAGGTACCATTCACCAAAAAGATCTAATGTTTTGGGGTCGTTTTGAATGAAATATCCAAAATTATCATTAGGTGTTTCGCCTCCTCCGGTATAAGTTATTGTACTACCCGTGTGATTCGTTATTTTGTTGCGACCAAGTGTATATTTAGCTTTCCTGATTACAACCTCAGCGCCTGTCCAGTTTGGAGTCCCTGTTAATTGGTTGTCAGTTATTGAGGTAATTCCCGAGTGGGTTTCAAAGCTTAAGTAGCCGGTGTTCGGATACCTTCCCATGGGTGTATTTTTGTCATTTATCGTAACCATATTCAGTGTTGACTTGCAGGGAGTTGCAGCACTTTCGTAAATGCCATTTCCTATTGAAGTCCATAATGTAAGCGTGGTAAATCCGGTAATAACAGGTTTAACACCTGTACCATAGGCCCCGATTACTATAGGTTGTGTGGCTGTTCCTGACTTGTTAACAACTATTGAACCATAGAAGACCTCGCCACGTTTAAATAGGATGGAATCGCCTGGGAGTAAGCTGCCGAAAATTGAATTAAGTTTACTTATTGTTTTCCATGGGGTTGATGGACTCTGGGCTTGAGTCGTACTGCGTGTATCGTCTCCCGAATTGGTTGAAAAATAGAAATTTCTGCCCCAGGTATTTGCAGAAATTATTAATCCGATTCCCAGAAGAATGAATGTTTTCCTTATTTTAAGTAATGTATTTAATTTATTCATTTGGTTTTTCATAGTTTACGAACTTTCAAATTTGTTTTTGCTGCAGATCTGATTTTTCTTATTTGTTTTGCGTCAATCTTAGGGCCTACTCCATACTGTTATCAGTGCATTTTCAACAGGCTTTTTGTTAGTTAACTCTTTTTCTTTTTTTTCAGTTGATGTTATTAAGCACCTAAAACTGCACTTTTAAAAAGTAATTTTTGTTTTACAGGTTTACGTATTTTTTTATTAATTATTGAAACTAGATCTGCATTTCTAGCCAATCAACAAAAACTTGCTCGCACTCGCTATGATTAAAGAAATACTGTACTTTAATCACATTCAGTAAAGAGAAAATCTTGTCAAAATTCAGGTGAAGGAGATTACCGGATAAAATCAGAGTGTTAATTATTTAAATTAACAATCCCTGAATTTACTTTTTAAAATTAGTGTAGAGGAGCTTTTGTTGAATAATTTACTTATTCCGTATCCAAGCAAATCATCTGATAGGTTATCAAATGAAAATTAGTTATCGAGGCAAGTGAATATTTCTCTTTCGAAAGGATGACATTTGGTTTTTCAACGTACTTAATAAAACCTGTATTGATAAAAACAGTTTTTTTAAGTGATATGTATGCAACAAATGTTAGGACAACAAAACAAACATAGAAAGATAAAGCAATATGAGTAAGGAAGAGTATCCTAAGAATCTGGCAGAAATATGAAGATTTGCGATGTCTGTTATTTTGTTAGAATCATCCATGTGTTTCTATTCTTTACATCGCAAAAATAGAAAACTAATTTTTGGAATAATAAGTTGACTGATTAAAGAATTAATAATTCGGAGAAAATAATCTTATAAAGTGTTTTATTGTGTTGGTATTCAGGTGTAAACGCCATTGGTGAGGTTTTGCAAAAGTTTTAAGCAACAAAAAAGGAATGTAAAATATTTTTACATTCCTTTTTTGTGAATTTTCAGTAGGTTGCGAATGAATTTAAGCTATTGTCCGCTTCCCATAATAACTGCTCTTACAGTTTTAAAGGTAAGCAGTATATCCTGCCTTAACGACCAGTTATCGATATATTGCAGATCAAGCTTCATCCACTCTTCGAAAGAAATACTGTTGCGTCTGGGCATGATCTGCCAGGTACAAGTTATACCAGGGCGCATTGATAGGCGACGTAGCTGCCAGGGCTTGTACTGGTTAACTTCCTTCATTATCGGAGGACGAGGACCTACAAGCGACATATCTCCTTTCAGTACGTTGAAAAACTGAGGTAATTCGTCCAGACTTGTTTTTCGCAGAAATTTGCCAACCTTGGTAATACGGGGGTCATTTTTAATTTTAAATACAGGACCATTCATTTCATTTTGCGACATGTACTGAGCCTGCAATTTTTCAGCATCTACCATCATAGTCCTGAATTTATAGATGTAAAATTCCCGTCCATATAATCCAACTCTTTTTTGCTTAAATATAATAGGTCCTTTGGAAGTGAGTTTAATAACAAGACCAATAGCAACAAAAATTGGCATCCAAAGGAGTACAACTATAAAGGAGAATGAAAAGTCAAAAACATATTTCCAGGTAAGCGCAAACTCATTTGAAGGTTTATTCTGGTAGGTAATGAATGGAATATGATCAAAAATATTAATCTCAGTAGGAAAAGAAGTGCCATTTATGAGTTGAGAATTTAGTCTGAAAACAACTCCAACTTCTTTGCAGGCGTTCATCAAATGTTGAATTTCGCCCGAATTGAAATTGTTTTTGCAATAGAACACTTCATCCACAATTTGCGATTTGATCAGGCAAGACATGCTCATTGTCTTCCTGACAACCTTTATTGTAGGGCT
>DDEN01000046.1:4339-6704 GCA_002336115.1 Chitinophagaceae bacterium UBA1953
GAGATAGTGTTCAGGTTTAATACATTAACCAGGACAAAAAGTATACCTGTTGCAATGAGGATAAATTTAATACTTTGAACAAAAAGTTTTGCATAATGATTTACCCTATAAACTAATAGAAGAGCAGTTTTTGACAAACCGATAAACCAAACCGGAAGCAATAACAGTAAGAGCGTAAGATACTCGGAAGTGTAAGTAATATTAGAGTTTACAAATACTTGCGCGAGTTTTATTGATCCAAAAAATATTAAAGCCGTCAAAATCATTATAAAGATTCTGAATATCGACTTGCCCACTTTTTCGTTTTCACTAACCATATTAATAGAGTATAACCATCGTTAATACTGATGTTCAGGCATACAAGACCGGGAAGTGAAGAGTGAGTTTACGAGAGGTTGTCAGTTGTAAGTGTTAATCAGTTTAATTTTAAAAACTGCTGAAAAATCTTTCTCATCCGACATTAAAGGCTTTACAAATACTATGCCTTAATTTATAACATTCATTTATTCAGCTTATTATATTCAAATATCGCAGTGCATGTTTGTAACCCAAGTCCCGTTTTGATTCTCAATTATTCCAATTTAGGTAAAGTACTACGAATTTCAAAAAATGCTGGTCTTTTTGAATTAAAACACTGAAAATTAAGCGTATACAAATTGAACTGATAGCCAAATGTTTTAGCGGAATCTTAAAGCGTTAAAATTGCTTTCAATAACTTCAAGATCAACTTTGCAAAAACATATTCATTGACTAATGCTTAGTCAAACAAAAAAATTTAATTGCTAAAATCTCAAAGTTTCGGCAAAATTAGCAAATTAAATCAAATTCAATTGTCATACTGTTTTTAGTATTTTAAATTAAACTTTCACGAAACGTAATTGTTTAAATCCCCGTCAAACTTCATATTAAATTAACTTGTCTTATGAAATCAAATATTTTTAGTGCCTTAATGCTTGCCTGTCTGATTATCCCTTTTATGGCTGTATCTCAGCAAAATAAAAAAGTGTCCTTAAATGAGGAAAATGTAACTTACATATCGAGTGGTGCGGTATTGAAAGGATTCATAGTTTATGATCAGAATGTTAAAGGTAAAAGGCCTGCAGTGCTTGTAGTACATGAATGGTGGGGATTAAATGATTACGCCAAAAACAGGGCTCGACAACTGGCATCGTTAGGATATATTGCTATGGCTGTTGATATGTATGGAGATGGCAAGGTTGCGGAGAACCCACAACAGGCGCAGGAATTGGCTACCCCGTTTTATAAAGATCCGACGCTTTCAAAAATAAGATTAGATGCTGCAACTACGAAACTTAAAGAATACGAGCAGACAGATGTTACAAATATTGCTGCTATAGGGTATTGTTTTGGAGGGTCGGTAGTATTGAATTATGCCAAATTGGGTGCTGATCTGCGAGGGGTTGTAAGTTTTCATGGCGGATTAGCCGGAGTTCCGGCCGATAAAAGACTTTTGAAAGCTAAAATACTGGTTTGCCATGGTGAAGCTGATAAATTTGTTCCACAAAATGATATAATAGCTTTTAAGCATGCTATGGATTCGATAGGTGCTGATTATACATTTAAATCTTATCCTGATGCAACTCATGCTTTTACAAATCCTGATGCAACACGAATCGGGAAACAGTTCAATATGCCGATAGCCTACAATGCTGATGCAGACAAGAGTTCATGGAAAGATATGCAGGATTTTTTAAAGAGGGCATTCTTTAATAAGCAATACATTTATAAATAGTATTTTTAAGAAACTTAGAGCCCGGACATATTGTGCCCGGGCATTTTTATTGCTGAAATGTAAATGCTCTTAAATATTCCCAACAGGTTTCTGGTTGATTGAAACCCACAGGGGAGCATTCCAACCGGATTCTTTATTCCATTTTAAGCCCAATTTTAAATTGAATGCTTATTTCAAAATCAGGATTCCGGCAATCAAAACAGATGCAATAACCAGTAAAATCCTGACGACCCTGCTTTCATATGCTAATAACCTGTTGCATTCATCAATCTGGGCTTTAGCTTTATTGTTATCGACATTCAATAACAACGCTTTTTTATACCAAGAACGTGCTTGCCTAAGCAGTTCAATTTTAAAAAAGTCATCACCTTTCCGGATAAATTCCCTAAAATCACGTTCAGTAGAATCTATAAAAATTTCAGCATTAGGGGTTTCCATGGCCTTCATATTTTGTAAATACAAATATAAGGCACATTAGTAAAAATTCAGTATAGTTTCCTGGTAAATCTCATGAATGGACCCAGGAATTATCAGAAAAAAGCCACCATAAGCATTGTGCTATGGTGGCTTTAAGTCAGAGTTAATCTTTTAAGCGGAGAGACAGGGATTCGA
>DDEN01000010.1:0-1913 GCA_002336115.1 Chitinophagaceae bacterium UBA1953
TAAAAACAACCATTGCCAATAACATTATTACACTCGAACGTGTGAAGCTGAAAGTAGCCGGCTTCCGTCCTCGTTTTGAAGGACAGGTTAGTCTTGATGGCCGCCTGAATCTTAAAGCAAGATTGGGGTTGCCACCGTTTGGCATCTTTGGTATTCCGCTAACGGTAACAGGTACCCAGGAAAATCCCGTTGTACGTTTCAGGCGTGGCAAGAACGGAAGCAACTTAGATGAGGATGCGGATGAAGAAGATAAAAAAGAAATGGAACAGTCGAGCGATAAGGGCAAACAGCAGTAACAATTTTTTCACCACAGAAACACAGAGAAGTATTGCAGCCGCTAAGACGAAAAGAAACATTATTAAAACTTCCCGCCATACCTTCTTCCCGGCGATCACAACAAATAACATCAAGCCAAAAACTATAAACTTTTCTCTCTGTGTCCTCCGTGCCTCTGTGGNNGCACCACCTTCGATCATATTGTGCACCTGCCACAGTTACCTCAACCCGTTCCGCACACCATTCATCAGGCGGCCTTTCATGAAGGCACAGGTTCAACCGGGGCAGGCAAAGCATTAAACATGCACAAGCTGGGCATACCTCTTCAGCTCTATAGTGTTTTGGGAAATGATGTGTATGGAAAGATGATTACAGAAGATTTGCAGCGCAATGGAATTGACGCGTTTTATGATACAGATGAAGCAGGCACTGAACGTCATGTGAATTTGATGGATGAAGAAGGTCAACGTGTTTCCATTTTTGTTACGCAATCATCAGAACAGGTTAATCACAACGCTGCAGCGATACAACATGCAATTGATCGTGCAGATGTACTTGTACTCAACATTATTGCTTATTGTAAAAACATTGTGCCAATGGTAATTGCATCGGGCAAACCAGTTTGGACCGACCTGCATGATTATGATGGAAGCAATTCTTACCATGATGATTTCATCCGTGCATCACAATACATTCATTTAAGTTCAGATAACCTTCCTGGTTACAAAACTGCGATGCAGCGCTTCATCAGCGAAGGAAAAAAACTCGTTATCTGCACACATGGAAAACGGGGAGCAACATTATTAACTCCTGCAGGTGAATGGATGGAGCAGCCTGCTTATACTCAGTTTCCAATGGTTGATGCCAATGGCGCAGGTGATGCATTCTTCTCGGGCTTTTTATTTGGATGGCTTCAGCAGTTGCCCTTACTGCAATGTATGCAGTATGGCGCTGTTTGTGCCGCACTTTGTATTGGCTCAAAACAATTGGCAGCAGAAAATTTATCGGCAGAACTGTTAGTAACAACAGCTAAGAACCTTTTGGCTTAAAACCTGCAACATTAAACTTCTCCAACCGTGCAGATATTATTCACAAAGCAATCGTTCTTTATTTTTTTATTCTTTTATTCTTTTTTGCAGGAGGTAAAAAGTTTTCGGAAGTAATTACTTTTTTTCCTGTTTTCTGTTCTAATGCAAGACGGGCATCTTTGGCAATTTTTCCACCTTTTTTACCAGCCACAGCATTTTGCTGTACCCCTTTAGCTTGTTCGGCTTCTGCAATATGCCGGGTTGAAAGTTCAGCCAAAGCTGTAAAGATCAATTCAGCTTCACTCATGTGGTCTCTGAGGTTTTGGTTTTTAAGGTTTTTTATTTCCTTATGTTTTTTTACTGTTAATCCGGTCCATTCCTGATGTATAATATTGGTTAAATAAGCAAATTCATCAGTCTTTTCTACACCTGAGGTTTTCCAATAGTCAGTTAGTTTGTTTCTTGTTTCCTGGCCTGTCATACGCTGCTGAATCCATTTTTCACTACGGCCAAGTTTCTGCCAGTTTTCCCTTGCACGGTCTAAACTCATTTCAGGATTCTGAATTTCCTGCATACGCTCATAGCCAACTTTGGCCAGCCATTGTTTAA
>DDEN01000010.1:1951-3132 GCA_002336115.1 Chitinophagaceae bacterium UBA1953
TGTCGACAATTTGTCGACAGTTGAACACCGTCTTCTGATTTTACTCTCTTTTTCATTTTAAACCAATAATCCCTTGGGTTAGAACTATTGGTTAAAATCTCTATCACATCAATAACCGAGAAATACCATGTCTCATTTTCTTCATCCCATAGTGTGCGGACCTTCCTTTCTTCAAATAATTTGATATTACTCATAATTGATTAGTTTTTTAAATTCTTTAAAGAATTTTCAGGGAGAAATGTAGTTTACTCTGTGTTACAAATTAAAAATTTCCTTTGAAATCATCTTTATAAAAGGCAACTTTGTTAACATCAATAAACGCAGATCATGAACATACAGGAACTGAAAGAATACATGCAGCAGCAAAACACTGAACAGGTGAAATTTGCCTTTGCTGATATTGACGGCGTGTTGCGTGGAAAGGTCATCAGTAAACAAAAGTTTTTTGATACGCTGGAACAAGGTGTTGGTTTTTGTGATGTGGTCTTTGGCTGGGACAGTAACGATCAGGCTTATGATAATGTAAAATTTACCGGATGGCACACCGGTTACCCCGATAGTACAGCACATTTTGATCTTGCTACTTTCCGCAAAATTCCCTGGCAGAACGATTTGATTTTTTTTCTTGCAGATTTCAGCAAGGCCAATGTTCCCGGCTGCAGCAGAACATTATTGAAGAAAATACAATCTTCCTGTAAAGAAATGGGCTTCAGGGCCGAGTTTGCACAGGAGTTTGAGTGGTTTAATTTTAAAGAAACGCCACAAAGCTTACAACAAAAACAATTCACTTCCATTGAACCGTTAACACCGGGTATGTTTGGTTATTCTATTCTGCGTACTTCCATGCAGGATGAGTTTTATTTTGATCTCATCAAACAACTCAACGGGTTTAATATCCCCATAGAAGGTATTCATACAGAAACAGGTCCGGGTGTATATGAAGCTGCAATTGCACACGATGAAGTGTTGTGTGCTGCTGATAAAGCAACACTGTTTAAAACAGCAGTAAAAGAAATTGCATACAAGCATGGCATCATGGCTTCGTNNGAATCTTTTTTACGACGAAGCTGATGCAAACAAGATGAGTAAAACAATGAAGCATTACTTAGCCGGATTGCTTCACTGTTTGCCGCATGTATTACCCATGTATGCACCTACCATCAACAGTTACAAACGGCTGG
>DDEN01000020.1 GCA_002336115.1 Chitinophagaceae bacterium UBA1953
CTTTCAGTTTTTGTAAAATCATCACCGCTCCTGGTGCCGTTTCTTGTTGCAGAAGATATTCATCAAGTGTAAAAAATCTTAAATCTCCCACTTCAGCCGATGCTCTTGCATTTATTTCGGTATGTAATAAATAGCATTCTTGTTCCATCATCAATCCGTCACTTTCTCCGTAAGCCAAAGCAGTGATATGTGTATAGTAAGTAAAATCTTTTTGGTTGAGTTCACAGTTCAGTTCCTCAGCAATTTCCCTGCAAAGCGCAGCTACAGGTGTTTCATCCGTGTCAATCTTTCCACCCGGAAGATAAAAGCATTGTTTGTTTTTGCTGAATGCAAGTAATAGTTTCCTGTTATGTATTACGAGAAGCCCAACGGTGAAAATCTGTTTTTTCATTTAGTAGATGCTGGTGCTGTGTAAAAATAACGAACTGTTTAAAGAAAAAAATTTGGACTGGAAGATATTTGTTTTACCTTTGTTAACCATTTGGTTAAATTTTATGGTTAAAACCGGAAAAGACAGTACAACAGAGGAAAGAATACTTGAGGCAGCAAGGCAGGAGTTTGTTGCTAACGGGCTTGCTGGTGCCCGTATGCAGGAAATAGCCGATAAGGCTGGTATTAATAAAGCTCTTTTGTATTACTATTTCAGAAGCAAGGAAAAATTGTTTGAGAAGATATTTAAAGAAGCAATGCAATCTTTTTTGCCAAAAGTGAATGCAATTCTGGGAAGTGATCTTGGCCTTTATGAAAAAATTGAAGCTTTTTGCAGTGAGTATATTGATAAGATTCTGCAAAATCCGTTTATTCCATTATTTGTTCTTCATGAACTAAACAGGCAGCCTGATGAATTTGTAAAAAATATGTGGGAAGGGAAAAAGCCTAATGTAAAAAAGCTTTTTATCCAAATTGAGGAAGCTGTTCAGAAGAAGCAGATACGGCCAATACACCCGGCTCACCTGATGATGAATGTTTTGGGTATGTGTGTGTTTCCGTTTGTTGGCAAGCCTTTGGAGCAGTTGATAATGAATATTTCTGAGAAGCAATTTGTTCAGATGATGGAAGAACGTAAAAAACTCATTCCTGAATTTGTGTGGCGGGCAATAAGTATAAAATAAGTGCAGCTCATGCTGCTTAAAACAGGGTTTATGAAGAAACTATTTTTCCTTTTTTTGTTTGCAGGTAATACTGCTTTTTCTCAAACGTTAACTATTGACAAGGTTATCGAAGAGGCAAGGCAAAATTATCCATTGGTTAAACAAAAGGATTTAATTAAGCAAACAAAAGAAATATCAATTGAAAATCTCACTAAAGGATATTTGCCACAGATTACATTAAGTGGTCAGGCAACTTACCAGTCGGATGTTACAAGTATTAAAATTTCGCTTCCCGGTGTAAGTATTACTCCTCCAAGTAAAGATCAGTACAAAGTAGTGGCTGATGTAAACCAACTCATCTGGGATGGCGGCTTAATCAAAGAACAAAAAAATATTCAGCAACTGAATGCTGATGTGGAAGATCAGANNTTAACCAGATTTATCTCAGCATTTTATTTATTGATGAACAGTTAAAACAGGCTGAGCTTACTAAAAATGATATTGAAACCGGGTTGAAAAAAACAGAAGCACAGGTGCAGAATGGTGTTGCATTTAAATCAAATATCAACTTGCTGAAAGCTGAAATATTAAAAGTGGATCAACGCATTATTGAATTAAATGCTACACGGAAGGGATTGACAGATGTGCTGAGCTTGTTTACCGGAGAACAGTATTCTGCTGCTGTAGTATTTGAAAAGCCGTCAACTAATTTTTCTTCGGATGAAATTATTCAACGACCTGAACTGAACTTGTTTCAAAAACAACAGAGTCTTTTAAATAGTCAGAACATTATTATCAAAGCCCGGAATCTTCCTAAAACGAGTGTTTTTTTCCAAGGGGGATATGGCCGGCCGGGTTTAAATATGCTTGAAAATAAATTCTCTCCTTACTATATAACAGGAGTGCGTTTTAGCTGGGCCTTTGGTGGTTTATATACGGCAAAAAAGGAAAAACAGTTGGTTGATGTGAACAAAAAAATCATCAGTGTGCAACAGGATGTGTTTATCCTCAACACCAACGCACAATTAAAACAGCAGCAAAGTGAAATTGATAAGATCAATAAACTGGTTGAAAAAGATCAGGAAATTATCGAGCTGAGAATAAAAGTAAAAGAAGCTGCAAATGCACAGCTTGAAAACGGAGTAATTACCGCAAATGATTACCTGCGTGAAGTAAATGNNAATATGCGTAACATTTTCACAGCAATTATTGCTGCAACACTGCTGATAAGTTGTAACGGCAACGGAAACAAGTTCGATGCTTCTGGAACATTTGAAGCAACAGAAGTGATTGTTTCGTCCGAACTCAATGGTAAGATTCTTACGTTCAGCATTAACGAAGGCGATACAATTTCTGCCAACCGTGTTATAGGAAGTATTGATGCAGTTGGTTTATCGCTGCAGAAAGAACAGGTGCAGGCAAGCATCAGTTCGCTGAACGATAAAACAGTTGATGTTGCTCCGCAGGTACAGTTGCTGCAAAACCAGCTTGCTGTTCAGCAATCTCAACTGACCAATCTTTTGCATGAAAAGCAACGGGTTGAAAACCTGATTAAACAGGATGCTGCAACAGGCAAACAGCTCGATGATATCAATGCACAGATTGATGTGGTGA
>DDEN01000019.1 GCA_002336115.1 Chitinophagaceae bacterium UBA1953
GGAATGTTTTTGCCAACTGTAATGCTCAGTGGTTTTATGTTTCCCATTGAAAATATGCCGTTGCCGTTGCGGACTGTGTCGAATATTGTTCCGGCAAAATGGTTTTACATCATTGTCCGTTCAGTTATGATTAAGGGCTTGGGCATTGCAGGAGTGTGGAAAGAAACATTGGTTCTTGTTGGTATGTTGTTATTTTTCTTAACTGTGGCTGTTAAACGTTTTAAAATCCGTTTGCAATGAGNNTTTTACTGCAAAAAGAGTTCCGGCAAATATTCCGTGACAAGGCAAATGTGCGCATGATTTTTATTATGCCGGTTATTCAATTGCTTATCCTTCCCTGGGCCGCCGACTATGAAATCAAGAATATTAAACTTTCGGTAACAGATCATGATCATTCTGTCTATTCCCGCCAATTGGTTTCTAAAATTACATCATCAGGTTATTTTCAGTTATCAGGGTATAATGGCTCTTATGAAAAATCATTGGAATTGATTGAAAAAGATAAAGCAGATATTATTCTTGATATACCTGCATCTTTTGAAAAAGCACTTATCAAAGAAAATGAAGCCAGGCTGTTTATTGCAAGCAATGCCATCAATGGTGTAAAAGGAAGTTTAGGGAGTGCCTATCTGCGAAGCATCATCCAGGATTTCAACCGTGAAGTACGACTGGAATGGATGCAGATGCCAAAATTCAGTCCACAAACTCAGATAGAAGTTACTTCTTCCAACTGGTTTAATCCGTTGATGAATTATAAATTTTTCATGGTACCGGGTATGCTTGTGTTACTGCTTACAATGGTTGGCACAAATCTTACGGCTATCAATATTGTAAAAGAAAAAGAAATTGGCACAATTGAGCAGATCAACGTAACTCCTGTCAAAAAATATCATTTCATTATTGGCAAGCTTATTCCGTTTTGGGTGCTAGGCTTAATTGCAATGACCATGGGGCTAATCATTGCCTATGTGATTTACGGCATCCTGCCTTTGGGAAGTTATTTAACCATTTATGGCTTTGCAGCAGTATATCTTTTGGCAGTACTAGGCTTGGGATTACTTATTTCAACTTTTGTAGCCACACAACAACAGGCAATGCTCATTTCGTTTTTTATCATGATGATTTTCGTTTTGCTTGGTGGTTTGTACACTTCTATTGACAGTATGCCTGTATGGGCACAATGGATAACCCGTTTCAATCCTGTAACTTATTTTATTGAAGTAATGCGAATGGTAGTATTAAAAGGCAGCACTTTTGCAGATATAAAAGTTCATTTGCTAATAATAACAGTATTCGCAGTTGTTCTGAATGGATTAGCTATTCTCAGCTACCGTAAAAGGTCATAATGTTTTTTTTCAATCTTCTGATCTGGTTTATCTTCGGGAGTTGTGTTTTTATTTTAGCAAGCGATAGTGCAAATCAAATAGGTTTTATGTACTAATCCCCTTAGTACACAGTTTTATAAATACCCTCGATTTTTTTAACTATGGTTTATCTGTTCTTTCAAATATTAAACTGTAAATTTTGATGGTTACATCATCTTTTATTTTTTTCCGTAGAGTTATCGTTTTCAATTCTTCGGATATGTCAATATCCCCCGCATAAATCACTTTGCTTTTCTTTTCCGGGGATGTTTCAATATCAACAGGTATCCACTCTGATATTGGTTTTAAGCGTTGCCAAACACTAAAAGGCCCGCTATTCTCTGTTCTTCCATATTCGACATATAGTTTATATCTGCCACTGTCTAAAGTAGGCAGGTTTATCTGAACAACCGGCATTGCCTCTGCATCTATGGTTGTTGTCCAGGAATCAGAATGTTTTAAATCAAAAATGATAGCATCATCGTCGTACTTGGCAGATGCAAACCAATAAAGGGAAATTAACATTCCCTGAGGAGTAAGTTTATTCCGGTTTTTTATTGGAGTAACCTTTTCATCTATTCGTATTTCTGTATTACTAAATTGTGGCTTTTCTGCATAAAACAATCCAACTGAAGTATAATCAGTAAGAACGTTTACTTTATCCTCTGGCTGGTGCTCAATTGTAAGTTTGAAATTTTTATTGAAGTTGAGCTTGTCATTCAGGTAAAATCTATACCCCCCAGTTCGGGAAGTCATTTGATCGTACGCTAAAGAACCATGAATGGGTAAACTTATGCCTCTGTCCCATTTATCAAGTATTGCGTAATAGCCGCCGTTGAAATAATCTTCTGAGCCTGTACCATGCAATTTCATTTTTCCGTCAATAGTTGCCACATCGTCGCCTTCAAAAAAAAGTGTATGTCCTTCTTCCAGTCCCTGAGCTATTAAGATTGTACCAATAAAATGCCCTTTACCTTTTATGTCTGCAATAGTATGTGGAATTGAAGATGCGCCATTATAAACCCGTCTGGATTGTGCATATAATTTCCCCTCATTTAGCACATTTCTCTTCCTTTCTGTATAATAAACAGTTCCTGAAACCAATATCTCATCAGGGTCTTCATCTTTGCTTTTATCATATTTCAATTTTACAATAGCTGAATTGTCATATGGCATTGGCAGATAAGAATACAACTTTGTTTGATTGGAGCCCAATAACATTGATTGCATGGCAGGCTTACCAAAGGCAAATCCAAAAAAATCATGAAGTGGAAGTTCCAAAGCATTTTTGGTCTCGTTGTCCCAATTTGCGGTGAGCATAATTTTTCTGTATGCCTGAACTAATGCGCTGCCGGCACTCAGTTCTATGCCAATAATTCTACCTCCCTTTGTGGCATGGTATATAGTTTGCTCAGCTCCTTTTTTTAAAGAAAAACTTATTTTTTTTGCCTTTATCTGCCCGGTACTTGTACTTAATATTGCGATTTTCTTATTCCAGATCTGTTCAATTTCACCAATTTCATTTTTATATTTATCTAAAGTATTTATTGTAAAAGATTTTATGCTTTCATTTCTATCAAGCGTACGATATTGAATTTGAAAGAATCGCATTACATTGCCTTTATATACAATTTTCAATGATTTTTCGTACGAAATTGGTAAATAGCAATAATAACCTCCAATAGCCGTTGCACAAAGTGGCGACACAAAAGGTTTTGTTTGTCCGGTAAATAAATCCTTAAAGGGAATGCTGATTCTGGGTATTTGTTCGCCATCAAAATAAAAGCTAAGCGTATCTACTTCGGGGGTAGGTGTCCAAATTCTGTTCACAAGACCAGGGCCCTTGAGGTCGGCTATTACCCAACCTTCTTTATCTTTTCTGATTGCCGAATATTTTCCTGTAAAACCATCATCATTTAATCCGGTACGGTCGTAACTGGACAATTCTTCTATTTCACCTGTTCGGTATAAAGGCAATCTTGAAACATCAAAAAGGTTTCTCAGTTCCAATTGATAATAATCAATTTGCGCAGAGGCTGAAAAAACAATACAAAGCAGTAGAAGAGTTAGTAATCTTGGCTTCATGATGCATTTTGGTTTAGTTGTTTTGTAATGGGTACCTTACAAAAGTGCTTTTAAAAAAATGAATGATATAACTACCAATGAATAGCACAAGCAGGGAAAATTCACTATTCCATGAATCCTTTTTAGCTGAAGAAATGCTGGCGAAAATATTTCTATGTCTAATATTTATTCATTGATTTATTAATCACTTTAAAAGCACGGATACATCACGAAGTTATAGTAAAAAGTAAATCCTATTTGATTAGCTGCGAATTAATGTAATAAATCCAACATACAACGGATTGACATATTCTGCCAAATTGCTATTCAAAAAAAGCAGTTCCGTTTGAAAGCTGCTTTAATGGCAAAAGATAATCTGATTAAACAGTGCAATACCTGATATTTACTTTCACTATCAGTTAATGAATTTTGCAGAATGAAATAACGATAAAGGTTATCGTTACACTTCTTTTCAAATCAGTCATCAATCTGCAACAACTTGGCAGAAATAACAGTATGGTACATTTTGTGCGGAGATAATATGGTTATGAATTATCATAATTAAAATTTATATTATGAACAATACATTAAAAATGTCATCTATTAAGTCGGTCAATCCGTTTAATAATGAAGTGGTAAAAGAATTTGAAGTAATGACTTCAGATCAGATCAATTCAATTATTGATAAAGCTGATGAAGCTTTCCAAAGCTGGAAAAATGTTTCATTTGAGAAAAGGGCAGTCATCATTCATAAAGTTGCTGCCATTATGCGTGAACGTAAGGAGGAGTTGGGAACGCTTGCAACACTGGAAATGGGTAAATTATTGGCTGAAAGTATTTATGAAGTAGAACTCTCTGCTGATATTTTTGATTATTATGCAAATAAAGCCGCTGAATTTTTAGCCGATGCTCCTTTGGAGGTAATGCATGGTGAGGCATTCTTAAGTTATGAACCAATTGGTGTTTTATTGAGTGTACAGCCGTGGAATTTTCCCTTCTATCAAATTACCAGATCGGCAGCTCCAAATTTAATGGCAGGTAATACAATGGTTCTGAAACATGCTTCTAATGTGCCTCAATGCGCACAAATAATGGAAGACATTTTTACAGAAGCGGGATTGCCATCCGGAGTTTATACTAATTTGTTTGTGCCTGGAAGTCAGGTAGAGGCCATTGTGTCAAACCCTAAAATTAAAGCCGTCACATTAACGGGCAGTAAACCTGCCGGTGCTTCCATTGCTTCAGCAGCCGGGGCATTAGTTAAAAAATCCACACTTGAATTAGGTGGTAGCGATCCGTTTATTGTGTTGGATGATGCAGATATTGATTTAGCTGTTGATACTGTAGTAAAAGGTCGTATGTGGAATGCCGGCCAAGTTTGTGTTTCTCCCAAACGTGTAATAGTTCCATCATCTAAATATGCTGAGTTCCTGGAAAAAACAAAAAAAGCTTTTGCTAAACTTAAAGTTGGGAATCCTATGGATGCAGATACAAACGTTGCACCTTTAAGTTCAGAAAAAGCAGCAAAAGATGTAATGACCCAAATTGAAAAAGCTGTTCTTCAGGGTGCAAATGTTGTTATGGGAGGCAAAAGAGTTGATAGCCCGGGCGCATTTATTGAACCAACTCTTATAACAGACATTACGAAAGAAAACGATGCCTATTACGAAGAAATTTTCGGGCCTGTATTTATGTTGTACAAATACGACACAATAGCCGATGCTGTTGAATTAGCTAATGCTACCGAATTTGGTTTAGGTGGAAGCGTTTTTGGCAAAGACACCAAAAAAGCTGTTGAAATAGCTCGTAAAATAGAAACAGGCATGGTGTACATAAACCATGTTACAGGAATTGCTCCGGAACTGCCTTTTGGTGGAGCAAAAGAATCGGGTTATGGCAGAGAACAATCACCTGCGGGTATTTATGAGTTTGTTAATGCAAAACTGATTCGTGTAACAACACCCGATAAAAACTATTAATCTAAGCTTCTAAAAAGCAAACAAGTCTCTGCCATAAACAGGTGGCGGAGACTTGTTTATACTTTATTTCATCTCATTCATAATAGAAAGGTTTCTGCCATTTAACCTGATTAAAAGATCAGCCAGGCAATAGGTGTATGAGTAATAATTATGCGGCAGCCTCATTCTGCAAATCCTAAAAATCTCCCCCAATCATGGTTCAGACAAAAAGGATTGATTAAATTAGAAGAAACGATTGTACCATGATTAAAATT
>DDEN01000023.1:0-4912 GCA_002336115.1 Chitinophagaceae bacterium UBA1953
GGGAAGCTAAAGCTAAAAGTCGGAGGTATGGTTAGTAATAGATTGCGGGCCTTTTATCTGTCAAGTTACAGCTAATTATAGAGCGGGTTACTGTGCCTCAAAAACCACTGAAACCCTTATTAACTATACCCGTGTTGTGGGTGTATTTAATTTAACAATTCAAATTTTATATTTTCAAGCAACCCTTCCATCCAATTTACAACTTTCTCAGAATCATCTATTTTATGTATGTATTGTCCACGATTTTGCCAATTACTGGACATTGCAAAATGAATCTTCTTGGTGTCAAAAATTTCAGCATTAGACATTTCAAATAATTCAAATGAAGCGTTTTCTTTGTTATCAGAACTATTTATCAATTGACTAAAATTTTCATAGTTTGCTTTATCTCGAGTTATATGCCAATGTGGCTGTGGCCTATTTTCATCATCCCTACAATAGTCATCCCACTCTGCTCGAAAAAGTTGATTTTTTCTTACATCATTTTGTTCACCTTGGAACACAGATAATGATATCAATTTGTATGTATAATCTCTATTGTAATTCACTTCGATGTATAAATAGAAATCCTTAAACCAGTGAACAGTTTTAACTTGAAAAGAATCTGAACGCTTATGATTAATCGCTTCATACGTTCCTTCAAGAGTAAAAATTAAGTTATCCTCTGATTTTAATGGATAATAAGGAAGATTCAAATAATTTCTTAGAAACTCGTTCAAACCATCTATAATTTCAACTTGAAGCATAGAGTTATAAGTTAGGATAGAACAATTGTACCTCTTCATTTATTGAGTAGATAGCTGAAGAATTACCTTTTTCTAATTCTTTGGCAAGAAGAACAAGTTTTACATAATGACTTTCTTCTTTATTTAATCTTGCAACATTTGGTATTGGAATGTCTTTAGTATAAACCTGTCCTAAATAATATCCAGAGAGAATTGGTTTTGAATATATTGCTAACAAATTATTAAAAATAGAACTTGACAAAATTGCTAAATAGAAATAATAGTCATCTAATTCAAATTTCTTCTTTGGTATCCATCCATTCCCTCTCTCAACTACCAAATCTCCACTTTCATCGAAAGCAAATGAATCTGAGTTTCCAAATTCAGTTGAAAACAATCTTTGTGTATTTTCTCTTAACCATGCCCTATGTTCGCTTAAGTGCCACCAATTGTTTTCGCTTTTACGTGCCCTATTAATTAATCTGTTTTTAAATTCAAATAACCTTTCATATGAAAATGGAGCCCTTATTTTAAAATCCTCTTCATTATTAAAAATTTGTTCATTCTCAGAATATGGAAACCATACATAATTTTTTGTTTTTAGATGACCATATTTTATTGAATCATTGCCAATAACTCTTTTATAATATTTTTTTCATTTTCAGGTATTTTATCATATTCATTTTGCGATAAAATAAACACTCTGTCACCTGTCCTAATACCTTGTTTAACAGTAAATATCTCAGACAAACGAATTAGTTTCTTTTCTGCAACAAAGATTTCTAATTCTCTGATAAACAATTCTTCACTATGAGAAATCAGCTTCCAACTATTTTTGAAAAAAGGAAATATTTGTGGAGTATAAATATTATAACTAATATCTAGTTTTGCTATTTCATTATTTAAATGAAGCCTTCTTAATTCTCGAAGTGCTTCTGGTACTACTCCTTTTTCATTTTTAGTCCAGATAATCTTTGGATAAGTTCTACTTTGAGGTCTTTTCCCTACAAAAATACTTACATCTGTCAACGCATCTTCAAAAACGAAATTACCTAACTTTCCTAAAAGCTTTAAATCTAATTTTTCTTTTACTTCATTTCTTAGTTTAAAGTAAGACTCAAATGTTAAAACGGAAGAAGGTAATACACAGCCAAGTACACCATTAGAATTTAATGATTCTACAGCCTTATAAAAAAAAGCACTAGCTTGATTTGGTTTCCCAAAAGTTACGCTGTGTCCTAATACTGTTCTTAGTAAATCACGTGATGCTTTGTTTTTTAATTGCTCCCAAGAAACAAAAGGAGGATTCATAAGAACCAGATCATTATCATTTCCCCAATTTAAGGATAGAGAATCTTCAACGTGGATGATTTTGAAATCAATTTCACCATTCCATTGTGTCTGATTTTCATAATGTAACAAAAATCTAGAAGTCTCAATTGCAGAAACTGAGCTATCATATCCAATAATGGATATTTTCCCCGAATATTTTAATGATTTTAATTGCTTTAGAGCCTCAATCAAAAACTCCGAAGAACCACAACTAGGGTCTAAAATTTTTAAACTTTTATTCGAAATATTTATTTCTCTAAGTGAATTTTCTACTATAGTTCGGGCTATGTATGGAGGAGTATAGTGAATACTTGAGTATGAATCAATCTTTGTTATTTGTTTACTTGACATACCACCAAATAAATCTCTTTGCAGGTCAAAATAAAGCACTTCTTTATGAGCTTCCTGAAAAAGATTCCCAGCAGCATGACGCAAAATTAAATCTAAATTTGGTTTTATTGACTTTACACCAGAACTTAACCTGTCTCTATAATGTTCAAAATTAGAAGGCAGTTTAGCTTTTTCAAAATCAATGAATTTATCAGAAATATTATTTAAATTATCAAATTCTATGCTTAATAAAAGTTGAAACAAAAGACTTAATGCTAAAGCAGGATTCTGCTTTTCGCTTGTCTCATTTCGCAATTGTTTAAAAATATCAATAATAAATGGAACAACATCATTTTGAGTTTTATAAGACTTTGAAAGCAGATACTTGTAAAATTTAGACAAATTTTGTTCGACTGCAATTTTTGTAATAATTTCTGGCTTTGAATCAAGCCAATTTACAATTTGAATATTATCTGTTTGAACTGACAAATAATTTTTTGTATTTGACGACCAAGAATATTCTTTAAATAAATCAATATCTCCATCATCAAACGTTTGCAGACAAAAATCTCCATATCCACCATTTAACATTAAAAATCTATCTTCGTTTACATTCTTTAAATGCAAAGGAAGAAGTCCATATGTTTGAATCCAAGATGCTATATTTTCAAAGTTTCTCATTAATGCAAATTTACATATTTTTAGCTTAAGGTATAGCTAGAAGTCTTTGCGATTTTTCAAAATGCTCAGCAAATAGTTTATAGCAACAAATATATCCCACTTTTCCCTATATTTCATTTTTATCCAAGGTTATTTTTTCAACACCTAATTTTAAACCTACCGCATCGCACCCTTTTATATTTAAACACTTCACAAATTTTCCCTGATAAAAACCCCCGCCTTCTTTCGTCGGCGGGGATTATTGCTTCCACTTATCACATCCTATACACCTTGTTTCATTCGCACCTCAACCCGGGTGGTAGTGCCCGCGTTTACAAAAAAGGTGCCGGTTTCTTTCTGCATGCCATAATATACAACCTTTTACCGGGCGCACAGGGTGCATATAATGGTATTTTATCTTTAAAAAGCAATTGTTTGCGTGTAAGGGGCATTTTACATGATGTAAGAGATCAATGCTTGACTGTAAATGGTCAATGTTTGACTGTAAGACGTCATTGTTTGACTGCAAGACGTCATTGTTTGACTGTAAGACGTCAATGTTTAACTGTAAATGGCCAATGCTTGACTATAAAAGGCCAATGCTTGACTGTAAGAGGTCAATGCTTGAATGTAAGAGGCCAATGCTTGAATGTAAGAGGTCGATGCTTGAATGTAAGAGATCGATGCTTAAATGTAAGCGGCCTGCGAATACAGTTCATAAACAGCCCCTCAATAACCAGTCAAAATCCCCAAAGCCATAGCCGACGGGCGCTGCAGCCACCGGCCTTCAGCACAATGCAGTTGAAAAAAAAAGTCAGCAAATCAGCATTCCCCAAAACAATAGCTACGGCCTCCCCCTCGCTACTCCTACATCTGACCCCTTACACCTTACACCTTACCACTTATACCTCAAAAATCATAACTTTGTTTATCATCAATACAAAAACATGAAACATAACCGCCGGAAAAACTGTTTAATGCTTTCTTTTGGTTTATTCACTACTCCTATTCACTAACTTTGCGATTCAATACCATCTAATGAAAAAACATACCATTACCACCGGGTTTTCGCGCCTCGACAAAGATCAGAAAATCGACCTCGTTGCATCGCACACCCCGGATCCTGACGCTTTCAGCAAAGCCCTGCATTCGTCGTGGCACCGCGACGATGCCATCCAGAAAATGATTGACGAATTCAGCGAAAACACCCTCGGGAACTACTTTTTCCCGTACGGGGTCGCGCCAAATTTCCTGATCAATGGCTCCATGTATATGGTTCCCATGGTAATTGAGGAAAGCTCGGTAGTTGCTGCAGCTTCGGGCGCCGCAAAATTCTGGGCCGAGCGCGGGGGATTCCACAGCCAGATTATTGATACCGAAAAAATAGGGCAGGTACATTTCACCTGGCAGGGTGGTTTTGAGCAGCTGAACCATTACTTTCCTGAAATCCGCAGCCAGATGCTTGCCAATACCGAACGCATCACGGCCAATATGATGAAACGCGGGGGCGGAATCAGGGAAATCACCCTGGTGGATATGACCGATAAACTGCCCGGCTATTACCAGGTGAAAGCCACATTTGATACCCGCGACTCCATGGGCGCTAATTTTATCAATTCGTGCCTCGAGGAATTTGCCGATACCCTGCGCGACTTTGCTGCCAACACACCTGAATTTGCAGCGCATAACCTGCAGGTGATCATGTCTATTTTATCCAACTATACCCCCCACTGCCTGGTGCGCACCTGGGTGGAGGGCGAAATAAAAGAGGACGGTCACCATTACGACGACCTGTATACCGACCGGGAGTTTGTAACCCGTTTCGAAACAGGGGTGCGTATTGCCGAAGTGGATAAATACCGGGC
>DDEN01000023.1:4942-9075 GCA_002336115.1 Chitinophagaceae bacterium UBA1953
ACGTTCAGGTTTTCGCTCGAAGTCCCTATGGCGCTGGGAACCGTGGGCGGACTTACACACCTGCACCCGCTGGCAAAACTGTCGCTGCAGCTGTTGGGCAACCCCGATGCATCGCAGCTCATGATGATAGCCTCGGCTGCCGGGCTGGCAAATAACTATTCGGCGGTAAAATCGCTGGTCACCAAAGGCATTCAGAAAGGCCATATGAAAATGCACCTGCTCAATATCCTGAATGTGTACCAGGCTACCGACGAAGAAAAAAAGCTGGCAGTGGAACATTTTAAACACGAAAAAGTATCGCACAGCGCCGTGAACAGTTTCCTGGAAACGATACGGGGGTAGAGTGCTGTGTGCTGAGTGCATAGTGCTGAGTTAAAAGTGAAAAGTGTTCCTTCGCTTCGCTCGGAATGACAGTGAATAGTGCCGGGAACTTGAAGAGAACCCTCGAAACTCTGAAACATTGAAACATTTGTTGCTTCATCGTTTCTCCTCGCAATGACCGTGAAACCTGAAATAGCTGAAACCCTTAAACGCCGAAGGCCTTGAACGCGTAGCATTGAACCCTTTTAAACTCTTGAAACCCCTGAAACCCTTTGTTGCTTCGTCGTTCCTCCTCGCAATCACAGTGAAACCTAAAACAACTGAAACCCTTGAACGCCGAAGGCCTTGAACGCGCAGCATTGAACCCTTGGAACCTCTGAAACTCTTGAAACTCTTCAAACTCTTCAAACCCCTTGAAACCCTCGTAACCCCGTAATACCAAATCTCCTATTAAACTCAAAAAACCGTGCCATTTAACCGATATTTCAACGCCAAGCTTTTACTCACATCCGAGTATCTTGTTCTGAACGGGGCAAGAGCGCTGGCTATTCCCTTAAAGTTCGGGCAACGGATGGAAGCAGACGAGAACTGGCAGGGATATATTTCATGGCAATCGGTGGCCCACGATGGCAGTACATGGTTCAGCGGCTCCTATTCACTGGCTGACTTCAGCATTATCGAAAGCAATAATCCCGATATTGCAAAACACCCGCAGCGCCTTATGCTGGCTGCAAAAATCCTGAACCCGGCATTTTTAAGCCAGTCGGAGGGATGCCATGTAAAATCAACCTTAAATTATCCCCTGCTTTGGGGACTGGGCAGCAGTTCAACGNNTGATAGCTGCCGTGGCAGCCTGGGCAGAAATAGATCCGTTTGCCCTTCATTTTTCAGTTTCAAAAGGTTCGGGTTACGATATTGCCTGCGCCATCAGCCCGGGGCCGGTTGTATATTCACTTTCAGCGCAAGGTCCCGAATATAGCCCGGTAGTTTTTGCCCCATCTTTTGCCAACACTATCTTTTTTGTTTACCAGGGCAAAAAACAGGACTCCGCCGAGGGCATCCGGCAATACCGCAACCAAAGCCGCGGGGTAGCCGCAGATGATGTTGCACATGGCACCCGGCTTACCGAAAAAATGCTGAACACAGCCTCCCTTCAGGAATTTGAACAAGTGATAACTGAACACGAAGCACTTATCAGCAACATTTTGGGTATGCCAACGCTGAAGGAAACCCTATTTCATGATTTGCCCGGCGCTGTGAAATCGCTGGGGGCCTGGGGCGGCGACTTCTGCATGCTTACCTGGCAGGCTGACCAGGCCTCGCTCGAAACCTACCTGAAAAGTAAAGGCCTGCAAACATGGTTTAATTTCAACGATATTGTACTTTAGCATTCAAATTTATTGTTCCGATGACCAACCCCGCTTTTACAGGCTCCCGTTTAACCGAAACCCCGGCAGTTCCTGTTTCTGTTTCGTGGCAATCGCCCAGTAATATCGCGCTGGTGAAATACTGGGGTAAAACAGGGCGGCAGCTCCCGGTAAACCCGTCGCTGAGCATGACGCTTTCCGAAGCCCATACCATCACCACGCTTACAGCCTTGCCCCGCGAAACAGAAGGTAACGTGAACCTCGACTTCTGGTTCGAAGGAAAACAAAACCCTGCTTTTGGTGAAAGAATGAGAAAATTTGCCGACAGCATCACCGATATTTTTCCCTGGCTGCAACAGGTAAACCTGAAGCTCGAAACTAAAAATACCTTCCCGCATTCGGCAGGGATAGCATCCTCAGCCTCGGCCTTCAGCGCGCTTGCACTTTGCCTTTGCTCCCTCGACAGCGAATTGTCGGGCATCATGCTCGAAGAATCTGAATTCAGATCGAAAGCCTCTTACGTGGCCCGCCTCGGATCAGGAAGCGCGTGCAGGTCGCTATTCCCCGGATTTACAGTATGGGGTGCAAGCAAAGCATTGGCGGGTTCGTCGAATCTGCTGGCAGTGCCGGTTCCGGAGGTACACCCTGTATTTAAAACCCTGCGCGACAGCATCATTATTGTTAACCGGGGCGAAAAACCGGTTTCGAGCTCCGAAGGCCACAACCGCATGATCGGCCATCCCTTCGCGGAAGCACGGATAAAACAGGCTCAGAAAAATACAGCTGAGTTACTTGAAGCATTAAAAACCGGCGACAAGGAAACATTTATGCGCATCACCGAAAACGAAGCCTTTACCTTACATGCCCTTATGATGACATCGGCCGATGGGTTTATGCTTATGGAACCCGAAACCGTACGCATCATCAGCCGCCTGCAGCTGGCACGAAAAGAGAACGGGCTGCACGTTTGTTTTACCCTCGATGCAGGCCCCAACATCCACATGCTATATTTTGAAGATGAGATCGAACAAGTTAACAAACTAATTGTTGAAGATTTGCTAAAAAACAATAAACAGAACCAGGTGCTGCAGGATTTTTACGGCAACGGTCCGGTTAAAATGGCTTAACTTAACCACTGAATTCTGACAAAGATTATTAAAAATCAGAGGATGACCCATAAAACAGAAATTTATTACGGCAAAGTATTGCTATTCGGCGAATACAGTATTCTATTTAACTCCAAAGGCCTTACTATTCCTTACACTCATTTTACCGGGCAGCTCAGTTTTATTAACGACGATAAATATACCGATTACGATTTTGCTGTGCAATCCAACAAGCAACTGAAGGAATTCCTGTCCTTTATGCTCAAACTCGAAGCACAGGGCGAAATGCCATGTACCATTGATTTCAAGATGCTCAGCGCCGACCTCGAAAAAGGCCTGTATTTCGAATCGAATATTCCGCAAGGATACGGCATCGGCAGTTCGGGCGCGTTGGTGGCAGGAATCTATAACCGGTATTGTACTGACAAAATTGAAGCCAACGAATTTATTTCAGGCAAGGAAATCAGCCGGTTGAAAGAAATTTTCTCGAAACTCGAATCGCTTTTTCATGGTAAAAGCAGTGGCATCGATCCGCTGAACTGTTACCTGCAACATCCTTTATTAATTCATTCCCGCGACGATATTGCCATTACCGGCGTTCCCCGCAGCAAGTTCGAAAGCGAGGGCGTTATCTTCCTGGTCGATACCGGCAAAATCGGCAAAACAGGCCCGCTGGTAAATCACTTCCTGGAGCAAATGCGGTTTAAAGAATATGAAAACCTGTTCCTTACCGATTATATCCCCTGGGTGAACCAATGCATTTCTGATTTGCTGAGCGGTAATATGCGTTCGTTCTTTGAATCGTTGATTAAAGTTTCCACGTTTCAGCTGCGGCATTTTACCAACATGATTCCTGATAATTTTGTCCCTGCCTGGCAACATGGCCTCGATTCGGGTAAATTTCAGCTGAAGCTCTGCGGATCAGGCGGTGGCGGGTTTTTACTTGGATTTACAACCGACTACACTGCTGCCAAAAATTATTTTACCGGCCTTAAAAGAGACCTGATCCCGGTTTACAAATCAAACTGACAAAAGCGCAGCCCGAAATTCCGGGATTTTTTTTGTTTTGACTCCGGCAGGTTAGCTGGTATAATCTCCTTCTCTTTTTTATCACGCCCGTTTGCATTACTTTTGTGATGCATCAAATTCTATTCATAAAAATGATGAAAAACTCCTTTAGCATTTCAGGCCAGGTGGTTGATGTTGTATCCGGTAACATTTTTGCCGGAACAATCAGTATAAAAGATGGAAAAATTGAGTCAGTTACGCCATGCGATACCGCTGACGATCAATTTATTATTCCGGGATTAATTGATGCGCATGTACACATCGAAAGTTC
>DDEN01000052.1:0-4113 GCA_002336115.1 Chitinophagaceae bacterium UBA1953
TGACTTTCGATTGAGCAATCATTTCGCGCAATGTAGCAGGCGGTGTAACATCAATTTTAACCTGAATCCCGATTTCGCCCAGCTGACTTTGTATATACCGGCATAAATCGAGGTACGATGCGTTTGTAGTTAAAGTGATAGGTGGCAGTCCTTTTGCACCGGGATAACCGGCTTTTTCGAGGAGTTGCATTGCTCTGACCGGATCATAGGAATAGCCTTCAACTTTTTGCTGGTCGAACCAGGGAATGCCTGCAGGTACAAACCCGGCCAAACCGGGCTTGCCGATGTTGTTACGCAGGTATCGCATCATTTTTACCCTATCGAAACCATAACTGATAGCCTGCCTGATAAGCTGGTGCCTGAGCGGGCTTTTTGCAGCAGCTTCAAAATTTGTATCTATCAATATTCCAAGGTATTCGGTATTCAGGTAAGGTTGTTTGCTTAGGTTTATAGAAGATGTATACTTAGCGCGCAGTTCTCCTTTGTTGGTTAAAAGTTCGTCTTTATAACTGGCATCAATACCCGATATAAAGTCGAGATTGCCTTTTATAAACTCAAGGAAAGCTGACTGTTTCTCAATAATAAATGTAACAGCTACGGCATCTAGATAGGGGAGAGGACCGTCCTTTCCCGATTCGAAATAGTGATTGTTTTTAAGTAAAACGAGTTTCACACCTTCCTTCCACATCCCGAACCTGAACGGACCGGTACCCACGGGGTGTTGCCTGAAATCGGATCCATATTTCTCTACGGCTTCGTGCGGAACTACCGAACAATACTGCATGCTTAATAATCCAAGAAATGGTGGGAAGGGCGCTGATAACCGGATGATAAAAGTTGAATCGTTGGGGGCTGAGAACGCATTTTCNNTGACTTTTCGGATTACATTTTTACCAAACGACGGATCCGAATGAAACTGCACATCCGTGCGAAGTTGGAACGTATATGTTAATCCATCGCCTGAAATTTCCCAGCTTTTAGCAATACAAGGTTTCACTTTCAGGTTTTCATCAAATTGAACAAGGCCGTTAAAGATCTGGTTAGTAGCCCATATGTTAGCCTGGTCACGAGCAAAGGCCGGATCAAGCGAGGTTAAACCAGCCGATTCGTTGTACCTGAAAACAGTCATCCCGGTATCTTCAAAATTCCCGTGTGTGCATGCCGAAAGCATGATCAGAAAAGTGAACGCAGCTGGAAAAAGTTTCGAAAAATTCATTTCCGGGATAAAATGAGAAATCAAAATTAAGAGTTTGGATGATACAACACCACAACCCTTTTGAATTTGAAAGCAGGTAAAAATAAAACATCTGCCAGAACTTCCAAAAAATAAAAAACCGGATTTAACCGGTTTTTTAATCTAAGTGTTCCTGCTGAGAATTACTTCTTTGGTTTAACCAGGGCAATATCCAGCACATCAATCATATCAGTGTAGTAATGAAATTTCAAACCTTTGATATATTCCGGCTTTATTTCCAGAATGTCGCGTTTGTTGTCTTCGCATAAAACGATATCCGTAATGCGGGCTCGTTTAGCGGCAAGTATTTTTTCTTTAACACCACCCACTGGCAGTATCCTGCCTCTCAATGTTATTTCACCCGACATCGCAAGCTTATCGTTAACAGGTTGTTTGGTGAAGGCCGATGCCAGCGCTGTAAACATGGTAATACCTGCCGATGGCCCGTCTTTGGGTGTTGCCCCCTCCGGAACATGAATATGTACATTCCATTTTTCGAAAACTTCATTTTCAATTTTCAGCTGGCTGGCATGCGATTTCAGGTATTCATAGGCGAGTGAAGCCGATTCCTTCATCACATCGCCCAGGTTGCCGGTAACTGTAAGAGCACCTTTACCCGGACTCAGGCTTACTTCAACAAAAAGAATTTCACCACCCACGGCCGTCCATGCTAGGCCGGTAGCTACGCCCGGGGTATTGCCCGAATAGCTTTTTTCGTTATTGAAAGGTGCGGGACCAAGTATTTTTTCAAGATCAGCACTGGTTAAGGTCGAAGGTACTTCCTCATTCATTGCAATAAAGCGGGCCCGGTTACGGATTACTTTAGCAATGGTTTTTTCGAGCAAGCGAACGCCCGATTCGCGGGTATAATTTTCGATAATGGATTGAAGCACCGGTTTTCCGAAAGTAATCTTTTTCTTATCAATGCCATGCTCTAAAAGCTGTTTGGGAACAAGGTGCCTGCGGGCAATTTCAATCTTTTCTTCAATCAGGTAACCACTCAGGTCAATAATTTCCATCCTGTCGCGCAAAGCCGGATGCACTGAGTTGAGCGAATTGGCTGTGGCAATAAACATGATCTTCGAGAGGTCATATTCTACTTCCAGAAAATTATCGTAAAAAGAACTGTTTTGCTCTGGGTCAAGCACTTCGAGCAAAGCTGCCGAAGGGTCGCCATTAACGGTCATGCCTGATACTTTATCTATTTCATCGAGCACAAAAACGGGGTTCGACGATTTCGCTTTTCGTATGCTTTGAATGATCCGGCCGGGCATAGCGCCAATGTAAGTGCGACGGTGTCCGCGTATTTCAGCTTCATCGTGAAGTCCGCCAAGAGACATTCGTATATAATTGCGGCCAATGGCACGTGCTATAGATTTTCCAAGTGATGTTTTGCCAACACCCGGAGGGCCAACCAGGCATAAAATGGGCGATTTCATATCGCCTTTCAGCTTCAGCACTGCCAGGTATTCAATGATGCGTTCCTTGATTTTCTCCATGCCATAATGGTCCTTGTCAAGAACTTTCTGGGCATGATGCAGATCGAAATTATCTTCGGTGAACGTTTCCCAGGGCAAATCAACCATCACTTCCAGGTAGTTTACCTGCATGCCAAATTCCATAGCCATGGGGTTCATACGCTGTAGTTTGGCAATTTCCTTTTCGAAAACTTTGAAAGCGGCTTCGGGCCATCTCCTGGAATAAGCTTTTGCTTTTATTTCGTTGATCTGCTGTTCGTTGGGATTGGTACCAAGTTCGTCCTGAATCAGTTTAAGCTGTTGATTTAGCAGGTAATCGCGTTGCTGCTTGTCCATATCAACCTTCACCTTATTCTGGATCTGGTTTTTTAAATCGAGCATCTGCAACTCCTTGGTGAGCAGCGCCAGCACACGATTTGCACGCTCCTCGAGGTCGAGTATGCTCAACAGGTTTTGCTTTTCAATAATTTCAACATTAAGGTTCGAAGCCACAAAATTTACCAGGAAAACCGGGCTTTCAATATTTTTTATCGCGAAAGCTGCTTCACTCGGAAGATTGGGCGACTGGTTTATAATCTGTATCGAAAGGTCCTTAATGGAAGCTATCAGCGCCTCGAATCGTTTATCTTTATTTTTAACAAATACTTGCTGGTCAATACTACGCACTTCAGCTTTAAAATAGGGTTCCGATTGTAGGAGCGCTCCCAGTTCAAATCGCTTTTTGCCTTGAATAATAGCCGTAGTATTGCCATCGGGCAGTTGCAGGATTTTAATGATATAAGCTACAGTACCAATGGTATTCAGGTCCTCGTAGCTGGGATCTTCAATATCCCCATCTTTTTGCGAAACCACACCTATTATGCGTTCGCCTTTGTAAAACTCTTTGATCAGCCTGATCGATTTGTCGCGGCCGACTGTAATAGGGATAACCACTCCGGGAAACAAAACCGTATTTCTTAAAGGAAGAATCGGTAATACAGGTGGCACATCCTCGGCATTTATTATTTCTTCATCTTCGGCCGAAAGTAATGGGATGAATTCCGTTTCATCTTCCAGAACATTCGAAAGATGAAGATCAGCGATATTAATATTATTATCCATAAATGAGAATCTGACAGATTGGCATATTATATGCCCGTTTATTTTTCACTGGCATTAATTCAATAACCATGCCAGTGGTAAAAACAAGGCTTCGAAATGTATGTTCACCGCAGTTGTATATAGCTTTCTTCCTTTGAAACTCCGGAAGAAATATTTGGGTTTACCTGGTTGAAAGCCGATGTTTTTTTGATACTGATTACGATTGCCGCATGGTTTACGATTCCGGATGAAATCTTATACATTCAATATCAGGAGTTTTCAATTTATAACAAGCGGTTATCGCTGGTCAGTTCAAATACC
>DDEN01000052.1:4133-20258 GCA_002336115.1 Chitinophagaceae bacterium UBA1953
ACCAGACCGCAGAATTGGAGCCCTGTACTTGTGAACTTATTCAGGCCGTAACTCCACTGCTTTACAGGTTCGTAATTGTTTTTCAGGTTACTGGTGGTGGTGCCGGCTCCCAGGTTGCACCATTCAGAAATTACTGAATCACCCAGGAATCCATCATGAGCCTTACTTGAATATCCCATCAGGATGCTGTTGTTTATTTCGCCTCCAACCTTGCAATGGGGTCCGAGTGTTGTGCCTTTGTATACCAGTGCACCAATTTTTAAAACCGCATGTTCGCACAACGCTACCGGACCTTCGATATGGCAGCCCTGCATTACTTCAGCATGTTTGCCAATATAAACAGGCCCTTTAAGTGTATTAATGGTAGAGCATTCAATTGAAGCTCCTTCCTCAATAAAAATATCATTTCCCAAAA
This sequence comes from Chitinophagaceae bacterium UBA1953, assembly GCA_002336115.1. Taxonomy (GTDB): domain Bacteria; phylum Bacteroidota; class Bacteroidia; order Chitinophagales; family Chitinophagaceae; genus Lacibacter. The sequence continues at coordinate 4,549 of DDEN01000052.1, forward strand.
CCTGGTTGGTTGATGAAATTGCGGCTGTTTTGCGCCCTTTTGTAATCAGTTCGAAATCGCTGACTATTGCTTTTTTATTGTTGCCGAAAATATCCCAGGTGTTGTTTAGCTTTATAAATGACGATTTTGCCTGCCTGGCTTTTAAATCGGGTGAAGTTCCTTGCCTGAAGTGTTTGAGGTTTTCTGCTGTAAGATGCAGCGCAATAAGGATGTCGCCAGCCATCAGTGAGGTGTCGGGCTCAAGCATCTGGATTTCAGCAACCAGGTCGTCTTCCGGCAAAACAGATCCGTTAATCAGGAAATTATGTGCCCCCACTTTTAGCGGGTATTTTCCCTGAAGGTACATCTCGGTGAGGTATGAAACCGGGGATTTAAGGCGTCGTTCCCATTTCTCGGCAATGGTTAAAATCCCGATCCGTAATGCACTTACAGGTCTGAAAAAGGTGAGCGGACGAAGCGAGATGCGACTTTCATCTTCAAAAAGGATGTAGTTACTCATAAGAGTGCTTTATCTGAATAAATTTTAAAGGTACATGTATAAATTCAACTGGCAAAATAATGGGGCAATCCGGGCATAAAATGGCAGTTGACAAAAAAAAAGCCATCCGTTATCGGATAGCTTTAATATTGTTCGGCAAAAAAAGACTATTGATTTTTGGTCTTTAATTGAGCTGATTTTTCCATTTTCTGACGGAATTTATCAACACGTCCGGTGGTATCAACCAATTTGATTTTACCTGTATAAAAAGGATGCGAAGTGTTCGAAATTTCCAGTTTTACAAGTGGATACTCTTTACCATCTTCCCATGTAGTGGTTTCCTTTGTATTAACAGTCGAACGGGTGATAAACGCGAAATCGTTCGATATATCTTTAAAAACTACAAGGCGGTATTCCTTTGGGTGAATGTCTTTTCTCATGATGCTTTCAGCTTAAATTTCAGGGCTGCAAAATTATACATATTTTCCTCACAAACAAATATTCAGCGCATTTTATTTAACAATATTTTGTTAATGTCTAATTCCAGTTTCAGGTTTACTGCTCAAGCAGGAATTTCATGGTGTCAATTCCGTCGGCATAATCGCGCAGGCCCGGTTGTTGGGTGGTTCCTGGTTTCACTGTTTTTTCATTTGTAAATACATCTGTAGCAATGCATTGTATGAGTTCGCTATCCTGTTCCAGTTTCTCTTTTATGGAGCTCAAATCCTGGTAATATTCATAATTCATTACAGCAATAGGTGATGCGTAATTTTGTGATTCAGTAAGAATAAAAACGCCATTATCGAGATGAGGCGTTTGGTTCAGCAGCATAATCGAACGGTGATAACTATAATTGTTCATAAATTTAAAGTGATCATTCAGTGCCTCTTTGTATGGATCAATAGCTGCGAACAGTTTTTTGGGTGCATACCCAGCGGGAATAAAAACTTTTGAAACGTTTCGGCAGCCTAATCCAAAATAGGAGCAGATGTCGGTTCCTAGGTTTTTCAATGCTTTTTCATCTTCTTGCCCGCCGAGTACGGCAACCCCATTTCTGTTTTTGCGGATAATATGCGGGTATTTGGCAAAATAGTATTCAAAATACCTGGCCGTATTATTACTTCCGGTTGCAATAATGGCATCAAAATCTTTCAATGTGTTTTCAGTAAATTGGATCCTTGTCCGAAACTCAGGCTCCGTTTGGCAAAGTACTTCCACCAGTGCAGGAAGTAAAATCTTATCATCGCCCGAAAGCTTCCCAATGAAAGTATGCCCGGATAAAAGCACGCAAAAAAAATCATGAAAACCTACAATCGGGATGTTTCCTGCCATTACAACAGCAATTTTTTTTGCTATCACTTCTCTGTTTTGCTTGTAAGAAACGAGCCAGTTAGTGATTTTTTCCTCTGTTAAAACACTTCCCCAGGCTTCAAATGCCGATGCTATCGATGCTGGTGTAAACCATGGATTGAATTGGCTGGCTGCCTGAATCGATTGGTGCAATTCGGGGTATTTCCCTGTAAATCCAATGTCGCTTTCACGAATGCTTTTTGCGGCCAAACGCATAATGTTTCCCAGCTCAGAAAATGCTTTAACAAATGATTCGGGTACCGGAAAATTGCTCATACTATTAAATGATTTTAATCGTTTACTACTTGTTTTGCAACTGCGAAATTACCTTAAAAATCCTACTTTTGTGCTTTATGCCCTATTTATTACCAATGTCCAAAACCAATTTCCGCTTTTTTACAATCATTATATTTACATTATTGCTGAGGCATCTTGCATCAGCTCAAACAGTTAATACGGCAATTGGATTACAGGACTCATTAAGCAGGCTCAGTGTGCGCATATGGGAACAAAAATCGGATACCGGTAAAATTTCGGCCAACGCGCTCTTTTTCTCCCGGTTCCAGGCTGCCCTTACGTCAAAGAATTCATTAAGATTTGCGCTCGATTCAATTAAAGGAATTACCCGGGTTACAAACCAAAATGGAAGCCTGCGAATTTTTACGTGGAATATTCCGCTTTCGGATGGCACGAATAAATATTTAGGATTCGTTCAGTTGGCCGGCGATAGCCTGAAAGTGTTTCCGCTTCGTTCTGAAGGGGCTGAAATTATCAATTTCGAAGATAAACAACTCTCAGCAAATCAATGGTACGGGGCAATTTACTATGGCCTCATCAGCGTGAAAATTTCAGGGAAACAGGTCTATACCCTGCTTGGGTGGAATGGATATACCTCTGGCTCGAACCGAAAACTCATTGAAATACTAACCGTTGATAAAAATGGAAACCTGCAGTTCGGGCTTCCTGTATTTAAAACGGACCATGGTCTGAAAGTCAGGGTAGTTAAAGAATATGCCGAAAAAGCTACAATGACACTGCGTTATGATTACCAGACTATCAGGGTACAGAAAGGTAATAAGGTTAAAAAAGAAAACACCTGGTTAATAGTAATGGACAGGCTTGTGCCGATGGATCCATCCATGAAGGGATTTTATAAATATTATGTTGCTGCCGGCGATACTTATGATGGTTATGTTTTTAAGGATAACTACTGGTCACTGGTCGAAGATATTGAAGTGGTAAACCGCTCCTTTATTCCCCCAAAATAAAATCAGTTCTTAATCAGATTCGTGAATTAGGACATGCTGTATTGCAAGTGTAGTTACTTTTCAGGCATGCTTTCCCCAATGTTTCAAAATTTTCTTCTTTACAGGTTTAACCTTAAAATTTGCTTCGATTCAAATTAATCCTAATGCTTTTTTCAATTGCTTCCTGCGAATAAAAATAGCATCAGATACAGCTTAAGAATGCCTAAACAAATTCTTGTTTTTTTTGTATGTCCGGTAATAATTTTTATAGCTTTGTGCCAAATTTTGATTGGGGATCAAAAAAGATTGACACCCTTGATTTTAAGAGTTAAAGTTCAGTTAACCAATATATTAATGTAACACCACAATGACATGAAAAAACACAATTTTAATGCAGGGCCTTCAATTCTTCCTCGTATTGCCATCGAAAATACTTCCAAAGCAATCCTCGATCTGAATGGCATCGGGATGTCGCTACTCGAAATCTCGCATCGCAGCAAGGATTTTCAGGCAATTATCGACGAAGCAGTTGCATTATTCAAGGAAGTTCTGAATATTCCCGAAGGATACCAGGTGCTTTTCCTTGGTGGTGGTGCCAGTTTGCAATTCTGTATGGTTCCGTTCAATTTGCTGAACAAGAAAGCCGCTTACCTCGAAACTGGAGTTTGGGCAAAGAAAGCCATTAAAGAAGCAAAACTTTTTGGCGAAGTTGCAGTAGTAGGTTCATCTGCCGACAAAAACTTTAATTATATTCCTGAAGGTTGGGAAATACCTGCTGATGCTGATTATTTCCATATTACAACCAACAATACCATTTATGGTACCGAAATCAGGGAAGATTTTGACAGCCCGGTTCCTTTGGTAGCAGATATGTCGAGTGATATTCTGAGCCGTCCGGTTGACGTTTCGAAGTACGCTATGATTTATGGTGGTGCACAAAAGAATGCAGGTCCTGCCGGTGTAACTTTCGTAATTATCCGCGAAGATATTCTTGGAAAAGTTGATCGTGCTATTCCATCCATGCTCGATTACCGTATTCACATCAAAGAAGGTTCTATGTTCAATACTCCTCCTTGTGTGAGCATTTTTACGCTCAAAGAAACCCTGAAATGGGTGAAAGAAATGGGTGGAGTTAAAAAAATGGAAGAAATGGATATTGCAAAAGCCAACCTGCTGTACGATGCAATCGATAACAGCATTATGTTTGAAGGTACTGCTGAAAAAAGCGCCCGTTCTTTAATGAACATATGTTTTGTTATGAAAGCTCAATACAAGGATAAAGAGGATGCTTTTATGGAATTTGCCAAATCGAAGGGAATGGTTGGTATTAAAGGACATCGTTCGGTTGGTGGATTCAGGGCTTCAACCTATAATGCCTTGCCAATTGAAAGTGTGCAGGCTTTGATTGACTGCATGCGTGAATTCGAAAAAGCAAATAGCTAACCCGTAAATCACAAATAATTTCAATCTGAACAAGATGAAAAAAGTATTGGTTGCCACTGAAAAACCATTTGCAAAAAATGCAGTGGATGGCATAAAAAAAATTGTTGAAGACGCTGGGTACAAGTTAGAACTGCTCGAAAATTATAACCAGAAAAACGAGCTTCTTAATGTTGTTACTGATGTTGATGCTATCATTATCAGGAGCGATATTGTTGATAACGAAGTACTTGAAGCTGCGCATAAACTCAAAATCGTAGTCAGGGCAGGAGCAGGGTACGATAATATTGACCTTGCCTCGGCAAAGGCAAAAGAAGTTGTTGCTATGAATACGCCCGGACAAAATTCAAATGCTGTTGCCGAACTGGCAATAGGAATGATGGTGCTGGCTGCTCGCAATAACTTTAACGGCACATCCGGTACCGAACTCAGGGGCAAGAAACTTGGATTGCATGCTTTCGGTTATGTAAGCAAAGCCGTTGCTGCAATTGCAAAAGGCTTTGGCATGGAAATTTATGCATTCGACCCTTTTGTTGATAAAAAAACGATAGAAGCCGAAGGTATTCAATACTGCGAAAAGGTAGAAGATCTGTACAAAAATTGTCAATACATTTCTCTGCACATGCCGGCTAATGCGCAAACAAAGAAATCAATTAATTTCGACCTTCTATCACTTATGCCTAAGGGTGCAACCCTGGTTAACACCGCCCGCAAAGAGGTGATTGATGAAGAGAGCGTATTGAAGATGTTTGCCGAAAGGGCTGATTTTAAATATGTTTCTGATGTGGAACCAGATTGTAAGGGAGCTATAGCTGAAAAATACTCAGGTCGGTTCTTTTTTACACCTAAAAAGATTGGTGCACAAACCTCCGAAGCAAATAATAACGCAGGTTTGGCAGCTGCCCGGCAGATTGTAGATTTTTTCACTATGAATGATACCACCTTCCAGGTAAATAAATAACACATTTCGCCAAACGGCACTAAAATCAGTGCTTTACAGGAAGTTGTTTGAAACTGGTTTCTTTTTGTTTACAGAATTTTACGTTATTAAAGTTCGATTTGAAAAAAGAAACCAACACTCAAACAACTTTCTTGTTTTTGTGTTTATTTGGTTGTATATTAGCTGAAAATTTCAGAAGTTGTACGTATATTATTTTCATAATAGTATAGTTTCAAAACCAAAAACCACAAACTAATGGAAACTGAACTTGACAAAGCTGCTACTTTTTTTCGTTTCGAGGACTTACGTATATACCTCAAAGCTCTGGACTATATTGATTGGGTTTATAAAAAAGTAAATAAATTTCCCGAAACAGGCTCAATCTCACTTGCTACTAACTTTTATACATCGGCGCAGGCTGTTGCTTTGCATATTGCCGAAGGTTCTGCCCGTAACAAGGCTCAGTTTATCCATTATCTGAAAATGGCCAAAAGCTCAGTTCGCGAATGTGTTGTTCATAGCGCCATGGCTTCAAAACAAAAATTCTTTAGCCCTGAAGATCTTGATGATTCGCGCAACCAGCTGATGGAAATGACAAAAATGCTTGGCGCGTTAATCGGGTCTCTGCAGCGGTCAGCTGGCATAGTTGATAATGATGATGATTGACTGATCGATCTTGAATCGTGATTAAACCTGCCATCTTAAAGATTTTTACATCTTTACAATTATTTTATTTTTCTATTGTATCATTCAGTTCTATTGCATTATTTTGTGCCGCCTTACAGGTAGAAAATAATAATTATTTCAAATACAAAAACGATGGCAATTCTTAAAGCATTTAAAGGTTTACGACCACCCGTAGAAATTGTAAAACAATTAGCATCAAGGCCTTATGATGTGCTCAACTCTGATGAAGCACGTATTGAGGCAAAGGATAATCCCTATTCACTTCTCCGGGTTACCAAAGCAGAAATTGATCTGCCACAGGATATTGATGTGCACAGCCAGGAAGTGTATGATAAGGTAGTCGAAAATTTCGCCACTTTCAGAAAAAATAACTGGTTAGTTCAGGATGAAGATGAAAAGCTTTATATCTATGCCCAAACAATGGATGGCCTTACTCAGTATGGCATAGTTGGTTGTACTAGTATAGAAGATTACTTTGAGAACCGCATCAAAAAGCATGAACTAACCCGTAAAGATAAAGAAGAAGACCGGATGATTCACGTTCGCATTACCAATGCCAATGTTGAACCTGTATTCTTTTCGTACCCTGCCCATAAGGAAATAGATAAAATTGTTTCTGATATTACAACTGCGAATAAACCGGTATACGATTTTGTTGCCGATGAAGGATTTGGCCATCATTTCTGGACCATTGACGACAAGGCAACTATTATAAAAATTATCGATATTTTTGATAAAGAAATACCAAGCCTTTATGTGGCTGACGGGCATCATCGTACTGCTGCTGCGGCATTGGTAGGCCTTGAGAAACGTAAAAATAACCCAAATCATAACGGAACCGAAGAATATAATTTCTTCATGTCAGTATTATTTCCCGATAATCAGCTCAAAATCATCGATTACAATCGCGTGATAAAGGATTTAAATGGCCTTTCAAAAGAAGAACTTCTGAAGAAACTTGGTGAAGTATTTACTGTTGAGCATAAAGGTCCTGAAATTTATACACCAGCCTTTCTGCATAATTTCGGTATGTACATTGATGGAAACTGGTATTCTTTAACAGCGAAAGAAGGTACATATAACGATCAGGATCCAATTGGTGTTCTTGATGTAACGATTCTTTCCAACCTGGTTCTTGATCAGATTCTCGACATTAAGGATCTGCGTACATCAACCCGGGTTGATTTTGTGGGCGGTATACGTGGACTTGGCGAACTTAAAAGGAGGGTTGATAGCGGTGAAATGCAAACTGCCTTTGCGCTTTATCCTGTTTCAATGAAACAACTTATTGATATTGCCGATACCGGAAATATTATGCCTCCTAAAACCACATGGTTCGAGCCGAAATTACGTAGTGGACTGGTTGTACACCTTCTCGACTAATATTGAATGCCTAATATCCTTCTAGCCCTGGTTCCCTAAATATTTATCCAAAAGGGGAATCAGGGTTTCTGCTTTTATGGGCTTCGGAATAAAATCCACAAACCCGGCTGTAAGGCTTTTTTCACGCTCATGTGGTAACGCAAAAGCGGTGTAACTCATAACCGGGATATCAGGTCTGATCTCGATGATTTCTTTCATAGCTTCGTAACCGGTTTTAATTGGCAACTGAATATCCATCAGAATCAAATCTATATTTGGTTCTGCCCTTACAATATCTATAGCTATTTGTCCATTAGCAGCATGTAATAGTCTAACCTCACTGCGTTTGAGTAAAGCTTCCATGAGCAGGTAATTCTGTATCATGTCCTCAGCTATCAGAATTGTTTTTCCTGACCAGTTGACGAACTGAAAGTCTGTTTTCAATTCCTTAACAGGCTGTCTCTTTGCAGGTTTATAAGGAATATTGAAATAGAATAAAGAGCCTTTTCCTGGATTTGATTCCATCCCGATATTTCCCCCGAGCAGGTCGACAAGGTTTTTTGAAATTGCAAGTCCCAGTCCTGTGCCACCATACTTTCGGGTTGTACTGGGATCTAATTGGCTGAAGCGCTGGAATAAAAGCTTTTGTTTACTGCGTAAAATACCTATACCGGTGTCCTTTACAAAAAAGGATAAGAAATCTCCGTCAATTTTATATCCAAACTCTATGCTCCCGAATTCAGTAAATTTTAGGGCGTTACTGAGCAGATTTGTCATGATTTGCTGCAGACGCATAGGATCCGTAACTACAATAAGCTTTTCTGTTTTATCAGGAACAACAAGGTTCAGGTTAATACTCTTTTTACCTGATATGCTTTTCAACTCATCAAAAGTGCTATGTATATCCTTTAATATGGAATTGATGTCACAAGCTGATTCACTCACTTTAAGTTGTCCGGCTTCAATTTTGGCAATATCAATTATATCGTTAATAAGCGCCATCAAAGATCTTCCTGAATTTTTAATCTTTAAAATAAAGTCTTTTTTATCTTCAGGAGTAAGATCATCTTCAGCAAGCAAATCTGAGAAACCTATAATTGCATTCATAGGTGTTCTTATTTCGTGACTCATATTTGCTAAAAAGGCAGTTTTCAGCCTGTCTGATTCTTCCGCTTTTTCCTTTGCAAGGATCAGGCGTTGGCGGGTTTCCTCCATCTCTGTAATATCCCTGCTGATGCCGATGATGCCTAGTAAGTTGTTGTCAGAATCAAAATATGGCGTTTTAAGGGTGTAAAATAAACATCGTTGTCCAGGAGAAATTTCGAGCCAGTTTGTGCTTCTCTCAGGGGCTAGGGTTCTCATAATAGTTTTATCAGATTTGAGATACCTGCTGGCTTCTGCTCTGCTGAACAGGTCAAATTCGGAAAGCCCGATAATATCCTCCGACTTTCTATTTATATATTTCTCGAAAGCTTTATTGCAACCAAGGAAACGGCTTTCAACATCTTTAAAGAATATTAAATCAGGAATAGCATCTATCATATACCGGAGTCTTGACTTTTCAGCTGAAAGGATCGATTTTATGCGTTCTCTTTCATGAATCATCTGGTTTGCTGCCTGAGCTAACACTTCGAATTCTGTAAATGCAAGTTTGCTTGAATCAATAATTTGCATTCCCTGGGCAGCACGTTTGAAAAAATGAAGGAATAATAAAATATTCGATTTTGCCTTCAATGCGTAATATCGCATAGTGAAGTATGCCAAAAAGCTTAATATTATCAGGAAGATGGCAAATCGCAACAAGTTGTTCATAATATCATTCCATAACTCGGAATTCAATTTTGCAATAACAGGATCTATATTATTCGTAAAAAAACCGGTGCCAATCACCCAACCCCATTCATGTATCCCCGAAAAGTACGATGTTTTTTCGCTGCGTTCTTCATCCGCACGATTTCTCCAGAAATAGGTGTAAAATCCACCTTCTGGTTTTTTTGCACATTCCAGTTGCTTCTTGAAAATTTCCTTCCAGTTACTTTCGCCAGAATTTAATATGCTTATGGGTGGTACCTGTTTCTTTCCCCTTGATAATAATGCATAACCATCGAATGTATTGATAATTATGTACTCATGATTGTTGTATTTTACCCTGGCTAGGCTATCAAGTATTTCTTCTTTTAAAGCATTAAGTCCCTTATTAGCCTGAAATGTGACGCCAACTTTAAACTGATTGGTAGTAACTGGCTTTAAAAAAAGATAAGTCGTCTCGTTGATTTTACCATTTTTGAGTGACTGTGCAATCAGATTATCAACCGAAGAAGTATTTTCTATTTTGTACGCATCCTTTAGTATATTCAATGCATTCGCACCTTTACTATTAACAAACTGTAGTTTAGGATACAGTAATTCACTATTGCCATTGAGGATTATTATCTTGCATTCTGATTGTTTGTTTAACTGATCGAGCGTTTCAATTAATGAATCAGGAATTGACTTTAGTGTATCAGGAAAGGAATGGATGATTTCATCTGCTTCTTTAATACGGCGATTTAGGTGCAATTTTATAAATTCATCGGGATGCGATTTCACCCAAAGAATATAGTCTTTGGCTAAAAGAACTTTTGATTTTAGCTCATTCCGTTCTTTCTCCGGGAATTCGATTTTTAGTTTTTCAACTTGTTTGTTGTACTTATTAATCTGCAGCCAGGTGTAATATGCAATTATTGTACTTAATCCAACCAGGAAAAAAATGATTGGATACAAATACAAAATCCTTATCAGGCTCCACTTCTGTGGATTGCTTAGCTTATTTTTCAAATATGCATTCAGATTTTTCATTCCAAACCTCTCCCTTCCCAATATAGTGCATTTTATAAAGCCAAAAAGCTTAGGTAGCCAATTCCCGGCACAGTTATGTAATATAATCTGTTAGTATTTACATCAGGTTTTTACTCCTTGTCGAATTGAATGCCAGCAGAATCTTTATAGATTACAAAACTATTCACATATTAATCCCAAAAAATGCAAAATGTAATATGGATTCCGAATAAAAAATGCAATATTTTTATAAAATTATTTAATTTCGATGTTATAATATTGATTATCAGGTAATAATGTCAGAATTATTCTTCTTGGAAAAATCTTTAAAAGTCATTTAATCAATATTTTAAGATATGTAAAATCCGTTAAGAATAAAACTCTTACTGATTCTTTCGTTGTGACTACTGAATCAAATACTTTGTAATCTGCATGATTTCGTTTAGGTTTGCATTAAATAATAAATTGTCATGAATTCGGTTGAACGATTGGAAGAAATAAGGTCGAAAATTCCTTCTAATATTAAAATTGTAGCGGTATCAAAAACTAAGCCTGCTTCAATTGTTGAAGATCTGTATACGAATGCGGGTCACTGGATATTTGGCGAAAACCGGGTTCAGGAGTTGGAAGCTAAACATATTGTATTGCCACAAGATATTGAATGGCACTTAATCGGTCATTTACAAACGAATAAGGTTAAGTTTGTAGCTCCTTATATTGGCATGATTCAGAGTGTGGATAGCTTCAGGTTATTGCACGAAATTAACAGCGAAGCCAAGAAAAAGAACAGGATTATCCCTTGTCTTCTTCAGTTTCATATTGCAGAAGAAGATTCAAAGTTTGGATTTTCATTGCAAGAAGCAAGTGCTATGCTGGATGATGAGTTGTTTTATCAAAATAAGAATGTTGAGATAAAAGGAGTGATGGGGATCGCTACATACGCTTCAGATATTAAGAAGATACGTTCTGAATTTAAAGCACTCTACAGTACTTATGAATTTCTCCGGAAAACATATTTCAACTCATCAGCTGGCTTTAGCGAAGTCTCGATGGGTATGACTAATGATTATATGTTGGCTGTTGAAGAAGGAAGTACAATTCTACGAATTGGCTCAGGCATCTTTGGCGAAAGATAATTTTGTTAAATCGTAGCTTGATTTAACAATGGCAACCAATCATGTTAGCTCCAGCCCAGTAATTTAAATAGGTAATATACCAGCGCTGCAATTATCATCGATACCGGTATGGTTAAAATCCATGCATACAGCAGATTTATAGTAACACCCCACCTAACCGCGGTTACGCGTTTTGTAAGCCCTGTACCCATAATAGCACCGGTAATAGTATGGGTTGTACTAACAGGAATGCCAAAAGCATCAGTTCCGAATAGTAATAATGCACCGGCCGTTTCAGCTGTAACACCTTCGAAAGGTGTAAGTTTTGTGATTTTACTACCCATGGTTTTAACAATTCTCCAGCCACCTGATAAGGTACCAATTCCTATTGCTGTGTAGCAACCAAAAACAACCCAATGTGGTATAGAATGAATTTTTCCGTTTACGAGGGTTATCTGCGCCCAGTCTGGTATGTTAGCTGGATCAACTCCATGAAAATAAACCATGAGTGTAGCCGCAATAATGCCCATAACTTTCTGTGCATCGTTTCCTCCGTGTCCCAGACTGAATAATGCAGATGATAAAAGTTGAAGTTGTTTGAAATATTTCTCGAGTATATATGGGTTCGCTTTTCGTAAAATATTAAGAAAGAAAACAGCAATAAAATACGAAATGACCATCCCTAATATGGGTGCCAGGAAAATAAAAGAAGCAATTTTGATTATCTTATCAGAATGAACTACACTCCAGCCGGCATGGGCAATAGCTGCTCCGGCAAAACCTCCTACCAGTGTATGGGAAGAACTGGATGGTATTCCCAGATACCAGGTTAATAAATTCCAAATGATTGCAGCAATAATCCCGGCTAAAATCACCTGGAGGGTGATGGCATCGGTATCAACTACTTTTGCAATTGTATCAGCTATTTTTAATTCAAAAATGGCATACGCAAGAAAATTAAAAAATGCAGCCCACAAAACTGCTTGCAGGGGTGTTAATACTTTTGTCGAAACAATAGTTGCAATTGAATTGGCGGCATCATGAAACCCATTTATAAAATCAAACAAGAAAGCTAAAGTGATTATAAGAATGAGTAGAGTGAAATTCATTTTGGCTGTTTATTAATTGAAATGATTTTTATTGAAATATGAATGATGATCTGGCTTTCATTGATCTCTGTTTAATTGCCAAATCACGTACACTGTTTCTGATACAATGGTCAGTTTTTTTTAACAAACTTATTGTTAACCCATTTTAACTGCCAATGTCGAAAAAACATTAGCAACATCATCACATTTGTCAATTGCTTTTTCGAGTGCCGTGAGAATGTCGCGTTTCTTAATCAAATCAATTGCATTAACTTCATATTCGAATAAGTTAGCAAGGTATGATTGATAAATATCGTCGACCTGGCTTTCCATATCACTGATTTTTTCACATGAAGCAGCATGCTCTTTAAAGTCATTAACATTTTTTACACTTCGGAGCACAATCTGAATTTCTTTGTTAGCTGTATGAATGATATCAGCAATCATGACAAATTCTTCTGGAAATAATGATAGTTTATAAAAATGAATGCGCTTGGAGGCTGCATTGATATAATCCACAACTCCATCCATTTTGCTTACCAGTTCATGTATATCTTCGCGGTCGAATGGTGTAATAAAGGTTCCATTGAGCTCATCCATAAGTTTTCGGGTAATATTGTCACCCTTATGTTCGGCATCTTTAATGGCTTTCATGTAATCCTGTCTTTTATTAAGATCAGATTCACGAATGAGTTTGATCAGGAGTTCAGAAGCGAGTACAAGATTGTCGGCTGCTTCATTGAAGAGTGGAAAAAACTTGCGGTCCTTAGGAACCAGAAAGCCAAAGATTTTATCGAGTTTCATTATATATGTGAAATTGATTGTTTGCTAAATTTTTCGCGCTGCAAAATTAGTAATTATTATAATAGTGATGTACAAATCTTTCTGAAACAAATTAGTTGGACATAAAATGGATAGCCCATATTGTACAGTTTTCTTTGCCAAGTTGCTATTAAGCTAAAAAATGAGGATAGTTTTACTATATAATGAAACATGATGGTACAATTGTATAGATTTCCGGAAATTTGTACCTTTTGATTGACTGATTTATGAAAAGATTTAACTAAGTGATGGGATTCTGTGTTTTATATTCTTTGGACAATTTTGGAACAAGTAGTACTTTTATGGGAATTTTTATCAAATGAGAGCAAAACAGGACAATTGTGCAAAAATGAGATTGCTAACTGATAATCGGTTGTGTTGATGGTGCTGTATTACATATATTTATGATTTATGGTACGCTTGTTGCTCTTTTCCCTTTTACAAGAATGATTTATTTGATAATCCTGAATTTTCAGTTGAGAAGAATGAAATTATGCTTCTCCATGATGAACAAACAGGATAGTTCAAAGTAAAGATTGTTTAGAAATGCAAGATTGCCAATTGTTTCCAAGTTGACATTTTTTTTGGCTTAAGTCAATAGATATAAAGCTTGTTCTTTTATATTGACATTTAAACTGAAATTGTCAAATAATCGGTGAAATAATAAACATAGCCTTTTTTTGGTTGTTAATAAACCAAAATTGTGTGCAAATAAAATTTGTTTTTGCGTTTTTTCTTAGAAAATCTGAAAATTGAGTGGTGGAGAATAAAGCCTGGTAAAAAAGAAAGCAGGAGTGGATTACCAAACTGAGTTATTAACATTAATTTATAGATTTTTTGTTTGTAAGGTTCAAGATAATTCTTGTGACTGAATGGGCGAAGCTATGAATATCGGATAAAATGCAAAGACTTTTCTCTTACTTTTCTGTTTTAATAGATTAGTTGAATTAAGCATCAGCAATTTAATACGGTTCCCGGAAATTTAAAATGATTTTTCAGAAATTATTTAAAACACAATATCGCTCTCACGACCAATGTTCATTACATTTATGCTTCGGATTTCGATAAATGACAGAATTAAAAAGAAATTAACTTAAAAAGTATTGATATGCATTCTAAAATAAAACAATTTAGCTTGTTGCTTTTTTGGGTAAGTTCAATATTTCTATCAAGTTGTGTAACGCAACGTGAAGTGGAATATTTACAGAAAACCGAAAGATCGCCTAAATCATTTACTGAGGCTGAAATTCTTGACTATAAGCTAAAACCTTTTGATGAGTTGTATATAAAGGTAAATAGCCTTGACGATCCAACAGCGAATGTTTTTTCAACAGCCTCAGGGCAGTCCTCAACTACACCTGACAATATATCTCCATATGGGGCTTCTCTTATTTCCTATGTGATAAACACTGATGGTTATTTGCAATTGCCGTTAGTAGGGAACATCTATGTAAAGGATAAAACTATTTCAGCAGTCAGGCTTATATTAACAGATTCGCTGAGTCACATTTTAAGTCAACCTATTGTAACTGTTAAACTTGTAAACAGGTATGTTTCAGTTTTAGGATATGTAAGAAATCCCGGGCATTTTCCATATTCACAGGAAAAGTTATCGATTTTCGATGCGATTGGACTGGCCGGCGATATGACAATTTATGCAAACCGTGAGGATGTACTGCTTACCAGAAATGAGAATGGAAAAAATATAATTGTCAAATTAGACTTAACGAAGCCTGAGCTTCTGGCCTCCAATTATTATTACATTCGCCCCAACGATATAATTTACATTAAACCGTTAAAGAAAAGAATATGGGGTATAAGCGAATTTCCTTTTGGAATTTTACTTTCATCCATATCACTTACACTTGTCATATATTCATTAGTTAAATAAAAATAGTTAATAGAAATGACTGATCTTAATAACATTAATATGCAGGAAGATAATGACTTTAAAAAAGTCACAGATCTTTTTGTAAGGAATTATAAACTATTTGTGTTTTGTATAATAATAGCCTTAGGATTTGCTTTCTATAAGAATTATACATCTGTACCCATGTACAGCATCACAGCTTCAGTCCTGATTAAAGATAATTCAGGGCAATCGAATCGCAATCAGGAGATTAATGATTATCTGAACAGCAGTTTATTTGGTAATAATTTGAATTTTCAAAATGAATTGTGGGTATTAAAATCTTCTCCTGTTATTGAAAAAACGGTAAAAAACCTGAATTTGGCAGTTAGCTATTTTAAAAAGACTGATTTTAAATATATCGATACTTATAAAAGTGCTCCATTCCAGGTGTTGTTTTCGCCCAATCATGTTCAGCCGCTAAATGTAAAGTTTAAACTTGTTTTTAACAAAAA
>DDEN01000052.1:20264-22009 GCA_002336115.1 Chitinophagaceae bacterium UBA1953
TAAATATGGTAAATCCGGTCAACTGGTTGAAACATCTGACTTAGCATTCATCATACAGGTCGATAGCAATCGGTTGGTTAATGAAGAAGACCTATCAGCATATAGTTTTGAATTTAAGGATCAAAATTCATTGGCCAGGGCACTGAAATCGAGATTCCAATTTGAAGTAACTGATCAAAAGGCCACGGTAATTCAGATTAGTTGTCTTTCTGAATCAATTGAGAAAGGTAAAGACATTGTGAACCAATTAATGAAGGTTTACTCAGATCAAAACCTGGAGCGGAAAAACCATATAGCACTGATCACTATTGACTATATTGACAGGCAACTGAATGAAATTTCTGATTCACTGAGCATGACAGAAAGCAATTTGCAACAATTTCGCTCTGCGAACCAGGTATTGGATGTAGCCGAACAATCCTCAGGGATTTCTGCACAGTACATACAGTTGCAGAACCAATTAGCTGAACTAGTAACCAGAAAACGTTATTATGATTATGTTGCCACCTATCTGGCTAATAATGAAGATTTTTCTAACATCTCTTTCCCTGCGTCTCTTGGCATTCCGGACCAGATTCTAACAAATCTAATCACAGAATTAATTTCAGCCCAAAGTCAGCGTGCAAACCTGATAGATAACAAGCAGGAGAAAAATCCTTTAGTGAGTAAGCTTAGCATTAAAATAGATAACATCAAAAAAACAATTGCAGATAATATTTCAGCAGTTCGGCAAACATTGGACATTTCAATTGATGAAATGAAAAAGAGGGTTCAAAAAGTTGAAGGCCAAATCAGCCGCATGCCAAAAACTGAACAACAATTAGGTGGTTTTGAACGAAAATACAAACTGAATGATGCAATTTACAATTATTTACTTGAAAAGAGAGCTGAAGCAAAAATAACCAAAGCCTCAAACCTGCCTGATGATATAATTATTGAACCAGCTATGTTGGACGGAAGTGGTCCGGTTTACCCTAATCCTCAGAAAAATTACATGATGGCCCTGTTATTAGGGATTGGATTGCCGTTTGGTTACCTTTTTGCTCGTAAAGCATTAAATAATAAAATTGAAACGCAGGAAAGTATTGAACGAATTACCAATCTGCCTGTTTTGGGTAAAATATTACATAACTACAAGAAAAGCAATAATGTTGTTTTTGAATATCCTAAATCACCAATATCCGAATCATACCGTGTGCTTCGAACAAATCTGGATTTTGCAATGAAAGGGGGAACCCATAAAGTTATCATGGTAACTTCATGCATCACAGGAGAAGGGAAATCATTTAATGCTTTAA
The DNA here is from genome assembly GCA_002336115.1 of Chitinophagaceae bacterium UBA1953. Lineage (GTDB taxonomy): Bacteria > Bacteroidota > Bacteroidia > Chitinophagales > Chitinophagaceae > Lacibacter. Next base: position 21,563 of record DDEN01000052.1, read on the forward strand.
ATGTTGCAATGAGTTATGCCCAATTAGGCCGTAAAACNNCTGATCAATAAGGTCGACCTGAAAGATATTATTCTTAAATCAGTTGACAATAAGTTGGATTACATAAATTCAGGACCAGTTCCTCCCAATCCTGCTGAACTATTAGCACTTGATGAGACAAAGAAATTGATCATGACATTAAAGGAAAATTATGATTATGTGATTATTGATACACCTCCTTTAGCACAGGTAACGGATGGCTTCTTACTGATGGAAACAGCTGATCTGAAAGCCATCGTGGTCAGGTATAATTTTTCGAAAAAGAAAGTGCTGTCTATGGTTCTTAAAGACCTGAAGCATAAAAAAATAGATGATATTTGTATCGTGTTGAACGACAACAGGGTAAAAAGCGATCAGTATGGCTATGGATATGGGTATAACAAAAAGAATAAATAGAATATCTGAATT
>DDEN01000052.1:22039-22902 GCA_002336115.1 Chitinophagaceae bacterium UBA1953
ATTTTTAGCCGTGATGAGAAAAAGCAGGACGACATGCGTCAGCTTTACCGCAATGATAAAATTAAGTACTATATTGGCGATACACGCGATAAAAGAAGTATTGATGCAGCCATGCATGGTGTAGATTATGTATTTCAGGCTGCAGCTTTAAAGCAAGTTCCATCCTGCGAATTTTTCCCGATGGAAGCTGTTCGTACCAATGTAATGGGTTGTGAAAATGTGCTGGATAGCGCTTTGGAACACGGTGTTAAAAATGTAATTGTATTAAGTACTGATAAAGCAGTATATCCGATAAATGCTATGGGAATGTCGAAAGCCCTCAGCGAAAAAGTTATGATTGCAAAAAGTCGCAACCTGAATGGAAGCGGAACAGTTTTTTGCGGCACACGATATGGAAACGTTATGGCATCCAGGGGATCAGTCATTCCTTTGTTTGTTGAACAAATAAAGAAAGGGATGCCATTAACAGTCACAGATCCGAATATGACACGTTTTATGATGACTCTTGAAGATGCTGTTGAATTGGTACTGTTTGCATTTGCTAATGGTCAACAGGGTGATATTTTTGTTCAGAAAGCCCCTGCGGCCACTATTCTGACATTAACGCAGGCGCTTAAAGAATTATACAATTCTGATGTTCCAGTTAGGGTAATTGGTACCCGACATGGAGAAAAAAAGTATGAGGTACTTGTTAATCGAGAAGATATGGTGAAAGCAGAGGATATGGGCGATTTTTACCGGATTCCTGCGGATAACCGCAATCTGAACTACGAATTATATTTCTCTGAAGGTTCTGATGTTTCAGAAATTGAAGAATACCACTCAGACAATACCGAAAGACTTGATGTTGAAGGTACCAAAAA
>DDEN01000044.1:0-3139 GCA_002336115.1 Chitinophagaceae bacterium UBA1953
CTTATTTTTCAATCCGTATTTTGGGAAAAGCGTGCAATTCAAATACAAGCAATTTCACCGGGACAGGCTGTGTTGGTTCAATTATTTGAAAACTTAACATACATTTGTTGAGGCTGACAGTTTTTGTACTCCATAATCACCAACTTCTGAAACCCGCCAACCAGTGGAGGCAACCGCAAGTAAAAAAAAGCTTTAAAGCGAAATAAAGAAATTTAAACTATGATACAAAACTTCCCTTCTGCATGTAAAGGTATTTTCAAATACGCTTTTGTTCTGTCAATTCTGTTTTCAACAAATTCATTTGCACAGAAAAATGCGAGCTGGATATCAAGCTCACCCGAAAAACAATGGGTGAAACAACCCGGATTGAAATTGAAAAAATCAAACGGCAAAGCTGATGTTATAATCAATGTTAGTGAAACGCAGCAAACAATTGAAGGGTTTGGAGCATGTTTTAATGAACTTGGCTGGACTTCGCTCTCACTGCTTTCGGACAAAGACAGGGAAGCTATCCTNNCAGCCAAATATCGGGGCCAATTTCACTATTTGCCGTATGCCGGTCGGGGCAAACGATTTCTCCCGGCATTGGTACTCTTATAATGAAACCGATGAAGATTTTGAGATGAAAAATTTTAGTATTGCCAACGACTTCGAAACACTGATTCCTTTCATCAAAAATGCGCAGAAATATAATCCATCTTTAAAATTATGGGCATCGCCATGGTCGCCACCTACATGGATGAAATACAATAAACACTATGCAGCTCAGCCTGTTCCGGATGTTTCCGGATGGTCGAAGGAGCAGCTGCAGACCATGAGAGACAATTGGGGAATGGATTTTAAGGGGATAAACAATGGCATGAAACCCGAACAACGCATGCATGAAGGAACGGATATGTTTATTCAGGACGAAAAATATTTTAAAGCTTATAGCCTTTACTTTTCAAAATTTATAGATGCATATAAAAAAGAAGGAATAAATATAGGTATGGTAATGCCACAAAACGAATTCAATTCCGACCAGGTTTTCCCGAGTTGTACCTGGCGGGCTTCGGGCCTGGTAAAATTTGTTTCGTTTCTGGGCCCCGAAATGAATAAAAAAGGGGTTGATTTGTATTTCGGAACCATGGAACGCCCTGATTCAAAATTGGTCGATACCTTGCTTACCGACCCGTTAAGCAAGGATTATATAAAAGGAGTCGGTTTTCAATGGGCAGGGAAAGAGGCCATTGCCGCTATCCATAAGCAATATCCCGATTTAAACCTGTATCAAACTGAACAGGAATGTGGAAACGGATACAACGATTGGAAATATTGTACGTATGCATGGAGTTTAATGAAACATTATCTCAACAATGGCGTGAAGGCTTATTTTTATTGGAATATTTCGTTAAAGGAAGGCGGCGTAAGTACATGGGGATGGCATCAAAACTCACTTGTTATTGTCGACACGCTCCATCGAACCTATAAATACAGTTATGAATATTACCTGATGAAACATTTAAGTCATTATGTAAAACCCAATGCAAAAAAAGTTGTAACCAAAGGTGCGTTTGATGATTTGCTAGTATTTATAAACCCTGATAAAAGCATTGCCATTTTAATAAATAATGCNNTTAGGCGAGTGTTTTTAAACCAAGTCCTTAAAAACTGCCTATCAAAATAATAGAGTAACCCAAAAGGTACCCATTCATCAAAACAAAAAAAGCCGGTCTATTGCTGAACCTTCTTTAAGTACGTATTCTTGCTTGTGTCCTTTTGCAATGTTTATCGGAAACATTACTACTTTTGCTGCTAATACTTAACTAATAGGTCAAAATAAAATCAATATACTTAATGTCATGTTTCAATTCTCTTTAGCACGTAAAATTATCGTTAGTATCATACTTATTCTTAGCGTAGGCTATACATCGGCTCAAAATTCGAAAATAGCAATTATCTCTCTCGAAGATACAACAATTGTAAATCAACATGTTGGATTGACCATGTTTGGGAATTTTACTGATACTTTGCATCTGAACATAGCTGTTTCCCAGCATATCGAACAACAACTGCTAAAATATCTGTCTCAAAACTATGATGTAAGCCTAATTAAGCGCTTACCTGATTCGGTTTATTATCCAAAGAAAAGCATTTTCGGCACTGTCGGTGGGCTGAGTAAAGCTGTAAAAGGATGGCTTAGCAGCGTTAAAAACGAATATAATTTCGTAATTTTTTTAGGCAATGCATCCATTCCACGAGAATGGAACATAATGGTACCTGACAATACCAGCGGGCTTTACACCAGGGGTAGTCACTCCGGATTTTATACAACAATCACGTTTTTTGCCTATCGCACAGCTGATTTACAAAGAATTGAATACTTTTTTCCACCTTCAAAAATTATTACACCAATCAAAAAAATCGAGCTCCCTGCAGATAATAAAACCTTTACCGCTGAAATGTTAGCAGCCATAAAGGATGGATTTATTAACCATATTGATAGTGTAGTGGAGTATTTTTTAACTAAAACTTATTTGGTACCACAGAATCGACTCGATGAAATTAAAGCAAAAAAATCATAGCGTTGGATTAAACAGTCAGTCCCCGGCTGTCCGCCGTTTCCCCAAAAAACAAATCAAATTTTATACTGATTCTGTGACCCAGGATGCTATAAGTTAATAGCAAAACCTGCAAAATCAGAAAAAGCCGGTCCATTGCTGAACCGGCTTTTTTTATGCAACTATTTTAAACACTTGTACTTATTTCTCAATCCGCATTTTGTAAAACGGCCCCTGCTTCAATGACCATCCATCATCAAAAAAAAATTTTTACACATAGGTATCAAACCGATATTATTTCCCTACATTTGAATTGTTATTTCTCCGATGCGCTCATTTATTATTATAGTTTTCCAGTATCTGCATGCGTTCGTAGTAGATTATAACCTCACAATACTCCCTTATTACTATACATTTTTACTGTTCATACCGCTTTAAATACACTACCTGTTTTTAACCATCCCTTACCCAACAACAAAACCTAATACCCAGCAAACATCCTGCAATCAAGATTAAACATACGCTTCATTGCATACAATTATAAACCAATACCAAATAACTAAACCCTCATTGCATACAACATGTAATAAGTCGCATTA
>DDEN01000044.1:3264-3499 GCA_002336115.1 Chitinophagaceae bacterium UBA1953
CAGGTAAACACCTATCAACTAAAAACCCTATCCCCAGCCCCGCATCAACATGTTGCAAATCATAAAACGCGTAAACAAATACATATAACAATTGAATTATTAACCTTAACAGCTACCATAATGGACACAGAACCCGTAAAAAGTGCAAAAGTGAAAAGTACCGGTAACAATCCTCGGAAGGATACCGATTTAAACCTGTTGACCAAGTCAGTTGAATCAGCCTGGAGGGCAAACA
>DDEN01000002.1 GCA_002336115.1 Chitinophagaceae bacterium UBA1953
GACCAACAGTTAATTCATATCCTTCCCTGCGCATGGTTTCAATTAAGATACCGAGGTGAAGAATACCACGGCCATATACCACAAGACTATCACCATTTTCACTGTCTTCTACACGAAGAGCAAGATTCTTTTCAGTTTCTTTCATCAACCTGTCACGCAGGTGACGGCTGGTAACAAACTTACCATCCTTACCAAAGAAAGGTGAGTTGTTTACGCTGAACAGCATGTTCATGGTTGGTTCATCCACGCTGATAACCGGTAATGCTTCGGGGTTTTCGATATCAGCAATGGTATCGCCGATATTAAAATCATCCAAGCCAACTACTGCACAGAGATCGCCTGCTTTTACTTCAGCAACTTTTTTCTTACCCATTCCTTCAAACACATACAGCTCCCTCACTTTCGATTTTTTGATTGTGCCATCAGCCTGTATCAATGCAATCTGCTGGTTTTCTTTAATCGTACCACGACTTACTTTACCAATAGCAATACGGCCAAGGAAAGAAGAATAGTCGAGTGAAGTAATCTGCATCTGCAATGTACCTTCTGATACATGTGGAGGCGGAACATATTTGATAATGCCATCCAGTAAAGGAGTGATATTGTCAATTTCAGTTAATGAATCGTTGAACCAGCCGTTCTTTCCACTACCGTAGTAAGTAGGGAAGTCGAGTTGTTCTTCTGTTGCATCAAGGTTAAAGAAAAGCTCAAAAACTGCATCGTGCACTTCATCAGGACGGCAATTTGGTTTATCTACTTTGTTGATTACAACAATTGGTTTCAGGTTTAACTGCAATGCTTTTTGCAGTACAAAACGGGTTTGAGGCATGGGGCCTTCAAACGCATCCACCAGCAGGATCACCCCGTCGGCCATTTTCAATACACGTTCCACTTCGCCACCAAAATCAGCGTGGCCCGGAGTATCAATTACGTTAATCTTTACATCGTTATAAGTAACGGCTGCATTTTTAGAAAAGATGGTGATACCACGTTCACGTTCCAGGTCGTTGCTGTCCATGATCAGGTCGCCTGTTTCCTGGTTATCACGGAAAACCTTTGTGGCATGTAAAATTTTGTCGACCAGTGTTGTTTTACCGTGGTCAACGTGTGCAATAATTGCTATGTTGCGGATATTCATATAATCTTGAGCTTTTAGCTGATAGCCATTGGCTTATAAGAAAGCATCCGGTTACCGGAAGCTGTAAAGCATTTGGCTGGCAGCGAATTAAGGCCGCAAAGGTAGGTCATTTGGGCGGGGGAGGCAAGAGAAATCAAGGTTATCTTAAGGGTAGCTGTTGGTGATAGCCATAAGCATGTTGTCGGCAGTAAAGAGCCGGTAGTCGTTAGTTGATAGCTTTTAGCCTTTTGCCTTCAGCCTTTAGCATTACACTTATTGCAGCACAGCTCCCTTCATCTTCCGGGCAGCACGTTCGCCACGTTTCATGGCAATGGCTTTTTTGTAGTTAAACCATTTCTGCCCACGTATCTTAAACATAATATCATCAAACTTGCGGCGGCCGGTTACATTCCACAGTCCGTTTAAAATAGTGCCGATGCTGGAACCGATGGTACGTACCGATAAACCAAAACCACCTTCTGTATATTCAATATGATGCCAGTAGCCGCTTGGCATAAACAAGGTATCGCCATGTTCAAGAATCGTACTGCTGCCGGTTGCATACTGCAGGGCAGGATATGTTTCGAAGTCGGGTTTATCAATATCAACCAGTCCGTGCACATTGAACGGCAGACGGTAGAGATATTCGCTCTGGTTGGGGTGGAACAATACCACACGACGCTTACCTGCAAACTGCGTGAGGAACACATTGCTCATGTCGATATCCATGTGCATGCGGGTAACCGAGTTTTGGGGTCCGAAGAACATAAACGGAACCTTGATATACCGACCGGTAATTTTGGGATAACCAAAATCTTTCAGCAATTCGGGTTTGTGTTTAAACACGGGGAAAAGGAACAAACGCAGATCGGTTGGTTCATTTTCAATCAGCTCAAGATATTCGTTGAACTTCATTTTGGCATGCGGCACACTCAGCGTTTCGCTGGGGTTGGCCTGCTTGCTGCTGAAGAGGTTGACTTCAATATCACCCATTGCCTGCTTAAAGAAATCCATTGTCCACTTTTCATAAGCAGGGTATTGCTTCCAGAGTCCACGAAGAACAACAGGTTTCTGCGGTTTCAGATATTTCTCTGTAAATTCTTTGCGGGTAATGGTGCTTCCATCAACCACTGGTATAGGAGTATCAATATTCATCTTCATGCCGGTATATTTTTTCTTGAAAGGATTGCTGAAAAACAAATTTAGAGGAATTCGCAGAACAGAAAAAAGTGAGAGTGATCAGTATTTTATTAAAGATCGTCCCAAACCTTTTTTGAAAACTGCTCCAGGCTGGGGTCACGGGCTCCCATCAGCAGCAATACACAATCTTCAGTAAAATGAGAACGTACTTCGTTCAGCAGATTATTCCTGTTCTCCACAAAAAAAGCATTGCAGCCTTTTGCTTTAATATCAGTAATAAGATCGTTGGCCGAAATATCTTTTGTAGTAGTGCCGCCTGCATAAAAAATTTCGCTCATCCATATTTCATCCTGCGGACGAAGCACCTTGCTGATTTCTTCTACAAAATCATTGCGCAGAAATTTGGTTGGTGCAAAGCCATGCGGCTGAAACCAGGCAATAACTTTTTTTGCCAATGGCTGGCAGGCTTCAATACTTGCAGCACATTTGGCGGGGTTGTGAGCATAGTCATCAATCAGCCACACACCATTTTTTTCTCCAAGTATCTGATGACGGCGGTAAATGCCTTCGTATTGTTTTAGAGCTTCATCTGAAGTTTGTAACGGAACACCAATCAGTCCGGCAACAGTTGCTGCAGCAAGCGCATTTTCCATATTGTGTTTGCCGAGAGCGTGAAGCGTGAAGCGGCAGTCGTGAATGGAGGAGGCTTTATGTTTAACAGTAAAAGAAATTTTAAATCCTTCCTGTTTAAAATCAGTTGCATGAAAAGCTGCATCATCGGTTTCATCAACCGAAAAATTAAAAGCAGGATTTGCTGATAATTGTTTTGCCAGCTGATGCGATTGATTCACCACAAAGAATTCTTTCGTGTGCTGCTTGAACTGGTTGAAGATATCCATCAACACATCAATTTCTTTATGGTCTTTATCAATGTTGAGCAATAAACCAACTTCAGGTGTGTACAGTACAATGCTGCCGTCGCTTTCATCGGATTCAATCACAAGCCAATCACCTTTACCCACTTTTGCGTTACCTATTTTTCCTTCTTTGATAATGCTTGTTAATCCTGCACCGCTGATGATGCTTGGTTCCATACCTGCATGCTGCAGTATTTCAAACAGCATGGCACTGGTGGTTGATTTACCACTTGTGCCGCCTACTGCAATTGTTTTTTTGCTTTGTGCAATCAATGCCAGCAGCTCAGCACGGCGTATGATGGGGATGTTTAATTCTTTTGCTTTGATGATTTCAACAACGGTATCTTCTATTGCAGTGGATGCAACCACAAGATCAGTTTCGGCAGTAATGCCATCGCCATTCTGCGGAAAGCATTTAATTCCTTCTGCTTCCAGTTTTTCTTTTGTTTCGTTGTATTCACCCGGATGAAAATAGCGGTCGCTGCCGCTTACTTCTTTTCCAATTCCCTGCAAGTATTGTGCAATAGCACTCATGCCGCTACCTGCCACACCAATAAAAAACGGTTTCTGAAAATCGTTGATGGAATTTATCATGATCGCAAAAGTATTAAAACAGCAGTAGGTTTTTGGAAAAAACGAAAACTGTATTGTTAGTCCGAAGGACTTAAATTTGAATAGCCACAGGTTATGCCAGTGGTAAAGAAATTGAATTCATCACAACCGCAAGGCGGTTGAATCATTTTCCTAAAGCTTCAGCTATGAGCTCCTATAAACAAATTTTTTATCAGATTGTATTTGGTACAAAAGACAGAAAGCCAGCAATACCTTTTACTGCAGAATCTGAACTATACAAATACATCTGGGGAATAATTGAAAAACACAATTGTAAACTTTACAGAATAAATGGAATGGAAGATCATATCCATATATTCTCTGACTTGCATCCTTCTGTCAGCTTGAGTGATTATATTAAAAACTTAAAAGTTGCCAGCAGCATCTGGATGAAAGCTCATAAAGGATTCCCGGAGTTTAATGGCTGGCAGGATGGTTATGGAGCTTTTACATATTCAATTCGTGAAAAAGATATGATAATTGAATACATTAAAAATCAGAAAACTCATCACAGGAAAGAATCTTTTTACGATGAATATAAAAGGCTGCTGACAGAAAGCGGAATTTCATTTGATGAAAAATATCTCCTGTAAATAATAAATTCAACCACTTCGTGGTTGTTGTTAACAGCTGATCTGATCTTCGGGACTTACCCGGAGCTATTTTTATTTAAGCCCTTCGGGCTTTATTTCAACAATTCATCAATCCGCTTAAACACATATTCTTTTTGCTGTAGAAGCTGAATCAGCTCAGGAAGACGATTGTAAAACTTATCCGTACGTTTGGGATCAGTACCAATATGAACCAGCAGAATAAAACCATTCAGCCCTGCAGGTTTTGATTGTTCATAATTTACAACAGATTGAAAAATGGTTTCACTGCTTTGATAGTTGTTTAATGCAGGCCATGTATAATCAGCTGCTGATTTTGTTCCCGGCGAATAATTGATGAGCTGCAGACCAAGTTCCTTCGACCATGCAGCAATGGAATCGTTATACCATTCATAAGGCGGAATAAAGAATGCTGCGTTTGATTTACTGATACCAAAACGTTTCATCTCAGTATAGTTCTGCAGTAAATCTTTTTTAAACTGTTGCTTTGTTACCAGCAGACTATCACGTTTGCTCCAGCCGGCATACAGCAAATGTTTATTGGAATGTGCACCGAGATAATTCCCGTTTCTTTTTAATTGTGTAATGAGCGGTGCAAATTGTTTGTTGCGGTAAAAATCACCTGTAAAAAAGAACGATGCTTTGATGTGTTGCTGCTGCAATGTTTGCAGAACAGCTGTGCCTCCATCAGCAAACTCATGACCTGTAAATACAAGCGCTATTTCTTTTTTTGTTGTATCGCCACGCACAACTGCAGCATGATCGTAACGGAAATTTTTTGCAGCAGCATTTGTTTTTTGAGGATGAGAGGATGATTCCATCGCTGCCAATAAATAAACCAATGATGCTGTACCGTCCATTGTTGGTTCATTGCTGCTGTAATCGCCATAATCATCATGGTACACTGCCAGCTCACTTTGAAAAGGGGCATACTCATCATCATGATACAGTTTCAACCCGATTAAATTTTTGAAGATGCTGGTATAAACCGGCCCATCAACCAATCCTCCATCGATGGGATAATTTTTCAGATGCGTGAATGCACTGTGCGGATCAGCAGGCCAGTCACCCCACGAAGGCAAACCATACACCATACTTGTTCCCCATGGATTGCAACCAAACAACCAGTCAATATTTGCCTGTTCTAGTTCTTCAAATGTTTGATCGTTGGTTAACTGCCTGTACCAGTAACATTGCATGGCAAACGAAGTGGTTAAATTATTGCTGCACCAGATAAACGGAACACCACGGTAAAATGCATTTTGTTTTGCTTTGTTCCATACACGGGTGATGCCTTCTTTATAAAAGCTGATGATTGTATCTCTGCGTTTGTCTGTTAATTGTTTAGCTAATTCATAATGACCAAGATTGATGAAAGGATACCATTGGTAATGATTCGCTGTGTCTTTTCCTAACCAGGGAGTAACAGGTTCCAGTTTTGAAAACCCTATTGCTGAATCAAGTAATTCACTAATTAGTCCAGCATATTCCTCTTTCCTGTGGTTGATGTTGAATATATTGTTCAAAGCTGAATAAACTGAGCTGTAACCAAGCTCCATATCATCTACCCAGTTATCTTCTGCATAGATATAAGGAGACTTTACTGAAACAGTTTGTGTAACCCCTCTTTTTAATTCAGCAAAGTCAATCGCTTCGAGCGATTTATTAATAAGCTGACTTGAATAGTTGCTATCGAGCGGTAGAAATACTTTAGTTCCCAAAGCAAACACACTTGCAAACTTTGCAGCAGTAGAACTTGTGCCTGTTGTATTGTTCATGAATTTTCCACGTTGCTGTGGCTTGCCATCAATAAAATAAACAGGGCGTTCAAATCCTTTACCGTACTGCGAATCCATTTTTGGAATGCGCATGCTGATATGGTCCCTGTCATCGCCCAACTGGTTGTACATTTCATTATTCGCAGGAAACATTTTCAGCAACCAGTTAATTCCCCAGTTTGCTTCATCCAATACATCGGGAAGATGATTTTTTCCATCCAACCCATTTGCTAAATGTTCATCAGCAAACACTGCTGGAAAATCCCTGTAAGCCATCAGCAAATGATAAGTTGCATTGGCCGATGTAGTGGAGTACTGCAGGTAATCGCTTGCATCGTGCCAGCCTCCAACCACATCAATATGTGTACTATCGGGGATGCCTGCTTCTTTTCCGTACAAGGTATATCCATCCTGTGTATGACAACTGTCTTTTAAAAAAGGGTTGAAACCGCTGCGTTGCTGCCGTATATAACGCAGGCAAAAATCAGCAGCACCTTTGTACACATTTTCGTTAATGGAAAATACAGGCGAGGTTGCATTGCCTGCCTTGAGATAATATTTTCCTGCTTTTTTAAACGCAGAGAAATTTAAACGGCAGGTTTGTGCAAATGGCCCGTAGCTGCCAAATGCCTTTCCTGCTTTGGACGTAAAAACCGTTTTTCCTGTAGCAGAATCAACCAACATAAACTGCTGAATGGTATCTGTTTCTTTACTGCACCAAACAGCAACCTTAATGCCACCGGGTTTATAACCCAGCTGGTTGATGCGTATCCATTCATTTGTTTCTTTCTTATTTGTAAATGCTGCAATAACAACAGCAAGCAGGAAGAACAGGAACATCTTCTTCATACATTCAAGTTAGTAAATTTCCATTGCAGACATGATGACAAATGAAGAATGGCGTTTTACACTGATATATCTCATCGTGTTTTTAACCGGGATGCATCATCTTTGCGGTAAATTTGAACCATTACAGCATTAATTCAGCACTGTTATGATGATTGACTTAAAAGCACTGACGGCTATGCAACGCACACCCTGGTTGCAGCATGCCATTGCACCCAGGCCCATTGCATTTGTATCAAGCATGGATAAAGAAGGAAACGTAAACCTCAGTCCGTTCAGCTTTTTTAACCTGTTCTCCACCAATCCTCCCGTAGTTGTTTTTTCTGTATTAAGAAGGGTAAGAGATAATTCAGAGAAAGACACGTTGAAAAATGTATTGGAGTTTCCTGAAGTGGTGATTAATGTGGTTGATATGGAAATGGTGCAGCAGGTAAGTCTTGCAAGCTGCGAATTTCCAACAGGCACAAGTGAATTTGTAAAAGCAGGTTTTACAGAAGAACCTTCATCAATGGTAAAACCTCCAATGGTAAAAGAAAGTAAAGTAAAGCTTGAGTGCAAAGTGCTTGAAGTAAAACCATTGGGTACAGAAGGCGGAGCAGGCAATCTTATCATTTGCGAAGTGCTTTGCATGCATGTACATGAAAGCATTTTAAATGAGGAGAAAACGATGATTGATCAGCGCAATCTTCACCATGCAGCAAGGCTTGGTGGCGACTGGTACAGCAGTGTTGATGCAACAAATTTGTTTATGGTTGAAAAACCAAATACACAGCTGGGCATTGGTATTGATGCATTGCCCGAAGCCATCCGCAGCAGTAATATTTTAACAGGAAACAATCTTGGTCAGCTGGCCAATGTGCATGAATACCCTGTTGTTGATGCAAACTATGAAGATGAGCGGTTGAAAAATATCTTCCAGTATTTTTCTGTTAACCCAATTGAAATGGATAAAGAACTGCACAAGTATGCAAAAGAGTTGCTTGATGCTGGAAAAGTAAAAGAAGCATGGCAGGTGTTGCTGGCTGATGATTAAAAATAGAAAGACGATTATGAAAATTTTAGTTACAGGAGCTGCGGGATTTATTGCATCGGGTTTGGTGCACAAACTTGCACAACAGGGGCATGAAGTACATGCCATGGTACGAAATGTAAACAAAGCACAACATCTTCAGCATCCCAATGTAAAATTATTTAACGGCGATATTAATGATGTTGATTCTATACAAACAGCAGTAAAAGATTGTAACCAGGTATATCATATTGCAGCGTATGCACGTATGTGGGCAAAAGACAGGAACGAGTTCTTTAAAGTAAACCTTGAAGGAACAAAGAACATGCTCAATGCTGCTGCACAAAACGGTGTTTCAAAATTTGTATTCACCAGCAGTACTGGTGTGCTTGGTGCAACGCCTGGTAAGGTAATGACAGAAGCTGATCCACGTACATCTGAGTTTGATAACGATTATGAATACAGTAAACACCTGGCTGAAGAAGAAGTACGTTCATTTGCTGCCAATGGATTGAATGCGGTCATTGTAAATCCATCAAGAGTATATGGTCCCGGTCCGCTTTCTTATAGTAATGCCGTTTCAAAAATGATCATCCAGGCATTGAAAGGAAAACGGGTAGTGGTGCCGGGCGGAAATGCAGTGGGTAATTATGCATTTGTAACCGATGTCGTTAACGGGCATATCAAAGCAATGGAAAACGGTGTGAGCGGTGAACGTTATATTCTTGGTGGCGAAAACATCAGCTATCTTGAATTTCTTGATGTGGCGAAAAGTCACCTGGGCGAATTTAAATCGTTGCGGCTTTCATTACCTGTTATGAAACTTGCAGGAAATATTGAACTGCTTCGTGCAAAGCTCACCAATACCTTTCCTGCTATTACACCAAAAATGCTGGGACGTTATTTTGTTGATGCTACTTATTCATCACAAAAAGCAGAAAAGGAAATTGGCTATGTAATTACACCGTTCAGCGAAGGAATTGGACAAACCATTCAATACATCAGGCAAAACCTGTTGTAATTGCCATAAAATAAACACAAGTGACAACCGAAACCTACACGCTTATTACCGGGGCCAGTTCGGGCTTTGGTAAATCGCTGGCGCTGGAGTGTGCATCAAGAAAAATGAATCTTATTCTGGTTTCTTTGCCAAGTGAAAGGCTGAAAGAACTCGCTAGTATCATTCGTGAAAAATATGGCGTAAATGTTACAGCCATTGAAAAAGATCTTTCAACTGAAGATGGCTGTTATTCATTATATACAGAAGTAACACAACAAAATCTGCATGTAAGTACACTCATAAACAATGCAGGTGTTGGCAGTACATTTTATTTTTATGAGGGAGATACCGGTTTTTTTGAAAAGCAGGTAAAACTGAATGTACTTGCTACAACATTACTTACCCGGTTGTTTCTGCCGTTACTTCAACAGCATCGTCATGCTTATATTTTAAATGTAAGCAGCTTGTCGTGTTTTTTCTACCTGCCACGAAAATCGGTATATGGAAGTACAAAGGCATATATTTATTATTTATCCCGCACATTGAGGAAAGAATTAAAACCGTTTGGTATATCAGTCAGTGTTATTTGCCCCGGGGGCATGAACACTAATGCAGTAGTAACACAGGTAAACCAAAGTGGAACATGGTTTGCACGCAACTCTGCAATGGAGCCCGATACGGTGGCCGCCGTTGCCATTAAAGGAATGCTGAGAAAAAAGGAAGTGATTATTCCAGGCAGGCTGAATAAACTGTTTAAACTGCTTGATTATGTAGTTCCTTCTCCGATTAAAAATATCGCTCAGCAATACCAAATGAAAAAGCTGAAGCGGAGTGATGTGGTTTGAATGAAATTTCAGAAATACTAATTCAAAAAATTATTTAATGAACCTATATAGTTACATCTTTTGTTTCAGAGGTGGAACTTACATTTCCCAAGTAAAGGCAGATAATGTTAAAATGAGTTTAAGATTGTGGCCAAGAGAAGTTAAGGCAAGTGAGATTAAACATTTTGGCACGGAAGCTAAAAAACAAATAGTTAATCAGGCTTCATCTGATACTCCATCTTTATTAGAAGGATTAAGTAACGTTTTGTATTCCGATTTTAAAAAATTTACGGGGCTTTTTTATTTTTATTACAAAGTCCCCTTCACCATTCCTCCATCAACTGTAATAGTTTGCCCGGTAATATAACGGCTTTGTTTGCTTAAAAGCCACACAGCAAGCGAAGCAAAATCATCTGCTTCACCCAAAGCTCCAACCGGAATCTGGTTAATTGCAGCCTGCTTAACTTCTTCAAAAGGCAAACCCGTCTGCTCGCTTTTTTTTACATACAACCTGTCAATAGCAGGTGTGTTATGACTACCCGGACCAAGTATATTTAACGTAACACCACTGCGGGCAATTTCCTGGCTTAATGTTTTAACCATTCCCACAACAGCCAAACGCAATGAATTACTAAGCACTAAATTTTCAATGGGTTGTTTTACGCTTGAACTTTCAACAAAAACCAATCGCCCGTAACCAGCTTTCATCATTGAAGGAACAAACGCCTGTGTAAGCTCCACTTTCCATCGTAGTATTTTCTGGTAAGCATCATCCCAATCTTCAAGTACTGTTTCCAAAACCATTTTAGCGGGCGGGCCACCGGCATTCACCAGCATACCATGCAATTGGCGATTGCCAACAACGGTTTTTAACTTTTCAATAGTTACATGCTGTGTAAGGTCGCCTTCAACAATTTCTGCTAATGGTTCATGAACGTAGAGCTGCAGCAGTTTTTCTTTGCCCCTTGCCACAACAATTACGTTTGCTCCTTCCCTAATTAATGCAAGAGCTACTGCTTTGCCAAAGCCGCTTGTTGCACCACCAACAATAAATAACTGACTGTTCAATTCAAGATTCATAAAAATTTTTTTCATTACAAATGAAAGCCCATCGTTGCGATGGGCTTGAAATACTTTCTACAATAAGGCACTTAATCAGCATTCATGTGGCTATCGATCTGCTCACAGATTAATGCAAAAATTTCATCAATACTTCCTTCGCCTTTTACTTCAGCCAGTTTATCAAACTGTTTGTAGTACTCAGCAACAACTGAAGTTTTTTTATGATATTCCACAATCCTTGCACGGATCACTTCTTCGTTTGTATCATCACTTCGGCCACTGGTTAATCCACGGTTAAGTAACCGTTTTACCAGTTCTTCTTCCGTAACAAGCAAAGAAATCATGGCGTTGATCTGTGTGCCTTTCAGCTTCAGTAATTTATCCAGTGCTTCGGCCTGTGCAGTTGTGCGTGGAAATCCATCAAACAAAAAACCTTTTGCATCCGGGTTTGCTTCAAGCGAAGAGCTAATCATTCCTATCACCACTTCATCAGGCACAAGTTGCCCTTTGTCCATTAATTTTTTTGCTTCCATTCCAAGTGGTGTCTGAGCAGCAATTTCGCTTCGTAGTATATCGCCGGTACTTAAATGTTTTAAACTATACTTTTCTATAAGGCGTTCGCTTTGTGTGCCTTTTCCGCTACCGGGAGGGCCAAACAAGATCAGATTAAACATACGTTACAGTCCTTGATTCAATTGTAAATATAAACAGCAAACATGAAAAAAGGCCATAAAAAAAGCGGGTTTTAAAAAAGCCATTTAAAAGCCGTGTTATTGATTTTTCGATATACATAACTGATTTAAATGTTAAGAATTTGCAGAACATGTAAAACGGTTATGCCGGGCATTACAGCTTTTGTAACTTTAACCAACAATTGAAGGAAAATGATGAGCAAACGATTATCAATCAAGAAAACGCATTTATTCACAGCTCTGGTATTATTTACTATGAGCAGTTGTAATGCACAACAATCTCAACCAAATACAAAAAAAAATTCCATGAGTGAAGAGAAAAAAAACAATCCTGTTTATTCTAAAACCGATACATCAAAAATTGCAATGAGTGAAGATGAGTGGAAAAAAATTCTTCCATCGGATGTGTATTACATCGCACGACAAAAAGGTACGGAGCGACCGTGGACAAGTAAGTTTGAAAAGTTTAATGAAGTGGGAACGTATTACTGTGCTGCATGTGGCAACCCCTTGTTTAAAAGCGATACCAAATTTGAAAGCGGTTGCGGCTGGCCAAGTTTTTATGAACCCATCAGCAAAGGATCGATTATTTACACTCCCGATCACAGCCACGGAATGGACCGAACAGAAGTGCAGTGCGGCCGATGCAAGGCGCATCTTGGTCATGTGTTTGAAGATGGCCCGCCTCCTACC
This sequence comes from Chitinophagaceae bacterium UBA1953, assembly GCA_002336115.1. GTDB lineage: Bacteria > Bacteroidota > Bacteroidia > Chitinophagales > Chitinophagaceae > Lacibacter. The sequence goes on from DDEN01000002.1 coordinate 12,302, forward strand.
GGTTTGCGTTACTGTATTAATGGTGTGATACTTGATTTTGAAAAAGCAAAAGAGGCGGAGAAGAACTACGGGAAGAAAGATTAAAAACACATCAAGTTTAAAAAGAAAATCCCCGACGTTATTGTCGGGGATTTTTGTTGCAATGTATTACGATGGTAATGGAACGAGTTGCATATTGAGTGTGGTGGACTGACCTAATGTAACACTGACACCAGTTTGTGTTTTGTTGTTGTAGCCTGCAATGATTGTGAATGCAAGATTGTACGTGCCGGGTACAGGTATTTTAACGGTGTACTCACCTATTGCATTTGATGTGGCTGTATAGGGCTGATCAACGACCTGTACTGTTACACCTGCAACCGGCTGATTGGTTTCGCTATCGGTTATGATTCCTGTAACCTGTGTTGAAGATGTTGCAGCATCGAGTATAATGCGGTTTTGTTTGTATGCATTATAAAACTCAGGGTTATTTATTTTAAACTGCAATGCCACTTTATCCATCTGCAGTTTTAATAATGAATCAGCATCTTTCATGAGGTTTTTGATTGCTTCGCTGTATGATGTGCGTTGTGCTACTGCATTGCGTGGTGTTGCAATGATATCTGCATACGCTTGTGTTGCATCGGCAAGATCGCTTAATACTGTTGTTGTAAGACCATAGGGAGCCAAAGATGCAAGATGTGTGGTTGCAATGTTGTGTATGTTATTGCAATTGGGCACAACCATTTCGTCACGCATTTTTTTAAACCCGGTAGCGGTAAAATTTACCTGCTCTTTAAGTGTATTGTTGGATGTGGCTGCTGCATACGAAAACACTGCTGCGCTTACCTGCAATGCCAGATCGGTTGCAATTTGGCGTACCTGTGTTTTATCCATTGCCACACCTGTTATTGCTTTTGTTTCGTTTTGTACAGCATCTACAATATCGTTGTAGATACTGCGCAATGTTGTAACCTGCGTTGCAAATGCGGGAACTGTTGCAGTAATGGTTGTGTTAGCTTCGGCATGTGTAATTACTGCGTTGTACATGCTGAGTTTTGCTTCGTTACGAGCGTTCATAAATGAAATTTTTGGTTATAAATTATTGTTTAAAACATTAAATTAATTTACATAAGACGTGGCTGCAATACCACTTTGTGGTAGTTTTTATGAACGTGCTGATTTGGGCAATAACAGTGTTTGTAATCTAATTGAAGTTGGTTATTTCTTTAGTGCAGATTACTGTTGACTTACTGCAGATATGGTTTTCTTTTCAGAAGTTCAGAATTTCTTTTCTATTGTTGCTTTTTGAGTTGTTGCAGATGCTTATTTCTTTGTTGCAGTTAGCTTTTGAACTGATGCGGTTGTTTGTTTCTTTACTGTAGTTGCTTATTTCTTCTTTGCAGATGGCTTTTTCTTTAATGTAAGCTGCCATTGCTTCAGTGTAAATTGCCGTTTCTTCATTGTGCGTGTTCGTTTCTTTACTGCACGCAGTCGTTTCTTTGATGTAAATGCTCATTTCTTTACTGCGGGATGCTGTTTCTTTAATGTAAGCGGCTATTTCTTCGATGTAATTATTCGTTTCCTGAATGTAAGTATCCATTTCTTTGATGTAAGAGGCTTCCGAACCGGGTGAAAATGATGTTTTTAGGTTTTTTTTGGACAAAATGGCTGTTTTTTATGCTACTACTTTGTTTGGCCAATTTTTCAGGGGAATTTTGTTGGCAGGGATGCCAACAAAGGCGTAATATCCTGAGTTGCAAACTGAGGATAGCGGGAAACTTTCTTGTTGCATTTAATTGCTGTATGTTCTTTTGTATTGACACAAAAGAACCAAAAAGTCAAGATGGAACATATTACCCCCATGTTCCGTCGAAAGCCCTGATTAAGCTTTTGTACTGCTGTGGTTAACTGCTTCTGTAATTCTATTTGGGATTTTATGTGCAGCAGTTGGTGAATCTTGTTTTGTTGGCAGGGATGCCAACCGTAATATCCTGAGTTGCAAACTGAGGATAGCGGGGGTACCTGAACTTAAGGCAGGCTTAAAAAAGTTCTCTTTTTCTTTTTGCTTGCCCAAAAAGAAAGAAAAAGGGCCCCGAAAACCAATATCCAGCATGGTTTTCGGAAAAACACCCTGATTGGGCTTTAGTGCAAAGTGGTGAATTGCTTTTGGAATTACATGTGCAGGTTAGGTGGGGCAGGTTGCAAGAGTTGTAACTGTGTGAAGTTATTTTGTTGGCAGGGATGCCAACAAAGGCGTAAACTTCCACGCTTTGATGCAGATTGCTTCGGCACAAGGCAAACGCACAAGGCCTGCTTACCCTCCTTGACGGATGCGATGGTGTTTTTTCTTACGAAGAATGATTATTCTTTTTTACGTCTTTGCGAGGAGGTACGACGAAGCAATCTATATTATTACGAAGGAAGATTTAATTTTTAAGAAAGCCTAATTCGTAAACCATTGGCTGTAACTTTTCTGTAAGGGCTTTGTATGAATCTTCAAATGCTTTAAATGATACGGGTGGAAAATCGCCGCTGCTGTTGCGTGCCTGTAATGCTTTGCGTACTTGATACCAGCCAACATCGGGACGGTTTAATTTTAATTCGTCTCTTACAGTGTGTACGTCGGTATTGGCAAAGTATGCCTGCCATAATTTTTTCCCTTGGGCTAATACGGCTTTGGCTTCTTCACTAAACGTTTTATGCTGCATATAACGAACCATAAAATCGCTTTCAAACCTATCGGGTGCGTTTACTTCTTCTTCGGTATATGGAATGAAATGATTAACGATGCTCCAGGTTTTACCATTCCATTCCAAGTTGTTTGCGCTTGCTGTAAGATTACTACCGTTAAATAACATCCAGATTAAACAATCATTTTTAAACTCGTCGGTTAATGGTTCTGTGGGTTGAAGGAATTGATCTCTATCGTTCAACCAAGTTGGTTTGATTATTCTACGAACTGTAAAAATTGTGGCTGATTGCCAAAGATTTTCTTTTGTGACATAAATCGCTCCCTTATGACCAATACCTTGGGCAGACGATAAAATTAAAGTATAAAGGTTCGCATTTTGAAAATCATTACTATCACAAACCAGATGACCAATAGCGCCATCAGACCATTTTGTAGAACCACTTTTAGATTTTGCGGGATTAATGGCATTGCTCAAGGAAATCACTTCCTGTTTATTTGCTTTGGGTTTTTCTACCCAATTGCTTAAAAACAATTCATTTGGTAAATTATAAAAAGTTTTTACTCCTATCGGATTTGCATTTTTATCCAAAACATCTACTTCTATTTCTGAGAAAAAATTTTCAATGTTTTGACGTTTTTCAGAGCCCTTAATAGAATTTTGATTTGTTTTCCAAACTAAAAAACCAATAGGAAAATCGCCTTTTAATCCATCGAAAGCTTTGCTATGAACAACGAATCCTCCTAAATATTTTCCATTCCAAGTTTCTCTAAACTTCTCAAAATTTGAACCATTAATATATTTCATTTTGCTAAACATAGCCAAAGTTGCAGATGGTATTTCTTGTGCTATTCTTGCAACAAATTGTGTAAATAGTTCATTACTTGCTTTGCCATATTGACTCATAGCAGAAGTTGCAAATTTCGTTTTAGCAACACCTTGTTTATTTCCAGCCCCTAACCCTTCCCCACTTTCTGCATAAGGCGGATTAATTAAAACCAAAATCTTTTTGCCGTCAGCAATTGCTCTACGTAAAGGTTCGGGGAGTTTATTGGTAAGTGAGTAATCAATTTTTCCATCTTCAGTAATATCATCGTTTAAATAATCGTACTGAAACCTTGTTGCAGCCACACAGGTTTTTGTTGCCCTCATAACATCCACATCGGCCTGATCGAGCGTGCTCATAAAAATATTACGGGGGTTGCTGTGTTTTACTTCCAGGTTGCCTACACCGCAACACATATCCCATACAATGTATTTTTCCTGCCAGTTGCTGCCAAGTGTTTCGGCCAGTTTATCGTAAGCTTTATCAACCACTGCAAGGGGTGTGTAGTAAGCACCTTTAAAGCTGCGTTCATCAAGTGGTATAAGACTATCTCTACGTTCGAGTAAATAGTTACGGTATTCCTGTTTTGGAGGACGGTGATAGATTGTCCAGAACTGGCGGTACCCTTCTTTATTACCAAGTTCGTACAACTTACCTTCCAAGCTAAAAACGGGTGCACCATTTTTATGCAATAACTCAGCAGGAAGGTTTGCATGTGTACTGATTGTACCATCGCTCATAATATCGGCAAAAAACAAAAGAGCGTAATCGTCCTGATCGACACCTTTAATTTCATTGCCAATCATCTTCACCCATTTATCAAAAACCTGTTTTAAGTTATCGGGGGTTATTTGTGTACGGATGATGTCGCCGCTTTTAATGGCATTCTTTATTGTATTAATAAACTCTTCTTCGTGTGTTTCAATTTTAAAACTTACGAAGTGTGTACCAATGTGTGCGGAGATAGCATCTAACGCCTCCTGCGTATAGCTGCTGGCGCTTTTGCCCCATTTAATTGTTTTCTTTTCGAGAAAAGGCAGCACATCGCTGCTTTTCATAAGGGCTGCCTTTTTTGTATCGATTACACATAAAAACGGCGGCACATATTCGCCTTTGTTTAATGCCTGCTGTACATAGTGCATTAACTGTGTAAACATCTGATAGGTGGAAAGCTTGCCGGTATCTTTTGCTTCGAACCAAATTTCCTTTGTTTGAATATCAATGAGGTTTTTGCTGTAGCCTTTTAAACCAAGTGCTTTTATGTAAGCATCTTTTACATCTTCTTCCGTTCTGGCCTGTTGCAGTTTTTCGTAAAGCTTCATTTTTATTCTGATGTGGTTAGTGGTGTTTAACGTACATGAAAAACTAAGATAAAGTAAATTTTAGTCTTTGGAGGAATAGGATTAAGAATCATGCTGAAGCAGAACAGGCAGTACAAGAGTGCGACGCAACCGGTGTTTAACAGATGCAATGGCCCCGGTTACAAAATTGTTTTGTTGTTATTGCCAAAAGGCAATAACTATTTACACAAAAGCAAAAGCCGCTGAAAAAATCCAGCGGCTTTTATATACTACCAATCAAAAAAAGACAAATTAATCGTGTGTTTCTGCAGCGAGTTGGTACACTTTAGGAGAACGCCATAATGCACTCAGCAGTAATTCACGCATGTACATGAATTCTTTTGGCATACGGTCGTACAGTTTTTCAAACAACTCTTCGTGACCAAGTAATTCCTGTTTCCAGAGTTCACGGTCAACCAGCATAAGTTCGTTGAATTGTTCTTTGGGGAAATCTAAACCTGTCCAGTCCATATCGGCATAACGTGGTCTCCAGCCAATTGGGCATTCAACAGCGCTTGTTTTTCCTTTGCAACGATTAACGATCCATTTGAGCACACGCATGTTTTCGCCAAAGCCAGGCCAGATAAATTCGCCTTTTGCATTTTTGCGGAACCAGTTTACACCGAAAATACGTGGTGCATTTGGAAGATCACGGCCAAACTGTAACCAATGGTTAAAGTAATCGCCCATGTGATAACCCATGAATGGCAACATTGCAAACGGATCTCTTCTTACTTTACCAAGTTCACCAAATGCAGCAGCAGTCATTTCGCTACCCATTGTTGCAGCGAGGTAAACACCAAAACTCCAACTGAGTGATTGATATACTAAAGGAACAGTGCTTCCTCTTCTTCCGCCAAATACGAAGGCTGTAATTTCAACACCGGCAGGGTTATCCCAGTCTGAATCAATTGCAGGGTTTTGGTAAGCTGGTGCTGTAAAGCGGCTGTTAGCATGTGCTGCAGGTTTGCCACTGTTTTTATCGTAAGGCTGTCCGTGCCAGTCAATCAATCCATCAGGAACTTCTTTCGTCATCCCTTCCCACCAAACATCACCATCAGGAGTAACGGCTACGTTCGTGAAGATAGTATCGGCCTTGATAGAAAGCATTGCGTTTGGATTTGTTTTGGCATTAGTACCGGGAGCAACGCCAAAATATCCTGCTTCGGGGTTGATGGCACGTAAATGACCTTCTTCATCTTTATGAATCCATGCAATATCATCACCAACTGTTGTTACTTTCCATCCATCGAGTTCTTTTGGAGGAATCATCATTGCAAAGTTGGTTTTACCACATGCACTTGGGAATGCAGCAGCAATATATGTTTTTTCTTTTTCAGGATTTTCAACACCAAGGATAAGCATGTGTTCTGCAAGCCAGCCTTCATCACGACCCATTACAGATGCAATACGGAGAGCGAAACATTTTTTACCAAGTAAGGCATTTCCGCCATAACCACTACCGTAAGAAATAATCAGCCTTTCTTCCGGGAAGTGAGAAATATATTTCACTGTTGGGTTACAAGGCCATTTAACATCTTCCTGACCAGCCTGAAGAGGAGCGCCTAATGTATGAAGACATTTAACCCATTCTCCATCAAGGTAAGGAACAACATCTTTACCCATGCGTGTCATAATACGCATATTCACCACCACATATTCACTATCGGTTAACTGTACGCCATAGCGTGAATATTTTGAACCAATTGGCCCCATACAGAAAGGAATTACATACATGGTTCTTCCTTTCATGCTTCCGGCAGTAAGGTCATCAAGAATTTCTTTCATTTTCTGAGGTTCCATCCAGTTGTTGGTTGGCCCTGCATCCTGCATACGTTTGCTGCATATATAAGTACGGTCTTCAACACGGGCAACGTCGCTTGGATCACTGAAACAAGCAAAACTGTTCGGACGCTTTTCAGGATTCAGCTTAATGAATGTTCCCTTATCAACCAGTTGCTGACATAAATTATCATACTCTTCTTGTGAGCCGTTGCACCAATGAACGGCATCGGGTTGAAAATGTTTCTGCATACTTTCAACCCATTCTTTCAAATCTGTTTTGACTGTTGCTATCATATTTCTTTAAATTGATTTGTGCCCAAAATAAGGCGAGTAAAATGGAATAACAAATTTGTTCGGGTGCAAGATTACTACACAATAGAAAATTATCGAATGAGAAGAATCAGTGCCATTTCTAATCACAATTAGTTTCCGTATTGAAGTGCCAGAGAATCAACATCTCATACTCAATTTGTTCATACAAAAAATAAAACCAATTTTTGCTAACGAACACTAAGTTATGGTTGGATCATTAGTATCGTTATGGTGGAAACTGAAAGGCTGGAAAGTTAGCGGCACATACCCCGCAAACGTTTCCAAAATGGTTATTGCAGTTGCGCCGCATACCAGCGCATGGGATATAGTGGTTGGAATGGCTGCACGAAAAGTAATCCCGATTAAGAACGCATATTATCTTGGAAAAAAAGAATTGTTTGATAGCCCCTTTGGCTGGTTTTTTAAATTAACCGGTGGAACTCCTGTTGACCGTTTTTCATCAAACGGTGTGGTGCAGCAGGTGGCAGAAAAATTTAATCAACATGATGTATTCCGTTTGGCAATGAGCCCGGAAGGAACAAGAAAAAAAGTTGACAAACTCCGTACCGGGTTCTATTATATTGCCAAGGAAGCCAATGTTCCCATATTACTTGCCGGCTTTGATTACAAAAACCGGCAAGTCGTTTTCAGTGATTTGCTTTATCCTTCAAATGAGCAGGAAGATTTAAAAAAAATCATAGCTTTCTTTTCAACAATTGAAGGAAAAAATCCTGAAAAGGGAATGAAACACTTTGCTTAATTATTTTCAGCAATCGATTTTATGTGAACAAGAATGGGGTTCCATCCCTCACCGTTATTATAACTGTCGGCGTATCGTTTTTTGCCTTCAGCCACAGTTTCAAAACCCTCCTGCATAACAGTTAATATGGTTGTACCGTTCTGCTCTTTCAAAAAATATTTAACAGTTAAATAATTTTCAGGCACATCGGGTATTGCAGGATTATTTGGATCAATAACCGTATAAACCAGCAGTTCAGCAGGAATAATTTGCTGAATAAATCCTTTTACAAAAACCATTGGCACTCCTTCGTAATCGCCACGCCACAATAATTCATCACCAACATTCCAGTTACTTACTGTTTCGCAGCCAAACATGTATTTCTTTGTTTGCTCCGGATTTACAAGTACATCCCACACGTTTGCTGCAGATGCATTGATTAAAATTTCGTTGCAGATGATTAATTCGTTTGACATTTTTTTGATTATTGTTTGCTGATTTGTTTAAAATTTAAAACACATGCTCATCAGCACTTGGGCCGTAACTTCCCGGGATTGGAACATTTAATAAACGAAGATATACACCAAGCTGGGCACGGTGATGAACAATCTGACTGTAAGTCATACGTATTACTTCTCCTTTTTCTCTAACAGTGTAAATAGTGTCACCATTCCGCATCGTCCACAGAGGAAGTAAATCTTCATCCGTTGCTTTTTCAAGAAGAGCTTTTCCTTCAGCCTGGCATTGCTCAAAATAATCCAGCAATTCTTTTGTGTTGTTAATTACTACAGGATTGTAAGGATTAACTGCAAAATCAAGTTCATCAGTAGTAAGCGCCATGCTTACCCATGTTGGCAGTTCAGCAATATGTGTGGCAAGACGCTGAATCGTCATACTTTTTTCATGTGGTTTCCATCCGAATTTATCATCAGGAATTCTTGATAACATTTTACGTGTTGTAGCAGCTTCCTGCTCCATTTCTTTTACAAGTTGTTGAACGGTTGTCATTATTAATTTTTTTTGTTAAACAAAGAAATTAACACTCACTGACAACCCTATGGCAGTGCTTCTGAAAAAAATTAATAATTAACAGGAAGCTGTTTCATGTACTCTCCTAACTGAATATGATTTTTTTTGCGGAAAGGTTCGGCAGTTGTTTTTAAATCAACTATAGAACTAACTCTGAAGTCCCTGTATTCATTTCGTTTATAACACCAGGCAATCAGGTGCCAGTTGTAAGCATAAAAAATTAATCCAAGCGGCTCAGCTTTTCGTTTACTTGTAATACCTTCTTTGTTTTTGTATGTAAATTCAACAATATGTTTATTGGATATTGCTGTTTGCAAAGGCGAAAGATAATTTACTTCCGGGGCCACCATAAAGCTTGTTTGCAGACGTATATGCTCCTGTAGTGTATCCAGTTGTTCTTTTTGTGAAGAACGCATGACTGATTTAATTTTATCAAGACCGGAGGAATAATGTTTAAAAGTTGTTTTATCGGAAAAGCGTTCAACCACTGCATTCATCAATAAAAAAGCATTTGCTTCTTCGGGTGTAAAGGATACAGGCGGCAGAAAAAACCCCTGCACAAGAAAATAACCTTTACCCTGTTCAAAGCTCACCGGTATTCCCTGTTCGGCAATTGCTTTTACATCTCTGTAAACTGTGCGTATGCTGATATTGTATTTCTCTGCAATTTTTTCGGCAGTAATATATTTTTTTGATTGCAGAGTGGTGATAATTCCAAGCAGGCGGTCGATGCGGTTCATAGCTAACAGAAATTAAATTATTTCATTTCTTCAAACATGCCTGTTTGTTTATTCTTACGTACATTATCCCAGTTAAAATATCTGCCGTTCATAGCTACATAAACACCTGCAGGCAATGTTTGTGCAAAAGCCAACGCACTGCCAAGATTAAACAGCCCGTCGCTGCTGCCGAATTTGATTGGGATCATTGCACCTGTAAGCACAACAGTTTTATTTTTTACTTTTCCGGCAATTACTTTGGCTGTTTCGGCCATCGTATCTGTTCCGTGGGTGATAACAATCTTCTCTTCATCGCATTGGTTACACTGATGCACAATCAGATCCCTGTCTTCGGCACTCATTTCAAGACTATCAATCATCATCAGGGTTCTTATTTCCACATCAACACGGCAGCGACCCATGTCAAGCAAATCGTGCATATGTGTGTCATTAAAATATAGCTGACCCGTAATTTCATTGTATTCCTTATCAAAAGTTCCGCCTGTAATAAAAATCCGGACTGACATGATTTAAATTTTGAGTGAAATTAATAAAACTGCCAACTCAATGCTCTATATGCAAAAAAAGGCTGCCTTTTGGCAGCCTGTAATATTTTAAGATTCTCTTTTAAATAACCAGTCCTGAAGTATTGATATAGTTTACAAGTGCAGCGCTGTTCTTCAGGTTAAGCTTTTTGAGAATATTATGCCTGTGTACCTCTACTGTTTTTAAGGAAATATTCAGTTCCTGCGAAATTTCTTTTGAAGAAAGCCCCTGCTTAATATACTTAATCACATCAAGCTCACGGGTAGAAAGAGAATTGGCCCCGGAAGATGTTTCTTCTTCAAATACCTGTTCAGATAAAATTGTTTTGATTTCGCTGCACACATATCTGCGGCCCTGGCTTACTTCAACAATGGCATCAAACATTTCCTGTTGGGGTGAATTTTTTGTTACATAACCTAAAGCACCCATTTTCAGTAATTTCTTTGCATAAGCAGGCTGCGAATGCATTGAAACTCCGATAATTTTTGTAGCTGGCGAAAACTTACGTATCTGTTCAGTAGCCTCAATCCCGTTTACAGGATCCATATTAATATCAAGTAAAGCTATTTTGGGCCTTAGTTTTGTTGCTATCTCAATTGCTTCCTGCCCGTTACTGCACTGTGCAATAACACTAAAACGAGGATCCGAATTCAGTATAAAACTCCATGTTTCCCTGATCAGCTTATGATCATCAGCTATTAAAACTGTAATCTTTTCCATTTTAATTGTTTTTTTATTTATTGGTCTCTGGTTCTTTGTCCTGTTAAATTACATTCTTAAACTGGCTCTGTCAATACCTCTTTCTTTAGCTCCTTTGTTTTTTATTTCTTATTTGAATTAAATGACAACATCTTTTAACTGATTGTTGTCAAATTCAAAATAAAAACTGCAAAACGAATTAAACATTACTAAACAATATTTTCATTTTGGCTCAATTACAACTGAATATTTTTTTAACCCTGTCCCTGCTAATTCTAATATTCACAACATATTTTTATTGAACATACATCACTTTAATTTTACGTAATGCTGTAACAATATTTTTTGAAAAAGAGCAAAAAATTTAAGCCATAATTCACTGCTATAATGAGTTGCGCATTCCGGATTTTGAAAACAGTTATTAAAAGCATCATGAAAAAATATGCTGTTTTTTAAATCTGAATGGTTCAGAAAAAAAGTTTTTATAACCAAAAAATGTTTTATGAAAAAAAAATGGAATCCTCCAGAGTTAAGCACATAATAATCAGGCAAGGTAAAGTTTACCGTGTTTGATGATAAGCCAGATTTTGGGAAAATTTCCTGATAAATCATATACTTTGGAAACGGAACAAATCTATAACAAAACAAATATCTTTTTTGTAGTAAAAGACGCAATTTAAAATAGTAATTTTCCCATGCAATAATCTGGCACTAAACAGAAATTTACTGACTAAGCAATTGTTTTTTGGAAACTGATACTGTTGTTTCTCTTTCTAAAACTCCGTATTACAAGGAAAAAGTCAGGTAATTATAAAACATTTTGAAAATGATGAGTAAAATAAATTAGCTTAATAAGCGTTTCTACTTAGTCAGAAAAACATAATCACAGAAATATCGTTTTCGTTTTTATGAAAATAGCCTTAACCAGTTTCATTGCTTTTTTTATTAGCTTTTCCTCATGCAGAAAGCCTACAGATGCTCCCACCCTTAAAAACGTCATAAAACAAGGCACATGGTATGTGAACCTTATGAAAGTTAATGGCGTAACCTATACATCAGCTTACAATGGATGGAAATTTACTTTTTTAACCGATTCAACTCTTACAGCCACTAACAGTACAGTTAGCTACACAGGAACCTGGAATGAAGATACAGACAGGGAAAAGTTTACACTTAATTTACAAACCTCAAACACTGCATTAATCATGATTAGCCAGGAATGGGACATCAAACTTAAAACCCCTGGCAGAGTTGTGTTTATGGACGATAAGTATAACCCATCAGAAGAACTTCAACTGACAAAATATTAATTCATTAAGTTCTGAATAATTTATTCCGATGTTCAGAGGATTGGTTTTATTATCAAATTATCCCGGTTCCTCGTTTCAATCATCCGCTCATCCATTCTTTTGTTTATGAAAGTGATTTTCATTTAACTTAAGCGCTTATTACTAAATCATATCTGAAAACATGAGAAAACTTGCTTTTTTCTCCTGGTTATTGTTCTTTTCAACATTATCCAGGGCACAGGAAACATTTCCTGTAAATGGAGTGGCCGATAACCGGAGCGGCACATATGCTTTTACCAATGCTACAATTGTTAAGGATGGCAGTACTACTATTCCAAATGCCACCATGGTGATTAAAGAAGGAAAAATCACTGCAATAGGAACAAATGTTTCTGTTCCTGCTGATGCAGTGGTGCTGGATTGTAAAGGCAAATTCATTTATCCATCGTTCATTGACATTTATGCCGACTATGGTATTCCTGCACCGCAACGACAGCCAGGTGGTTTTAATTTTAATGCACCGGCACAGCTTACATCAAACCAAAAAGGACCTTTTGGCTGGAACCAGGCTATACGTACAGATGTAAATGCAGCAACACTTTTTTCAGCAGACGAAGCAAAAGCTAAAGCACTTCGTGAAAGTGGTTTTGGTTCAGTACTTACACACCAGCGTGATGGTATTGCAAGGGGCACAGGTGTATTTGTTACACTCGCCAGTGAAAAAGAAAATAAAGTTGTATTAAAAGAAAAAGCTTCTGCACATTATTCGTTTAACAAAGGAACTTCAACACAATCATATCCCTCTTCCATTATGGGAAGTATTGCATTGCTGCGCCAGACCTATCTTGATGCACAATGGTATAAAAACAATCCAACTGCCGAAGGAGTAAATCTTACGTTGAAATACTGGAACGAAGAACAATCTGTTCCGCAGATTTTTGAAGCATCTGATAAATGGAGTGTGTTAAGAGCAGATAAAATTGGTGATGAATTTGGTGTACAATATATCATTAAAGCAGGTGGTAACGAATACCAGCGCATCAGTGAAATGGCAGGCACAAAAGCTTGGTTTATCATTCCGCTTAATTTCCCTGCAGCAATGGATGTGGAAGATCCGCAGGATGCACGCTTTGTTGCGTTAAGCGATTTAAAACATTGGGAAATGGCGCCAGCTAATGCAGCGATGTTTGAAAAAGCAGGAATTAATTTTTGCTTAACCAGTTCTGATCTGCGTGATGTAAAACAATTCTTAGCCAACCTGCGCAAAGCCATTGAATATGGTTTAAGCGAAAGCAAAGCATTTGATGCGTTAACCAAAAACCCGGCAACGTTATTAGGCGTTTACGACGAGGTGGGAAGTCTTGAAACCGGAAAGGTGGCAAACTTCCTCATCAGCAGCGGACCCATCTTCGCAGAAAAAACGGTAATTTATCAAAACTGGGTACAAGGTGAAAAATATGCAGTGAAAGAAGCTTTGTGGAATGATGTAAAAGGCTCTTACAACCTTGTTGTAAATACAGCAGGTGGCGCAAAGAATTTTACATTGGATGTAAAGAGCAGCATGAGTGCAGCTGTTATTTCAAAAGATACAGTGCAAGGCAAATTCAGTTCTGATGGCAAGCTGGTTAAACTCAGTTTCCCCGAAGCAAAAGGAAGCCGCAATAACATTATGCTAAGCGGTACTTCAACCAACCGCATCTGGAGTGGTGTGGGCGATGATGCAAATGGCAATCATTTTACCTGGACTGCAACGTTTATAAAAGAAGCTGATGCAAAGACCGACACTTCAAGAACAAAACCTGCTCCTAAAATCGGAAAGATCAACTATCCGTTTGGTGGTTATGGTTTTGAAACAATGCCGGTACAGGAAACATTTCTGATTAAAAATGCAACTGTATGGACCAATGAAAAAGAAGGCATTTTACTGAACACAGATGTGTTGGTGAAGAATGGAAAAATTGCAGCAATCGGGAAAAACCTTTCTGAACCCGGCGCAAAAATCATTGACGGAACTGGTAAGCATTTAACAGCAGGTATTATTGATGAACACTCACATATTGCCGCTGCATCTATCAATGAAGGCGGACAAAGTGTAACATCAGAAGTTCGTATTGCTGATAACTTAAATCCTGATGATATCAATATCTACCGCCAGTTAAGCGGCGGTGTTACTACATCACACATCCTGCATGGTTCTGCCAACACAATTGGCGGACAAACACAACTCATTAAACTCCGCTGGGGTGCAGATGCAGAAGAGCTGAAGTTTGCAGGTGCAGCACCTTTCATCAAATTCGCTTTGGGTGAAAATGTAAAAAGAACAACTGCAACCCAGAATAACCGTTTCCCCGATACACGTATGGGCGTAAGCCAGGTGTTGATGGATGCATTTACAAGGGCAAAAGAGTACGAAGCTGCATGGAAAAAATATGATGAAGAGAAAAAGAAAAATCCAAAAGCAGTTGCACCACGTCGTGATCTTGAACTGGATGCATTGGTTGAAATCATCAACAAAAAACGTTTCATCACCTGTCACTCTTATGTGCAAAGTGAAATTACAGACATATTACGTACTGCAGAAAAATTTGGTTTCACTTTAAAGACACTCACACATATTCTTGAAGGATATAAAGTGGCTGATAAAATTAAACAGCATGGAGCTAACGTTTCTACATTCAGCGATTGGTGGATTTACAAAATGGAAGTGGTAGATGCCATTGCTTATAACGCTGCGATTATGCAGAAAGTTGGTTTGAATGTGGCCATTAATTCTGATGATGCAGAAATGGCACGTCACTTAAACTTTGAAGCTGCTAAAGCAATCAAGTATGGCGGAGTAAGTGAAGAAGAAGCTTTGAAAATGGTTACACTCAATCCTGCAAAAATGCTGCATGTTGATGATAAAGTTGGCAGCATAAAAGTTGGGAAAGATGCTGATCTTGTTTTGTGGAGCGATCATCCGTTGAGCATTTATACCAAAGCTGAAAAAACAATCGTGGATGGCATTATTTATTTCGACCGTGAAAAAGATAAGCAGATGCGTATTGATATGGCAAAAGAACGAGCAAGGATTATTGCAAAGATGATCAATGAAAAGAAAGCTGGCGGACCAACATCGCCTTATTCTCCAAGTATTGAAATTATGCAGACTTGCTCAGATCATTATCACAATCATGGTTTGCTTGTCGTTGACGCAGCAGAAGAATACCAAACACAAAATCAATAAAACGAACAGCAATGAAAAAAATATTCTTATTCATAAATATCCTGTTTGTGGCAATTGCAGCGTTTTCCCAAGAAACGGTTTATCCTGCAAAGCCTCAATCAGAAAAAATTACAATCATCAATGCAACTATTCATGTTGGAAACGGAACTGTTATCAGCAATGGTTATGTAGTATTTGAAAACGGAAAAATCACAGCAGTTGGTGAAGGAAGCACAAACGCTGGCAGTAAAATAATTGATGGAAAAGGGAAACATGTTTATCCCGGCCTTATTCAATCTATTTCACAACTTGGTTTGGTTGAAGTAAACAGTGTAAGAGCTACAATTGATCACACAGAAATCGGAACATACAATCCCAATATCCGTTCAATGGTTGCGTACAATACCGATTCTAAAGTCATCAACACACTAAAATCAAATGGTATTCTGTTTGCAAACATTGTTCCTGAAGGAGGTATCATCAGCGGTTCATCTTCAGTTGTGCAATTAGATGCATGGAACTGGGAAGATGCAACTTACAAAGCCGATGGACAAATTCATTTAAATATGCCTTCATTGTTTTACAGACCAAATCCTTTTGCAGGATTTCGTGGACAGGCAGATACACGTACACCAGCTGATGTAGTGAAAGAAGGTTTGGATAAAGTAGAAGAAACAAAATCATTTTTCCGTGAAGCAAAAGCATATTTCAAAGAAACAACTCACAGCAAAATCAATTTAAAATTTGAAGCTGTAAAAGGGTTGTTTATTAAAAAACAAAAACTCTTTGTGCATTGCGATGTTGTTCGTGAAATGCTGGTTGCCATTGATTTTGCAAAAGAGTTTGGTTTTGATGTGGTGCTTGTTGGCGCAAGCGAAAGCTGGCAGATTGCTGATTTACTGAAGCAGAATAATATTGCAGTTATTCTCGCTGAACGTCATGCCTTGCCAACAATGGCTGATGATGACGTAGATCTTCCGTACAAATCAGCAACCTACCTGCAGAATGCAGGCGTGCTCTTTGCAATAACAGATGAAGACGGTCAAACAAGAGGCCGTAACCTTTCGTTCAATGCAGGCACAGCCGCCGCTTATGGTATTACAAAAGAACAGGCACTTTCATCCATCACTTTAAATGCAGCAAAAATTCTGGGCATTGATAATATAACAGGCTCAATAGAAACAGGTAAAGATGCAAACATTGTTATCAGCGATGGTGATATTCTCGACATGAAATCAAGCAATGTTTCTTATGCATTTATCCAAGGCAGGGAAGTAAACCTTGATAACAAGCAAAAACAATTGTACGAACGATACAAATACAAATACGGGATTAAATAAATAAAAATTATATAAGTGAATAAATAAAAGAGGTCTCTGCTTTTTAGCAGAGACCTCTTTTATTTTAAATTAATACTCACAGCTTAATTAATATCCCAAAATATCCGTGAAGTGAATTTATTAATTGTTCCCTGAGCTGCCACATTAGCCTGATTTGATCCAACCTCAGTTGAAGGATAGAATAACCGCACAGGGCGATCTGTTCCTGTTGCAGTTGCTGACTGTGGTATGTTTGGATAACCAGTCCTTCTATACTCTGCCCAAGCCTCCATTCCAGTAAAATCGGCAGTCGCTAACCATTTCTGCGTAATGATTGCTTTGATTTTATCTGCGCTTGCAACATAATCAGCATTATCTTTCCCTTCTGTAAGAATTGTATTAGCTGCTGAAGAAGATGTTCCGGTTAGACGTAAAGATTCCTTAACACCTTGCTCATAATAACTCTGAGCAGTTCCAGAAAATCCAATTGAAGGGTATCTGTATTTAGCTTCTGCAAGCAAAAATTGAGCTTCCGCAGCAGTCATCAATATCATTTTTTTACCAAACTGGCCCTTCACAATCTGGCAGGGCCCAATAGCTGATGATACAGTAGCAGTGTATCCGCTTGCCGTACCAAAAGGAATACCAACGTAGTTACTTACTAACTCAGCATTTACACTTACACCTGGGTTACTTCCGCTTTCACCTCCTTTTGCATAAGCCAGTCGTTTTAAACGAAGGGTATCATTTGAAGCAACTAATACATCAACAAGGTACTTCGTAATACGAGGAAAGCGTCCCAAAGAGCGAACTGCTCCATTTGGATCGTAACCCCATCTGTCATAATAAGGGTTTGTTTTACCAGCAGAAGCCAAATACCCAGGATTTACACCTACATCTTCACCTGAAGCTAGTAGCCCACTTCCTTCTGATACTATTTTAGCAATCTCTGAAGTGATATATGAATCTCTTCCAGAAATTAATGACTGACGAATAAGCATCCGCATTTTCACTGTATTAGCAAAACGAATCCATTTTGATGAAGACCCTCCAAACATAATATCAGACGAAAGGAAAGCTGAAGGAAATGAATTTGCTTTTAATTGAACAATTGCAGTATCTAATTGCTTAATTAAGTCTTCATAAACAGCTTTCTGATCATCAAATTTGGGAGCAAGAGATTTCAGACCTGTTAAAGCATCTGTGTATGGAAGATTTCCATACAGATCAACTAATTGCTGAAACCAAAACGCTTTCATTACAAGAGCAGGACCTTTCAGAAACGTCTGACCATCTTTATCTGCATTATCAATTACATACTGATAGTCATAAAGATTATCATAAATAGGATCCCAATAGTTGAAGTCGCCATTTGTATAAAGATAAGAGAACGTTGTTGCGCTCATAATGTAAGAGTTACTTTGCGTCCATAATCCGGCAAAGTAAGAGCCTGTTTCATGTTGTGTAACATAATTTGTGGCTGACACATTCTGTGCGTTGGAGAATACAAAGTTTGAAGTGGCACTTGGTGGCTGGTTCGGATTTTTATTTACATCTAACCATCCTTTTTTACATCCCGTTACACCCAAGCCAGCTAGTATTGCTATAATTAATAATTTATTTTTCATGTTATATTACGTTTGTAATTAGAAAGTTAGGTTTAAGTTTACACCAAACTGACGAACCGGAGGTGTTTGTAAACTGTTGTTGATTCCAATTCCATTACCTGTAGTATAACTAAACTCAGGATCAGTATAAAAGTTATTTTTATCAACAATTGTAAAAAGATTTCTGCCATATAAACCTAAATTGGCCGCAGAAAATATTTTTGTTTTGCCTACAAGATTTGAAGGAAAATTATAACTGAGGTTAATATCTCTGAGCTTAATAAACCAACCCGGGGTTACAAAGTTTGAAGCTACCTGACGGTAATAATCAACCCAGTAACTATACTCAGCTTCTGCAACATATACTGTTGTATTGGGGACAATCTTTCCGGTACCATCATCATAACCACTGTTAGTCATAATAAATGGAGTACGCTGATCTGTCCACTTACCGCTACCGGTAAATGTCATATCTCTTCCAATCTGGTTAAATATCTTATTTCCACCTCTATACTCAAAATTGAACGTAAGGTTAAAGTTGCCATAACTAAGTTTAGAGCCTAATCCAATCATATGACGGGGAAGAGTTCCACCCATATCAACAAGTGACGAAGTGGCCAAAACGGGATAGCCAGTAGTTTTATTAACTACACGTAAACCTGTTGTTGCATCTCTTACATAATCTGTTGTTTTAAGGAATGGGTAGCGTTGATCTTTAACCACATAAGTTGAGGCATATGAATATCCACCATAAGCAAATTGATCAACACCACTATAAAGTTCTACAACTTTATTATCATTATATGAATAACGAATGTTCAAGTCGGCTTCGAATTTGCGACCACGAACAAGTTGAGCCTTTAAATCTGCTTCATAACCCCAGTTTTTACTTTTACCAATATTCAACAAGAGATTTTGGAAACCTGTAGTATTGGGTATTCTTACTGTTAAAAGTCCATCTGTTGTTGTTGACCAGTAAGAAGTAAGATCAAGACTAATACGGTTTTTGAATAACTGGAATTCACCACCAACCTCAAATGTGCTAACCATTTCAGGCCTTAGTTTACCATCGGGTAATGTTCCGCCTACAGTATAACCCACATTGCTTCCATATGGATAGTTAGTACCTACCGGGTAAATTGGATCAAGGTTATAAGGCCCAATATTATCAGAACCATTCTTATTATAACCAACTCGCAATTTGGCAAAACTTAAAACGTTCGACTTAAGAGTAGGGAACAAATCTGTAATAATTCCTGAAAGAGTAGCACCATAGTAAGGGAACTGATATAAGCTTACATCTCTTCCTTCTTTATAGAACACAGATGTGCCATCATAGCGAAATGAAGCATTGAGATAGATCATATCTTTCCAGCTCCCTGTATAATCTGCATAGTACCCCCATTTACGACGAATTGAATTACTTTCACTTCCCGTTAATTCTCCTTGGCGATTTGCAACATTGTAAACTTCGGGAACAACGACAGAACCACTTCCTATTTCAATAAATTTGGTTTTGCGCTGATATAAACTTTGACCTACTAATAACTTATTATCAATTACGCCGATTTGTTTTTCAAACATTGCCTGAAGCTCATTGTTAATAACATTTTCGCTGGTTGAAGCATCATACA
>DDEN01000035.1 GCA_002336115.1 Chitinophagaceae bacterium UBA1953
TTCAGGTAGTGTTGTGTTTAGTATTATTAACAACGGAACCACTTCTTTCAGCCAATCCGGTTCATCCATAATTAACGATGGAAACTGGCATCATGTTTTGGTTGAAACTAATCGTCAACTGGCATCTGCGAAAATTTATATTGATGGATTGCCGGCTAATGGTGCAAGCTTGGGGATAATGCCTGTGTCTGCTTCTCTTTCCAATTCAGGCAATTTTTTGGTCGGCAAAAATAAAGATGGCAATTTCTTTGCCGGCACAATCGACTTTGTGCGTATATCGAAAGGTACCCTGGCTGCCGCAAAAACTACAATTGAAGAGCTTTGCAAATGGGAATTCAATGGTCCATTCCTGCATGATTTTGCCGGTAACGAACCTATTGGCAAAAGAGATGCCGGAGCATTGGAAAAAGGTGCTAAGCGATGCGATATGAACTTATCAGCCAATACACTTTTGTTTAACCAGGATGGAGGCGTTAAAAGGTTCACAATCAAAGCTGAACAAGGCTTTGAAGTGTCAAAAAAAGTTGGTACTTTTTTCTCGTATGAAGTTAAAAACGACACTGTGATAGTAACGGTTCCTGCTAAAAGCCTGACTACCGGATTAACAGGAGAATTATGGATATTGGGATGTAATGAGACACAGAAAGTAAAAATTGCTCAGCAAATTTATACCGGAATTAATCTCCAGAAACCAGCCAACATCATGGTGAGTCCAAATCCGGTTTCGAGGCAGCAGCAACTGACTATTTTCATTCAGACAGCTATAAAAACCTGTCGGGGAAAGTTTTTTGATTTGAGCGGTAAAGAAATCTCTGCAATCGATTTATTTACAGGCACCAATTCGGTGAATATTGATCTCCCGCGCGGTATGTATATCTTGAGTATTTCGGGACTAAACCTCGATTACAGAACAAAAATAGTTGTTAACTAACCATTTTTTGAAACTTAAAGAATCACGAAATTTTCTGAAAAGTTTGTAACCTATACTTGCAATAATACTAAAGCAAAAAACTGAATAGTTTTTTCTTTTAATATTTTTGAAGTTTAAAATTCAGCTTTTAAACTGCATTTATGCGAATAGATGCAACAAAAGGCAGAACATTTACCTGTTGGCAAGGGGCTATACAAATTAAGAAAAATGTTTGTTGTTAACTAGCACTTTAATTGTACTTTTACCTGATAAATAATCAGTAGTTTCAGACATGAATTACTCAACGGCCCTAAAGCTGTTTCTTATTATTTTTACTAACATTTTGGTCACTTTTCTGAGTGCACAAAAAATTTCGGAATATTATGATATCAAATTCCGAAAATTATCAACTGAAAATCTTTTGCCATCCAATATAATAGCTGGTGTTGTTCAGGACAAAAACGGATTTTTATGGATTGGCACCAGCAATGGCCTGGTACGTTACGACGGCGTTAAAACAAAAATTTTCCAGAATATTCAATCTGATAGTTCAAGTATTCCTTCCAGCGTAATTAAAGCCATCCTTATCGATTCAAAAGGCATATTGTGGCTTGGTACAATCAATGGAGTAGTTAAGTTTGATCCAACTCTTGAGGAATTTACCGATATACACAAACAGCCGGATCTTTCAAAACTCAGGGGATATTTTTCCCGCCTTTACCTGGATTCTAAAGGCAGGTTGAGTTGCTGGGATATGAATTCCAAATCATGTTTGGTAATTGATTCGCATACTGATAAGCTGATAGCCGTTTTTAACGAAAAAACAATCGGCAGAGAAAACTGGATTACGGGCGACAAGAATTTACTGTTTGTTGACCAGGACGAATTCTGGTTTAGCACAAGTAAAGGTGAACTTTTAATTATAGGCCTGAAAGACAGTAAGATATCAACTTTTGTTACAGATATAAATAAAAATCCGTCGGGACGTAAAAATTTCAGCACCATCTACAGGGACAGAAAAGGAAATATTTATTGCGGAGGCGAAGGTTTCTATGTCCTGCCATTCACGAAAAAGTCCACTTTTGCATTTGAATATATTAATCTGAATAGAAACGGGAAAAATGCAGATGATATTAAGTATCCGGTTTTAAACATAATTGAGGACAAGCAAGGAATGATCTGGGTTTCAAGGGTTAATAAAGGTATAGTCAGATATAATCCTCAAACCAAAGAAACTATTGAATATGCCAATACTTCGGTGAATCATATAGGAATTAGATCGAGCAATGCCTATTTCATGAATGATGATTTAGGAAATATTTGGATTGTGCATGATAATGGAATATTACAACTTTATGATTACAAAACAAAGGATTTAAAGGAATTTAAGCACGAACCGGTAAATCAGACTTCCATTCCGGCCGACATATATAGTGATGGAATAAGTGGAAAAATCATCCTTGATTTTTCGGGAAATTACTGGTTACCAACACAAGGGATCGGACTTGTGTATTTCTCCTTAAAAAAGACAAAATTCCCTGTCATCAAAAACCTTTCTAACAACCCGAATAGCCTGTCTTCCAATGGTATTTGGGGAATTTACGAAGATAATAAAGGCTTGCTATGGGTAGGGGTAAAGAATTTTGGATTGAATATGATTGATATGAAATCAGGCACGGTTTATAAATACCATAATAATTCCGGACCTGATTATACCGGTTTAGTAATTTGTGCCGATTTTCTGCAACTTTCAGATAATGAGTATTGGATTGGCAGTATACCATTAAAACGAGTACTTTTCGACCGTATGAATCACTCATTTAAATTGATTAATGAATTCAGACATGATATAAATGATCCTAACAGCAATGTTGGGTGGGTAGTTACTGATATTTACAAAGATAGAAGGGGTGAAATTTGGGTTTCAACTTTCGACGGTTTAAATCTTTACAAGAAACCAGATAAAAACCACCCGAATGGTTATTTTATAAATTATACAAAAGAAGATAAAAACGCTACTGCGATAGCCAGCGACCAGGTATGGCATGTAATGGAAGATAAATCAGGCAGATTATGGATTTCAACTGCTGACGGGTTAAGCTGCATGAATGCCCAACGCAACAAAACCATTAGTTATTACCACAATCCGCATAAACCGGGATCACTAGCTTCGTCAAATGTAAAATTTACGATGCAGGATAGCAAAGGCAGGATATGGATTGCAACCGAAGGCGGCGGCTTAATGCAGTTTAAAGATGCGGAGAACAACTTTACGAAATATAATAAATCAACAGGTTTCCCTACGAATAATATCTTTGCCATATTCGAAGATAAATCAGGTAATTTATGGATGAGTTCAACGGATGGGATAATACGTTTTACTCCGGAAACGAATCAGATTTACACATTCACCGGCGAAGACGGATTACAATCAAAACAATTTGTGGCCGGTTCATTTTTTCAAAATCCTGTTACAGGGAAAATTTATTTTGGGGGTGATAACGGCATAAATCATTTTTATCCCGACTCGATCAAATTATCTACGTTTGTGCCCAATATTGTTTTTGAATCATTGCGTATATCCAACGAAGAAATCGGTGTTAAAAAAGAGTACGATGCCAATGTGGTGCTCACAAAGGCACTGTCCAATACCGATAAATTAATTTTGAGTTATAGGCAAAACATATTTTCTATTGAATTTGCCGCCCTCGATTATTCAGCTGCAAAAAATATCAGGTATCGTTATATGCTCGAAGGCGCCAACGATAATTGGATAGAAACCGATGCAGACAATAAAACGCTTAATTATACAAACCTTGCCCCAGGAAGCTATAAACTAAAAGTCAAATCGACCAATGCTGACGGGGTTTGGTGCGAAAACATAAAAACGCTGACCATTATTGTTACGCCGCCCTGGTGGAAATCCTTGTGGTTCCGTTCATTTATGGTTATACTGATTTCGACAGGTGTAATAGCTTTTATTCGCTTTCGAATCAATTTTTTGAAAAACAAAAACATAGAGTTAGAAGAAAATGTAAGAATACGAACAGCTGAGCTGCTTAGTGCAAATTCAATGCTGGAAGAAAAAAATATTCAAATCAATAATCAAAACGAGGAAATTAAAAAACACCAGGAAGAAATTATCACACAGGCAGAGCACTTACACCAGGTTGACCAACAAAAACTTCAGTTTTTAACTAATATTTCGCACGAATTCAGAACTCCGTTAACACTGATTTTGGGCCCCACCGAAAAACTCATTGAACATGAAAGTACTTTGCCGCCTCCTGAAAAAGTTTCTCTGTATAAAATGATACAGCGCAATTCTTATAGGCTGCTGCGACTGGTTAACCAGGTACTGGATATCAGTAAAGTGGAAGCCGGAGAAATGAAACTACAGATTGTAAGAGGTGATTTGATGAAACACGTTAAACCCATCTGCGATTCATTCTCGTTTGTTGCTGAGCGAAAATCGATTACATTCAATTTTATTAATAATGTTGAAGCTATTTTAGCTTATTTCGACACTGATAAAGTTGAAAAAATTATTTATAACCTGTTATCAAATGCCTATAAGTTTACAAATCGCGGAGGAAGGATAGAAGTTGAAGTCGAAGCCAGGTTTAATGGCCACCCCGATGCTGAGGCCCATGAGGTTGTTATCAGCGTGAAAGATACCGGAATTGGCATATCTGAAGACCAGATTAAACATATTTTCGATAGGTTTTACCAGGTTAACAGCAAAGTTGTAAAAGGAACCGGAATAGGACTGGCGCTCACTCGCGATCTGATTACAATGCATAAAGGTTCAATCGAGGTAAAAAGTGTTATAAATCAGGGTACATGTTTTACCGTTATCCTTCCATTATCCAAACAAGCCTATGCAAGTAGCGAGATAGAAGCAGAACAGGGAAACCCGGAAGTGGATATACTGAATATGGCTTTACTTCAAAGTCCTGAACAGGACGATGAAGTTGAGTCACTGGAAAAATTGTCAATTGATAAGAAATCAAAACTTCCAATTATACTGATTGTTGAGGATAATTTTGAAATGCGCAGATTTTTAGCAGATGAATTAATTTCCGAATACCAAATCATCGAAGCGCCCGATGGCTCCTGCGGTATAGAGATA
Organism: Chitinophagaceae bacterium UBA1953; assembly: GCA_002336115.1. Lineage (GTDB taxonomy): Bacteria > Bacteroidota > Bacteroidia > Chitinophagales > Chitinophagaceae > Lacibacter. The sequence continues at coordinate 5,043 of DDEN01000035.1, forward strand.
GCAAAAGAAAAAATTCCTGATCTGATTATCAGTGATTTGATGATGCCCCAGATAGATGGATTAACCTTATGCGATACATTAAAAAAAGATAAACATACATCGCATATTCCGATTATATTGCTTACAGCTAAAGGATCCGAAGAATCGAGGGCCGAAGGGTATGAAACCGGTGCCGACAGTTATATTTCCAAGCCATTTCAAATGACCGTATTAAAAGCAAGGATTATAAACCTGTTGCAGATACGGAAAACGCTGAGGCAGCGATTTTCGAGCGAAATTGGTCTTGAGCCTAAGGATATAGTATTTAATGCTGCCGACGAAAATCTTTTAAATAAGGCAATTGAAATAATAGAGCAAAACTCGAAGGATGAAAATTTCAATGTCGAAAAATTGGCTCAGGAATTAGGTATTCACAGGGTGCAGCTTTCAAGGAAGTTTTTAGCCCTGACCAACGAAAATCCAAGCGATTTTATAAGAATTACGCGGTTAAAGAAAGCTGCTAAACTATTGCTCTCCAGGAAATTCTCCATATCCGAAGTTTGTTACCAGGTAGGGTTTAAAGATCCGGCTCACTTTACCCGGATTTTCAGTAAACAGTTTAATATTACTCCGAGCAAGTACATCGAAGAAAATATCGGGTAACATCTTGATTGCACCCCCTGTGCGCAAATTGTTTTCATCAGCAAAATATCAAAAACCTAAATTTCGGGTTTTACAAATTCAGAACAGCTCGGCAATCCTTTCATGAATTGGAAGTTTTAAAAGTGAGACTTAATGAAAGTGTTAATTTATTCTGTTTTCAGATATTAATTGATTTTGAATCCCCAAAATCAATTAGTTTAAATTTCCACCACTCAATTTTTTCGGGGTATTATAATTGACACAGAACAGTCATTTGCAACACTTTTGCCCTGATCATTACGCCAGCATTCTTTTTTTTGCTCAAAGTAAAAAAGCGATTTTTTGAATCAATATCTGGTGATTTTGCAATATTTCATATTGTATAGTGTTGAAATTCAATTTGGTAACATAAAGGCAACGAGTTGTTTCAAATCGGCAATATAGTTCCCGTAATATTTGGGAGTTTTGTGTTTGGAATTGGCATAATCAGCAATTAAATATAAGATCTGTAAGCGATGAAGGTGAGTAACGACTTTCAAAAACTACAAATTTTCTGTGGAAAAAAGCGAAAACTCTTTAGAGTAATATAAATCTATAAAAACAAACTTACTTATTGTATGGAAAAATTTACCAAAAAATGGTGTTGTTTTTCAGGTATTCCTAAAAACAGAACAGGCCGTTTTGTAAAATCATTACGACTGTTGGGCTTACTGCTAGTACTAAACGTTTTTTATGCCAATACGTATGCGCAGTCAATAGTATCAGGTGTTGTGAGGGATTCGAAAACCAATGAAACCATCCCGGGTGCCAATATCCTGATAGTAGGGTCAAATTCGGGCACTACTACCGACATTGAAGGAAAATTTTCGTTGAACGTAACAAATCCCTCTGCTACACTTGTAATTTCTTTTGTAGGATATAAAAGCCAGAAGGTTGAATTAAAAGGACAATCGAAACTGGAAATCGCCTTGGAAGTAGATGCAACAAACCTTGAAGGATTGGTTGTAATTGGTTATGGATCAGTAAAAAAGTCTGATCTGACAGGCTCAGTTGCAGTAGTATCAACCAAAGAGTTAGTTAAAAATCCATCAACGGGAGCTGCTCAAGCCCTTCAAGGTAAAGCACCTGGAGTTGTTGTAACTCAGAGCGGTAAGCCCGGTGGTAGTTCAACTATCCGTGTTCGTGGGGTCGGTTCTATCAATAGCGGATCAGATCCTATTTTTATAGTTGATGGTGTGGAAGCAAAAGGAGGAATTGACGGAATACAACCCCAGGATATTGAAAGCATGCAGGTGCTTAAGGATGCCTCAGCCACCGCCATTTACGGGGCTAACGGATCGAACGGCGTAATTATCATTACCACCAAGCGAGGCAAATCGGGGAAACCGCAGGTAAACTTCAATTCATTTGTAAGTTACAACCTGGCACCCAAACAATACGATGTAATGAATGCCGACCAGTACTCTGCATTCTATAAGGAAGTACGCGGCGCCAAACCTGAATATGAGCAGCCTTTTCGCGAAAAATATTATGGCGCAGGCTGGCAGCAAGGTACCAACTGGCAAGACCAGATGTTTAAAAACGGGGTGCTTCAGAACTACAATTTATCAGTTGCCGGTGGTGGCGAAAATAGTAATTTCAGTTTAACATTTGGATATACCAAGGATAATGGGACCGTTGTAAAAAGTAATATTGAACGCTATTCACTCCGGGCAAATTCCGATTTCAAACTCAGCCGGTTTGTAAAGATGGGTGAAAATTTTAGCGCAAGTTACAGCATTGGCGAAGATCCTATCACCGTACAATCCTCCATATGGGATTTAAACGCTTCTCCTTTAATGAAAATATATAATCCTTATTACAAGGGTGGATTCGAAACTTACCAGGCCTTGTATTTTGAAGATGAAAACGGAAATTTAATGCAAGGGGATATACCTGCAGGTTATACAGGCCCGGTTTATTCGAATACTTTAGGTAACGACAAACCTAACCCGCTTGC
>DDEN01000054.1:0-2703 GCA_002336115.1 Chitinophagaceae bacterium UBA1953
AAACATTTTTGAAAACAGGAATAACATATCCAATTGCATCTATCACCTTGGGGCCCCAGGGTTGAATATAAGCATACACCTTTGACTCTTCGGTGGTTTGTTGTGTAAACACAGTAAAGTGAGTTGCATAAAAAAGCAAAACGCTGAAAATAACGGAATATAAAACAGCATACAGCAATACGCCTGCTATTTTATTTATTGAACCAAGAAAAGCAACTTCGGCAGCTTTTTCCATCAGTTTGGCACCCCAGCGAATTACAAAAACCACTCCTATAAAAACAATGCAAAAAGCAATAAAAGGCAGCCATTTTACATTAATATTTGTTGAATGCCCGAGCCACACAGCAACAACTGCACTCAGCTTTAATGCGGCAGCAAGACCCACAATAAAAGCAACCACAGAAAATACGGCTATAATTAACCCACGCTGAAGTCCTTTTACCACAGCCATAACCATAAACACAATAAAAATAATATCAATAATCATCCTATTTGGATAACAGTTCTTTTACCACAGCACTGATCGTTTTTCCATCGGCCTGGCCCGCCAGTTGTTTGCTTGCAACTCCCATCACTTTTCCCATATCTGCCGGAGAGGAAGCTCCCACATTTGCAACAATGCCCGCAATGATTGTTTTTAATTCTTCTGCATCAAGCTGTTTGGGTAAAAATTGTTCAATAATCTCAATTTCTTCTTCTTCTTTCTTTGCAAGATCGGCCCTGTTTTGCTGCTTAAAAATTTCGAGGGAATCTTTTCTCTGTTTTACTAATTTCTGCAGCAGCTTTATTTCATCATCAGAAGAAAGTTCTGTGCCGCTTCCTGAAGTTTTTACTAATAAAATTGCAGCTTTAATAGCTCTTAATCCACGCAATGCTGCTTCATCTTTAGCTTTCATGGCATCTTTCATTTGTGCCATAATTTGTTGTTCCAGACTCATCTTCTTACTGATTTTCGTTTAATTGAATAGTTTTAAATTTTGTCATAAAGTCTTGTGCAAACTTCTTCATATCGGCTGAAAGTTCCGGCTGATTAGTGGCCCGGTGAAACGTATCGGCCATTGTCATAAACAACTGGTAATAAAAATCGGCCATTTCGTCCACCATCANNTTGAAATTGTACTCTTATGCATAAACTATTTATTGGCAAATGTAAGTTATTCAGAGCTGGATGCCAGCTCAATACATTCCCACATTTTGGCTGCAGTTTGCTGCAATGAAAATAAATGCAGCCGTTGTTTCCCGTTTTCAACAAGCTTGCTTCTCAGCGTTTCATCTTTATAAAGTAAAATCATTTTTGCTGCAATATCTTCAAAGTCTTCGGGGTTAACATACAGATAAGCATTGCCCCCAATTTCCTGCAAAGCGCCTGTTCTCGAAACAATTGCCGGCACTTCACAATGAAGAGCTTCCTGCGGAGGAACACCAAAACCATCAAAAAGCGAAGGATATACCAACGCATAGGCAGAAGCGAGGAGTTCAGCTATTTCTGCTTTTGAAAGGGCCCCTGTTAGTACAACGTCATTTCTGAATTTGAATGTTTTTAAAAGGCGAAGAAAATCATCACCTCCATGCTCCTGATTATAACAAACAACCAGCTTCATATTGCTTTTTTGTTTTTTCTTAAAAACTGAAAAAGCTTTCAACAGATTAATTAAATTTTTGCCTTCATTTCCCAACTCCCTGTAAATAAAATACTCACAGTTTGATGTAAACTTTTCTTTCACCCTGTTTTTTTGTTCATACACAAGCGGCTGAAAAATTTCATTTACGCCGTTATAAACAATGTGGACTTTTTGCTCATTAACCAAATAATGTTTGCATATATCCTGTTTTGTAAATTCAGAAACCGTTGCAATAACTTTTGCTTTATCAAAAAATTTTTTTGTGTTGCTTTTGCAGAATTTCAACTGTGATTTACTCAGAACCTTCGGATTGTGCAAAAAAGCCAGGTCATGTACTACAATACATTGTGGCACATTGGTTCGCAGAGAACAAAAGCCATCGGCACTTACAAAAACATCGGCTTTAATTTTTTTAAGAAAAGCAGGCGCTTTCCAGTTCAGCCAAAAACTCCATAAAAAAGGGGTGTTTGCAAGCGGTTTAATAATAACAGCTTCACTATTAGAAGAGAAAAGCAGTTCTTGTTTATTTTCTCTATCGTATAAAAAATAAAACCTGTGCTGTGGATATTGTTTTACAAGGCGTAAAAAAATATCTTGTAAAAAAGTTCCCTGCTCTTCAGTTTGGCCCGGAAACATACCCCTCATATTTACAGCAATATTCATAAACAGGTGCAAAGGTACTGGTCGTATAGGGTAAACAACATATCTATGAAAATATTCATTGTATGAACAACGCAAAATTGAACAAACTTAACCCGTTGATTTCCCAAGCATTTATTCAAAAGAAATACGATTGACAATACATGTTGCTGAACCTATTTTTACATTCAGAAAAGTTATAATGCCTGATTTTTAGTTTTCGGAGAAGCAAGAAATTGCACAAATTACGGTCGGATTTTAAGGAGAATCACTTAAAAAATGAAAATAATATTTGATTAAAAAAAAACTTTTCGTGTATATAATTTTTGGAACAGTAATTGCATAATTACAGGAAATCTGAAGAAAAATTAAACTTATTACACACTGTTTATCAGTGTTTTATAAAAATTAATATTCATCTCTAACAGGGAAGAGTCAGGAT
>DDEN01000054.1:2735-5377 GCA_002336115.1 Chitinophagaceae bacterium UBA1953
AATCTAATATCTCAATATCCAAAAAAACCGTAACTATGAAACAACTCGTTTTGTTACTGTTAACCTGCCTAATTACTTTTTATTCCTATTCACAGGAGCAGGTAAAGTTTGAGTCGGGCAAAGCCAAGCACGACAGTAAGCCAAAATTATTTAACGGAACAGCAGCAAGGTTTGCGCCTACAGCATCATTCATTGAAGATGTGATGAACGCTCCATTGCAATCAAATGCAACCGTTGTTATTACCCCAGGATTCGTTTTTAAAGGAAAAGTAACATCCGTAACAAGTGATGCCCCGGGTTTAACCACTGTAACCATTCAGTCTTCAGACATTAAGGGGGCTGTACTTTCCCTGTCAAGAGTTACACTTGAAAATAAAGAAATTGTTTACAGGGGTATTGTAATAAGCAAAAATCATAGTGATATGCTGATGCTTGAAAGAGATCCTGTAACAGGTAAATATAACTGGAACAAAAAAGAAGTATCAAACCTTCTTGCTGATTAAGCCGGTTGTTTTTACAAATCCAATTCTAATATCCTTTTAAATCCATAACTATGAAACGAATTTTAATCCCTGTCCTTGTTGTATTGTTGGCAATCCCTGCAATTAAAGTTGCTGCACAGGTTCCTTTACTAAACAGTTACCCTGGTGGCACATCAACAATTTATCTCGATTTTGACGGACAAACAGTTAACACTCCTTACTGGAATAGTGGCACCCCATTTTATTGTACATCGCCTAATTTCACAAGCAGTCAGATCACTACAATCTTTAATAGAGTTGCTGAAGATTTCAGCCCTTTTAAACTAAATATTACAACCGATTCTACTGTTTATTTTGCTACAGCCGCAGCAAAACGGCAGCGCATTATCGTTTCTGCTTACAGTGCATGGTATGGCAGTGCAGGTGGCGTTGCTTATATCGGCTCTTTTACATGGGGAATGGAAATTCCGGGCTTCGTTTTTGCTAACCTTCTTAACTACAATGTTAACAATGTATCAGAAGCTATTTCGCATGAAACAGGTCACACTCTTGGATTAAGTCACCAGTCGAAATACGATGCCAATTGCAATTTTGTATATGAATACAATCCTGGCGGTGGTACCGGCGAAACAAGCTGGGCACCTATTATGGGTAACAGCTATGGAAAAAGCCTGACCCTCTGGCATAAAGGATCAACAAGCGCTGGTTGTAATTCAATTCAGGATGATCTTTCTGTCATTGCAGCAAACTCGAATGGTTTTGGGTATAAAACAGATGATATGGGCAATACAGTTCAGCAATCTACAGCCGTAACGTTCACCTCAAATGAGTTTAAAGTTAGTGGAGAGATGAACAGCGCAACTGATGTTGATATGGTAAAAGTTACTTTTTCCCAGCCTCAACGCTTTTCTCTCTCTGCATCAGGACTGAACAGTGATTTACAGGTTTCTATTACAGATAACAAAGGAAACGTATTAAATTCTTATAACCCGCCAACTTCTACTTCTGTTTTATTCGACAGCACTTTCAACGCAGGCACTTATTATTTAAGCGTTACAAATACTGCCAACGCAAATACCACAACATACGGTATGCTTGGTGCTTATACGCTTAACGGAACATTACCAACTACAACATTGCCAATTCACAGCATGAACCTTAGTGGCGCAGTTTTAAATAATAAACATAGTTTAAGCTGGGATATTATTGCTGACGAGCCGATTGAATCAATTTCAATTGAAACATCCGCAGACGGAAAAAACTTCAACACAATTCAGAGTGTTTCAGCCGAAACCCGCAAGTTTGATTACCAGCCAAACACAAGCGGAAACCAGTATTACAGATTGTATGTTGTAACAGCATCTCAATTAAAATACTATTCAAATGTCATTTCTCTTCGTGAAGTTGCTCGTGGCGAAAAGTACATTCTCACATCAAACATCGTTCGTGGAAACAACATTTCATTAAACAGCAACGGTTCGTATAACTGGAGATTGATTGACATGAACGGTCACAATGTTTCTTCAGGAAAAATGAACACCGGCTTTAACCAAATTAGTGCAGGCAACCTTACCAACGGCATGTATCTTTTGCAGGTAATTGACGGAACAACTGTTTCAACCGAAAAAATCGTTAAACAATAAAAGAGATTAAAGCATTCTTTTTGCTTATCACTGAAACCCGCTGCCCTTTTTAAAAGGGCAGCTTTGTTTTGCACCCTTTTCATACATTTGCNNTATGGAATACAATACAACAAGAAGCGATCTTACCATCCGTGAATATGGCCGCCATATCCATAAAATGGTAGCTTATCTTCTTACAATCGAAGATCGCCAGAAAAGGCAGGAACAGGCACAAGTAGTGATTGAACTGATGGGGTTTCTGAATCCGCATTTAAAAAATGTTGAAGACTTTCGTCATAAACTCTGGGACCATTTGTTCCTTATTTCTGATTTTAAATTAGATGTTGNNAAACACTGAAGGCAAAACCACATCCACTGCCTTATCCAAAACGTCATCCCCGTTATAACCACCTGGGAAAAAATCTTGAAGTTGTTATTGATAAGGCTTTGAAGGAAGAAGATCCGGAAAAGAAGCAAGGCTTTGCCAATGCCATTGCCTATTACATGAAGCTCGCTTATAACAACTGGCATAAAGAAA
>DDEN01000006.1 GCA_002336115.1 Chitinophagaceae bacterium UBA1953
GCCTACTTTAGTCCGGAATATTCAGCTACTGCCAGATGATAATTACATTCGGGTATAACCTTCAGCATAAAATTTTATTACTTAGTTCATTTATAAATTGTATTATTTTGATACCCATGCTTTATCTGGGGGATAGCTCTCAACTGTCTGTGGCTTTGCGCTCGCGAGGGTTTACTTTTGTAGCCCTGTTAATCCGAAACAAACACAAGCACGGGCTTCAAAACTTCACAAATTCACTTTAGCACACCTGAAGTAAAGCCCGTGTTATTAGTCGGTGGAGTTTTGTATATTTTCATTTTAAAGAAATTCAATTAGAATATCCGACACTCTATTTTACGATTTGTAAAATAGCAACCATGGCAGATAGTATTATAAGCCAATGAATTATAATATTCAGAGCTAATTTTTTGATCTGCAAAAACAGTATGCCGAAAACAATGCCCCAACTCAAAAACCACCAAAACTGATCGATAGATTTCAATCCGTGTTGAAAAACAAAGGGAATTGTTGCAATTATTACTGCGAGCCATTTGTTTATTTTTTTGCTGACCAAAGCTTTAATAGCAAAGCCTCTGTAAACAATTTCTTCTGCCAAACCTGCAACCAACCCCATCATAATAAATATCACTCTTGCAGTTGTTGTTTTGGGTGTTAATGAAGATATTGAGCTTAATTTTTTCGCATCTATAGTGGAGTTTGCTAATACTATCTCAATAAAAATAAGCAATCCTATTGCAAAAAACATGTAACTAATTATCATATAAATCATTTTCTTTTTAGAAAACGGTAAGCCAATTTCTGATAATTTCCAACCCGATAGAGTTAGAACCTTTGAAACAATAGTAATTTGAATTATGTACCAAACTGTTATAATTACCCAGAATGTATTGAAAAAATCAAGCCCCAATTTAGTAAATAGCGACTGATTTAATAACAACAACGAAATCAGCGTTGCCGTTACTGGAAATCCAATGAGTATGGCAACTGTTTGGGACAAGGGTATGGTTTTAGGTGTCTCCGAATTTTGCATTTTGTTTAATTTAATGGTTTAACAGTGCAAAATTAGAACTGTCCAAAATAATAGTAGTTACCATTTGATAATTTTCAAACTTTTTCACCTCTTATCCTGCTCAAACTCTGTGGCGTGATGCCAAGATAAGATGCCAGATATTTCAATGGTATTTTATTCACATCGGGTTTAGTATACAAAAGTTCCAAATATCTCTCTTTAGCAGTTTTTGTAAGCAGATCGACTTGTTGCTTTTGTTTTTCTATAAAAGAATTTTCAGCGATGAGTCTCGTTATCTTTTCACCATAATTCCCAACCTCCATTGTTTTCCGAAAGTTATTATATGAAATCTGAAAAACAGTAGTGTTCTCAAAAAGTTTGACTTCAATGGGCGTTACTTTTTGCAACGTAAAAGACATATAATCATTTAGAAACTCTTTTTCAAAAGCAATATCAATACATACGAAATTATTCTTTTTCCAGAGAAAGTTTCCTCCGCATCCTTCAATTATTATGTTCAAATATTTTTCTGTTGTATTTGAAGGCTTCAATATGGATTCTTTTGGGAAAGAGCGTACTCTTCCAAGTTTCTCAAAATTTTCCCATACCTGAATATTCAGGTTTATAACAGGGTCAAAAACTTGTTTTAAAAAATCAGCTGTCATTGCATAACTTGTTGCTTATTTTGCGCGTGCCGTTATCGGTCAATACTATAGGAATTAACGCTTCCACAGGGGGGCAGTTTAGTTCAACGGTACCAATATGTTTTATGCGGCATGTAAAAGCCGATTCATTATCTGTGCGTTAAGTGGTTTGTGAAATGTAATAATTTTAAGCTTTGCCACACACTGCCGCATAAAATATATTTAGTGTTGTAGGCAGGCTTTTCTAATCTATCGAAGACTCCTAATCTAGGTTGCTTCATAATTCCATCATCCACTTTTTCATATTAGCTTGCAATCGAGCTTGCTCATTAATTGTCAAAAAGTTCATCCTTCCATTTGGATGATTTTTTATTCCTTTTATATGTGGGTAAGTAGCCCAAAAGAAATTTCTTAATAAATCATCATCACCGCTTTCCACGATTCGTTGGGTATCTTCTGCCAATAGAAAAAGATTGTGCTCGAAATCCCTTCTTGATTTTGGCGGAGGCATACCATATTTACTCTTCTCCATTTTCTTTTGATTTAAATTCCTTTTGTTGCACCATATTGGCAATTGTGTTGGCCATCAGCCTAGCACTTTCATCAACTGTATTAAGGTTAGCTCTCTTGTTAGGGGCTAATCTGGCATTTTTTATTCCTTTAATAGATTTGGAGTTCGAGCGATTAATCTTTACCTGATCTTTTTCAAAGCCTTCAGCCAAAAAATGCATATTGCGTTCAAATTCTTTTCTACTAGTTGGCATAAATAAGATTTTTAAATTGAAAATCCTCAAAAGAAGCTCTTGAATTTGCAATTAGCCTAACAGATTCATTTATTGTCAAAAAATTCACTCTTTGGTTTGGTGACTTTCTAGAATTTACTAAACTATCTATCAATCGCTTACTATTTGTAATATGGTGTCTGCCTAGCTCAAGGCCTTCATATAGAATATTAATATGCCGTTCAAATTCTTTTCTGTTGCTAGGTGTAATCATCTTGCTACCTCCTTTTGTTCAAAAACATCAATATATCTGGAATCATATCCATAATGTATTTGCCAAATCAATTTGTACTCGGTTTTTAAATTTTCTATTGTTTCTTTTAGCACAGTTGTATAATAGCCCGTTTTTTCAGCAACCCCCTGCGCTTTGTTGTCCCAATTTCTTCCGTTTCTCCAGTATATCGATTTGGTATTGTCTTTGAGATTTTGAATTAGAGTACCTAAAGTTTCATTCATTACAGCCGGTACTAACTCACTTCCTGTAACACTACCTGCATATTCACTCCTGATAAATAAAGGAATTACATCTTCTTCCATATCCGAAATACTACTAGAGTAACTATTCTCAGAAAAAGTCGGCCAAGGGTAGGAATGGCGTTTTGTAGTGAATTTTGTTAAAGGAATTAAATAGGCTGTGAGTTCTATTTTCTCTTTAACACTGCGGCGAGATTCCGGGTGTTCTGTAGCAAAGTAGTTCAATGGTAGTTCATTGTTTATTAATAGTTTTTCAAAGTCAATATTGCCGGTTTCAAATAAATCTTTTATAGCATTTTCAAAACTGTCATTACTGCTATTAAACTGAGGTACTAACTTGTTTTCCGGGAAGGTTGGCTGATAAAATCGTAATATATTAGCGACCTTCTCTTTGTCACTAAGTGTAGTGCAAGTATAAACAGCAACATTTAATGCATATCTCAAAAGAGTATCGAAATCCGAAACAAGAGAGATGTCGTTATGGTCATTAAAACTTCGATCAATATATTTACTTGCTTTCTGACTTTCTTTAATAGATAATGGAGCTAATGTTTTTACCTGTCCCAACAATGTTTGAGCAAACTGTTTGGTTAAAATATTTAGATCATTAAGCTCATATATATAGTCGATTATCGGTTCCAAATATTCTTCTTCTAATACTATTTCGCCTTTGTACTTATTAGATGAAGCAAAAGTTTGCTCGAACTTTACAATTAACTTATCCAGATTAGTAGTACCATAGTTTTTAAGCTCGATAAGAGATGCAAGAATAGCCTCCCTTATCATGAAGTGGTTAGTCTTCAATAGCTCTTGTTCATTTTCTTCTAAAACAGCTTTCAGATTTTTGGCTAAACCTTCGGGATTTAAATTTGAAAGCTGATGAATAACACAAGCAGAAAGTTCTTTTGAAATACTATACCCATCGCTAAGTATTTCTTTTATTAGTGCTTGAACAAGAATGCCTGGTTTAATGGAGCCGAGCCAAACCAAAGTTTCAATAACTCTATTTTTTACAACTAATGAAGGATGATTTAAAAACCAAATAAGGAACTTTAGCAAATGCTCGTCTTGTTCATGGGTGTTTACTTTATCGGCTCCTTTATTCTGCCACTCATACCTGTCATAAAAATGCTGGCTAGTTCTCACCATCAAATTAATATGCTCCAGAACAGCTTCTAAGATCAACTGCTTTTCGTGCTCATCATTTATATTCCGAAGCAATGAAATTATTTGGCTGGCAATCACCCATTCTTCAAAATAAGGCTCATTAATAATCAGTTTTTTTATGTCTTTGATAAATTCAGCAGAGTTATTGTACGTTTCGGCAAAAAGATTTCTTATGTCATTGATTTTATTGGAATAGTTAAATGACCATACCCCATATTTTTCATCCTGAACTTTTTGCAATGCATCAATTATTACTTTTCTTGCACCGCTTTTGTTTTCTGTATCAATCTTCCTTTGTGCCTCTTCTTTTGCAATAATTAGTTCGTCCAGAGGATCTTTCTCGTCTCTTGTAGGAGTTGGAGACATTCTTTCTTCATCAGCTTCTTCTTTTGAAGGTTGAGTCGCTTGCATTCCAACAGCTTCTAAATACGGTTTCACCTTCCCGAAATTTGAAGTGCTCAATTCGCTAAACAATTCCCTTAGATACTCATATCGAAATTCATCACTTAGTTCAGTTACTACAAACCTAGCCAGGCGCTTAAATATTATGTCTAATTTTCCTGGTTCATTATTTTCCAAATGATTTAAAATACCTGCCTGGATCTTTGCATAACCACTAATATATCTGTCATCACCAAGTATAAACAATTCACTGAGCCCCCAAACGATAGGCGAACCTGTACATTTAATATTCCGCAACATGTCCATTATACCACTTTGCTCTTCAATTGCTCTGGCTCCTAATATGTAACCATAGCCTGCATAAGGCATGTCAACTATCCCTGATTCTGCATTTGAAATAATAGTTTGGTAATCTGGTAGCAACAAGTGTTTAAAGTATTCTATTGACTTATTTAAAAAGCCGATTTTGGCTAAGTCACCGACAAACTCTTCCTGCTGCTGTTTCACATATCGTTGAAATGTCATCTCACCGGATGCATTATGAAGATGCGCTGCGAATTTCTGGAGGTAGGAAAGATTACCATCTTTAGGGACAATATTTGAAACAGCGGTATTTATTATTCCCAACTGAGCTTCTTTGTACCATGATGGACCCATTGAGGTATCAATCATTTCCTTAAAAACCTGCTTAGCTTTATCTTCATTCTTTATGAGAGCATACAATTCAACTAACCTCAATAGGTATTCATTTCTTTCCCATCTATTTTCTACAGTATTTATAATATGCTCTTCTAATACTCTTGCTACCTTGAAAGCCGAAACCTCATATTCGGCTTCCTTAGCTAATTCCCTGGCAATTACAAACAAGCTATCTGTGTAACCTTCGGTGTATAGCCCAAGTTGATATTGCTTCTTATTGACTATTTGCTCAACAAAAACAGGAATATATTCAGGGAAAGCTTCTGCTAATAAATGAATCAGGCTTTTGTAGATGACCGGGTAAATCAATTCAGGAAGGGCATAACTTCTCTTCCAATTCATCCTATTCCTTAAATCCGGAATTAGCTTTTCAATTAAAGTAGTAAGTTTACTCTGAAGCTGTTTAACCTCTTCATTCTTGCCATCAATTTTATAACGCTTTACTTTTCCTGCCAGGAAGCATAGATACTTAAAAACAGATTTTATACTTTCTTCCCAATTGGATGAGTACCCATATTGGGGAAGTGACGGAAATTGATCTTCAGTATCAAAATATCCAAGGCATTCTGCATTTAATGTAAACCGATGTATGGATTGATGATTTAAATCAACGCCATTTTCTTCTCGTATATCGAATTCTTCAGCATCTGGAAAGACGTTCTTGTACAAGTTCTCGATGAGATCAAGTCTCTTTGATCTTCCCAATAGAATATAAAGCAAAAAGAAGTGATAATCAGGATGAGTGCCATATTTATCAATCACGTATTCTAAATCTTCTATCCAGGTAGTGATATTATTAACTGTCTTTCTTTTTGGGCTTTTATCCTGAAACTCTAAGGCCTGATAAATTACAAGGGCAATAAATCCACTTGAACGATCATCAAATTTGAATTTTTTAAGCTCTTCTTCGATTTTCTTTGTTGTTGGGGGAATATTAAAACGCCAAACAAAATATCCGGCATTATATGATCCTATATCATCCTTAAACTTGTGAACTACTTCTTCAGGATTTCCATTAGCTTCAATTAGTTTAATGCTTACCTTTTTAATGTGATCAAATTCATGAAAAGCATTTTCGAAATCTGAATTCGAAGATAATGTAACGGCACTAAATTTCAGTTGGATAAAGCGATTAAAAGAGTTAGTGTCAAATCCATTCTCAATTATATTTTTACACGTCTGATTAATTGTATTCAATAAGATTTCAGCTTCTTCATTTGCGTCATACTCGTAAAATTTTTGTAGAAGGTATAATGCATCCCCATCAGAAGTTATTAGCGTTTTGTTGCGTACAACATACCTTATCGCTTCTTCCGGTCTGCCCAAAGCCAGTAAAGCATTTACAAGAAAAATGGCGTTCTCCTGAAAAAGTGTATTGTATCTAAAGTTCACTCGCTGCGAAAGAAGCAATAAAGAAACGACTTTGTGAGCTATCCCCAATTCAGCAGCTATGCCGATTACGTTTTTAACGTCTACCAAAACAATATCAGGGTTAATACTGTTCAATGCACAGTCATCAATCCATGCTTGGTTGCATTCATCTAATGCGTTTCTTTTACCTTGCTCATCTCCATGCGTCAAGTGATACACTTTCTCAGACAGGCTAAAATTTGTCTGAGGGTGTTTTTGAATATAATCACTTATGTTTTTATGGACCTGTTCATTTAATGTATCGGTCTTTTTATTTACAAAATCAGAAAAAGAGGTGTGGTATATACTTATCGCTTCATTGTCTCTTAACAAAGGTTCTATCTTCTTAAAACTTGACAAGAAACTGTGTTTCGTAGCCTCGGGCTGTATTTCTGATAAGGTTTTCTTATCTACCGGTACTCTTAATCTTGATAAAGTGGCTGCAAGCCAGATTTCTTCCGGATGATCATTTATTTGCAGCCAGATTTTGTTATAATAGTTTTCTATTTCCCCGCCAATTACAGGAATGGAGTTAATCCAATCATCAATGGAAGGTATTTCTTCCATTCCTAAAATATACTTGGTCAAATACCTTAGATAAAGAGGATGGCCTTCTGATTTTTCTGCTAGTGCTGCTATTTGATTTGCGTTAAGACCTCTTTCTTTTACATGGTCGGAAAGATATTTCTCCGCATTTTGAATTGACAGTGGTGTAACCTTAATTTCTTTTAATCCATCAATTTCGGTCTGGAATGCATTAGGTAATAAATCTTTTGATGTACAAGAGAAAATTACCTTGATATATGAAGGTAAATTGACAGGTAACACGGAGAGAAAGTTCTCTATTTTGGATTCGCTAACATCATCCAAACCATCTATAATCAAAAAGGCTATTTTCCCTTGTTGTTGATAATGCAAGGATAAATGTTGTATCGCCTGTTGGATTTCTATAATCCTGTCATTTAATGATTTTTCAGCATTGGCTTTGGGTGGTGGACTATTATACAGGGTTCTATGACAAACTTCTTCTACCCATTTCATAAAGAAATCTGGGGTTGCCCTGATTTGCGTTGGAATTTCTTCGCTCTCCGGAACTTTTACAAAAAACCTGTCACTTATAACATGATTGCCAGCCTCAAATTCCAATTGAGCAGCTATTGTAGTTTTGCCTGAACCCGGGCTACCACTTATCAAAAAATAACTCCCAGCAATTTGCGCTGCAATTACATCATTTATTTTTTGCAACACTTCCTCATTTGGTGTAGTGTCTGATATATCACTTTCTATCGAATCTGGTAAAGAATGCCCTTTATCAATAGTGACAATGATATGGTGCTTATTCAAAATCTCTGCAATACTATTGATACTTGTTGCGCCAATTGTTCCTACTGTATCATAGCCAATAACTCCTACTACATGCCCATTAATTACTAACGGTGAGCCTGATAACCCATCAAACTGTTCAAGATTGTTGTATTGCTCACATTCTAAATCCACATCCCATTTTGTGCCATCATTCGTCCGGGAGACGTTACCAGTATATCTTCCACCAGAGTTTACCCTTTGTGTAGGGAATCCATAAGTTTCCCAATTCTCATTATAAGGAATTTCTGTTTTCTTTAAATGAAGGGTAGGAATAATATTTGCAGGTTGGTTTTTAAGTTCCAGTATGGCTACATCACGATCCGAAATTCTTTCCAAAATTTTTGCTTCTAACTCCGTTTCATTAAGATATAGTTTTACTGGTTGCCCTTCGGGCAAATTATGCTCAGATGTAAGTAAAATTTGTTTATCTCCTTCATTTGCAACAAAAAAAGCTGTACCTGATTTACCTCCGCAGGTGACTTGCACTGTTGCTACTTCTATTTGCTTTGGGTTTAATATTGTCCGTTTCATAATGTTAGTGTATAAGGCTGCTGATCTAAATAGTGGATTGAGTAATTATATTCCTCCATCCAATTTTCCCTTTCAAAATACTTAGAATTGGCAGTGATATAATTAAAGTATAGTTTTCTATGAAAATCTGTTTTCCTGGCAACGATATGTGCTATCGTTGCTTTGTCTGGATGATTATTCTTTTGGCCATTTGTGGAGAAAAGATACCTTTCTGAATCAATTTTATATAACAACTCGCGGCTGATATTACCAAAACTACCATGATGGGAAACTTTAATTAAATCAAAGATTATTGCTCCTTCATTTTGGTATTCATTAAGTGAATGAACTATCAAGCCAGGGTGGGCATCAGCAAGAAAAAGTAATTTTTTGCTTTGTATCTGAAGAATGAAGGCAATAGAACTTCCATTTGTAGCCGTATCATCTTCATAAAAGGGAGTTTTCAATAATTCATCTAGACTTCCTTTTGTAGCAGAAATTTGCGTTGGGACCACTTTGGCTTTCTCTTTTTCCCATGACAAAAGCATCTCAAAAGCATCATCATATAATTGCGAATTACCCGAATTAAAATTAGCACCATACTTTTTTAGCTCATCGTTCCATAGATTTTTCAGCTTTTCCAACTTCTGGTTGTCGGGAGATAGAAGATAGATATTGGCATCCTGGCTCAGTTCTACTTTAGACTTTTGATCCATACAAACAGCCTGATTATTAAAGTCGTTATTCCATGAGTGTTTCCCTTGTAGAAGCAGCGCACCCACTGTTGTTCCTTGCTCTGCGCTGATTACTTGCTCTCCTTGTTTGCTTTCGTTTGGGAGATATCCTCTTCGAATTATCTGTTGCAAAATTCGCTCTTGCATTATATCTATTTCAAACTCCTTTTGTTCACTCAGATGACGATATGTGTTATGCCAAACTTCTTTTATTGTTATAAACCTCTCAGCATTATTGTCTTTTAAAAGTCTTATTGCTCCTTGAATGTGGTCAGCGTCAATATGTGTCAGAATCAGCTTTTCAAGAGTTTCTCCGCATTTAGCAATTTGTATTAAATCATTCTTTAGATACTTTTGGAAAGTATCAACATATCCGCAGTCAATAAGCAAATGTTTTTTCTCTTTTTCAGTTTCCTCTAAACTTATTAAGAAACAATCGCCGTTTTTGGCTGGGTAACATTTAATTGTTATTAACATATTACAGATAATAGTCGCTTTGTCTTATACTGAAATAGGTTGA
>DDEN01000013.1 GCA_002336115.1 Chitinophagaceae bacterium UBA1953
TATCAAAGTCATCCATGGCAAAAATATAGTTTCTGCAAAATTCACACTTTTATCCCTTCTTTAAAACTGTTAAACGTGATCATCAATTACCTCGGGTTTGAGGATCACGCTTTTTACTAAAATTTTGTTATTGTTTTCAGTTTGCATTTGATATATATTTGTGTTTGTGATTCATATTTGAATTTACAGGGCCAATATACAACGGAATACAACAAAAACAACATAATATTGTAGTTATTAACAATTATTTTTAACCGAATTGGTAAATGGCTGATTACGTACGCAATAAATATCCTAACGACCATAAAATAATTTATATTTTGAAGTTGAAAGAAGATAAAACTATTGCAGATAAGCTGTTTTTGAGATGGCTGAGCAGTGGATATCCATCATACAAGGATGACACGAACCTTAAAATTGATTTGATGAATGATGGCTATATAGTAAATGTTAATGCATCGGATTCAATACAAGATGAATCAGGGAATTGGGTTATAAGTCGAAACGGATTAAGCGAAAAGCTTAAGGTAACTCCAATAGGTTGTAAAGCAGTAAACAGCACAGAATTAAGGTCTGAGAAATATGATTATGTTATAACCAAACTTCCTAATTGGGTTGCAATCCTGATAAGCATAATAGCACTGTTAATTTCAATATTTCAGCCGTTAATGCTGTGGTTCCACAGATAATAGAAATGCACACTGCAATCCATGTAACTGCAATAATAACGGCTTTTTGGTCATTGCGCTAATCAAATAGCTTCATAATTGATTTTTTTGACAAAGATAGATGAAAAAGAAAGAAAATACTACGCAAAACGACATAAAGTATCATTATCTAAATGATTTGCTAACCCATTTAAGTCTGCGTCCAATCCATTTTGCAAAAGAATTAGGATTTGATAGAGCCGATAACATATATCATGTTTTAAATGGACGAAATGGAATAAGTAAGGATTTGGCAGAGATTATCATTAAGGTATATCCCGATGTAAATTACAGTTGGCTTTTAACCGGTAATGGCAATATGTTGAATTCGATTAACAAAGAAGATGCGAAAGATAATTTAGTTAACGATAACAGAACTGGATATACACCACTTTCGAAGGATGAGCGTATCGACAGGTTGATACTACAGAATGAAAAATTGATTGCTCTGATGGAGCTTACCTCGATAACGATTAAAAACTTGTCATATGCAGTAACAGGTGTACGCGAGCCAAAAAATGCTGGTGGCAAGGCTTCCTGAAGGTTGTTCACAGAAACCTTGCCCTTACTCCTAGTGCTAGAATTGATAGTATGTTAATTGATAAAAAATATCTAACAATATGGAAGAAAAGATCAAGTGTCCAAAGTGTGGATCAGAGCAATTAACTGCTAATAAACACGGGTTTAGCCTGAGGAAGGCTGCTGCCGGATTTGTGCTCTCCGGCGGTGTTGGACTGGTTGCCGGCGCACATGGGAGCAATAAGATTGACATCACATGTTTGAAATGTGGATTTAAGTTTAAGCCAGGTGAGGGAAAGGTTACTTCGCAAACAACCCCAACTTATACATCACCATCGAAACCCGTGTTGGATGATTATCAATTAAAAGCAATTGAAGCCAATACCGTTTCATTGTTGCGGACCAAAAGTTTGAGTGCTGCACTAAAATATTACATGGACTCTACGGGATCAGCAGCAATGAACTCGTCAGATAAGGTATGGTTATTGGCCGAACAGAATGATTTGATCTTGCCAAAATATAGTACAATGATGGCATATAAAAAAGGGGATGAGCTCGAAATGCGTGCAGCAGAGAAGAAGAGTGGTCAGACCCTTACTATTTTAACAGTTGTTGTTATTGTTGTAATAATTGGAACAATTTTATTTCTGAGCTTCGCATGACACACACAAAATCAATTCAGATAAACACACGTTTCTTTGCTGCAATAGATGCCTTGAAGCAAACCGGGAAAATTGCGACAAAGAAAGAGTTTTGTATTAAATACAACATCGACCCTGGGAATTTAAACAGGCTAAAGAGGGAACCCCAGAGGCATTTCGAATTAGCATACCTGGCCTATTTGGTTGAAGGTTTTGGAATTTCAGCTGAATGGCTGCTGACGGGGAGAGGGGAAATGAAAGAGCAAAATAATTAGCATACCGCATAGAATTATTAAATATATTATTAACTAATTCAACAATACCATGGCACATGAAGTAAGATTGGAGGTTTATACTCTAAAGGTAAGAAAACAGCGTGATGATTTGGCTGTTCGCCTTGATACATTTTTGGATACCACAGATTTTTTAGATTTTTTCCGAGTCTATATCAAGTCGTTTGATAACAAATTATCGATAAACGAGTCTCAGCAAAAGTCAATTCAATTCAAAGAATCCTCTGTTCGGGTTTTATCAGAACAAAGAATAATCAGTGGAGTAATTGAAAGTGGAGATTATGGAATTGAGAGTAATATCGTCAACATCAACACCGGAACTATCAAGTATCATAAGACAAATGAAGATGCAGACATTAAGCCATTTTATTTCCTGTTTCACTTACCGCGAGAGTCTGACAAGGCTTTTGTTATTCTTCAGCGTATAGGTATTTATGGTATCAATGGCGTTTTCAAAAACCATTTGGAAGCGTTCTTTAAACAGCGATATGATCAATATTTGATTGAATTATCTCCCTTTGTTTCGAGACAGCTTGCGAAATCATTTATTGAAAATGGCGCTATTAGAGAATTGACCCTCCGTAGGTACAACTTGCCCAGCGACATAACAGATAAATTAGGCCTTGTTGGTCATTCTGAGGATATTTTGTCTGTTGAGCTTAGGATAACAGCCAAACAAAAACATTCCTTGCCGTATAACACTAAGGTGCAAAAATTCATCAAAAATAGGAATGTTGCTATGTTCGACTTGAAAGAGCTTCGCAATTTGGGGTTCGACGGTGAACATAAATCATCAATCAAAGTTACACTTGGTAAAAATACTCGAACTGTTGATCTTTCAGAGACCGGACAAATAAGGCCGTATTATGACATCAACGCTGAAGTTGAAAAAGATAGTACTGGACATCCGATCTTTGAAAGTATAAATCAAATTGCAATTGGATTGATAAATGATTTAATTTCGGAAATTAAAAAATGAAGTCATGTTAACAAAAATCAATCTCTCGAATATACTTACCAGTCATTTGGATACACTTAAAAATGACAACACTGGTAAAGCCGATTTTGATGATTACTTAACATTTTTAATCATTCCTCTGATTGTGTCAGTCGTCCTTATTGGGTTTAAACTTTATTTGAAAGAAGCAGCTGTAAGCTTAATAATCGCAATTTTAGCTATCATTGTAGGATTGCTTTTTAATGTAATTGTTATAATCTTTGATATCATAAAGCGCGACAACACGCAGAAAATTAAGAACAAAATTTTAGAACAATTACTGTCGAATATTTCCTACACCATCCTAATTTCGATAATTTCAATATTGCTAAGTATCTCAACCTACTTGGATTTTCAAATAATAAAAATAGTAAGCAACTTCCTGGTGTATTTCGCATTGAGCCACTATCTAATGACAGTGTTAATGATTTTGAAGAGGATGTATGCCTTATTTAGTGATGAAATCAAAGTAATAGGTAACACAAAATAGGTGGATAAACTTTAGCCGAATTTATTAAAAGTTCCTAAATCCGTTCCTGCATAAAATGAAAAACCCTCTGTTATCAATCGATACAGAGGGTTTGGTGTAC
This sequence comes from Chitinophagaceae bacterium UBA1953, assembly GCA_002336115.1. GTDB lineage: Bacteria > Bacteroidota > Bacteroidia > Chitinophagales > Chitinophagaceae > Lacibacter. Next base: position 3,748 of record DDEN01000013.1, read on the forward strand.
CCGAAGCCGGAATCGAACCGGCACGGCCGCAATGGCCAAAGGATTTTAAGTCCTTCGTGTCTACCTATTTCACCATTCGGGCGCCTGAAAAAAAACCTCCGTGTAATTTACAGGAGGTCTTTTGGCTGAGCGGAAAACGAGACTCGAACTCGCGACCCCGACCTTGGCAAGGTCGTGCTCTACCAACTGAGCTACTTCCGCAGTGTTGTCCGTAATGGGAGTGCAAATATACACACATTTTCTAAACTGAAAAATTTCTCTAATATTTTTTTAGTAAATTTTTAATCTCATTTAGTTTCATCAAGGCTTCAACCGGGGTTAAGGTGTTAATATCCAAACGCATAATATCATCGCGGATGCGTTCCAATAATGGATCATCGAGTTGAAAAAAACTTAGTTGAATTTCTTCTCCTTTTTTCTCCTTTCTGGCCGAACTTATCTTATCGTCCTGGTCGTCAGTAACATGCTTTTCCTCAAGCTGGGCAAGTATATTTGTGGCCCTTTGCAGCACGGAGCCTGGCATACCGGCCATTCGTGCCACATGTATGCCGAAACTATGTTCACTTCCACCCGGTGTGAGCTTCCGCAGGAAAATAACCTTCTTGCCGATTTCCTTCACCGCAACGTGATAATTGCGGATACGCGGTTTACTGCCGGCCATTTCATTGAGTTCGTGGTAATGTGTTGCAAAAAGCACCTTGGCCCGGTACAGCGGGTGATCGTGCAGGTATTCGGCAATTGCCCTGGCTATCGAAATACCATCATAAGTACTTGTGCCGCGACCTATTTCATCGAGCAGTATCAAACTCCGGTTCGAGATATTATTCAGGATACTTGCCGTTTCATTCATCTCAACCATAAATGTGGATTCACCCGACGTAATATTGTCTGATGCACCCACACGCGTAAATATTTTGTCAACCATACCTATCCTGGCCGCATCTGCAGGTACAAAACTACCGATCTGCGCCATCAGAACAATCAGGGCAGTTTGGCGCAGCAGGGCCGATTTTCCTGACATGTTTGGTCCGGTTAATATGATAATCTGCTGGTCATCATTATCGAGCAGTACATCATTGGCTACATATTCTTCGCCAGCAGGTAAATGTTTCTCAATAACAGGATGTCGGCCATTTTTTATTTCGATGGTAAATGAGTCGTTCAGTTGTGGTTTCACATACCTGTTAGTTCGGGCCGCAAGCGCAAACGAATGCAGGCAGTCGAGCCTGGCAATAAGCTGGGCATTGAGCTGCACGGGCTGAACATACTCTGATAGTTGCAGAACTAACTCATTGTAGAGTTTGTTTTCGATATCAAAAATCTTTTCTTCAGCACCCAGTATCTTCTGCTCATATTCCTTCAGTTCTTCAGTTATATAACGCTCAGCATTCACCAGGGTTTGTTTGCGCGTCCAATCAGCCGGAACTTTATCTTTGTGCGAATTGGTTACTTCGAGATAGTAACCAAACACATTATTGAAACTTACTTTGAGTGATGTAATTCCGGTGCGTTCAATTTCGCGTTGCTGTAATTTAAGCAGGTAATCTTTCCCGCTGAAAGCCAGGTTGCGCAGCTCATCCAGTTCTGCCGACACACCAGGCGCAATTACCTGTCCTTTCGATACCATGGTGGGAGGATCGTCCTGTATCGTTTTCCCTATTTTATCAGCAACAAGCTGGCAGGGATTAATCTGATCAGCCAGGTGGTTCAGGGGTTTGTGTGAAGCAGCCAGACAAGCAGTTTTTATGGGGACCAGGGCCTGTAATGCCCGGCGTATCTGCAAAACCTCCCTGGGATTAATCCTGCCCACGGCTACCTTGGAAATAAGTCGCTCCAGGTCACCAATGGTTTTGATATGTTGCTCAATTTCACCGGTAAACGAATCGTTTTGAAGAAAATAGTCTACGATTTCGAGTCGTTCGGAAACCGGCAAGCGGTCTTTTAAGGGAAGCAGTATCCAACGCCTGAGCAGGCGGGCGCCCATAGGTGAGATAGTATGGTCAATGGTCGAAAGTAAGGTGTTGGCATTTTCGTTTGGCGAATGTAACAATTCCAGGTTCCTCACCGTAAATTTATCGAGCCACACAAAATGATCTTCTTCAATACGCGATATTTTACAGATATGCTGAACTTTATCGTGTTGTGTTTCCGAGAGATAATACAAAGCAATTCCTGCTGCGATAATTCCGTTTTCGAGTTCGCTGATACCAAAACCTTTCAGGGTTGCAGTGCCGAATTGCTTGAGCAGTAATTCTTTCGAAAATTCAAGAGTGAAAACCCATTCATCGAAATATGAGAAATAGTACTTGTCGCCAAAGGTCTCGACAAATTGTTGCCTTTTGTTTTTCTGAACAATAACTTCCGAAGGCCTGAAGGTTTGAAGCAGTTTTTCGATATACTCATTAGAGCCCTGGGCCAGCAGAAACTCACCGGTTGAAATGTCGAGAAATGCTATGCCTGACGACTTTGGAAGCAGGTGAATACATGCCAGGAAATTGTTTTCCTTGTTTTCAAGAATTTTATCGTTATATGAAACACCGGGTGTCACCAGTTCAGTAACTCCTCGTTTCACAATGGTTTTGGTCAGTTTTGGGTCTTCAAGCTGATCGCAGATGGCAACCCTGTACCCGGCACGGACAAGTTTGGGGAGGTACGTATCAAGTGAATGGTGCGGAAAACCGGCAAGTTCCATGTACGCTGCAGCACCGTTGGCCCGTCGGGTAAGTATAATACCCAGAATCTCCGAAGTTTTTATTGCATCAGCACCGAATGTTTCATAAAAATCACCCACCCTGAACAACAGCAATGCATCCGGATATTTAGCCTTGATGGTATTGTATTGCTTCATGAGCGGAGTTACTGTACTGTCCTCCTTGTCTTTTTCTTTGCCCTTTGCCACTTACCGGTATTTAAAATTTAATGGCAAATATAGGGTTATTGATCAGCATTTTTCGTAACGCAGGCATGGTGTTGATAAATTTTGCGCCCCAAGGAAACCGAAAATCTTATTTTTGCTCTAAAATTTAATAGTATGCGGAAACTCTCCATGGATGAACTTAACAGGGTCAGTGTCGAAAAATTTAATGAACTCGATAAAATACCATTGATTTGTGTACTGGATAACATCCGCAGCCAGCATAACATCGGATCTATTTTCCGCACTTCGGATGCTTTCCGGATTGAGGAGTTGTACTTATGCGGAATTACCGCCACTCCGCCCAACCGCGAGATTAATAAATCTGCTCTTGGAGCCACGGAGTCTGTTAAATGGCAGTATTTCGAACACACCTTGCAGGCTATTGAAAAACTGAGGAATGAAGGATACACCATTATTGCCATAGAGCAGGCGGCGGGAAGTATTGATCTGGAATCATACAGCCATGACCCTTCAGCCAGGGTTGCGCTGGTATTTGGTAACGAAGTAAACGGTGTAAGTGATGAAGTAATGGAAGAAGTGGATGTTTGTATTGAAATACCTCAGTTCGGTACAAAACACTCCTTTAACGTGTCAGTAACGGCTGCTATTGTCATGTACCAGTTTTTTATAAAGCTGAAGAAAAAATTGTTGTAAACAGTAGGAATTCTGATTTCCATTAGTTGATTTTGATAAATTTTATGCAGAAGTAGTCCATATTGCTACAGTTTTATCCGAAAATCCACTACATAGATTTTATCTTTCGTGACGAATCTATTGTTTTTTTTAGTTATTTTTGTATTGATTTGTCGGTGGTCATTAACACTTGTCCCGAAAATTGCTGAGGTTGTAATTATTAGGCCTTACAAGGTTCTTGGCTCTTTTTATGTCAGCCTCTACATAAAAGTTTCAGTGTCATTGAGTGAAAATTGATAAATGCAGAAAAAAACTGAATTTTCAGACCTGGAAATTTATTAACATTATTTTGCAAATTTCTAATTTTAAGCGTATTTTTATGGCATTGATAAATTTGCATAGAATTAATTTGTTAAATTTAGTGCTATGAGACTTAAACTTTACCCTTTTTCGTTGATTTTAGTTTTAGCTATTGCGATACAATTGTTTCCCTGCAAAGTCTTCGCTCAGGCAGAAAATGTAAAAGCACCTTTTAAAAGTTATCTTTACCTGCAGCCTAATATCGGAATAAGCCAGTATTTTGGCGACTTAAACCAGAAAGATTACTGGAATCAATATCCCAGGTTCGCGTTTGGTGCTGCATTTGGTTATCAGCTTTGCCCTGTGTTTGGGATTCGTACCGAAATTGATCGTTTAAACATTTACAGCAAAAGATTAGATCAGGATAAACTACTCACGTCAGGCATCTGGGATGCAGCATTTCATGTTACCATCAACATTAACGAGATATTTTCGGAATACAACAGCAAAAGATTGTTGAATTTTTACCTGTTTTCAGGTGCTGATCTTACATCATTTATGTCTGAAATTGAGTATATCCCTACAGGTGCTACGCTGAATGAACATTCATCGTGGCAGCATGCATTCTCACTTCCGATAGGTGCCGGGGCATCTGTGAGGGTGAGTAATGCTATATCAATCAACCTGGAATATACCGATCATACAGTTTTTAATGCTACTAAAATTGATTTCACTGATGGTGGTAACGAAAATAATGATCATTACAGCTATGCTTCTGCCGGTGTACAGGTTAACTTCGGGGTAAAAGATACTGATGGCGACGGAGTAAGAGATAAGGATGATCTTTGTCCTGAAACATTTGGAAAAATTGAACTGGCAGGATGCCCGGATAAAGATAATGACGGTATTACAGATGCCGAAGATGCCTGTCCGGATATTGCAGGTAAGGCTGAATTTAAAGGTTGCCCCGATACAGATGGAGATGGCGTAACCGACAGTCAGGATCTTTGTCCAACCGAAGCAGGTTCGAAAGCACTTAATGGTTGCCCTGATAAGGATAATGACGGTATTGCTGATAAAGGAGATAAGTGTCCTGACGTTGCCGGTTTAGCAAACTTAGGAGGATGCCCCGACAGAGATGGCGATGGAATTGCCGACAATGAAGATGCTTGTCCTGATATTAAAGGCCTGGCTCAGTTCAATGGTTGCCCCGATTCAGATGGCGACGGCATAGCCGATAACCTTGATAAATGTCCGGATGTGGCTGGTATTGCCGCAAATTCAGGTTGCCCCGAAGCTAAATTCGAATACTTCAAAGTTGTTTATTTTAGCTTTGACCAGGCTGTTCTGGTTACCCGGTTTATAAAAGATCTGGATGAGGTTGTAACTGTTATGAATGAACATCCAAACCTGAATCTTTCTGTCGAAGGCTTTGCCGATTCACAGGGGCCGGAAGCATATAATCTCAAATTATCCGAAAAACGTGCTGACTATGTGATTTATTATCTGGTTAAGAAAGGTATCGCGAAAGAACGTTTAGTTAAAGCATATTTTGGTGAAAAGAATCCTGTTGATACAAACAAAACTAAGGCAGGTCGTGCTAATAACCGCAGGGTTGAAATGAAATCAGTAAAATCAAAATAACTTTTATCAGATTATCTGTAGAGACTGTTTTCCTGAAGGCAGTCTCTTTTTTTATTCTTGCTGCCTGAAATTGGATTTATAAAAAAAATCCTGACCAAGATTCAGCCAGCTGAACTGTGCATCACTGTGAGTTTAGCGCTTTAGTTTTCTTTTTACTAATAAAAGCCAGGAACTTTGTTTTTTTTCTAATTTTGTTAATGATAACTTAATTGCTCAATTAAAAGATATGATCATTATGAAGAAAAATTTATTGCAAAACTCATTATTTCTGTTTTTTTTAGTCCTTTTTACCTTTCATTTCCTAACCGGCCAGGCGCAGGTTACATGGAAAAACGATAAGATGAAAAGCTATTTCTACATTCAGCCCAACGTAGGGATCAGCCAGTATTTTGGCGATTTAAATCAAAAAGATTATTGGAGCCAGACTCCTCAATTTGGTGCCGGAGCAGTAGCCGGGTACCAGTTGAATCCGGTTTTCGGTTTCCGCGGACAATTTCTGAAAACAGCGTTGCACAGTGAAATTGTTGATCAGAATCAGCAACTGATCTCTGATCTTTGGGATGCAGCTTTTCATGTAACAATCAACATAAATGAAATTTTTGCTGATTATAACGACAAACGATTTCTGAATTTTTATCTCTTTACCGGTGGTGGCCTTTCCTCATTTAAATCATATCTCGAAACTAAAGAACCACCTGCGCCGCTTGAAAAACATGATAGTCGCCAATATTCATTTTTTCTCCCGGTGGGGGCCGGTGCTTCCCTGCGGCTGAGTAATGCTGTAGCTGTTAATCTTGAATATGCTGATCGTACTATCTTTGATCCCACTAAACTCGATTTTACCGATGGCGGCGAGCAGAATAACGACCATTACAGTTATGCATCCGTGGGCGTGCAGGTAAAACTGGGTGTTAAAGATACTGATGGCGATGGGGTACGCGATAAGGATGATCTCTGCCCTGCTTCACATGGTAAACCATCGTTAAGAGGCTGCCCTGATAAAGATAATGACGGGATTGCCGATCAGGATGACATATGTGCTGATATTTCGGGTTTGGCAGAGTTTAAAGGCTGCCCGGATACGGATGGAGACAAGATACCCGATAATGAAGATGCATGCCCTTTAGCAGCCGGAAAAGCTGATTTAAAGGGTTGCCCCGACCATGATGCTGACGGCATAGCCGATAAGGATGATAAATGTCCTGATGCGCCTGGGCGTATTGAATTTTCAGGTTGCCCCGACAGGGATGGAGATGGGATCATTGATAAAGATGATATATGCCCTGATGTGAAAGGTTTGGCTGTGCTCCAGGGCTGTCCGGATACTGATGGAGATGGTATTCCCGATCCTAAAGATAATTGCCCGGATGTTAAAGGTACGAAGGCCAACAATGGCTGTCCCGCGATTGCTGCCGGACCATTATTCGAGAAAAATGTATATTTTAACTCTGACGAAGTGGTGGTAAGCAAACAAAATATTGCTGATCTGGATGAAGTAGTAGCATTTCTGAATGAGCACCCGGGCAGTGTTGTTTCGGTTGCAGGTCACGCAGATAACCGCGAATCGGATGAATACAACCTGCGTTTGTCTGAAAAACGTGCTGATTTCGTAATCAATTACCTGAATAAAAAAGGTGTTAAAGCTTTGAAGGTAGATAAGTCATTCTTCGGGAAATTGAAACCAGTGTCTGACAATAATACATCCCGGGGCCGTGCACTCAACCGGCGGGTTGAAATAAAGATAACACGCTAAGTAATTGCATTTAAAAAGAGGTTGGGTTGAAGTCCATCCTCTTTTTTTTGTATTGTTTCAAAACAAGCATGAATGATTTTGACAGGAGTGTAGCGTGGTATCGCTAATTTGAGATTTCCGTTGCAATCATGAATAACGCTCAAAACTAATCCAGGCGACTGAATGGCCTGTAAACATATTATAACACAAACGTGAAATGTATCAGCAAACTCCTGATGCGGGTATCAAAAATGATGCTGTGGCCTTGTCAGGATCAATGTCCGGCATTTTTACCGGTATTCTGTACAACAATTATCTGAAAGCCATTTTGCTTATATAAAAAACATTTCGCTTGTTACTTTCCAGGTAATTGTTCCTGATGGCTTGATATCCGGAGGCAATAAAATAGTCGTCGTACCAGTGCTCAATAGTACTCAGGTATTCATCAATGGGCTGGTCGGTATTTCGCAGGGGGACGAGTGAAGTGTACGAAGTATTGTCGACAATAGTATTTCCTTTAATTACTTTCGACGCTACTTTGTTGTTGGCATTATAGAAAAGCACAATTTCATCTTTGTCGAACACAAAGTTTAGTTTGCGGTTCAGGTATTTGGTAAGGATATCGCGCATTTCCATCCCATTGTTCCAAAGCATGTTCCCGCTACTGTCGAATCCGGCAATAAAAGCATGCGAATATCTAAACCCGTCGAATACCTGGTAGGATGTGGGAAATGCCCTGCCATAATAATCGTACGACATCTGAGTGTTTGTATGATATTCAGGACTATACGCTTCGGATGTTATAATAAACTGACCATTGTTTATCATAATATCATGGGTAATGAGCCTGAGATTCAGTGTTTTTTCATTATCAAAAGTTTCTTCAGACAGTTCTTCTGTAGCCGACTTTTCCTTTTTGCGGGTTGCCTTATTTTTAAGGCGTAAAGCACTGGGATCGGTAATATATTTGTATGCATTGCTAAATCCACTGAAGTTAAAATACTTAATTTTGCCGGCGACTCCATTTTTAACAACTGCTGTAAAATATCCATCCGATACCGGAGTCTTGTCTTCGTTGGCATCGTAGCTTGATTGCCGCGAATAATAATATGGTGAATAATAATTGTAGTAGTAACTGTTGTAATAATTGTCGTAGTAATCGTATTGCCTGCGCGTGTTTGTAACATTGAAACCATAGGTTCCGGCAATTATTCCGTTGCCCTCGCTTTGTGAAATGTATTGTGCCGAATTGAAATTTTTCTTCTCGGCCTGCCCTGAAAAATCGAAGGTTTTTTCGAGCGCACCAGCAATCTTATATTGATTTACAAACAAATGGTTGCTCGACGAGGAATATTGTATTTTGTAGGTTGCATAAAGCTTTTGCTGGGTTGAGTCAGCTGAAATATCAAGCAGCAGTGCATCTTTTTCCGAAGTAATTTCGTAATTGTTCTTCTCGCCGGTTACCAGCGAAAAGCCCATTATTCCGGGTTGATTTTTACGGTTATTGTACCCGATGTAAGCAACATCGTTTGAAATATCAAAGTCGACTACATCTGCCTTTTCGGGGATACTGGCGCGGTGTTCAGTTATCACTTTTAGTCTTGGAATCACCATGAACACAAAAATATTCCCGTCCTTATTTCTCTTTGTGTCATGAAAAAGCAGGTAAATTGCATTTCGGGTCGATAAACTCTTGAGGTAAGTTACATCTTTATGCAGGGGCACCAAACGGTACCATTGCTCTTTCAGCTTATTATCCGTCATTACAAACGACCAGTTTACGCTATCCTTACCACTTTCGTTAATGGTTGGGTAAAACACACAAACACCATAAGGGCCGGCCGTAACATAATTAAAAGGATCGCTGTTAGCGGGCGCGGGTATTTCCAGTCGCAAAGGAGGGGCTCCCTGAGCCAGCAGGCTAACGGCAGATAATACAAAGAATGCAAGTACCAGTAGTTTTTTCATATTATTTATTTCACTTTTCAAAAATAACAATTCTTCGGGCACTATTATTTTATTGAAGAAGAAAAAAATGAGCGGGGCTTTTGCTCTTAACACAATAGTTGGGAACCAATCCAAAAAAAATGCTTAACAAGTGAACAGTCAATTATCTATTCTTTTACACCGATCAGAAAGACAATCTAAAAAAATGTACTTCTTAAGGTTCAAAGAAGCAAAATACTGATTTTGGGAATTTTATTATTTGAATCCGGTCATTGGAAAAAAAAAGGAATCGCTATTTGTCAATTCGTTCAATCCAGATCTTAAGATCGTAATAGTTCTCTGATACCATTTTAATCAAATACAGGCTTTGTTCGCGGGGGTAGTGCTCAATGATGTAGTCTGTCAGTTCGTTAGCCATGTTGGGAAGTTCTATGCGCTTTTTGAGTTCTATCAGCGATTCATCTGGCATTACCACCATTTTCTCTTTGCTGTGAATAAATGATTTAAACTTGCTAAATGTACTTTGATTCGGAACTAATTGCTTTCTTAATGCTGTTTTAGCACGGTTACTTTCGTTAATAAAATAGATCATATCAAGCATGGCAAGCTTTTCTGTTTCTTCATCTTCGCTAACCAGATCAGGAATCAGTTTGCTCATTATCTGGTATTTTACACGGATAATGTTTTTGTACTTTGCACTTCCTTCAATAATTGCCGCGATAAAATCGGACCAGAATTTTGTTTGAACAATACTTGGTAAAAACAGTGCATTTCCCAGAGGCGAAAATGCGACTGCAAACGGCCAGGTTATAATGCTCCGGAAAAAGTTGCTCCGGGTTGTAAATTTGTCAAATCCCCTGATGTAATTATGTGTAGCCAGGTATAATCCATTGGAAATATTGAGGCATAAGAATTTAACAGTTTCAAATAGGGCGCCTTCATGTTGTCCGGTCCAGGCAATATCAAACTGAGCTTTCACAGATCCAAGGATAGGAACCGAAAAGCCTGTCCAGAACAGGGAGTGTGCAAAATTAGTCCAGTTGATATCCTGCGAATGCCACTCCTTGGGTTTAAATCCGTTTCCTGAAATTACATCCACAAACATATTACGCGAACCGGTGATTGCGAACCATAAAAGTGCATATTCGTAACCAACTGTCAGGTAGGCAGGTATAAATCCAATCAGGATAAATATGGAATTTTTTATTGCAGGATTGAGGTATTCCCAGGCCTGGAGAGGAGTAATTGGTTTTTCAATTTTTTCATCTCCCAACATGTTTTGCTTGCCGGAATCGAGTTTACCGAGGCAGATGATTTTAGGTTTTTCTTTTTTCTTTAGTGGTGTTTTAGGTATTCGCGCCAGTTTAAAGATTAATTGCGATATTTCGTCGGGAAGGGTGTAATGATGTTTTTCAAAATATTTTCTTTGCTGTTTTGGTAAACGGCTTTCTAAAACAAATCCCATACCCGGCGCCAGCGTCGACCTTCCTGCTGCATCGCTTCCAATAGCAGGTATCAGTATATTTTGACGAAAATACTCAAGCGCCTGATCAAGTTTTTCCTGATTAAATGTTAACTTATTTATTTTTAATAAGTTAATTAATTCAACTTGGTTACCTTCATTCAGGAACCTGATAAAGTTTGCAAATATCACAAAATCAGATTCTTTTGTTTCAATAGTTCCATACATATTATATATCTCGGTAAAAGCCAGCATTTCGTGGTTTTCGAGTATTTTATCGATGGCAGCCTGCAACCCATGTTCAAGAGGCTGGATAAATTTAATACTTCCACCAGCTTTTTTAGCAAGGTTATAGATATCTTTGAGGCTGCTGACGGCTGTTTCGGCATCTATGGATTCGTTTCCTGCAAAATAGGCAAGCCTTATTTTTTCAGCCTGCAGATCGCGGTATTGGGCACGGATTTCAATAAACTGTTTTTGGATTTTTTCAATTTCATGTATACTAAACTGCTCGGGAGCGTTCTCTGTCTGGATTTTCAAGGCAGTAATCTGTAACGCTCTTTTTTCAAGAACCTCTTTAAGCCTGGGATAGAGGAATTCTCCCAGCTGGCGCCTCGAATAGATTTTATTGCCCAATGATTTTTCCTCGCCATTGATTGAAATTGGTTGAAGATAATATATTGAATCGGGTTCGTATCCTTCATTAATTTTTGGAAGATGCTCACTATTAAAATCTTCAATCAGTTGAGCGATATTTTTCTCCCGTTTTTTTTCGTTTTCTTCAAGTTCGTGAAGGAACTCCTTAAAATCGTCAGATTTTTGCTTAAGGAATTTCTTGAACCGCCCTTTTTTGCTCGAGAAATTCGGCAAAATATACATATAGTGGAATCGCATGCCATTAGTTAAAGCGCTGAATTCCAAAGCTATATTTACTTTTATTCCCAATATTCGGCCCGCCTCCAGCACTTCTTTTACGGCCTCCTCCCGATCCAGGTTGTTGTAGGCGATAGTTAGTTCGGAAATACCTTTAATAAATGCATCAATTATAAGCTGAATCGGCGATTTACGCCCATACGATGTACTGTCGTGAACATGAAAGTCCCAACCCATCTTCAGGTCTTTGAGTTCCTCGCCTGTTTCGGGAACCTCTATAATGTCCAGTTTTTTCAGGAAATTTCGAATCGCCCTTGGATGCCCGTACGATGAAACCGTAAAATCACGCATCAATTCAAGTTGTACACGTTTGTTATCGCGGTTTTTAACTACTTCCTTCATTAGTGCCAGCTGAACTCTTGCAGCGTTAAGGGGCATTTTTAACGAACGTGAATACATTATGTGTTCAGCTAACAGGCTTAGTGCATGAACTCGTTCGTTGTAATCAGCTGATTCAAGACATCTTGTAATCCGTAAGTAAGTCTCAACAATTGTTGTCCTTCTTTTCCTGAATTCCTTAATAAATCCCCTGGGATGTGAATTCGGGAAATCACTTATTATTTCAGGTATATCAATGCTTTGATTTATACGGCTGCGCAGTTTCCTGAGTTTTGTGGCAAAACTCAGGAAATTTACTATGTCGTTATATGTTTTTATCAGCATTTTATAAATTTATTTTTAAAAATGTCTGATAACCATAGCAGTAAGCTTCTTTTAATTCAAACATTTTTAATGCTATTCTAACCGGAAATTCAGTTTCAAGGCATGGTCGGGTCAATTAGAAAATGCCAAAAACACCATTTGGCGTAATTCCTAAGAGTTTAAACCAGGTTTCACCGGCAATTATTATAATAAGCCAAGATGTTACCATCATCGTAAATCCAAATTTAAATGTGTCCGTAATGCTATAATGATCGGTTTCGTACAAGAGCGCCGCGGGTTTGCTGTTGAATGGCAATACGTATACATGCTCGATCATAAAAGCAACCGGAAGAGCCAGGCTTATAATGCTTAAATTAAATCGTCCGGCAACACCAATCGCAATAGGGACAAATATCATTGCGCGCATAGTTTTTGATTCGAACAGCAAAGCGCTGAAAACCATTACACCGGTCAATAATAAATAAAGTACCCAAAACGGAGTATTGTTTCCTATTCCGATATGATCGAAAAACGCATTCACAGCTATTGAAGGAAGGTCAGTTGCTGCAAATCCGGCACCCAAGGCATAAGCTCCGGCTGAAAACAACATCAGGTGCCATGGAATATCAACCTCGTTCCATTGAAGTATTCCGATACGCGGAAGAAGGGCGATAATTGCTCCTACAAAAGCAACAGCAGTCGGGCTGATACCATGTATTCTGTCTGTTGACCAGAAAGCAAGTATTAAAAGAAAGATTATTACCGATTTTTTTTCCTGGAAACTGACTTTCCCAAGTTTGGCATATTCGCTTTTTAATCTCTCGATACCACCTTCAATCTGTGGCAATCGTTCAGAAGGGGTAAGTGGAAAGAAGACTCTCATCGCAAGCCAGTAGCCAATCAGCATCATAATCAGCATCATCGGAAACATGGCCATCATCCAGTCACTGAAAAAGATATTTCCGCCAATAGCTCCGCCAATTATAGCAGCAGCCAGTAAATTGGCTCCTGATCCTGTTAGAAATCCACTTGCTCCAATGTTGATATAAAGCAGGTTTTGCAGTACTACACTTCGTCCGAAATTATTCCGGTTATCACCACCCCGGGCACCATAAATGGCTGCAATGACCATGAAAATTGGTAACAAAATAGCTGCTTTTGCCGTGGTTGCCGAAATAAAAGCAGATAATACAATATTGATCACCATGAAACTCAGGAAAATTGATCCTGCATTTTTTCCAAACTTCAGGATAAACCAGAGTGCAAATCGTTTGGCTACACCGGTTGCAACCAGCATGCTGGCCAGAACAAACGACATGATATTGAGCCACATAACAGGATTTCCTAATTCGGAATAGGCTTTTTTCTCAGGAAGAACTCCGGTAAGCACCAGGGATACGATGAGTATGAGCGAAGTCAGATAATTAGGAAGCGATTCTGTTATCCAGAGAATGAGCCCTGCAACAAAAATTCCAAGCAGTAATGCATTGTTCCTTGAAAATGCTTCCGATCCTATTTTATCGAATACTTTCCTGGCTTCTTCAGTAAGATGAACCGGATCAATTTGTTGCAGAAATGACAAATTGAGTACAAATCCAAATAATACGAATGAAATTATTGCCAGGGGCGGACCGATATATGTCAGCCATTTTTCAAAATTGCCTTTTTTGCGCTTCGGAAGCTTTTCAATGCGGTAGTTATGCATATCCAACAAATCGAAGCTTGTATCTTCAGGTGATTTTATTTCAGGCGCTGTCATTTTGTTAAATCGTTAATTTGTAAATGCATTCAGCTAAGCGGGAAAATGAAAATGACCTTCCTGAACCCTACTGAATAAGTTCAGGAAGGTTGATTTAGTCTAATCACTCAACTAAAACTACCATTTGGTAAATGGATGCTTCATCAACATTGAGTTGTAATACTTTACATCACCGGTGACCTCTTCTCCAAGCCAGGAAGGCTTTACAAATTCTTCTGCTTCGGCATTTAATTCCACCTCGGCAACAGTTAGTCCNNCATTTCCGATTCCTTTTATGGTGATAAATCCTTTGTCGCCTTTTATCCTCACGCGCACCGTACGTTCAGGAACTGAGCATAGATATCCTTGGGTTATTCTTGTCTGTTTGTGTACATCCTGTTTGAAATCGCCTTTCACCAGGAACTTGCGTTCTATTTCTTGTGCCATATTGTCTGTTTTAAACTATGAATGAATTTAATTTGCCAAAGGTTTATTGATCATACCGATAANNTTTTTTTGATATCCTCAACTTCTGTTGATTCGGAGTTTATAGTCATCACTCTTGCTCCGTTGATAAGTACTTCGCCGTATTCGCAAATGGTATTGTTAACCATATAACCGAATCGTTGCTTGTGCACTTTAACTGCCGCCAGATCGGGGTGTGAATTTATAATATCCATAAACTCATCGAAAGTATAGACATCTTTAGTCAGCTCAGGCATCTGAACCTGGAATGCGGGGAAAACCTCGTTTTTCAATACCGAAGCCTGTATTGGGAATTCCCCTTTCATCAAAGGATTCCATTGTTCAAGTCCGTCCACTGTTTGAACATAGGTTTTAATGTCCATTTTGCCATCACGAACTTTTGTGTTATTGATGTCATTTGTACGGGAGAGAATGTATATCTCATCTGAATACCTTTCCCATACTTTTTCGGGTACCGGCATTGATAACCGGGCCATGCGTTTAGTCGCAACTTCGAAATTCTGTCCGAACGAGCGGAACTCAAACCGTGGTTTGGATATTTCACCTATTTTCAATTCTTCGTTTGCCATGATATTGGGATTTTTAGTTGTTAATTTGAAATAAGTAAAGCCTTGCTTCAGAATCACTTATTATAAATAGTTCATTTGTTTCGGGATTGTAAGCAATTCCTTCAGGATTTGTAACTGGTATGCGATAGCTTTCAATTAATTCACCTTTCATCGTACATCTGGAAACACTTGCCGATTCGTCGCTCACTATCCATAGTTGCTGGTTTACATTATCTACACAAATGCCAGAGTAATCATTGGCGAACGACAATGGGTAGCTTTTAAGCACATTTAAGTTTTCATCTGTCTCGATGAGTAAATCAGGATTCTTCTCGTTAAGTATGTAAAAATGCTTGTTGAAAGTTGCATACGAGATCCCTTCCAGACCTTGGTTTTCATCATTTTTCTCTACCGGAATGGCTTTTTGCGCAAGCTGATTCCCCTGAAAATCCAGTTTTATAATCGTTCTCAGTCGTTCTTCAGTAACACACAAAAACTGGTTCTCAACATAACAAACCCCTTCCAGATCGCTTCCGGAATACGCCAGTTCCGAAAGTACTTTTCCTTTGGTAGTAATTTTATACACTTTAGCAGTACGATCACTTACCGTGTACAAAATATCCGTGGATGATCCAAAACTGAGATCCGATGTTTCCGGTATATTTACTGAGTATACATCCAACGGATCAAGGAATGTAAGATTATCCTTTTTTTCTTTTGAGCATGCAATCAATAAAAACCAGCCTGCAAATACTGGTAAAATAAAGATATGCAAAGCAAAACCGCAACTAACCGAAATTATTTGCGATTTTGCTTTTGTGCTCGTTATCACAGGTAGTCTCAATTTGAACTAGTTATTAGCTGCACCTTTGGTAAATGCTGTTTTGATTTGCCATTCGCCTGTGGCATTTGGAATTCGGGCATAACTGCCATTTAAAGGGTGACCTCCAACCAAATTAGTGGATGTTTTTTCAAAACTGCTAAAAACTACTTTTTGTGGACTGGTCAACTCCAATTTGACATTTTTTGTATTGGAAATACCTGCCGTAAGTCCAACTACCGGAGGTACAACCTTTGATGTTACCACAAAATATGAATTCGCTGCAATAATTGTACCTGCAGGTGCTGTATAAATTGTAGCTGCACCGTCTTTTACCAGGTAAACATTACTCATATCAACTTCAGCATTGGACGAATTAAAGATTTCAATCCAGTCATCATCAGGATCCTGTAATCCGCAAACTTCATTTAAAATTAATGCAGCATAGTTAGGCAAAGGAGCAACTGTTATAAATGGCCATGTGCTTGCAACATCATGATTGAATGGACTGGTTACAACGCCATTTACAACTGTTTCAACAGGGAAATATGTCCTTAAACCGGAATTGTCTTCTGCTCTTAGATAGTAACTGATTTTAGTTAGATTTGGCTGACCAGGTATGGTTCCGGTAAAAGTTACATTATCAGTTGTTGTTAGTGTTATTGCAATTTTAGTATCGGCAGTAGCATCATTTAATGCGTAGTATAATTTCACTTCTTTCACACCTGATTTATCGCTAACTTTCACTGTAAAATCAACTGCTCGTCCATCGGAAGGGCTTAAAGTGGAAGGTGTTACTGAGACAAATTGAGGCGGTCCGTCGGCTACAGTAAAAGATAAAGGTGTAGTTGGAGCAGTAGTTGGGAAATATGATTTTTTTCCTGTTTCATCGGTAGCTACAACATAGTATTTTACGGTTGTGCCAGCTGTAATCACAGGGAATTTATATTTGTATATGCCGCCACCGGTAGGCGCCATTTCAGTGATTCTGACATCTGTCCCGGCTTCAGTATATATTTTTACATCCCTTATACCACCGGCATCAGAGGCTGTTACGGTATAGTCGAAGCTGCTGTTGTCATTTACGCCTTTGATAGTGTCTGCAATTAAAATCGGGGGTTCATTTGTATTGCTGTTGGCTGCTCCCTTGGTTGGATTTGCATTTGCGAATACATCTCCGCCATCAGGAATTCTTGCATAAGAAACTCCCAATGGTAAAGCCGGGAAATCAACCTGATCTATGATTGCACTTTTAGTATCAACTAAAAAAGCCGATTCACCTCCGGAGGAAAGACCAAATGCTGCATACTTTGTCGGATCAGTTCCTGCCAGGGCAACATCACAAACAATTACATAGTAGCCTTTGGCGGCAATTTTTGTACCTGCAGGAATGGTGTAAATCGCAGCTGGTTTATCATAAACCCCAAAACCGCTGATATCAACTTCGGCATCGCCCGGATTGTAAATTTCCAACCAATCCGGATTTGGATCACCATTATTGGATGCAACTTCATTAATTACCAGTGCAATATCGGAGCCTGGCGTAGTATCGTCTACGTATACATCATCTTTCACGCAGCCCGACAGGAAAATTACTGCAGCGGAAAGAACGGATAAAACTATTTTTGTTTTCATTAGTTTAGATTTAGATATTAATAATTTTAGAAGTCAATTTCAACTCTTGCCTGGATCAGACCGTAATCATCTCCGCCTTTTCCGGCAGCTTCTGTAACTTTAGTGTAATCCGTGGTTGGATTTCCGTCTATATCTGTTCCGCAGTATAGTTTTCCTTTTCCGTTGGCATACCTGTCGTGATCGATATAAGAATAATTTAGCATAAATTTCACATTTGGATTAACATGGTAAGTTACACCTCCGGTATATCCGTTTGCACTTCCACCCATGATTTCTGCTTTGCTATCATTCAGATCGATGTAATCGAACCGGAAGGCTAATTCAATATCACCCCATTTCTTTCCTCTTTCAATGCGGGTAAATTCACCTTCTTCATCATTGTAATGATAAAGTCCTCCGAAAACCAAATATGATACAGAAGCAAATAGCCCGCTGGCCTGGTAGTTTTCAAAACCTTCTTTCCTGTTCACTTTTGTGAGCAGGTATTCACTTGCAAATTTGATGTTTTTGTAACTGGCTGCGAGCTCGCCGCCGAGTAAAACATTTGATTCAACATTAGGGATATCATCTGTATCTAGAAATTTCTTCCGACTGATATTCGTCATATCTCTCATGGATACGCGATATGTATTCGGGAATTCCCAACTTGTTTTTGGAGTACGATAGGATGCGTCAATACCAATGTGGATGAGCTTATTATCTTTGTTGATAGGGCGGAAAACTGCTTTCCCGGTTAGGGAATACCCTTCGTCGGTTCCATTGGCTTTATTAACATTTTGTGAATAGGTTGTAACTTCCAGGTTTTCAACATCGTTAAAATGTACTCCTCCAATCACTAAATAACTCTTATCCCATTTCGAAAAATTTAAACCCAGTTGGCGGGCCGGGGCGAATTCTGTCATAAATGGCTCTTCAATAAATGTCTGATACCTCGATGTGGTGGTGGTTTCCATTGAGATAGGCTCTTTGAAATAACCAGCCTTAAAGTAATATTTATTCTTTTCCGATAAATAACCAATAAAAGCATCTTTAACATCCAGTTGTCCGCCAGCAAAGTTTAAATCTACTTCACCGGTCCAGTGATTGTATAGTATTGTTTTCATAGCAAATCGTAAACGGCGGATTGTGAGCCCATCTCCAAGAGCATTCATTGTGTTTTTGTCAAAATAGTGAGCTCCGTCAAAATTTACTCTCAGGTCGAACCAGGTTCGCATGTCCTGGTTTTTTGACTCAAAAGTCAGGAAACCGCTCCAGTACTCTGTATTAACAGGCGTTCGGGCTTTTACAATTCGACCATAGGCATCATATCTCACTGTGTCATTTCCCTGGGCACTTGCCAGTTTTCCTCCCAGAATAAATGCCAGCAGGAGCAGGGCCATTAAACTTCGTTTAATTGTTTTCATACATAAAAGGATTAGATTTATAGGTTGTTTATGAAATTGTTTAGGGTTTTATCTTTATCTATATTCATTTTTTTCTTGAGCCGGTACCGGGCTACTTCAACACTTTTAGGTGAAATATTAAGCAGGGTCGATATTTCCTTGGTAGAAAGATTAAGTCTTAAAAGGCCGGCCAGACGTTTCTCCAGGTTGGTAAGATCAGGGAAACTGGTTTTAAGTCTAAGATGAAAGTCTTTATGTATTTCCTCAATTTGCATATAAAATTCTTTCTTCTCCTGTGGGAACGACATCTTTTGTTTAATGATCATTGATAATTTATTCAGCTTTTGTATTCTTTCTTCATTGTCAGTGGTTTTAATAGCCTCATTTATGCCGGTGGAAATTTTTTCGAGAAAAGAAATTTGTTCGCTCATATTCAGTGCAATATCCATAAACTCTTTTCGCCTGGCCTGCAATTTTAAATTTAAAGATTCATTTTCAATTGAAAATGTTCTCATCTCGAGTTCATTCATGGCTTTTTCAGACTGATACAGTTGATTTTGTTGGACCAGAATATCCTTTTCGGCTCTCAACCTTAATTTCTGTTGCCTGAAAAAAAGGTATATCAGAACCAGAATGATCAGAGATGCCAAAAATATAATGCCTGGTAAAACCATATTTAATTTAGGCGTATAATTTGCGAGGTTATTTAGTTCAGGATGTTTATGACCTAATTGTAAAATTTCGTGGTTGACAGGGAATTGAAAAACAGTATGTATAATAAAGAGTAAGAAATAGGTTAATAATCCGGCTCCAATCGGCGCTGTAATCCAACCTAGTCCTATACCTGCCAGCGTTTTTGTCTCAATTTCCCGGGCGCCTTTAACAAATCCAATTCCAATAACTGACCCAATAGCAATTTGTGTGCTTGAAACCGGTACTAATGGGAAGGACGGCAATCCGAAAGAAATGAGGAGGTTTGCCAGCCAGGAAGATGAAAATAAAAATAACACAACAGCTTGTGTAGCCAATACTACTACTGTAGCTTCAGGTGTAAGTGAGAGGATTTCATTGCCTTTTTCGCTCACTAACCGCCAGTTGTATGAAAATATTCCGATTCCAATTGAAATTCCTCCCAATAGAAACAGAATTTGAATTCCTCCTATGGAAAAGAAACCAAAATCAATAAAGAGTTCAGGAGAGAGATTTGAAAATATTCCGACAACATTCCCGATATTGTTAGCCCCTAATCCGAATGCAGCAACTGCAATTGCAATTAACATTGCAATACGCAGGTAGGAATAAAGCTTTATCAGATGGATACTGGTGCGTTTCAAAATCCAGCGCATCAATAGAAAAAACAGCATACCCAGAAACATTCCGATTACTGGAGCTAGTATCCATGAAAGAATAAATTTGGAAAGCAGTTGCCAATCGGTTGTTGCATGAATAAAAATGCTCCATCCCATCATTCCTCCAACAATAGCCTGGCTTGTTGATACCGGAAGTTTAATTTTTATTAAGCCCAGAATACAAATAGCCACACAAAGTGAGATGACGAATGCAATTGCCGGTTCTGATATATTTCCAAGACTATGTATTGTTATAGTGGTTCCTTCTCCTTGAAATATTGCTCCAATTATTACGAACAAACTTGCAATGAAAGCAGCTGTTTTGAAATTCAGCATTTTCAGATTAACTGAAGCTCCAAAAACATTTATTGTATCATTGGTACCTAATAACCAACCCAGATACAAACCACTTACAATATAGAGTATCGTCATTACTTTTTATATTGCTCTTTTCAATGCCATGATAGACAGAAGGTCAGCTGCATTTTTAGCTACATCCGATAAAATTTCGATATGCAGCGTAAAATACCGGAGATGGAATTTTTCGCTTAGTTTGAGTTGTGGTATAGTCTGAAAAACTCTTCTCTTGATTGAACTGGCAAGCTTATCGGTTTCTTTTTCGTAAAGATAAACCCGATGTAATTTTTCTTTCACAGAGTCAGGATTCGAAAAATAATCCCTCGCAGCAGGTATCAAGGAGTCAATGGCTAAAACTGATAATTCTGTTAGCTTTATTAGATCCTGGTTCAACTCACTGGGAATAAAAGGAACCTCAACATCAAACTCGAATAAATTAGTTTTAGCTAAATCTATTATGTTGTTAAGCTCTTCCAGAAGTTTTAAAATATCTCCTCTGAGCTGAGGCATAAGTGATTGTGTATAAAGTATGTTCTCAATCTCTCTCTTTTTTATATCAGCTTCAGCGGATAAATTGGAAAGAGTCTTAAGATTATCCTCAAAATTTCCCCTGTTTCCCAGTAAATAATTTCTAACGCCATCCTTAAAAATCAGGCTGCCCTGATCAATCAGGCTGAGAAACTGTTCAATTATATCAATCGATTTTTTTGCATGCTTGAAATTAAACATAGCGACAGCTCTTTTATAAATATGGGGCTAAAATACATTTAATTCATCAGATTGTTTTGATGATATAGTGTGAAATATTTAGGATAATTTTAATATGTAGTGTTATTTATGTTTTTAAAATATTGAAAAATAAATAATTAATAAAATTTTGAAGGTATGAGTTTATTTTATCTTTTATTAATGAAGTGTATATGTAGTGTGTTTCTTTATGGCTAATATTTCATTGTATTGGAATCTTGAAGCGAAAGCCAGTTTTATAATAGAATCTGGTTATGTTTTGCTTTTCCCTTTATAATTTATCTGTAAATTATTTAAAGTAGCCTGTAAATTAATCTCTTATGTTAAAGTTTGGCTAAACTAAGAATTATAGTGGTTGAAGGATTTATCCATCAATCTCACATATCAGGAATGTAGAAAATGTACTGCTGTTCTAACGTAAGTAGAGATATGAGTTGTGCTTATTTACGTTTTAACTGCGAAATTCATACTTTGGTTTTTGTTTTGAATAGTGTACATACTCCTTTTTTATCACTACCAAAGGAACAATCCCAATATGGGAGTTGTTTAGCTAAGTCTATTGAGTGAGTGATCAGGTTTAGTGATTTGAGTATTTCATTCAGGAACCCAGAAAAAAGCCAAACTGCCGGCCCTTTCGTATAATGTGAAAGGACCGGCAGTTTGAAATTTTGCAAATAAAATGGTGTTGGTTATCTGACTACAATTTTTTGCATTTGCATTTTTTTACTGGTTTTATGTTTCATTTTTACCATGTATATTCCTTTTGGCAATCCAGATAAATCTACTGAAGTTACACCCTGGTTTGACTGAACTGATTTCACTGGTTTGCCAATAGATGACAAAATTGTTATATCGAACAGCTCATTGGCAGGATTTGAAATGTACAGGATATCACTGGTTGGATTAGGATAAACCGTAATACCATTCTGCACGTTAGGTGAAATAGCTGTATGTAAAACACAGCCACTACCCGGTGTAGCTTTTATTGTTGTTCCCTGGAGTGTAGTGAATGCATCTTCTGAAGCTTCCCAACTGCTTGCAAGGCTATTATCCAGATTAGGATCACAAAGTGTAAGTGATGAGCCACCTCCATTAGGACTTGTTGGCCATGGATCTACACTGTTATATGAAACCGAATCAATAAGCTGACCGTTTTTATGAAAGATCTTTACTTCGTCAGCTTTTCCGAAATTGAATTTTATACTTTTAAAATCAGGAACAAACGGGAAAAGTTCGGGCTTGCCATCATCACTGGTTTCAATTGTGTAATATTTGCCGGGGGCTAAAACAGCCCCTGCAGGAAGAACAATCGGATCAGCTTTGTGAAGAGGATCAGAATCCAGAATATAGAATCCTTCCATATCAACAGAAGTGGTGCCGTTGTTGTATAGCTCTACCCATTCTTGTTTGGTTGAAACATCAGGTGAAGTATACATGATTTCAGTGATAACAATGCTAGGCAGAACGAAAGGTTTTTCAATGATTGAGAATGTTGCAGCGCTTTCACCCATCGGATCGCCATCAACTGCATCAGATATTTTAACCTTGTAATCTGTAGCAACTCCAAGTGCATCCGGAATATTCCATGTGTAACTACCGGTATTTGCCACTGAAGCCTCAATTACCAATGGATTTGAACCTGTAAGTTCAATTTTAACATCTCCTGTAAAGTTAGTTGCTGTCCAGGTAATAGTTTGGGTTGAACCTTGTACATATGATTCTCCACCAATTGGAGAAGTAACTGCAATTGAAGTGGGTATGGTCATATCCGACAGAGAGCGGGAAGTGATCTGCATTTGAGCATCAAACTGACCAACAATACAAATTGAAGAAATAGGTCCTGTCGGTACCTTGGTTCCGATATAATCAACTGCTGGGAAGGCTGTGCGATAAGCCATTAGCAGATTATCTTGTCCTTCGATATCGTAGTTTTTGGATTTAATGAAGAGTCCGGTCGCAGCATCCCACTGGTTAGGCGTTTTGAATGCAAAATTTTCAATTTTAACCAGTTTGCCCTGGTCATCTTTTGTTAAACTTGCAAGTGTGCGTACTTCAGGAACAATAACAGTTCCGATAGCATGTTCACCTGTAGCAGCCATTGGAGTGAATTCTAACAGTTCATGATAAAAAAGGATTTTTCCTTCAATATTTGTAATACCTTCTCCAACATTGTAAGCACCAATAAATCCTGGATTTGGATCGTCGATTAAAACCGCAGCAGTAGCATCCTGAATATATTTCTGGTTACGCGAAGCCTGTGAGAAAGTTACAGTTGCAATTCCAGTGTATTTTACGATTGAATTCAATGGTTGAGCCCTTAACGATGCCAAATCATTTACAACTGCAATAATTGTGAAATTAGTGCCTTCAGTTGTAATTAATGGATTGGCAACATCCGTTATACGCAATTTGTATTCAGTAGAATACTGAGCATCAGCAGGAATAGAAAATGTTTCAGTTCCATCGGAAGGGGTGGATGCAAAAAATTCCTGCCATTTGTTTTCACTTGGAACCCAGGCTTCAACTTTCACATCGGTAACGTTTTTTGATACCCAATTTATGGTCACCTGGTTGCCGGCATAATAAGGTCCGGTTTCAGTGATAGTAACATCGCTGATTGATTGTACCAGGCTGGCTGCAGTGGTAAAAGTTACTGATTGCTCAAGGCTTGCATTATTACTTAATCCTTCAACCGGGGCAATGGCCAGGTAATAGAGTTGCTCGTTTGCCAGGTC
>DDEN01000034.1 GCA_002336115.1 Chitinophagaceae bacterium UBA1953
GTAATATCACCCATTCCAAGGATACGCTGCGCCATACGGTCGGGGTAAAACACATCCAGTGTTTCCATTTTTTCGCCACTGCTTACAAACTTGATGGGTTTGTTAACCGTGTATTTAATGGAAAGCGCCGCACCACCCCTTGTATCGCCATCTAATTTTGTTAATACAACGCCTGAAAAATTAAGCCTGTCGTTAAATGCTTTGGCAGTATTTACAGCATCCTGTCCCGTCATGCTATCCACCACAAACAAAATTTCGTTCGGGTTTACTGCATTTTTTATATTGGCAACTTCGGTCATCAGCACTTCATCAATGGCTAAACGACCGGCGGTATCAATAATAACAACATTCTTGTTTTTGGTTTTTGCTTCTTTGATGGCATTTTGTACAATAGCAACCGCATCTTTATTTTCCCGCTCGCTGTACACATCCACACCAATTTGCCCACCAAGAACAGTTAACTGGTCAATAGCCGCAGGGCGGTAAATATCTGCTGCCACCAGCAACGGACTTTTTCCCTTTTTACTCTTTAGATAATTGGCCAATTTTCCGCTGAAAGTGGTTTTACCACTACCTTGTAAACCGGCAATCAAGATCACAGCAGGGGCTCCTTTTACATCCAATTCGGCTTCGGTGCCCCCCATTAAAGCAGTCAGTTCATCCTGCACAATTTTTACCATCTGCTGGCCAGGATTCACTGCCAGCAACACTTTTGAACCAAGAGCCTTGTCTTTCACCGTGTCAGTAAATTCCTTGGCAATCTTGTAGTTCACATCCGCATCAACCAGTGCACGGCGAATGTCTTTTACCGTTGCTGCAATATTCAGCTCGGTAATACGGCCTTCACCTTTAATATTCTTAAATGCACTTTCTAAACGTTCACTTAAATTCTGAAACATAATCCGCTTTGTTTGGGGCAGCAAATGTAAGAAAAGATGGGCAAGCTTTGGCTACCAGCCATTGTGCTTCTGGTAGCCTCCAACGGCAATGCCACTTTCAGGGTTCGGTTTTTCAATTTAGCTGATTGAGTAGCCATATAAAGCCTCTAAGTTGCGCAAATAGAGATAATTTTGAGATGAATGCGTGGAAAATTGTCAGGTTTTATGAGATGTATTTTCGCAGTCAATAAAATCAATTTTGTTGAAGCGGAATGCTCTTTATAAATATCAGCGAAAGTTTGCAAGTGGTTGAAGAAAAAGACCGGGAGCAGCGGTAGCTGCGTAGGTATTTTTCCTGTGCAGGTGGCATTGCGACCTTTCGGTCACTTGTATGTGGTCGGGGGGGATTTCTGAAAGAAATCGTGTCAGACCCGCAGGAAAGTGGGCGCAAGGTCTGACTTGTCAGACTGCTAACACCCCCGCCTGCCATAAACAACTTGTTGTGCGCTGCTTTTTTAATATATACTTGGTATTAATCTTTTAG
Source organism: Chitinophagaceae bacterium UBA1953 (assembly GCA_002336115.1). GTDB lineage: Bacteria > Bacteroidota > Bacteroidia > Chitinophagales > Chitinophagaceae > Lacibacter. The sequence goes on from DDEN01000034.1 coordinate 1,423, forward strand.
TTCGTTTTTGGTAGTCAATATATTTGTCACCTAATTGCTCAATCATAAATTTCTCTTCTGTCTTTATTCGATAAATGTATCCAATTAATACAGAAATCATCATTGATAATATCGAAATCCAATTTGACAATGATACTGTAATCCCAAGAAAAATAATCAATTGCCCTAAATATCCAGGATGTCTGATTACTTTATATAATCCAGTCTCTATTAACTCATGGTTCTCAATTTTTGTCACTGTATATGTAAATTGTTGTTTTAGGGTCAGGATTGAATTTATTCTTATTATTAATCCTGATATTGCTATGACTGCTCCAATTATAAAAAGCATATTCCAATGGTAAATACGACCAGTTTTTGTAGAAGCTATGTAAAATGAAAGAGAATATCCAATCGCAATAAAAAGCGTGAGAATCCAAATACTTAATCTGTCCCCTTTTTTAACAATATTTCTTTTGCGTATTTGTTTAACACTCATAAAGATTTCAAAAAATCCATATAAATAGGTGAAAGAAAGAATCATTATCAATTTGATATTCATTTTTATCAGGTTTTTGTTAAAGTTGCGTACAACGTTATAGGCTTTGTGCAGTTTGGGAAATAATCAACTGTCCGCCCGTAACTAAAGTTAAATTTATAACTAAAAGCCGATGTTTAGAACTACTACCCGGCAGAATTACGTCCGCCAAATATGAAGCTGGGATATACACTGCCGATGATTGCTTCAACGTCATATGCCGATTGCACAAAACCTTTTGTTGTGCGTTCGCTTTTCTTTGTTATTTGTCTTTAAAAGTATGTAGAATATATTCTGATTGGTCGGGTGAAGCATAAGTAAGCTGTATTGATGGAGCTTTACCCAAAGTCAAAATAACCGAGCTAAAAGTAAAACTTGATTTTCCATTTTTATAATCTCGGCAAACAGGATTTTGTAAATCGTCCTTTGAGCGAAGTGCCTCTTTAATTATATTGTCTGAAATACTATTTGCAGGAAGATTTAGCCTGTCCTTTAATGAGGCAAATCGTTTCAAACTATTAACATTTAAAAATTTCCAAACTGAAATTTGCTTATGAATTTCCTCATACCAGGGCTTAATATTATCATTGACAATTGCATGATTTGTATGATAAACTATAGAATAATTATTAGGGATAGGTAGAAATCGCACTACCTTACTTGCGGAAGCTTCAAAATCATATACACTGTCAATAGTTCCAATAATATAATTCTGACCAGAAGCATGTTTAATTGTTTGCACAAATAATAGTACACTTTCTCTGTCTTGTTTGGATAAAATGCCTCTTATTACAAACGCAACAGGAAGACCATCAGAACAGGCTCTTAGTTCTAAAAGAGTATTAACGCAAACACCTATACTTTTTGAATTTAAGCCATTCAATCCAATCAATCCAGGACAACTAAGAATATATTGTTCTGGCTCTTTAACGTTAGAAGCAATGTGGAGTAATATTTGATATCCGTTTCTAAAACCCTCTATGTCCATATTTTGTGCTATGTATGCAGTATGAGAATTTGTAGCAGCAACGCCAAGTCCACTACAATGATGATTCTGTAAGTTTTCTAAACTATCCAGAAATACCCAAAATTCATCAACAAGTTGAAAACAAAGTACGTCTTTAAAAGACTGCCCTGAACTTTGTGAAATGCCTTTTATTTCATCATAAATTTCTGGGGTCCATTTTTTTATTGCAGGCACAAAATTCGTTGCGTTATAAAATCTTGTTATTACCGAATCTGCATCTTGCTTTGTACTGTTTTGTATATTTTCTTTCCAAAGTCGAAAAACTTCTGCAATTTCTTTTTTTAAAATTCTTCCATGTTGTAAGCCACGTTGATACCCATTTCCATTTAGTTCAATAACAGCAATTTTTTTATTGAGTAAAATTGTTTTCCTATGTTGTTGTGAAAAAATATTAAACGAAGTCAAAATAAAAATAATAGTCAAAATAAAACAAGCCAATTCATTTTTATATTTAGTCATATATATTTTGGAATCTGATTGTTTTTAAAGTGACGCACAACGCTGCGATTTACGACAATTCACACGAGCAGAGCAGATTCGGGAGAAAGTCCAGAAGGGCTTTCGTAGAAGCTGCGAGAGCTTGAGTGGACGGTTTTAATTTATCGGTGAATTTCGTAAATCGACTGAAAGACGTAGTGTCACTGCACAAAGGTAGTCTCCGATAAATTAAAAAAGTAAATCGCAGCGAAAGGTCGCAAGTGGTTGAAGAAAAAGACCGGAAGCGGCGGTAGCCCAACATTTGCACTAATGCCCAATAGAATTACAAATGTTCAGTTTACAACTGTCAGCCCCACTATTGCCAATACAAAGTTAGCGGCTGGTGTTTTAATATCTACTTTAAATTTTGTTGATTAAACATTGTGTTTTTGTTCCAATAACCATGTTGAATAACTATTTTTCCGTTTATCACCTTAAATATTTCACATCCTTTTATACTGAATTTATTATTATTTGGAGAGTGTCCCGCAAAATCACCTTTCATTGCCCCCACTAAAGAGTCACTCTACAACCACCCACGAATTATTTTCAATTATATTCACTGCTTCAATGTGAATGTCTGGAAATGAACGATAAATATTTTCATAGACTAATTTAATTGCTTGTCTTCCTTGTACTGATTTTTCGTAAGGTAATTAAATGTTTGTAACATTTTCATCATAAGGTGATGCTGCAGTATCAGGATTGTGCCTATTATAAGCCTCTATCCATCTTAACGAAATCTGCTTTGGCATCTGATTTAAAGGAATATTTTCTGTCATATTAGTAGGTGTTTTATCTTGGCAACAAGAAAAATTTATTGAAATTGATAATAGAAATAGGCTCAAAGTAATAATGAGTGTTTTTTGATTTTCTTACCTCATTTTTTATTATTAATACCAAATTAAAATAATTAATTCCACTCGTTCTATCAGTGCTTCAATTTGCTATTAGCGGTTTGCGGCTTGATTGGGCGGGAATTTTACTATCGTATTTTCTATTTTGCCTAACAGTTTAATTTATGAAGAATTTTCAATCGACGCACTACCCCCCCCTCTTCGCTAAACCGAATGTTTTTGTACGGTCATTCTATGAAACAAGCAAAGTCTTCGTCATATTTGGTAGGAATTACTTCTGTTATCTCATAGTCTGCAATTGCGTTTTTATAAAACGGGTCTTGCTTGATTATGTCAGTTAATGTTTCTTTGTCCATGTTACGAACTAAAATAACACCGCCTGTTCTTGGGTTTTTCCTGCCAGAAAAAATAAATTTTTTGTCTACATAATATTTGTCCAAAAAATGGATGTGTGGTTCAATAAATTTTTCTACTTCGCTAATGTCTTTTTTGTATGATAATGAAACTATAAACATTTTATTGGTTTTATGCCCTTGTATTTTTTCTTGTCAAATTGTTGACGGCAGTGTTTTTGTCTGCCGTTATACTAATTTTGCTCTGTGGTTTGCAGTAAACTATTTTAACATTTGCTTCATTATTCTCTTTCAAATAAAAAGCAATAAATGTCATCGGCTTTTCTTTTGAAGTAATTGTCAAAATGTAAAATATTTGTGTTTTTAGGTTCGTAAAATGAAGCACCTTCTTCGATAATTATCGGGTTTTGTCCTTCTATTTGAAAAAGAACGCTACCAGATTTGACATAGCCAACAACAGGACAAGGATGTAAATGTTTTGGTGCTGCCTGACCAGCAGAAAAAGTGATTTCTTGTATTTCTGCGTTCTTAACCTTTTGGTCAACTAATGCAGGTTGCAAGTCTTTTCGGATAATTTCATTTTGTTGTGCCATAATATTTGATAAAGTAAATGAAAGAATTAATGTGAAAACTATTTTCATGCTATTTTTATTTGTTCTGTTCGTACTTAACTTGCTGCTAATGGTCATAGCTTTATGCAGGTGGGCAATCTTGTTCCGCCCGTTCGGCTTACTGAAGTCTATTAGAATTACAGATGCTGAAGTTAGTTAAGTTGACGCAGCGGAGCAAGTTAAGCCCTTTAATGTTTTTTTGATTTTGTATTGAAGAGAAAGACGCATTCCGTCCGACCCACTTGCATAAAACCCCGTGTTATTGGCAGTTTAAGTCACAGATACTTTTCAATTATTTCTTGATTTTCTGTGTTAATTATTATTATTCCTTCGTTTGTACTATTTAATTGTCCAATCAAATTTCCTTGTCTATTCCATATGGAAGACTTGCCAGCACAATCGTAGTCTCCTGATTTCCCGACTAAGTTTGCCATTAAAGAAATCATGCCATATCGGTTTGAAATTTCTGAAATTCTATGTATGTCTTTGTCTACAGTATTAAAGGAATTTAAGACACTTGCAATATAAACTTCAGCTCCATTTCTGTTTGCCGTTTGAGAATGTTCAAAAATTGAAGTTTCATAACAAATTGCAAGGGCAATTTTATTGCTTTTATGTTTTAAGGGCAAGATGTTTTGGCCACTTACAAAATATTTTTCCTCTCCTGGGTGTAAATAATGTTTTGAATAAATTTGTCGTGTTTTATTTGGTGTGAAAAGTATCAAACTTATACAAATTCCATTCTCACTTTTTGTCGGCATGCCAACTCCAATGATTATTTTATTGTTATTGCTTAAAGTTTGAAAGTCATTCAACCTACTATCATCAATTTCTGAACTTGCTAACTTCCCTACCAATTCAGGTTCATAACCTGTCAATGAGAGCTCAGGAAAAACAATTATGTCAACTTGATTTGAAATAGCATTTTCAATAAGTTCTTTATGTTTTTCAATATTCTTGGAAATGTCTCCTTTAATCGGTCTTGTCTGTGCTACACAAAGTTTCATTACGCAGTCATTTTAAATTGCCACTAACGCTGCGATTTACGACAGTTCACACGGGCAGAGCAGATTCGGGAGAAAGCCCCGAAGGGCTTTCGTAGAAGCTGCGGGAGCTTGTGTGGACGGTTTTAATTTATCGGTGAATTTCGTAAATCGGATGAAAGACGCAGTGTCACTGCACAAAGGTAGTCTCCGATAAATTAAAAGAGTAAACCGATGTTGGCGGTTCGTTTTTTTATTTCGTTTTTAATATCCATTCGCATACAATTGAAGTCAAGTCTGCTTCACTTTCCTCAATTTCCTTCATATTTTTAAACGTTATAACAGCTCTGTCATTCTCTTTCCACATCAAAAGTTTTGACTTTGATTGAACAATTTTTTCTTTTGGCTGCTCTTGTTTTTTTGCACCTCTATGAAAGATTAACTGTATTTGTTTAGGTGGATGAATTCTCATTGTAATTCGGTCTTGTCCAGCAAAACAATAATTTGGCCCGTTCCATTTTATGTTTTCAGTTAATCCATCTTTTGCATTTATAATAGTTTTTCGCAATTGTTCAATTTCATCTCTTAAAGGATGATTTTGTTCATCAAGAAATTTTGTTACTTCTCCGTTCAAATTATTCATAGTTAATTTCTAATCATTAAGTTTATAAATGAACTCTTCTATTTCTGCTTGTCGTGCATTTGCAAAGCCTTTATCGCTTCCAATTTTAACAAACCCACATCTTTCTAAAACCTTTTGAGAGCCGAAGTTATCAAAAGCAACTCGGCCATAAATTGGTCTTGTATTTTCAATTGAAAGAAATATTTTTAGTGCTTTTGTTGCAATTCCTTGTCCCCAAAATTCTCTGTCAATCCAATATGTAATTTCTGTATCACCTTCCATAACAAATTTAGAAATGCTACCCACTATTTTTTTGCCAACTAATATGGTCTGATTATTTACTGTGGGGTTACTCAACAACATTGTGTATTTATCTAAATATGCTGCTTTGTCTGTTGGGTCATTAGGCATGAATGCAGCTAAATATCCTCCTTCTTTATCAAGTTGAAATCGAAATAAGGTGTCCAAATCAGTAATTATAGTCGGTCTTAGGTTAACCTCGTTATTTTTGTCTGTCATTACATTTATTTTTTTGTTGTTGAACTTGCTCGGTTTCTTAAAATGACTGCCAATGTTGGCTGTTAGTGGCTCTTTAGTCATAAATCTATTTTAGTTCCAATACTTAGTTTTAAATATTTGTGTGGTAATGGAATTTGATATTCGTCTTGACTAAATAGATAAATGTCTCGTTGAACAGTATTGATAACCCAATATACAACAGAGCTAATCAGATTCAAACTTTTAGATACTTTATATTCACATCCTAAGCCAAATTTAATGAATAACCTTGCCAATAATTTTTCTTATAAGTACCATCGTATTTGTCAAAATTCACATCATACTTGGCATTCAAAATATAGTTTCCTGAAAATTCACAAACAGCAAATGAAGTAAGTTTTCTTTTATTAAAAAAAACGTATCCTACGTTAATTGGAAAAAATAAAGTTCTATATGATAAAGATTTTGTTGTAACTAACTCAAGTGTTCCACTTTGTCTTGGAGGCGGAATAGCTCCTTGGTTAAGGAACACATTTGTATTTAAATGTCTGGGTATATAACCTAACCCTGCTGAAAAAAATAGATTGTCATTAAGATAATATTGAATACTTGAAGAAATACCAATGTTGAAAGTTGTCTTAGTATATTTTTCTTTATATCGATGAGCATAGTCGTTCTTATGAAACGTCAACTCTGGTTGAGCCTGAATAAGTAGCGAAAGTTTTCCTTTGTTCTGTCCAAATATTGCAATTGAAAAAAATAAGAGAAGTAAAGTTATAGTGTGTCTCATGTAAGGAATTGACAAGATTATTTTCGTAAATGGTGCATTACTCTTCAAAGTATTAGAGTGGTCACTTTGCCATTACAGTCAACGCTGCGATTTACGACAGTTCACACGAGCAGAGCAGATTCGGGAGAAAGTCCCGAAGGGCTTTCGTAGAAGCTGCGGGAGCTAGTGTGGACGGTTTTAATTTATCGGCGAATTTCGTAAATCGATTGAAAGACGCAGTGACACTGCACAAAGGTAGTCACCGATAAATTAAAAGAGTAAATCGCAGCGAAAGGTCGCAAGTGGTTAAAGAAAAAGACAGGAAGCAGCGTTAGCTGCGTAGGGATTTTTCCTGTGCAGGTGGCATTGCGACCTTTCGTTCCAGCATTGGCGATGGCAGGATATTTTATGAAGTCCAGCCGGGAACCGAAGCTGATTTATAAAACTAAAAATTTAAGTTATGAAAAAAAAGTTGAGTAAAGCTGGTCAAGCCGGAACAAAAGACGAGGCCAGCACAAAAGATGATGGCTTGCAGGTCAGCCCTGGTATTGCCAATGCACTTGTTATAGGCAGCCAAAGTACACCGATTTTTGATAAACAATTTATTTTGAATAATAATTTACATCCAAAACAACATACAGATTTTTCAGCATGGATGAAGCATTATGTACTATTTGTGTCTGATTACATAAATGATAAACTAAATAAAGAATGGCAACATTTAAAAGGTAAAATAGGCCTAAAAAATAGGTGTCAAATGATTTTGCATAAAGGCAAGATAGGTATAAGCTATGATGTTCAAGATTTGCGGTCAATATACAATGATATGTCGTCAGAATATATGTCAACGAAATCCGGGTCTATGTCGTAAATTACGTTTACAGCATAAGATTTTGATGGATAATTAAGTAACATTTCATCATTATTCATGTCGTCCATATACATTCTATATTCTGATAAAAATCCACCAGCGTTGTCAACTGGAACAACTATCACATCATGGATATTAGCATCTGCATTTTTTGCTCTTTGTCCAATTAAATGTTTATGCTTGTCTCTGGTTTGTTTTGCTTGTTCTAATGTCATAAAAATAAATTTAAAAATGTGGCAACCTAAAGAATGTGTCCAACAATTAAAGGCTTTGATTTTTGTCTACCATGAATTGAAAACGGTTTGTGAAATTGGTTGCCTATAACGTTCAAGTCTTGGCGATAGTTGGGCTGCTGCGTTTCGTCACGCCTGAACTGAAGCCAAATATAGTGATGCTGTTGATTGTGTTTACAAATGTTGAGGCGAGTTCTGACGAGCCCGTGACGAAAGGAAAATAGAACTACTAACGTTGATGGCGAATTTGGTCAAGCCCCAATATTGCCAAACCACTTGTTGTAAGCAGAGCTTTTATTTGACTTCATTGTTGTCAAAAGTTAATTTTCTAAGTTGTTCGTCTGTTAAAAGTTTATTTACCTTGCCATCTTCTGACTTTATCAATACTTTAGGGCTGCCTTCTGATTTAATTGTAAAAGTCGTTGAACTCTTCTCATATGGAATTTTATATTTCATTCCACGAATTCCGTATAGCTTATCATCATATTTTATAAATAAGTTACGCAAAAGCCAACAGCCTTCTGCCCAATCAGAGTCAATGTTTTCGCTGATAGGTTGATTGTCTAATGTGAATTCTTCAAGAGAAATATTCAAACTTCCGTCAGAATTATAAAACGCATCGATTCTTGCTTTAATAGGCTTGCCAATCAATCCATCTTTTTGAAACTGTTCTATTGCTTCATTTGTCCAAGCTACTTCATATTGACCCTTGTCGTGCCTTGGCATTGAAACAATTAAATTAATTTCAAACTGCTTAATTTGTCCTTTTTCATCAAGTAGAGTTGAGGGTCTAATATGATAAAGTTCAATTTCTTTTTGCGAAGGATTTATCGTTGTCGCTTTTGAATATTTTTTTGATGGCTTAGTGTAATCTGTTGCTGAAGCAAAAATCCCCTTGTCAACATTTAAGTCTGTCAATGCTCCTTGTAACTTTTGCAAATCATCTCTTCCAACTTTTTTGTCATCAATTGTATAGTCTTTAGCTTCAATCATTGAGTTAAGATTGTCTTTCTCAAGTAAAGCGTCAAGTTGATATGATGTGTCACTATATTCACCTTTGACAAACTTATTATAAGAAACTTCTCCGTTTGTTATTGCCTTAATTGCAGCAGCAACTAACATTTCATAAGCTTGTCCTGCCTTTTTAGGATAAAAGCCAAACAATTCATTGAATAAATCGTCAATTTTAGAGTGTCCCATAGCTTTGCTTACAACGGACAGGGCTTTATGCAGGTTGGGAATTAGTATTCCGTCTGCCTATAACCGCTGCCGATTGAAAAACTGATGTTGAAATTAAGAACTAAAACTCAAAGTTGTTTGTCCAGCCCGAACCACAGCCTGGGTTTGCAATTAGTTGATGTTTGCTGGTCAAGCCCAACTTGCATAAAACCCAATGTTGGCAGTTGTTTTGTCACCCTTTATATTCGAATATTTTAGAGATTTCTGGATACTGACTTGTCAAAGTAGTCTCATTCCATTCTTTACCTATTAATTTTTGTCTTTTTACTTTGATAGGTTTCATTAAGTCGTTCGTTTTTGATTCATATACATTTTCTGCTAAGCTCAAAAATTCTTCAAATTGTGGGTCTTCTGAAGAAAAAACAAAGTGAAATTTATGGATTTCGAAATCTCTTATGGTGTCAAATGTGTGTTGTCCTTTCGAAATAACCCATGCTTTGAAGTAGTCGAATTCGTCATCTCCGCATCCTCTTCGATAGATATAAGCCAAAGCCCAGATATCCCATTTATTTAGCTCATTAAACTTTGTCAAAAAGAATTTATGAAATTTTCTAATCTCAATCGGACTAAATGCTTCAAGTTTAGCCCTGAGTGAATCGAAAAAGTCAAATTTATTCTCTGCACCTTTTCTTGAAGTGTATATTAAATCCCAAAAAAGTGCTTCATCAATTTTTCGTTTATCGCTTGTCGGCTTAGGTTTTGGGCGGTCTAATTTTTCAACAACTGATTTTAATATTTCTGTTTTGTTTATTTCTTCTGTGTCGTGAAGTAGAGTTAATCCTTTTAAAAACCTGTTAATTCCATCCAATGTGAAATTTTGTTGTTCAAAAGTTCGTTTCCTCTTTGCTTGATTGTTATTATCATTTTCGTAAGCTTTTTTGTAATCCCATAGCCTTTCAAGCCTCATTTTAATTATACCTTTCCATAAACTTTTAAATTCTTGAATCTTGCTTTCCGACAATAATACAGTTTCAAGTTTTTCTATAAAAGAATTAAACTGTCCAGTATCATATTCATCAAGAATGAAAGCAATTAGTTCTTTGTATCTTTTTTCGTGTATCCACTTATTGCCAATTAAGGCGAACATGTCTTCTATTGTTGCATATTTAGTATTGCTATTGTCTTTTCCTAAAAATTCATCCAACTCATTCAAAAATTTTGCTCTACTCATGGTCTTTAAAAAATAACTGCCAACGTTCAGGCATTTGTGTTTGTGGCGGAATTTGAAAAACGTCACGCTGGTACAAATGCTGAATAAAGTTATTGAAGTTCATTGTTAATTCTATCGCCCAATTTATAACGTCCAGCCTGGAACTACAGTTGATAGATAGGTGAAGCTGAAGTGGCGTTATCTGTCCGCCGACATAACACAAATGCACTTGTTGTGTGCTGCCTTTCTCTGTCACAATAGAAACTTTAAAAATTATTTTACTCTCCCCACAAGTGATAAACTGCCATTTGTGATTTATCATTGCTGATTACAACAAAACCATTTTCTTCAATGGAATTGTTCGTTCCTGGTTCAATTGTCACCCAACCAGTTTTGAATTTATAAACAGTCAGTTGTCCGCCAAACCAACGTGGAAAGTCGGTTAAATGTGCATCGTTCAAAAGTGTGTCTGAAAAGCCTGTGCTTGTCAAAGGAAAGACTGCTATGTTGTTGTATGTCCATTTGTTTGTGTGGTCGGGGTTGAACTCTGAACTATCAATAAGTGTCCAACCATTATTATTTGCAAACTCAAGAACATTGACAGAATTAAAGGCATTTATTTTATTGCTCTTCCAAAAAATTGCTCTGTGTCCACCGTAAGGTCCTTGGTCGCTGATTTTTTTTACAAGTAAGTTGCTCTCATAGTTTTTCCAAAATCCTGCAGGTGTCACTTTGTTGCATGAAGCAAATGTAAGTGTCAAAATAAGTGTCAGTAAGAAATAGAGTTTTGTTGTCATTAAAAGCTGTCAAACTACTTTCATGAATTTAAACGCTACACAATAAGGTTGCACACAACGTCCACGCATTGGCGTTGTGGCGGAATTTGAAATTATATTGTTGAATAAAATACTAATGTTGATTAAAGAAATTTTGCTCAGCACTTTCGGTCTGTCCGCCGACTTAACGCCAATGCTCGTGTTGTGTGCTGTTCTATTTCCAGTCTTGAGTTTGTCTTAACGAAAATATAAAGTGATATATCTTTTTTAATTTATCAGGTCCGCTCGGTCCATAATCACTAACTTTTTTTATCTGTCCGTTTTTGAACTTTACTGTTAAAATATATGTTGGATGGTCTGTCCAGTTTGTTGAATACTCGTTTTTTAAGCTAATTAAATTAGATTCTTGAAATAGTTGAGTTAAACTGTCAAGTTGTGAGTTTTTAATTACAGTTGTAAATTGTCCTTGTCTTTCATTAAACATCTTTGCGTCATAATTAGCAGTTCCATTTTGATTTATTGTCATTGTAAAAACTGGACAAGTTCCATAACATGCGTCAGCTTCAAAATCAATTTCTAAAATGTCAAGTTTTTGTGATTTACAACTTGATAGCAAAAAAAATATTACAGAAAAAAAGAAAATCTTCATTGTTTTTTTACATAAGATTCAAAAAATTATAATTTCCATAAATAGCACACAACGTTGAAGCATTTGTGTTTGTGGCGAAATTTGAAAGCCGTCAGCTTGGTAAAAATGCTGATTAAAAATACTAAAGTTCAGTGTTTATTCTGTTGCCAATTTATAACGTCCAGCTTGGAACTACAGATGATAGATAGTTGAAGTTGAAATGGCGTTATCTGTCCGCCGACATAACACAAATGCAATGTAAGCTGCCGTTTATTTTGTGTCAATGCCGGTTTCTTTGTCTAGAATAAAGTCTTCCCAACCGTCTGGTGGGTCAAGTTCGCCACTACCAATTATTCTGTTGTCAGTAAACTGGTTAACGATTACTCCGTCTACTGCAAGTCTGGAATTAGCCCACCGAATTTTACCAGTCTTGTCTATACAATGTATTCCATTTGCGTCTGCTATATAAAAGTGTCCTGTGTCAAAATATAGATGCCCAAAATAACCGTTCATTTTAAGTTGTAGAATATTTTTATTTAGCAATTTGTCGAACAGGTAAAAATATTCTTCGTGTCCAACAGCGAGTAAATTGTCAACTGTTAACGCTTCTTTGAATGGGCTACAATGTACTTCATATTTTATTTGATACAGGCTTGTCGTGTCGGCATCCGAAAGTTTCAAATATGTATGATTTGAATAGTCAACTGATGTCGCCCCTGAAATTAATACAGGTTTCAGAATCAAGTCGTCAGGTAAGTTATCAATAAATTCTATGGTCATTTTATGGAAAAGGGCTGTCAATTAAATGGCAGCTTACGTTCGAGCATTTGTGTTTGTGGCGGGATTTGAAAACCGTCAGCTTGGTACAAATGCTAAATAAATTTACAAAAGTTCATTGTTAATTCTATTGCTCAATTTATAACGTCCAGCCAGGAACTACAGATGATAGATAGCTGAAGTTGAAGTTACGTTGTCTGTCCGCCGACATAACACAAATGCACTTGTTGTGTGTAGTTTTAATTCTTGTTGAATTTTTTGTAAAGTTTAGGTGCAATCTTTGGCAAATCTTCATCTGTCCATTCTTTACCCTTCATGTCTGTGTTGCTGTCATAAAACAGTCCTTTCTTTTGTACAAATGCTCTTGGAAATGTTTCGTCCTCAGTTTGCTTTCCTGTAACAATTGAATATGCTTTGTCTGACATAGGTATTAGTTCTTCAAATATTACTTCACCGTAGCCATATTTCTTATTTATTGGAATGTCAAGCGAAGCAAGATAGTCTGGGTCTTTGAGAGTTTCATCAAAGTTCTTTTGTCCTAATGAAATTAACCAACAACGGAAATAATAATAGGTGTCATCTGATGAACCACCTTCAATAATTGTATGAGCCGCAAAATTATTCCAAGTACTTGCCTTCTGGTTCATTTGCTGAAATATGATTTCAAACTGTTGGATTTGGTCTGGTGTCAATTTGGTAAGTTGGTCAAGTATTGCTTGCTCCTTTAGTTTATTGTCAAATTGGGCTTTAGCAAATGCGTAGTCCATAATTTTCCAGAAAAAAGCTGTGTCCATTTGTTTGTCTTTTGTTAGCGAAGGGGCTGTGTCTGACTTATTGTTGCTTTGATTATTTGAATTTGTTTGTCCGCAAGCTGTCAAACATGAAACTGTGGCAATTACTAAGAAATATTTGAGCATATTAATGTCTTGGTTGAATTAGTAGAGAGCGTCAAAAAAATTACACACAACGTTTGGGGCTTTGCGCCGGTGGGGCAGTGGTGTTGTGTCCACCCGGAACTGAAGCCAGGTTTTGTTGTTTGATGAAGTTAACAAATAAAGCTGAAAAGAAATCCGTCCGCCCGAACTAAAGCTGATAAGCCAGATACTGCTGATGCCGGTTGTTCCGTCAAGCCCCACTGGAGCAAAACCCTATGTTGCCTGCAGTAGTTACTAAGGTTCTTTGAAATAGTTTCCGTCAGCATAGATGTCAAAATCGATTTCAAGATTTAAAGAACCTAACCTTTTAATTATATTTTTATCTAAGTGGTGTCCACCTAACATTGTGTTACCATTGTGAAAACTTGTTGTAACTTGAATATATCCATTGGCTTTGTCAACAAGGGCTTTAATACCTTCTTTATCTTTTTCTAAAAAAGCAAGCAGCTTTTCTATTTTATCGTCAAACTCATCAGCTTCTAGATTTGGTTCAAAATTCAAGCAGGAGAATTTGTGTACTGAATCTCCGAATCTTTTCTTGTCTCCTTTATCCCAACCACCAGTTGGTTTTAATGTTGTTAAAGCTGAAAGGTCATTAAAACTTAAGACTTCTGACCTTGCAATGAAGTATACAGAGTGAAACGATTCTGTATTAACGTGTCGAACTGAAATTTCCGGATATGTATCGAGATAAACGGCTACATAGAACTTCTGATCGACGACCGGAAAATAAACAATAGCAGTTCCATCTTCTTTTTCTGTGTCGACTCTTGAAACTTTTGGTTTGTTGTCAGAATATTCAATTTGATGAATTTCTAAAAATTGCTGTGTAAAGCCAAAACTTTGGGATTGAATTTCTTCAGTTGCTTTTTCAATTATTAGAGTGTCGGTCATACTATTGCAGGCAACGAACAGGGCTTTATGCAGGTTGGGAATTAGTATTCCGTCTGCCGATAACCGCTGCTGATTAAAAAATATAAAGTTGAATTTAAGAACTAAAGTTGAAAGTTGCTTGTCCAGCCCGAACCACAGCCTGGATTTGCAAATGGTTGATTTTTGCTGGTCATGCCCAACTTGCATAAAACCCAATGTTACCGGCAGCTTTGTTAGTCATACTTATTGAAAATGAAATCCTGTCCAACAATATAAGAACCTCTGATGAAAAACAATTTTAGAGTCTTTCCGCTATATTGACTCGTACCATCTGAATAAGTAGGAATGTGGCCATCAATTATTGAAGTCTTGATATTGTATTTATTTAAGCAAGCTGCATATTTTGTCAACAGTTTTTTTGAGCCCTTCCCTAAAGATCCGTTTGATGTTTGTAACAAAATATTAAGTTGTCCGCTTGACTTCTGATGTATACCGAACAAATCAGAGTCAATTTGTTTTAGTTCTGCAATTATTTTAGCTGTGTCTTTACTTGAACCGTTGAAATATAATTCACATTGTTCGTCAGCATACTGCCACAATAATGGGTGGTCGTCTGTAAGTAATATTGTTGTATCGTAAATTATGTTACTAAATGAAAGTTGACTGTCTCTGTGTCCAATAACTTCCAATGACCATAATTGAGGAGCCGCTCCAGGTTGGTGCAAGGTTAAACTTAAATTTGGAGTGTTGTTTGAATAGTCAGCTTTGTTTATGACTAGACTACTGTCGTCTGCCTCATAATTTTCTAACAAGTATTTTATTTCTGCGGGTATCAAAGTTTTCAAATTTAACGAGGTGTCGATTAAAGTTGCTGGTAACGTTCGAGTATTGCCGAAGGCGGGATATTTTATAACGTCCAGCCCGGCAACCGAAGATAAAAAGAATTACTGAAGCTGAATAAACCCAAATTGACGCAGCGAAGCAAGTCAAGCCCGGATGAAGCTGATAGCAATATGCAGATGAGTATATGTTCGTATGCCCTGCTTTTGGCAATACTTTTGTTGGCTGTAGGCTTTCACTTTGTGCTTACTTGTCCTTTTCGGGAATGAATGGTGTCGCACTAATTAACTTCCAGTCTAAACTATAATATTTACTTCCTTTCGGTGCTTCGCCGTCTAATCTTGCATTAAAGTCAATTTTGTCTAATGGTTTAATTGACTGAAAAACGGTGTATTGTTTTGTGTCAACTAACGTGTTTGTTTCAGTTAAGTATTTTACTTCAACAACAAAGTCTTTGTAACTGTAAACAGAGGATTTATTCATCATTTTTCCAGAAATCCCTATATACATTTTGTCCTTGTCATACCAGTCTTCGTGAACAACGCCAGATGGATTTATTATGGCGATAGAATCAACTGCGATGCCTTTTGCAGAAGAAATAGTTCCTTTTTTCAAAAGATTATTCCCAATATAAAACAGTCCAACTATGGCAAGTATTATTATCGACCATGTGAAAACTCGTTTTCCCTTTTTGTTTGGAATCTTATTTTCAATTTCGTCAACAATATCTGAGTCAAGAATTTTTTTGGTCTTGTCAAGCGTTTGTTTGAGTGATGAAGTTTTGTCTAACGGTGGTGGGCTTTTAATAATTACATCTTTCAGTTCCTGAATGTTCGTGGCTTCTGTCCATTTGTCTAAGCCGTCAAACCAAATTAATGTGGAAGCCTCGATGCCTCTTTGTTTTAAATCATCAAAAGTAAAAGGTCCAGTTTTTTGGTTACCGTCGTGGATAAAGTAACTTTTCATATCCTTAAATTATTAGAGTGTGTCATTTAAGCTTACAGCCAACGTTCGAAGCTTGCCGCAGGGCTGGAATTGTTGCTGTGTCAGCCCGGCAACTGAAGCCGATTTAAAAACTTAAGTTGAAGTTAACAACTAAAAGCCAAATAGAATTAGGTCAAGCCCGATATTAGCTGATAGTAGTACAATTGTTGATTGTTATTCCGTCAGCCAGCCTTGCGGCAAACCTTTTGTTGGCTGCTGCCATTATTTCTTAGTAGCTTCCAATAATTTTGTCAAAATAGCTTGTGTCTCGATTGAATATAAAACATAAAAGATAAAAAATGATATAGTAGTGGCTACGAGATAATTAACAAGTATTCTTAGTCTGTCCCTTTTAATGTTTCTGATGAAATTTATTTTTAGAACTTCATATTGTAAACACTTGATAAAATCTTCATCTTTTGCATCTTGGAATTCTATATGGTAAGTTTTTAAGGTTTTTGACAACTTAAAATTATCTGAATTGTAGAAAGCGAAAGCTTTTGATTTGTAATTATTTGGCGAAATATAAAAGTCTACAAAAGGAGATTTTATATCTTGAACATTTACATTAGAATGTGTTTTTGTTGTTGGGGTGATTATTCTGACGGTTATAATTACGCAGAGAGTAATTAATACAATAAGCAATAGTAATGAAGCCCAAAACCAATTGCTTAATTGTGAGTTGCATTGTACGATTTTGTCTATAGTAGTGAAAATGCCTACCATAAAGCCAGCGATTATTGTAATTGCAACCGCTAATTTATTTTCTACAAAACGAATTGTTTCTTGGGCATCAACTATTGCTGCGTACAAAAATTCTAGTTTAGTGCTATTATCAGACATTGTAAGTTTTATAAGCTAATTTGTTGTTATCAATATATTTTGGTTCAAATCTCAATGTTCCTGTTGGTGATGTTGGCCAAAATCTTTGGGCTTCTTCTGAAACAAATATTTCATTTATTCCTTTGCAAAGTCTTGATACATTATACACACATTTTCCAAAAGCCTTTAAATCATTGTCAACTCTGTATCCAAACCTTGTTACTATCGTATTTCCTATGTCAATACCAATTCCGATATTAATTATCGGCAACCTCAACGAAGTAAAAGTTGGATTTAATATTTCTTGATTGGCTTCCAAAATTTCTCTTGCGGCTGAATAGGCGTTTCTTAGAGACTGCTCTCTGTCGGTATCTGTGTCGAAAAGATTTAAAACTCCGTCACCTAAAAACTCAGTCGCACTTCCTTTATGACTGTCAATTATTTTAGCTACTACTGCTGAGTAAACGTAAAAGATTAAAAACATTTTTTGTGTACCATTTTCGGAATTTATAATATCCGTTGATTTACGGATGTCAGTCATAAGTGCGACAAATTCCTTGCTAATAAACTGTCCGAATTTAACTGGCTTATCTTCAAAGCCAGGTATTTCAGCTTCTTCATTTAGTGATTTTCTAATTTCATTCTTAAAATCGCCGTCTTGCAAGAATTTGGTTGCAATTGCAAGCCTTTGCCTTACTAATTTAGCTATTTCAGTTTTTTTTGTTACGTCCATATTTTAAAGTTAAAAATTTATATTAGAAGAGGGGTTTGGTAATTGGGGACCGGTAGCAGCCAACGATTACGGCTTGGCGATGTGGCGGTATTTGAAAATCGTCAGCCCGTAACCGCAGCTAAATTTATAAATAAAAGTTCATTGTTTATTCAATTGCATGTCGTTATTCGTCGGCTGGAACTGAAGCCGAATAGCGAACAAAAAGTTGAGCATATATTCGTCGCCCCGCCATATTGCCAAACCGCCTGTTGGCTGCAGGTTAGTCACCCCAGTAAGTTATTTCTGTATCAACTTTGATGTTTAACTTTCCTGCTACAAGTGTCCTTAATAAGTGAAACCCACGCTTATATTTTTCAAATGGTAATTCTCCATAGCCACCGTCCTTTAATTGTTTTTCAATTTCTTTTTCGTCCCACTCAAATTCTTTTATGTCAACTAAATAATGTCTTACTGTTTTGCGTAGTGAATTTAGATGTGTCCCTGTTAGATAGTCGTTGTCTTTGACAATTTTCTTTCTTATATCGTCAAGTAATTTTAAAATTATTGTAACACGATTGTTGTCTGTCAAAGTCTCATCAAAACACATAGACATTCCACCATAAATTAATGGTAAAGATTGAAGAGCTAAGTCTTTTTTGTAGTTATTGAGCCATTGAAGTTGGTCTTGGTATTGAAGTTGTATTTCTTCAAACAATAAAAGTTGAAAAGATTCCACGAAGCCGTCTCGAGCCCAAAATCCATTGTCTTTAAATTCTATGAAACTACTTGCCATATAGGGTCTGTGTCTTAACTTGCAGCCAACGTTAAAGCATTTGTGTTTGTGGCGGAATTTGAAATCCTTCAGCTCGGTACAAATGCAGAATAAATTTACTAAAGTTCATTGTTAATTCTGTTGCTCAATTTATAACGTCCAGCCCGGAACTGCAGATGATAGATAGTTGAAGTTGAGGTGACGTTATCTGTCCGCCGACATAACACAAATGCACTTGTTGTAGGCAGTTTTACTCGTCCCAATGATTAAATTGTTTTATTTTTTTCCAAGAGTTGTCTTGCTGTCTTTCATACAAGTTATAGTCGCCACCACCACAAACAAGTCCGCAATAAAATGCTTCAATAATGATAACGTATTTTCCGTCTACTGAAAATAATGGTAAAGAATATGAATAAAGAACTTTGTCAACTCGATTGTTTACAAGTTCGATTGTGTCAAAAAGTTGAATGTCTCTAATTCTTAATTGCCATTTAACTTTTCGTTGCTGCTTAATTTGTCGAACAAAGTAGTTTGCATTGTCTTTGTCGAAGTACTTTGTCAACTTATTTTTCTTGTTAAAAATATTTGCAGCAAATTGATAGTTATTTAAAGTCGAACTGTCCGCATAAATAAAGTTATCTGTATGCAATTTTAAAATGTCATTGTCGACGTGTCTTACGGCTTTAAAAGAAGTGTCGCTTTTAAAAAGCCAAGCCATAAATTTTGTTATAGCAGTGTCTTTAATCACACTGCTATATTTTTGTGCAGAGCTTGTCAAGCAAAATAAAAAAAGGATTATTGTCAGAAACGGTCGCATAAAAATTGCCTACAACGAGCAGGTATTGCCGATGGTGGGGAATTTTATATTCGTCCGCCGGAACTGCTGCCTGGCTTTTTGATAAAGTTAAATATTAAGAACTAAAGCTGGGCTTTATTCGTCGAGCCCCGAACCGCAGTACAGCAGAATTACCGCTGCTCATTGCTCCAATGTCAAGCCCCACTATTGGCAATACCAATGTTAGCGGCAGAATTTTTAGTACACCCATAAACCTTCACACTTTACGACATTCCAATTTTTTGTTTTGTCGATTGTCCATAAAAAATGGCGTCCATAAATGTCAATGCCTACATTAACAAAATTCGAGTTGTCATATTTTATATACTGAATTCTGACAGGTTGAGCTTTCAATGTTTTTCCTTTTGAAGAGAAATTGTCAAAATTTTCTTCAAGATATTTATAGAATTTATTTCTTTCAGTTTTTTTGAGCTTCCTCGCAATACTGTCAACCTTATTGTTTAACTGTTTATTGTCGAAAAGAATGTTGGTTGTCTGAAGCCTGCTGCCAAATAATAATGGGTTAATTTTTATACTGTCACTTGTTTCAATGAAGATTGTCTGGAATATTGTGTGCTTAAGTGATTTATAATAATACAAGGTGTCAGCTATTGTCCTATAATTTTTGTCTACCGCCTGAATTGCTTTAATAAAGATTTCATCTGAAACATTTTGATTTTGCTGTAATGGCAAAGTCATTAATATTTTGTCAATTTGTACAGAGTCAAACTTAGCTTGTCCATCTGCAGAGGAATAAATTAAAAGTGATATGATAAAAACTAAGGGTCTCATAATTTTGCCGCTAACGAGCAGGTATTGCCGATGGTGGGGAATTAGAATTCCGTCCGCCGGAATCGCTGCCTGGCTTTTGATAAAGTTAAATATTAAGCACTAAAGCTGGGCTTTATTCGTCGAGCCCCGAACCACAGTAGAGCAGAATTACCGCTGCTGATTGCTCCAATGTCAAGCCCCACTATTGGCAATACCAATGTTGGCTGTAGTTTTAAGGGAAAAGTATAGTATCTGTCGGATTTGCAATAGCTGATAAGATATTTTCAGCTACTTTTTCAATTAGTTTTGTTCCCCAAAATGGATCATGCATATCATAGTAGATTACCCTGATGTGTTTTAAGTCAAATGGTACGTCCTGTTCATTTGAGCAAACTAATACAACCGGTTTTTTTAAAGCATGAGCTAAACCTAACTCATAATATACATTAGGATTTCGTGATGTAAGTTCTGCTACCAAAACTTTCGCATCATTTATGCCTTGCCAAATTTGGTCAATTATTTTGCCTGTTCCAAAAATGTCATCATCAGCTCTAACCGCTTTAAGTCCTGCTTTTTCGATTGCAGGCTCAAAAACCTTGCTATAGTAATCACCAAGTGGAGCAGCAAATGGCATCATTACAAAGCAAGAGTCAGATGAAGAAACTGCTGCAGCCTTAGAAAGTTTTTTAAATTCAGATGTAGTGTCTACGGTCGGAGAGTTCCTGTCGGAAGATATGTCTATAACTCGTTGCTTTTCGCCAATGTTTTCTAGGAGCTTTGCTTTAGTAAGCGATTCGGTAAATATTTCAATAAATTCTGTAAGCTTTTCATTTGGGATTTTGAAAGTGTCTATAAGTGTATTCTCGAAAAATTTTCTGTCGGGTAGATTTTCCCCTCTGTAATGTTTATAAACTTCACTTATTACCGGAGCGTTTAAAACAGCTTCACGAAAAGCGTTTAATTCGTCTTCTGAAGATTTTGGCCGTATTATCCTTTTTACTAAATCGGTTGGTTTTATAAGCCCGGAACTTGGACGTTCTAAAAAACCATATTTGATTGACGAACTTAATTCAACAGAGAAATTACCTTTTGGATTAGATATTCCTAAAAATTTTGCAGCTTCAGAATCAGTGGATTCTTTACCGGCATTTTGTTCTAAAATGGCAGTAGGAATTCTCAGTGCTTTTTCAATCGAATGTCTGGGATAATTTGAATTTCCTGAAGACGCTACTACTTTTTTCGGAGCTTTCTTTGATACGTTGTCTACTTTTTTTGCAGCCGCCTTTTTTGCTTTTGGTTGATATTTTGCCATTATAGAAGGTTTTAGAATTACTAGTACAAGTTAATCGATTTCCTTGCATACTTTGATGTATGTCAAATTACAGCCAACGTTCGAAGCTTGCCGCAGGGTTGGTATTTTATAACTGTCTGCCAGGCAACTGAAGCCGATTGAAAAACTAATGTTGAAGTTAACAACTAAAAGCCAAATAAAATTCGGTCAAGCCCGATATTAGCTGATAGTAGTACAACTGCCGATTGTTATTCCGTCCGCCAGCCTTGCGGCAAACCTTTTGTTAGGCACAGTTGTTTTACGGTCTAAGTTCACCAATTAGCTCTGCTACAGAATAACGTGTTTCGGTTTCGAGTTTGTCCCTCAGTTTGTCATAAACAAAATCTGGGATTAATGGATTGCTTTTCCTGTTTAAATAAATCCCGTCCTGAATTTGTCTTATTGTAGAGGCATCAACCATATTGCCAGCCTTAACACTGTTCCATGTGTCGTTTAATAAGGTATTTAACTGCTTTAAATTCGTAATGGAGTCATTGTTATTTGAAATATTCTTATATGCCCATTGAATAATTGGGGCTGAAGGTAACAAGACTGTAAGCACTAACTTCGCTAGCGTAATTTCCGAAAATGTAGCAATAATAAGAAGTAGTAAAATAGCAACAATACTACTCCACAAAACAACTCCTTTATATTTTTTTCGAATAGTAATATCATAATTGCAATTTGTCTTTTGACAAACAAGTTTTCCAATGCTTTCAGGGACAGTTGCAATTTCAACCTCGTACCAATTAATCAGATTCGATAAGTCATGACTCTTTTTGTGCTGCTCATAGTATCTGCATACTTCACTGTATTCTATTTTTTCAGAACATAGAATATGATTCCAATCAATTTGAAGAACGTAGGTATCAAATAGTTCCTGAATCTTGGCTGCGACTTCTTTTAAATCCGATATGTATTTTTCTAAAAAGAAATCAAAAAATAAGACAATTAAACTCCAGGTTGCAATTATTAAATTAAAGTCAACCTTCTGAAACAAAAGCTGGCTAAAGGATAATAATACAATACTTAGCGTTGAAATGAATGTTTGTACATGAAATACCGTTTTTGCTTTCGAATAGACTTGCCGCTGGGCGGCAAGTTTTTCAATGCTACTTTTTTCATTTTCTCGTGCTATTATGGAATTACTCATTATTAAAAATATTTAGGGAATGCTTCTCCGAAAATTTCTCGCCATTTATTTATTGAGCCTCTATAATCTTTTGCCTGTTCCAGATTCCGTGCTTCAACAGCTTTTAAATAATCGGAATATGCTCGTTCAGAAATTGTTTTCTTTTCATCGTATGAAAGGTTATTGAGATTTCCTTGAATATTCTTAGGGTCGTTAACTGGATTGTAAACCCTTTGGTGGATATCGTAAAACACTTTTACTAGTTCAATGTCGACAAATTCAGAGGCTATTGCTGTTTGTGAACTGTAATAATCCAAAAGTAAATTTTCAAGCAAGTAAGTTCTCATAGTTGGCACTGCGGCTCGTTTATTCCAAAATTTCACTGTCCTAATTACATTTAAAATGCGTCCAGAATGATTACTATTAATCGAGGATGTTCTTGTTTGGTCTATCCTTGGGTCGGTTTTTTTCCAATTCCCGTTTCCGTCTGGGATGATATAATATGTCCTACCATATGAATCGGTTGTTGTAAAAAAGCAAGGGACTATATCATAGACCCAATCGTATGACTGCAACGATAAAGTTGCTGCTTCCATGTTCCTCTTAATTTCTGCATTTTTATACTGAGGAACTTTAGAAAGCTTTGAAACGAATGCGTTTACTACTTTTCTGGAGTTTAAAATGCTTGTATTATCATTGACATAATTATCAAAAGCTGTGCTTGTTTGCGGAACGGTAATTTCAATTCTATCTGAGTATTCTAAGTATGTGCATCCGTTAGCCTTTAAGCATATCATAATATCGATATCATCTAAGGGTCTTTTTTTTGTATTTTTTGAAAAAGAACCATAAAAGATATTTTGCTCAGTGTATATATCTGGAAAGTTTGCATCGCCATCAGCAAATGCTATTATTTGTCCAACAAGCCAATCTCGACTAGCTCTGGCTGTTTTAGTTTCTTCTTTATCAAGATTAACTGTGTCCTTGAGAAATTCATTGAATGCTTGTATTACTGTAGTTGCCATAATAGTTGTAGGGTGTCTTACAATTGTGCCTAACGGCCACAGCTTTGCGTTCGGCAGGGCATTTGGAAAACGTCCAGCCCGGAACTGCAGCCGACCGAAGTTACAAAAGTTGAAAATATGTTCTGTTGTTCATCCGTGTTCGGTCAGCCGGATATGTAGCTGATAGTAGCACTAAGATGAGAATTTATTCGTCGCCCCCTGCTGACGCAAAACTGCCTGTTACCTGCTGTACTTCTATTTGTCTTTGGGTTTGTAAAAATTCTTTAGCCAATAAAAATATCCCGCAACAGAAAGTGTCCAAATAAGCAGCCCGTCAATAATAAAGTTCGTAGGAAGCCAGCCCCAATTATTTGTGTCGCTGCCGCTAACTCTGAACTGCTCATAAAATTTATAGGGAAATCCAACAGTAAAATTATGTTGTCCCTCTTTTGTAAATAGGTAAGAAGCCAAACAGAATATGCCGAAAGAAACTATTGAAATTACAGTCGGAGTTAGCAGTATTCTGAATATGATATACGATGTTTTGTGTCTTTTTTCCATAGTGTCTGTCAACCTGCAAGTGTTGTCCCGAAAATTTCGTTATAAAAGAGTGCTGCTCCTATAAATGTAAGTGGCGACCCAATAATTGTCCAGATGACGGCTGGCAATTTATTGTCTTTAATTAGTTGTCTTTTACGAAACCATATGATGGTCAAGAATATTAAAGTCGCTAATGCAATAATAAAACTGTGAATAAGGAGTCCGTAATTGTCGTCATACTGTAAGAACTGTGCCTTATAAAAAGTAGTCCAGCAATAAACTGTCTGAGCTGTCAAGAAGAGCGGCAATATGATTTTGCGGAGTGTCAATAGTATAGCAGGTAACGTTAAAGCATTTGTGTTTGTGGCGGAATTTGAAAACCGTCAGTTTGGTACAAACGCTGATTAAAAATACTAAAGTTCATTGTTAATTCTATCGCTCAATTTATAGCGTCGAGATGATAACTGCAGATGATAGATTGCTGAAGTTGAAGTGGCGTTATCTGTCCGCCGACATAACACAAATGCATTGTTAGCAGAAGTTTTATTGAATGATGTTAACTCTCCAATGTTATATAATGTAAATTTCCATCTTCAGTAAAATCCAATACGACTAAATAATCAGTTAAATCATTGTCAAGGGTATAGTCCAAATTTACGAACCTCTCGTCTGTGTGAGGATAAAACCCAACTCGTTTTAACTTGATTGAATTTAGAATTTTTTCTTCTTTTGTTTTTCCTTCTTTTGCTTGCTTTATTAAGTCATTTAAGTCATCGCTATCTAATTCTTCTAAATGATGTTCAATGTATTCCTTTACGGTGTCGCCAGAAACAAAATCTTCCTTAATTGTCGTCAACCCTAATTCATCAAGCTTTTGAACATTGGCTAACCAACTATTTATTTTTTCCAATTTGTCAATTGAGATTGATTTCTCATCAAGTGATATATCCACCTCAACAGTTCTCCCATTTACTGTTATTTCAGCATCGTAATATTCTTCTAAATTGTCGGTGTCGACCTCACCAAAGTTTGTCAAAGTAAATTTGTTCATATGAAAGAATGGGGTTAAAAATTTCTGCTAACGTTGAAGCATTAGCGATGTGGCGGTATTCTGTGTTCCGTCTGCCCGGTGCCGCTGCTGATTAAAGATACAAAAGCTCATTGTTTATTCTGTTGCTTGGTGTTATTCGTCTGCCGAAACTGAAGCTGAGTAGCGAACAAAAAGTTGAGAATATATTCGTCGCCCCGCCATATTGCCAATGCAATGTTAGCAGCAGTGGTGTTTATGTCAGTCTAATCTTTTTTACAAATAACATTTTGAACAGCGTCCACTTACTGATTTTATTTCTCTTAACGCATTCTCGAATCAACAGCGGCATGTCCTCCATAGGAATTTCGCTTGAGCCGTGAGGGCTGAATGTACCTCCAGAATTATATACTGCTCTTCTAACTGATTCGGTCTGCATATTCACTGGGTCATTTTCTGTCCATGTGGATATGCCGAATTGAATTGTATGGTTTGGAAGGTCTGGGTGATTAATTTCTTCAATAACTTTCATCAGAAATGTCTTTTAAAGATTCAAAGTTATGCATGCACTCACTTTCCGTGAGTAATTTTAATTATTCTGCTGTCATGTGAGTCAATAATTATTAAAAATGTTCCACCTAAATAGTCTTTAGGAAGTGTTCCCCCAATTATCCAATAGTAGTCAATGTGATAAATTTCGTAAGGTCTTTGTTTTGTTATGTTGTCTTTACCGTAAATGCTAAAAAGGATGGGCTCAGCAATATTTAAAGCAGTCAAACTGTCTCTAACAATAACTGTCTTGCCGTCTATTAGATTATGTTGTGACTTGTCAGTTAGTGCAGATTTAAGTTCTTGTTCAGCATAAGATTTTCCAAGAATGGTTCTGTCATCTTTTGTCTGTCCACAGGCAGAGAGTGTGAAGGTAATAAGTGCTAAAAAATAAAATGTTTTTATTGACGTCATTGGTCTGAGGTTGTACGGTCTTACCATTGCTGCTAACGATCAGGTATTGCTTTGCAGGTGGGGGATAAGAATTCCGTCCGCCAGGAACCAATGCTGATTTAGGTTATTTGTTGAAGTTAAGATTTGATGTTGAAAGTTGTTTGTCCAG
Organism: Chitinophagaceae bacterium UBA1953; assembly: GCA_002336115.1. Taxonomy (GTDB): domain Bacteria; phylum Bacteroidota; class Bacteroidia; order Chitinophagales; family Chitinophagaceae; genus Lacibacter. The sequence continues at coordinate 27,499 of DDEN01000034.1, forward strand.
ACCGGACTGAAATTGATTAGCGATTGCTGCTGATTGTACTTCCGTCAAGCCCCACTTGCAGCAATACCCGTGTTGTACGTAGCCATTATTGGCTGTCTGTCTGTAATTCTTGATTAGCATAAGGTAGTTCGCAAATGTCAACTCTGCCTATATGTCCTCTTTTATGAGTTTTTTCACAACGAGGGCAAATTATTAACTCGTCATAACATTTGTAGTATAAACCCTTCTTTATGACCCATGTTGATAGTAAAGGAGAAAAATAGCAGTAAACTTTCTCATCGCTATCCACACAATGATTTCTTTCGCAAGTGCAAAGTCCTTCTCGGGCAATACTGTTTCGATGCACCCAATAACCCCCTGATAAGATTATCAAATCGCCCGATATAAATTGAATATTTTCCTTTTCGCCCAAGGGTTTTACAAAGTCCAATAAATCATCAAAAGTTATTTCACCATTTTCTAACTCTTGAAGAAGCGACAAGAAAATCTTGTCTGTTTTTTTAGTTCTTATAAGCCTGTCAACAGTCTGCTTTGCTTTAGGAGCTTTTGATTTTAATGTTTCTAAAATAAATGCAATTCCAGGTATAAAGTCTGTCACTTTAGTTGACTTCGTCTGATTACAAATTGCATGACTTGGTAGCCAGTTTTCAAAACCATTAATATTAAAGTTGCTGTCAGAAAGACCATACATCCGTAATATGTCGGCTCTTTTGTTATCATCTTGTAATAAATCTTCAGGGAAAACATGGTCAATCGTCGTCTCTCTATAAGTAAGAGGTTTGGAGCATAACCAGCAGCGTTCTTCATGCCATTTCCAAATTGCGTATCTCTCAAATGGAGTAAAGATTTTCTTTTTCATTTAATCGAAAATGGTCGTTAAACTGGTTACGTACAACGGTGACGGCTTTCTGCTGTGCTGATATTTTATAAATGTCAGCCGATAGCTGAAGCCGATTGAAAAACTAAAGTACAAAATATGTTATGAAGCAAAATAGAAAAAGTCAAGCCCGGACAAATGCTGATAGTAGTACAAAAGATGAGTTTACTTCCGTCTGCCAGCATAGCAGAAAACCGAATGTTATAGGCCGTGTTTTCTGTCTGTTAGGTAAACATGATTGGTCTGGCGAGAACGAAAATATTTGTAAACGTTGTCGTAAAGTTGCAATTGGTTTACCAATGTTTGTCAACCCGCCAAAGCCACCAATTAAAACTACTTTTTCTCCTTTGGCGGCGGAGGAGGTGGTGGAGCCTGAAAAGTAGGTAATGTGTTTTCATTAAACTTACCTTCTCTCGGTGTGTTGTCAGGCTTTGTTTGCGGTGGTGTCGAGTTACTTGGCTTTTTGTCTTTGTCGTTGCTCATAAATTAAACATTAAAAGTTCTTTTAAAATAGTTGATAGCTTCTAAGTCTGTCTTTTTCAAAATGGATTTATTAGTTTGCTTTACAATTTCGTTTACAACTTTGTTAATAGCTCTTTCGCTGTCTTTTAGTTTGTAAAATTGTTTTTGAGCTTCTTCATCGGTCAAACGATAGTTGTAATGGTTTAACCAAAGTTGCTCCATTTTATTATAATAGTCAAAATAGAAGTCAGTCACCTGGTCTAACTTGTCAATTTGTTTTTCTGATGGTACAATGTGTGGGCTAAGAAGTTTAAGCAATGATATTGTCGCCACGATTATGCAAGCAATTAATGGAACTTCTTTCCAAATTGTCCACCCCATGATGCCAGCAGAAGAAAAGGCAAGTATTGTCATGTTAAAAATATTGAGCAGTCGTCTTTGGAATGCTATAAGCAATACACAGTAAATATGATGGTGCTTACATTGTGTCAATTCATTCCAAAGTCTTTCTCTCATTTAGTGGGGTCTTTTAACATGGCCTATAACGTTAAAGCATTTGTGTTTGTGGCGGAATTTGAAAACCGTCTGCTGGGTACAAATGCTGATTAAAAATACCGAAGTTCATTGTTAATTCCATCGCTCAATTTATAACGTCGAGCTGATAACTACAGATGATAGATAGTTGAAGTTGAAATGGCGTTATCTGTCCGCCGACATAACACAAATGCACTTGTTGCCTGCTGTTTTATTTCAAGTCTGGAATTAAAACAAAGTAATACGTCTCTCGACTTTTATATCCGTTTATTAGACTTTTTGATTTTAGCACCAAGTGATATTGGTCTATTATTTTGCCTTTATATTTTACTTTCCCCGCTTTACTCGTTGTCGAAAAATAAATTTTTTTTCTACGAATTTTATAGTCTCCAAGCGAAGGGTCTTTCATCTTTAAATTAAACCAGTCTTTTAAATCATTGGGTGTCCCTTCCGATGTTACGTTTATAACTTTTCGGTCTAGGTAAAATCTTAAAAAGCCATATGTTGTGTCATTATCTTCTTTGTCAATGTCAGCTTTGGTCTGATAGAAACCATCAAGACGAATTTTGTTGGTACTATCTAATATCTGTCCACTAGCAAAATGAGTCATAGTCAAGATGAACAATACTAAAATAAATCGTATGAACATTGATGTATTGTCTTGAAAAATTTGATTACAGTTGTAGTAACTCTTTCGATGTCACGCAAAATAGCAGGCAACGTTCGAGGCTTGCCGCAGGGCTGGAATAGTTGCTGTGTCAGCCCGGCAACTGAAGCCGATTGAAAACCTGATATTGAAGTTAACAACCAAAAGCTAAATAGAATTCGGTCAAGCCGAATATTAGTTGATAGTAGTACAACAGCCGATTGTTATTACGTCCGCCAGCCTTGCGGCAAACCTTTTGTTGTACGCAGTTTTATTGTTTGTTCATAAAGTCCGCTGAAAAATTCTCTTTATGTCATTATTTAATCCATGTGCTTCAGTTCTACATGCGATTATATCTTTTAGGAAAAGCAAATGCTCTTGTCTTCTAAAAAAGTCTAGGTTAAATGACTTTGTAAGAGTTAAAAACAAAACAGTAAACTTTATAGACCAAGGTTTTTCAGCTTTTCCGGATTCTCCAAAATTCGCCTTGATAAGCCTTTCTATGTCTTTTTGAAATTTTGATGCTTCTTTAGTATTTATTGTAATCTCGTTGATTTTATCTCTAACAGATTTCACCTTTCCACTTTCTTTCAATTGCATAATAACAGTTAGTAAGTCTTCTGAACTTGTAGCTTGAGAAAGTACATAGTGTGTCATTGAGGGGAAATTAAAATTTCTTTCAATACCAACTTTTAAATCGTCAAACCATAAGGCATCCTTTTCAGATTTTATCTTTTCATCAATTCTTTGGAGGGTTTTGTTTAAATTATTTTCGATTTTATGTAGTCCGTTGTCTTTAATCCTTTCAGCTCGTTGTGGGCTGATGAAAAGGTCAGTTTCAAGATGTTTGGAAGAAACCAAATAGTTCTTAACCCCTTTATCGGAGTAGCTGGCTTCACTATTCCAGTCAATATTTAGACTTTCAGGATTTATTGGTTGGACAACGAGTCTTGTATTTTTTTCAAACCATCCAAATCTTACCCAATCACCTTCAAAACCATTAGCTAAAAAATTAGTCTCATCATAAAGAAGAATCGAGTTAATATAATTTGAAAGTCCTCCCAAGGAAGTAATAAACTCTTCTTCTGGTATCGAAAAAAAGTCATAATTACTATCAAGCAGTGAGCCTGCTTGTTCAAGAGACCAATTGTCAATTAAGCTTTTTTGAATCTTAGTCATTTGCTCTATAAGCGCTGGTAAAATATTGCGTACAACGGACAGGTATTGCCGATGGTGGGGAAATAGAATTTCGTCCGCCAGAACTGCTGCCTGGCTTTTTGATAAAGTTAAATATTAAGTACCAAAGCTGGGCTTTATTCGTCGAGCCCCGAACCACAGTACAACAGAATTACCGCTGCTGATTGCTCCAATGTCAAGCCCCACTATTGGCAATACCAATGTTGTGTGCCGGTTATTTGTCTCTTTCAAAAATCATATTGAAATCGGCATCGTCTGTTGATTTAAGAAAAAGTATATTCTTCTTAATGGTCACATAAAACCTGTCTACAAAAGTGTCTCCGATTCGATGATATGTGAGCTTGGTCTTACCATTTGATGTAACAATTTTGTATTTAGCTTTTTGAATCGAATCCTGTCTAATGATTTTTAAGTCTCTATTGTTACCAAAATTATAAACCGTATTCTTCATAATTGCCATTGTCTGACGAAGATTTTGCATTCCAATCGTAGTGTCTTGTTTAGCTGTTGGGTCTAAACCTTTAAGCACCGCAGAGTCGGTCTTGAAATTATAGTAAACATCTCTGTCATTAAGAGACAAGATTTTCCACTTGCCCAAAATCTTTGATTGGCTTGTCTGACAATTTCCATTGAAACTTGTCAACAAAATGAATATGCTGAGTAGGAACTTCATATTAAAATAGGGGTCTGTTTAACTGGCACACAACGGTTTACGGCTTGCCGAAGGCGGGGATTTTTAGCACAAAAGTTCAATAGAAATACTAATGTTGAACCTTGCACAAAAGCTCAATCGAAGAACTTCAGCCCCGCTTTTGGCAAACCCTTGTTACCTGCTGTTTTTTTATTCTTCCAAATATTCAATGTATTTTAAAATCAGATAATTTTTGTCTTTATTAAGTTCAGCAAATTTGTTGAATGCAGTTTCTGTCGTGTTATACAATTTTGATAAGTCAGTAATTAAGTCTTTTAATTGATTATCTTCTAAATTCTCATTTCTTATAAAACCTAAAAATGAAGCACCAATTCCAAAAAGTTCAAAATTGTAGTTTTCAAAAAGATGTTTAGCCAAAGCGTAATTTTCAAAAGGATTTAGGTCGCTTTGGAAATATCCGTTTGGGAATCCACAAATTCCTTCGTATGAGTTTTCTACTGGAACGATTTTAAGAATTATTTGGTCGTCTAAATATTCAAATGGCGACTGATTTACTCTCTCTAAAATTGAAATTTCATCTTCGTCAATTGTTAATTCTTTATCACAAACAGATGCAAAGTCAATATCTTTTGTTTGTTTTAAAAAGTTTTCCTTTCTGATGAAAAATTCAGAAGGTGTTGATAGATAACCCAAATGTTCGCCATCTTCAAAACACGTTTTGTCAAGCCCTGATAAATCATATCCTTCCGTTTCGTCAAGGTCGTTTGACATTATTGAATGCGTGCAAGTATATTCCGCTTGTCCTAAATCATCAAGTGTCAGAATTATTGTCTTATCAGAATTATTTTGTTTGTAGGTCTTATAAACTTCCATAAGTTCATCAAAGGAATTCAGATTTTCAATTATGAAACTGTCAAATAAAATTTCATTTCTTGTCTGATTTGATAATGGTTGTATTTGCATAATGTTTGTTTAAAATAGCAGGTAACGGTCAGGTATTTGTGTTTGTGGCGGAATTAGGATTCCGTCTGCCCGTACCGATGCTGGTTAAAGTTACGAAAGTTCATTGTTAATTCTGATGCTGCTTATATTCCGTCCAGCTGAGGCCGAAGCTTGGTTATGTACGCAGTTGATGATTGATATTCCGTCCGCCGGCATAACACAAATACCCATGTTATATGCCGCCTTTATGCGTCCTCCAACCACGTTTTTCAATTGTCCGAACATTGTCCACTTTTTTTAAAGTCAGCAAATAGTCGTGCAAATGTTTGAGTTCATCGTCTGACGTGTCGCCTGAAAATTCTTTGATATAAATTGCGTTTCCGTAATTGTTTCTGGATTTTTCTGGTGTGTCGTCAACAATAATAATTTGTTCAAGCTTAAAACCCTTCTTTTTTAGTTTGTCAAGTCGTTTTTCAAAAAAGTAAGTGTCGAATGTGTAGTCTCTCTTTAATGAACACCGGCTTCGTCCCCAAATAATTTCAAATTCTATATTGTCTGGCTTTATTTTTTTTACAATTTCTGTTACATAAATGTCGTCTGCCGAACTCCATATTCCGATTGCAAAATGTTTTGAAATGTCCACAAGGAATTTGTCAAGATTTGGTCGTTTATGAACCCAATATTTGTCAAACTTAAAGTCTGCCGAAAAGTCTAATTCTTTTTCAGTAGCGTGTATTAGCGTTTCGTCTAAGTCAAGGATTAAAAGCTTGTCCGATTTCTCTTCCATTGTCAACTAGTAAACGGGTCTGTAAGGTGGCATATAACGGTTTCGGCTTGGCGGTCGGGCGGGCATTTGAAAAACGTCAGCCGACAACCGAAGCCAAATAGAATTATTAATGTTGAAGTTAAGAACTAAAGTTGAGCATTGAACGTCGAGCCCGGTACAAAAGTTGAATAGCAAACTGAAGTTGAGAATATATTGTCGTCCCCCCGACTGCCGCCAAACCGTTTGTTGCCTGTAGTTGTTCGTCAATCGTTATTCTCAATAAAACTTATGAAGTCTGAAAATAATGGTGTGGGATTATATTGTCCACCACCATAGCCTAAGAATGAACCAACTAATTCTTTAACCAATCCTGTTTTTTCAAGTCTTGGTAGAATAAATTCTAATTCGTCTTTTGAGTATTTAGGATAATGCTTGGAAAACCAATAAGGGTCATTTGTCATACCGTCTTGTGCTTCATTGTCACCCTCAATCTTTATTTTTCTCTTTTCTTTTACGTCATAAAGAAGCAAGGCGATTTCAAGTTCCTTCTCTGTAAGTTCATCAACAATTTTAAGGTAAAGTTCTGGGTCGTGTTTTCTATTTTGTTTTGTCAACGAACCACGAATAATTTGGGCAAATACTTTCAACTTTTCCCTTTGTCTCGTTTTAGCAGCAGAAATGAAAGTTTTTTGAATTAAGTCAAAACCTTCTTCTGTATTGAAAGCAGCTTTGTCAATTTTGTCTTCCTGAATATTTTCCATCTGCTCTTGCAACTGTGCAATCATATATTCAAGTCGTTCCTCTACAAACTTTTGTCCTGGCGTTGAAAGATATAAGTCAAGTTGTGAACCCACATAAGGAATTAATGATATTGCAGCTCTTAAATTAGTTAAGTCGTTATAAAAACTGCTATAAACCTTGATTTGAGTTTTAATGTCGGTCATACAATTACAGGCAACGTTTTGTAGCTTGGCGAAGTGGCGGATTTTGAAGCACTTACTTTCATTTTAGCACTAAACTTCATTTGAAAACCAAATGTTCAATTTAGCACTGAACCCGCCATTTTGCCAAACTGCTGTTATGGGCAGTTTTTCGTCTTACCATATTTTCCACCATTTTTTCTTCACCTGTTCTTCTTCAATTTGTGTTCTCTTTGTTGGTTCAACTTTGTATTCGTCTAATAGCTTTCCGTCAAAATCAAACTTATATCTGTTATAATCCCAATCAGTCGCTAAAATATGGTCGTCATAAACAGCAAAATCGTCTATACCTTCTGCTGTTGTCCAAATATCTCGCCCACTTTGTTGCCAAATAATTATTCCGTCTTTGTCAAGCCTTGTTATTTCAAGCTCTCCGTGAACAACATAATCTTTGTCAAGGTAGTAAATTCCAAAACAAGATGAAGAGTCAGAGATTGTTTTCCATTCTAAGTTTAATTCTGGAATTGTCAGTTTAAATATAGTGTTTGCACAACAAACTACAACTCCACCATAACTAATGAGTGTTGAGTTGTTACTTATTCCTGTTACTCCACCTTCTGAACCAATTAAGCAGTTTGCTATTAATTTTTCATCTTCAAATAATTCAATTCCAATTTGACTGGACAAAATTTTACTGCCACCACTCGTAAACACTTTTCCATAACTTTTTTTGACATTGTCAGAAGAACCAAAAGTATAGTCAGTCTCGTCATAAAATTTAATGGTATGTCTTTCTAAAACTAATACGTGTCTTGGTTCTTTCATAATTTAGTGGTCGTCTTAAAATTGCCCATAACGGACAGGGCTTGCCGAAGTACGGGAATTAGTATTCCGTCCGCCCGGAACCGATGTTGATTGAAAAACTGAAGATGAAGATAACAACAAAAAGCTAAATAGATAATGTCCAGCCCGATATGAAGCACAATAGAATTACAAAAAGCCGAAGATAACTTCCGTCAGCCCGTATTTTGGCAAACCCCCTGTTGTACGTTCGCCCTATCTCCGCTGTCATCTATATTGATAGTACTGTTGCTACTTCCTGCCTGTGTTGTTCTGTAATTCCAATTGCTGTTGTCATTTTATTTACTATTTATAAGTGAAAAATATTTTTAGTTTGCTAAAGAGGTTACTGCCCACAATGCTGCCGCAGAAATAATTAGCCATAAAACCACACCTTGTATCAATGGTTTAAAGCCTACACTCTGCAACACTTTACGTGATAAGCCGCAACCGATGAGGAATAGTGTTAAGGTTAAACCTGCTTTGGCAAAGCCTGTTAAGTAATGGCTGTACTGTTGTACAAAAGGAACATAAGTGTTTACAATCATTGCCAACACAAACAAGCCGATGAAATACGGAATTTTTATTTTGCCACCCTTATTCTTAAAAATAAAGGTTGATAAGAATGCAACTGGAATAATCCATAATGCCCTGGCTAACTTTACAGTGGTGGCTACTTCTAAAGCATGGGTACCATATTTACTTGCTGCACCTACTACAGAACTAGTATCATGTATAGCGATGGCACACCACAAACCAAACTGTGTTTGAGATAAGTTAAGGGCATGACCAATAACAGGAAATAGAAAAAGTGCTATAGAATTTAAAATAAAGATGGTGCCTAATGCCACAGAAATTTGTTTCTCTTCTGCTTTAATTACAGGAGATATAGCGGCTATAGCACTACCGCCACAAATTGCTGTACCGGCAGATATGAGGTAAGATGTTTTCTTTTCTATCTTTAAAAACTTACCCATTAAAAACCCAATTACCAAGGTGCCAATGATAGAAACGATGGTAAACACTATTCCTTCTTTACCTGCTTTCATGGCACTGGTAACATTCATGCCAAAGCCTAATCCTACCACAGAAACTTGCAATAAAATATGAGTGGCTTTATGATTTAGATGAAGATAAGGATGCCCGATAAATTGTGCTATCACCAACCCCATTAATAAAGCAATGGGTGGGGTAATAAGCGGAGATAAACAAAACACTACTGCCAGTAAAAATATTACCTCTCTTGTAGTGATACTGCGGTCTAATAAACGCTTTTCTTTTTTTGGTTTGGTTGGTATTGCTGTTGTTTCTTCCATGATGATTACTTTTTTTGATAACACAAAGCTCATCATAGTTCGAGCAGCAGAGAAATTGTTATTAGTAATGTGTCATTACCTGAAGTTATAGTGACGGGCAAATTTCATAAAAAGGTCAGGCAGTGCTTCCGCTTGTCCATGTTGCTGAATGAAATAAAAATGTCTCTCAATAGTCAAGCCCTTTACGTCTATTATGCAGCATTCTTTGTTTTGTAATTCTTTTAAAATAGAATGCACGGAAAGAAAAGCCATCGCATTGGAATTTAATAAGTACAGCTTCATGCTTTCTGTGCTGCCCAACTCCATTTCGTTTTGCAATTGAGATATTTTTATGCCTAAGGGTTTTAGAGCATGTGCAAGAACTTCCAAAGTCCCTGAGCCGGGTTCTCTTAACAGTAAAGGTATCTCCAATAATTCATCCGGCTTAATCATATCCTTTTTAGCCAGCGGATGATTAATATTTGCTACCAACACCAGCTCATCTTTTACAAACTCGGTGTATTTAAACAAATTGTTTTTTGATTGTCCTTCAATAATTCCTAAGTCAATATTTTTGTTTTGCAAAGCCTGCTCAATTTGTTCTGTATTATTGATGGTAAGCGTAACTTTTATATTGTTGAATTTTTTATGAAATGCAGCTAGCACCGGTGGCAATACATATTGTGCTACGGTGGTACTTGCACCAATTCTTAATTTGCCGGTTCGTTGTTGCGTAAAAGTATTGAGTTCAAACTCCAGGTTGCGGTACACAGCAAAAAGCTGGTCGGTGTGTTGCAGCAATGTTTCACCGGCAGGCGTTAACTTTATTTTGGTACCGTTGCGTTCAAACAGTTTTACTTTAAAATGATTTTCAATTTCCTGGATATGTTTGGTAACTGCTGGTTGGGTAATAAATAATTCTTCCGCAGCTTTAGTAAAGTTGAGGCGTTTTGCAACGGTATTAAAAACTTGTAACCTAAAATCGAACATAAAAATTATTAAATACCTTTTACAGGGCTATAAAAATACGTAAAGTAAAGTTGTAAATTCATTGCAAGGTCTTTGTAATAATTACAGTTGCATAATTGTAAAAACGTCTAAAGTGTGGATGTTTCAAGTAAAGATGATTAGTATTCGGTCAGCCGGGGTGGGTTGGCTGTGCGTTGGAATTTTTAGCTCTTTGCAAGGTTGGCTTTGTGTCAGGGTTTTGTGTGCCTAGCAATGTGCTAAAAATAGCGTAGGGTCGGGTCGGCAAATTCATGGATGCTTAAATTTTAGTAGGATGTCGTTTAGGGTGACGTACAACGAATGTATTTATGTTATTATGCGTAGCTAATGTAATAAAATGTTTTTGAAAATCAATTCCTTGGCGTTATACATTCCAGATTGTCGTTGCGCCAATGAAACTTTGCCTTTTTTCAGTTCTATACACAGCTTCGCCACCTCAGTCACATCACTGCTTTTACTTTTTATCGTAGTAATAACCATCCGTAATCAATAAGCCTATCTTCTACCAGTCTATCACATTTGTGCGCCACAAATCATCGAGCGGACTTAAAATATTCACAAGTTGCTTTTTACTTACATGTAAATACCGCTCCGTCGTTTTTATATTAAAATGTCCAAGTAAATCTTTAATGTACCTTATGTCAGTACCCTTGTCGAGCAAATGTGTTGCAAAGCTGTGGCGCAGGCTATGTATGCCAACTTCTTTTCCTATGCGGGCCTTTAGCCTGGCATTTGCAAATATTTGCTGTACGGTACGGGTAGGGTAGGCTGTGCCGGTCTGTTCCGATTCAAACAGGTATTTTTTTGCTTTGGGTTTATATTCCTGTATGTATTTTCGTAAAATATCGAGTAACACAGGGCTCAGGTTCACATACCGGTCTTTTTTACCTTTTGCCCGTTCAATAAACAGTTGCATACGCTTACTGTCAACATCGGTAATTTTCAGGTTCACAAGCTCGCTTACACGCAATCCGGCGCTGTAAACTGTAAACAGCATAGCTTTGTGTTTTTTGTTTTCAAGCGCATTAAATAACCGGGCTATTTCATCTTCGTTCAATAATTTGGGTAATAACAACGGCTTTTTAGGGCGGGGAATGTTCCATGTAAATTTCTCTCTTCCCAAAACCTGCTCATAATAAAACTTTATTGCGTTTAATCTGCTGTGAGCTGTGTTTTCACTTATACCTTCTGTCTCCATAGCAAAAACCATATAGCGTTTTAAATCGGCTGCGGTAAGCGAATCAATATGTTTTTGCTTTATTATGCGCAATAACTGGATAAACTCATTTTTGTAGGTTTTAATAGTTGATGAACTGTATGCCTTTAACTTGAGCCTGCGTACAAACTCTTCAAGTGCAATACTGTTTTGCCGGTTTAGTTGTGTAGTTGCCTGGGCTTTAACCGGCACTAAAGAAACACTTTGTTTTTTTTCTGAAGTGGAAACTTTTTGTAACGATTTTTTCAATAGGCTGGTGTCAAATTCTGCTATACCATTGAGAGCTGTTTGTAACTGACGCAGAAGGTTTTTTTGTAGCGGCATATACCAGCAACGCTGCGAATTACTCCACAGCACACCGTGTTGCATTATAATTGAATGAATGGCAGTGTTTCTTTCAAAATGTAAGCTAATCCATTCAGTGTTTTTATGATTGAGCAGGTTCAGGGTGATTTTCTGCATGTTCATCGGTTTCTGCCAACAATTTACAACAAAAACAAATAATAGAAAACAACCCCTGGGTATAATCAGCAACCATTTTTTTCATAAAAATTAATGTTACTTTTTTCAACATTCCCCTGCCTTATCTTTGCCGCTATGTTTAATAAAAAGAAAGTAATTGTTGTGCTGCCGGCTTACAATGCTGCCAAAACTCTGGAAATTACATACAGGGAAATTCCTTTTGATATTGTGGATGAAGTGGTACTGGTTGATGATGCCAGCAAGGATGAAACTGTTGCCAAAGCAAAGGAACTGGGCATTAAACATGTTGTTAGCCATGAAAACAATAAAGGATATGGAGGCAACCAGAAAAGTTGTTATAAAAAGGCGTTGGAGCTGGGTGGCGATATTGTAATTATGCTTCACCCCGATTATCAATACACCCCGCAGTTGATTCATGCAATGACGAGTATTATTGGTAACGAGGTTTATCCTGTTGTATTTGGCAGCCGCATTTTAGGAAATGGTGCGCTAAAAGGTGGTATGCCTCTGTACAAATACATTGCAAACCGTTTTCTTACACTTACGCAGAATATTTTACTCGGTCAGAAACTTTCAGAATACCATACCGGCTACAGGGCTTTCAGTAAAGAGGTGCTGGAAGCTGTAAAGCTCGATGCCTGTGATGATGATTTTATTTTTGATAATGAAATGGTATCGCAGATTTTTTATAAAGGGTACGAAATAGGAGAGGTAACCTGCCCTACAAAGTATTTTGAAGAAGCCAGCAGCATCAACTTCCGCCGCAGCATGAAATATGGATTAGGCTGTTTAAAAGTTTCTCTTATTTATCGTTTGTGCAAATGGGGATTAATGAAGAGCAGGCTTTATTAATTTTTACTCAGGCAGAAAAAGTGTAGTAGCAGACTTATCTATCGAACTTTGCCGTCTTTCTGTCTTATTTTCTTCTGTAAAAAACAAACCCATTCTTTTCATAAAGAATTTCCAGCGTGGCACTATGTTCTTTCAGCAGTTCTTCCTTGTATGTGTTTTTGCTGATGAAGTAAGCTGGCTTGTCAACCGGGCCGGTTAGTAACCAATTTTCATCTTTCGATTCTTTCCTGTTACCGGGTTTTAATTTTGTGTAGAAGTATTGAGCATAACTTTTATAGCCCAGCGGTTTTACATATACATCTTTCCCCTGCAGGCTTTGGAAAAATTCAATAGCTGCATTTTGAGAGTATTGTTCAATTCGTGGTGTAAACGCAGTAAGCAATACCTGCATGGCAACAATACCTGCAGTAAAAAGGGTTATAAATGCAGTTTTGTATTTTCTGCGGTTGAGTTGTATATAAGCGAAAATAACTGCGGCGAGAAATAGTATTCCCGGAATCATGAGCCAGTAATTCCAGTTAACCGTGGCTTCAATATTTGCTAATGCAAATTTATCTTTTTGCAGCAATGGTTTTAACCATTGAATATTGTTGCCAAGTAATGGCAGTGCAATAAAGAGAATACTCCAGATTAGTCCCAATGCAAGCAACGCATGCCGTTGCCAGCTTTTTAATTGTGCAGTACGGTTAACAATTCCATAAACAGTGGAAGCAGCTAAGTAACCAATGGGCAGATAAGTAAATGATGAATAGTGAACAATCTTGGTTTTTACAATCGTAAACACAACAAGAATAACAATTAATGATGCTATCATCATGGTTCTGAAAAATTGCTGCGATGTGTTATCATTAATCTGGTTTTTATACCTGAATAGGAGAAGTGATGCGGGAAAACACCCGATAAGAACCACAACAAAATGATACAGTAAAAAACCACCATGACCTGCATCTTTTGTCTGCGCCAGTCTTACCTGGTAAGTAATAAACTCATTCACAAACCACCATCCGTGCTGCAGAATTTCCAATCCAAACCACAACAGCGTTACAACTGCAACTCCCAATCCCCACAATAAATAATATTTCAGTGCCACAAGTCCTTTGCCCCGCATAAACACAATAAATAAAACATAACTCAGCAACACAACGAGTAATGCAACAGGCCCTTTCGTTAAAATACCTGCACCGGTAAACAATGCGGAGAAAAATAAGGAAGGCAATATCTTTTTCCGTTCTTCTTTCTCCGATAAAAATTTGCTGAGGTAATAGATGCCTAAAAAGATAAACAGGTTAAACCACGGGTCAATTATGCCACTTTTAAAATACAGGTGGGGCAAAAAAGTGCCGGCATAAATCAGCACCCACCATGCCGCAAAACGTTCATTGTGCAATCTCCTGCCAATGCCAAACAGAACAAGTAATGTTATTACGCCGCATACCGCATTGGGAAAACGGGCTGCAAATTCATTTTCGCCAAACAGCTTCATGCTTGCCACCTGCATCCAGAAAAACAAGGGCGGTTTTTCCCAGAACGGTTCATAGTTGATTTGTACCTGCATATAATTGCCTGTTTCAATCATTTCACGGGCGCTCTCCGCAAAATTGATTTCATCCCAGTCAAACAGATGTACTTTTCCAAGCGAATGAAAAAATAAGGCAGATGCAACTGCAATAACAATCAAATAAGATATAAACCTGTTCATGTGTGGTTACGAAGATAAATAAACAAGTAATTACAGATTGCGTTAAATAAAAAACCGGAAACAACAGGTTGCTTCCGGTAAAAAACACAAAGAATGATTATTAGCCGAGATATCCTTTTAATAATTTACAGCGGCTGTTTGTTTTCAGTTTGCTGATGGCTTTGTCTTTAATTTGTCTTACCCGCTCACGGGTAAGGTTAAAACGTTCGCCTATATCTTCAAGGCTCAGCGGATGATCCACACCAATTCCAAAAAAGAAACGGATAACATCCTGCTGGCGCTCAGTTAATGTTTGTAATGATCGTTTGATTTCGGTTTGTAACGATTCATTATGGTCAAGCTCTTCATCTGTTGCTGATGCATTGGGGTTCTCCATCACATCCATCAGCGTATTTTCTTCTCCATCCGATAAGGGGGAGTCCATACTTACATGGCGTGATGAAATGCCAAGGGTTGATGATACCTCATCAATTTCAATATCCAGTACTTCGGCAAGTTCTTCAGCAGAGGGCTCTCTTTCGTACTCCTGTTCTAATTGCGAATAGGCTTTGTTAATGCGGTTGGTTAATCCTACTTTATTTAACGGCAACCGTACAATTCTTGATTGTTCTGCCAACGACTGCAGAATACTCTGACGTATCCACCACACTGCGTAGGAAATAAATTTAAACCCTCTGGTTTCGTCAAAACGTTGTGCTGCTTTAATTAAGCCAAGGTTTCCTTCATTAATGAGGTCGGGGAGTGAAAGACCCTGATTTTGGTACTGCTTGGCAACCGATACAACAAAGCGCAGGTTGGCTTTTGTAAGCCGGTCTAAAGCCCGTTGATCGCCCTGCCTTATCCGGATGGCAAGTTTTACTTCTTCTTCCGGCGTAATCAATTCAACTTTTCCAATCTCCTGCAAATACTTTTCAAGACTTTGCGATTCACGATTGGTGATTGATTTTGTGATTTTGAGTTGGCGCATGCTCATAAGCTTGATATTAAGGTTATTGTTTAAAAAGTTTCATAGTCGTTCCTCAAAACCTGCAACAACAACATGGTTCAACGGTTCAAATACCGGTTTTGTGGTTGATTAAAATTCACCTAATTTAAACTTTTGTAACAAATCAGCCAAAAAAAAGCCCAATTTGGCCTGTTTTTACCACGAACAGGGTATGTTTTGTTTAATTTATTTATATAATTTTCTAAACAAAAAATAAAAAATATAAAGTTTTGAATCCTCTAATATTTTTTTATTATTGCATCAAATCAAGAGGTGAACTGAAAAACAAATGAGTAAAAAAGTTTTATACACGCTGGAATTCCCTGTTAAGTGCTCTCCTGCTATTTTATACGAATTTCTGGCAACGCCATCCGGACTGCAGGAATGGTTTGCTGATAAAGTTGATGATAGAGACGGTGTATTTACATTTAACTGGAACGGATCGGAAGACAAAGCACAGTTATTGGAAAGTGAACTGGATAAATTTGTGCGGTACAGGTGGCTTCATTATGCCAAAGATGAGTACTTTGAATTCAGGATTGAAAAGACAGAAATATCTAACCAAACGATTCTTGTTGTAAAAGATTTTGCCGAAAAAAAAGAAATCAAAGATCAAAGCCAGCTATGGGAATACCAGATCAAAGATCTCTTTCACCGTATTGGTAACTAATACAGCAACTGAAGTAACCGGTTAAAATTTTTCAGGAGAAATTCTTCTGCTTCGTCCCATTTATCCAGGTCAAGTTTACAGGCAAGCCTGAGAACGGTTGTTTCTCCGGCGTTTATTTGTTGCTGTTTAAGAGGCTGCATATTTGTTGTGCTGAAATCAAATGCCCATTCGTCATCATTCACATTAATCCATAATTCTTCATTGGTAAAATGGCGCAGTTTTTCAGCTATCTGTTTTTCATACTGCAGTTTGTAAATTCCTTTTAAATGAATAGTGATGCTGAAAAAATGTCCCCACCAGAAAAATGTTCGTATGGCAAATACATTTTCTTTTTCAAAGAAACGGGGATAATCAAGCATCAGGTATGGCAGCCCTGTATAGTTTTCGCCTTTGGAGATTTTTGGGTGAATGGTTTTTACTTCTGCCGGCAACTTGTGTATTAAACCATCAGCAGTATAACCTGCTGCAAGTTTTTGAAAAAGCATATTTACTTTTTGAATAATGGCATTCTTTGTTAAAATCCAATTGGCATTGGTTACTAATTCTTTCTCAAAAGATGAAAGACTTACATTTGCGGAATCCTGCATAAAAGATTACTGTGATTAAAAAGTTAGACAAACTTATTATAAAAGCATTTATCGGGCCGTTTCTTGCAACGTTCTTTATAGCTGTGTTTATACTTGTAATGCAGTTCTTCTGGTTGTATATAGATGATTTTGTTGGTAAGGGAATTGATTTTTTTACATTAGTTCAGTTTATTGCTTATGTAAGCACTACGCTTGTGCCACTTGCATTGCCGCTTGGTATTCTGCTTTCTTCCATTATGACGTTTGGAAATCTTGGTGAATCATTTGAACTCGTTGCTATCAAAAGCGCAGGAATTCCTTTAATACGTTTTATGCGGCCTGTTTTTATTGTTTCTGCTTTGCTTGGAGTGGTTGCTT
Source organism: Chitinophagaceae bacterium UBA1953 (assembly GCA_002336115.1). GTDB lineage: Bacteria > Bacteroidota > Bacteroidia > Chitinophagales > Chitinophagaceae > Lacibacter. Next base: position 44,487 of record DDEN01000034.1, read on the forward strand.
TTGCTTTTGCAAACTATGTAATACCCGTTGCAGAATTAAAAATGCGTACACTGTTGTACGATATACGAGTTGCTAAACCGGCTTTTGATATTAAAGAAGGTGTTTTTTATAATAAACTGGATGGGTACACAATTAAAATAGGGAAAAAGGAAAAAGATTCAGTGATTTATAATGTGGTGATTTATGAAAATAATTATTCTTTGCAGGATAACATCATTCTTGCAGAGAAAGGAACAATGACTGTTTCGCCCGATCAGCGGTTTCTTTATTTTAATTTACAGAATGGCTGGAGATACCAGGAAAAAGGAAACCCCGGCACTATTGAAACCGATTATTACAGACTTGGGTTTAAAGAATACAAAAAGGTATTTGATTTAAGCTCTTTTAAGCTTAACAAAACATCTGATTCTACTTTTAAGAATTATTATAAAATGCTGAGTTTGCGCCAGCTCACAACAGTGATTGATTCGCTTAAAAAAATTCAGGCTGTTGCTGGCATTAAGGCAAAGCGTGAACTCGGGCCACTGTTGCCAATTCAGATGATTCCTGATTCTGTATGGAAAAAGGCAAAACCATTAACCAGCAAGTTTAAAACAATCGACAACCTTGTTCCCGATAGTTTAAAACAAATTGTTTATAGCAGTGCAATCTCAAAAATGTCGGGGTTGAAAAATCAGGTTGAATTTCTTGCTGTTGATTTTAAAGAACAGCGCTGGCAGTTGCGGTTACATGAAATTGAGCGGCACCGGAAATTCACTTTGTCATTTGCATGTGTTGTATTGTTTTTAATAGGCGCTCCGTTGGGTTCAATTATACGAAAAGGAGGCATTGGTTTGCCACTGGTTATTTCTGTTTTCTTTTTCATTGCATTTCATGTGGCTAACACAAGCGGAGAGAAAATGGTGCGGGAAGATGTTTTATTACCTTACAGCGGCATGTGGCTTTCAACTTCTATCCTCATTCCGGTAGGTATTTTCCTTACTTATAAAGCAATGCAGGATTCCAATCTCTTTAACGCAGAATTCTACTACAGGATATTGCGCAGGTTGCATTTATCCCGTTTCCTGAAAGAAAAAAAATAATGGCTCTGTTTTTGGTGTTAATTTAAAGTTTGAAAAATATTCTTTATGGCTAAACAAATTTCCCGCCGTCGTTTTATCAATCAGTCGGCTAAAGCAGGAATGGCAGTTACGGCTGCTGTAATTACAGGTAACCGGTTATTTGCTGGTGCAAATGTTCAGAGTGGTGGTGTTTTTACAGGCTTTGATCAGACTCCGCTGCCGTATGCATACAATGCGCTGGAACCTTTTATTGACGCACTTACAATGGAAATACACTACAGCAAACACGCTGCGGCGTATGCCACCAATCTTAAAGATGCAGCTAAAGCAGAGGCTGTTGATATGAGCAAGCCATTGGAAGATGTATTTGGAAAGATTTCTAAATATTCTGCAAAGCTTCGCAACAATGGTGGCGGACATTACAATCATGAACTGTTCTGGAAGAGCATGAAAAAAGATGGGGGAGGACAACCTGCCGGAAAACTCCTTTCAGCAATAAACCAGTCGTTTAACAATTTTGATACTTTTAAAACTCAATTTGCCGACGCAGGTAAAAACCGTTTTGGAAGCGGTTGGGCCTGGCTTTATGCCGATAAAGACAAGCAGTTAAAAATCGGGTCAACCCCCAACCAGGATAACCCTTTAATGGATTTGTGTGAAATTAAAGGAATGCCAATGCTGGGGCTTGATGTGTGGGAACATGCTTATTATCTGAAATACCAGAATAAGCGGGCTGATTATATCAATGCCTGGTGGAATACAATAAACTGGGAGTTTGTACAAAAGCGTTTTGAAAGCCTGTAATTTTTTTTATACTTAGCCGACTGCGGCTTTGTATTTGGATGACTGAATAATTACCTTCATGGTTGAACTCAAAATCATGAAAACAATTGTTCAGTCATTTTTTTATTTACTGAACTACTTGGTTAATCATCTGCACACATGAGAAACATAAAACGTTTTTACCGCAAGCATTTTAGTTACCTGGTTGACAGGTTAAAAGATTTCGGAACTGTTGTTCGTCCTTTATGGATTGTTTTATTATTTCAGTTGCTCATTTTTGCGGCATTTGTTCTTGCACCACAAGGCCAGGATATGCTACTGAGCATGGTTATTAATTTTGATGACCACTGGTTTGCTTTTCTTTGGCTGTTGATTTCACTTTTTGCTTTGAGTACTGTTTCAGAATTTGGCAGCAGGTTAATTATTTATTTTTCCGATTTAACCACGCATGAACTGGAACCCCGCCGGGTACGGTACAGGAAAGTATATCAGCGTTCGCTGTCAAAAATTTTATTATTTGCGCCTGTTGTTTTTGTTGCATGGGGATTTATTGCAACCAGCTTACGGTTAATGAAGGGGTCGTCAATTGATGCTTTTCAGCAAAAAAATCCATTTTTCATTCTTGTAATTATTGTTGCTGCTCATTTGTTGCTTGCTTTTGCTATTTATCAATTATACTTCGGGAAACTGAGGAAAAAAATTTATGTGCTGGCGCTGAACAGGTGGCAGAAGTTTGTATTGTCAAAATTGTACAGCATCAGCAAAATAAGGTTAATACCTGCTGTTGAAGTTGTTGAGGGCAAGCCTCAGTTGGTGCAGGTGCAGGTTGGAGGTAAATATTTCTTCAGGCCAATACTCAGAAGATTTCACACAACTTTCCTTTTACCTGCAGTTTTATTTATTGTTATTTTCAGTTTTTTGCCGGTAAAATATTTCCCGTCTTTTGGTGCTGCCGCTATTGTTTGCCTTTCACTTGCCTGCTGGATAGCAGTGTATTGCTGGTTTGATATTCTGGATAAAGTTCAGCCGTTGTTTATAAATATTCCTTACCGCCTTATAATGCTGATTGCCTTGTTGCTTTTTTCATGGTACAATCACGATCATCCGGCACGTATTGCGGCTATGAAACCAAAAACAGAAAACAGGAAACCGGTGCAGCAGTATTTCGACGATTGGGTTGAGGCAAAAGGTTTTGATAAAGATTCATCTTTCCCTGTGGTGTTTGTTAGTGCCGAAGGAGGTGCACTGCGTACCGGCTGTTTTACTTCTATGATGCTGGCACAATTACAGGATTCATTCCCGGCATTTAAGAATCATGTTTTTTGTTACAGCAGTGTAAGTGGTGGTTCGCTTGGTACTAATTTTTTTAATGCACTTACGCAATTGCCTGTACTTCCATCGGATTACGCAACAGTTACAAGAAAATTTTATGAACATGATTTCCTTACAGCAACAACCGGTAAGCTTGTGTTTTCGGAGTTATTCAATGCTTATTCACCAAGAATGATTTCACGTTTCGACAGAGCTACTGCTCTTGAAAAAAGCTGGGAATATGCTTTTGCTGATGCTACAGCTACTGATGCCGATTCAAATCTGTTTACTCAAAATTTTTCAACCGGTGCAGGCAATCCTGCCGCAAAAGATCATGCGGCTTTGCTCATCAATATTACAGAAGTTGAAAGTGGTTTACGGGCAATTTTCAGCAATGTGCTGATTGATCCTGTAAACTTTAACGAAGTGGCCGATGTGCAGAAAAAAGCAAGAGTGCAGTTGCCTTACAGCACAGCTATCAGTTTAAGCGCACGCTTTCCATTGGCATCGCCTGCAGGAGCAATTGAGTGGAGAGAGGGCTTTCAGTTGCATTATGTAGATGGGGGATATTACGAAAACAAAGGAGCACAAAGTGCGGCTGAAGCGTTACAGGCAATAAAACAGTTTTCAAAGTATAAAAACAAGGCAGAGTTTTATGTAATACAGTTTCATTTTATTGAACCAACTCCAGGCGAATTCTACGGCCTTCGGTTTTTAAACGAGCCAAGAGAAATTATGAAAGCGATGATGAATGTACAAAGCGGACATACACAATTCAGCTACCAGGAACTATTCAGGATGTGCAAACAGAATAATGCGGTGTTAATTCCTTTGTACCTGCCACTCGATGGCCATAAAGTACCAATGAACTGGGTATTGTCTGATGCGGCTTTAACAAGACTTGAAACTGTTTGCAAAACATTATTGAAGACGGATAAAAATCTGCAGCCTTTACGGGTTCGGCTTCAGCAGTTGTCTGAATAGGCACAGCCCCTGCAGAAAACATCTTCACAATTGCAAGCGGGAAGTAGCATCTGCAGAGGCTGTTAATGGATGCAAAGTAAAAGCGAATAATATTAGAAACCTGCAATAATTCCGAACATTTTTTTGCTTTTTCATTACTTTAACCCTTTGTTAATTTTCAGCCAACGGCAGTCATTTTTTTTAATGAGATCGCTCATGTTTTTTTGTATGAATATTATTGGTCGGTACGGTTGTAAGTGTGAAATGCTTTTTAAATGTTTGTATGAATATGCTACTTTCGTCATTCAATCAGATACATTCAAAATTCAAATACAATTGTTATGCAAGCCTGGAAAGAATATCAGGAACAAAACAAAGAGCGTTTCCTGAACGAATTGCTTGAACTGCTGCGTATCCCTTCCATCAGTGCAAGAAATGAAAACAAAGCCGATATGATTACCTGTGCTGAAGCAGTTAAGCAGCGTTTGCTTGATGCGGGAGCCGATAAAGCAGTTATTTATGAAACAGCCGGTCACCCGGTAGTGTATGGCGAAAAGATGATTGACCCGCTAAAGCCAACTGTTTTGGTGTATGGTCACTACGATGTACAGCCTGTTGATCCGTTGAACTTATGGAACAGCCCTCCGTTTGAACCTACAATCAAAGACGGTAAAATTTTTGCCCGTGGTTCAGCCGATGATAAAGGCCAGTTTTTTATGCATGTGAAAGCGTTTGAAACAATGGTTCAAACCAGTTCGCTTACAACAAACATCAAGTTTATTATTGAAGGTGAAGAAGAAGTGGGAAGTCCCAACCTTGCAACCTTTGTAAAAAATAATAAAGAGTTACTGAAGGCCGATGTAATTCTCATTAGTGATACAGCAATGATCAGTATGGAAAATCCTTCCATTGATATTGGCGTGCGTGGTTTAAGTTATATTGAAGTGGAAGTAACAGGTCCAAACAGGGATCTGCACAGTGGTGTTTATGGTGGTGCAGTTGCCAACCCGATTACGATGCTGGCAAAAATGATTGCATCTTGTCATGACGAAAACAATCATATTACTATTCCCGGATTTTATGATGATGTGGTGGAAGCAACTCCTGAAGAACGCAAGCTGATGGCTGCTGCTCCTTACGATGAGAATGAATTTAAAGCTGATTTAGGCGTATCTGAACTTTGGGGTGAAAAAGGATTTACAAGTAATGAACGCACCGGTATTCGTCCTACATTGGAATTAAACGGTATCTGGGGCGGATATACTGGTGAAGGTGCAAAGACTGTTCTTCCTTCAAAAGCCTTTGCAAAAATTTCAGCACGACTTGTTCCTAATCAGTCATCAGAAAAAATTACAGAAAAGCTGATTAACTATTTTCAAAGCATTGCACCTGCTGGTGTGGTTGTAAAGGCAAGTGAGCATCATGGTGGTGAACCATATATGACTCCTGTTGACAGCAAGGCTTACAAAGCTGCTGCTGCTGCAATGAAAGATACATTTGGAAAAGATCCCATTCCTGTACGTGGTGGCGGAAGTATTCCTATCTGCGCATTGTTTGAAAAAGAACTGGGAATTAAAATTGTATTCATGGGCTTTGGTTTAGATAGTGATAATCTGCACAGCCCGAATGAAAAATATGATTTAGTGAATTTCTATAAAGGAATTGAAACCATTCCTTATTTCCATAAGCATTTTGCGGAGATGTAATTGGAAGTGGATAAAATAAAAAAGCTGATGTTATTCCAACATCAGCTTTTTTATTTTATAGTTATTTTATTTAAAATCACTCTTAATAAAATCAGCCAGCAGCTTCATTCTGAAATACAGATTACTGATCATCAGCGGCACATTGTTTTTAAGATTATTGACGGTGCCGTTATTCATCTTCTTTAAATTTTTCAGCTCCACAATCTTTTCATCAATTTTATCAACCAGTTTTTCTGCTGTCCATCCAATATATTTTTTATTGCGTTCATCAAACACATGATAAGGTTCAATTGCGCCTGCTTTCAGTTTTTTAAATGCAAAATTGTTTTTAATGGCTTCCTGTACAGCTTCATTACTCAGCAGATCAATCACTGTATCAGGATTGGTTTTATTCAGAAAGGCATTTTTGAAAATGTTGAGATTGTTGCGTAATTCCATCAGTACCTGTTTCTTCATCACATCCGTTGTTTTAGACTGTTTGTGAAGAAATGAAATCAGGTTGTCTAATGGTGCAATGCCACTTTTAAGCCAATCAAGGTTCATAGTAAAACTTTCAGTCATAAATATAAAAAATCCGCCTTCATCAGACGGATTTGATATTTTATTTATGTTCTGTTTTATTGTTTTTGTAAAATCATTGTTGCTTTGGCATTAATCTTCTGATTAACAGATAATCCGCTTTGAATAGTTGTATTGTTCTGAACAAGATTCATATTGAGGGTGAGTTTATCTCCTTCAATTTTGTATTTATAGCCAGCAGGGGTTAAGGCAGTAGTTGTGCCGGAAGAAACATTTACAACTGTTCCACCGGTTATTGCTAATGAATCACTGCCAATTTTTTTATAGGTTGAAGTAGGATTTGATGCCGGTGCTGAAAAAGGGGTTTCACTTGTATAATCCATTTGCAATTGTCCGTCTTCATACATTTTTGTTGTTGCTTGTCCGGATGCTGAATAAGCAATATTCTGCCCGTTAAAGTTTGTAGGTGTTATCACAATTGTTCCACTTGCTGCTGTTGAGGCATACGTATATAAAGTGTATATTACAAACGAACTGCCCAATTGCTGGTAGCTGTTTGTGTTTTCTGATATGCCGGAGATTGATACAAATTTCCATGTTCCTTCAATATCTTTTGTTGATGTGGATGAACCGGAATCTTCTTTTTTACAGGAAATTAAAAGCAAAGGCAGCGCAAGGGCAGTAATAATGGTAAATGATTTCATAGTTAATAATTTTGACAGCAAAGCTATATAAAAATCATTCTGTTGGTGAAGTAAAATTCAGGAATTTTGTTTTTTGGCGCATCAACGAATTATAGCACATTTTGATCTTGATACTTTTTTTGTATCGGTAGAACGATTGAACGATCCTTCACTCGTTGGGCAACCTGTAATTGTAGGTGGTACAAAAGAGAGAGGTGTGGTTAGTACCTGCAGCTACGAAACAAGAGTATTTGGTGTGCACAGCGGTATGGCAATGGCACAGGCAATGAAACTTTGTCCGCATGCAATTGTTGTGCAGGGAACAAGAAATGATTACAGTAAATATTCAAGATGGGTTACAGATATTATTGCAGCCAAAGCTCCATTGTTTGAGAAAGCATCTATTGATGAATTTTATATTGACCTGACCGGAATGGATCGTTTTTTTGATCCGTTGCAATGGACGATTGGTCTGCGGCAGGAAATTATTGATGAAACAAAACTTCCTATTTCATTTGCCATGGCAAGCAACAAGCTTGTTGCTAAAATAGGAACCGACTTTGCCAAGCCCAACAATTATATTTTTATTGAGTTTGGAAAAGAAAAAGAATTTCTTGCACCGCTTCGTGTAAATAAAATTCCAGGTATTGGTGAGAAAGCGTTTCATACATTACTCGACCTTGGTATTGAAACCATTGGTGAATTGCAAAATACAAACCCGGTTATGCTTGAACAGCAGTTGGGAAAACATGGACGGGATTTGTGGCAAAGGGCACATGGCATCAGTTTCAGTGAAATTCATTCTTTTCATGAAGCAAAATCTATTTCAAGCGAAAATACATTTCATGAAAACAGGAGTGATCTTGCGTTTCTTGAAGCAGAGATTGTTCGCTTAACCGAAAAAATTGCGCATGAGTTACGGCAGGATGGGAAAATGGCCGGTTGTGTTTCAGTGAAAATCCGTTATCCTGATTTTGAAACTCAACAACGCCAGGCAACTGTTCCTTACACCCAATATGATGATGAACTGATTTATAATGCAAAGGAATTATTTCACCAGCTTTACAAAAAAGGAAAGCCTGTTCGCTTGCTTGGTGTAAAGCTGAGTGAATTGATTGATGAGTCATCACAAACAAACCTTTTCCAGGATATTCAACGTAAAAATGATCTGTATAAAGCCATTGATGAAGTAAAGGGTCGTTTTGGAAAAGACCTTCTTACAAAAGGGAGAAATGCCAACAAACGCAGGCATGATGATGATTTGCGGGATGCTTCCTAATACTTGTTGTTTTTAAAATAAGGGCAAATAAAAAATATTTACTTAAAGTCTATTCAGTTGGTAGGAAATAAATATATTTGCCGACTATTCATTGTTTAACAACTAAAATCATTTTATGAGTTTACGTCTTGGGGACATTGCTCCCAATTTTAAAGCAAAAACAACTGCAGGTGAAATTGACTTTCATGAATACCTCGGAAATAGTTGGGGTGTATTGTTTTCTCATCCTGCTGATTACACTCCTGTTTGTACAACAGAGCTGGGAAAAACAGCTTTGCTGAAAAGCGAATTTGAAAAAAGAAATGTAAAGGTGCTGGCATTAAGTGTTGATGGACTGGATAAGCATAATGGCTGGGTAAATGACATCAATGAAACACAAAACACAACTGTTCAGTTTCCTATTATTGCAGATGAAGACAGAACTGTTGCTAATTTGTATGATATGATTCATCCCAATGTATCTGAAACATTTACAGTTCGTTCATTGTTTATCATTGGTCCTGATAAAAAAGTAAAACTCTTTATTACTTATCCTGCTTCAACTGGAAGAAACTTTTATGAAGTGCTTCGTGTAATTGATTCGTTACAGCTTACTACAAATTATAGTGTGGCAACTCCTGCTGATTGGAAAGAAGGTGAAGATGTGATTGTTGTTCCTGCAGTAAGCACCGAAGATGCAATTGCAAAATTCCCGAAAGGTGTAAAAGTGGTAAAGCCTTATTTACGTTATACTCCGCAACCCAATAAATAAAGAAGTAATTAGTTTGGTATGAGCCCGCTTGCGGGCTCTTTTTATTTAATCCATTTATCAAACTGCTGAAGCATTGCTTTCAGATCTTTTGATAGTGGAGCTTCCAGTTCTCTTCTTTCGCCATTCACATCGGTAAAAGCCAGCTTCCATGCATGCAATGCCATGCGGCTCAGCAGCGGACGCTCTTCTTCATCGGCTTTGGAGAGTTTAAATTTTTTTCGTTTGATAGATGATAATAAAACAGGTTGTGCTGTGCCGTAAATATCATCACATACAATCGGATGACCGATATGTTTCATGTGTACACGTATCTGGTGAGTACGTCCGGTGTGTATCTGGAACTGCATCCACGAATACATTCCATACTCATGAAGAACTTTATAATCGGTTAATGATGCTTTTCCTTTTATGTGAGTGATGTAAGTTGACTTTTTTACAGGATGCTCCATAATCGCAGCATCAACACTTCCTTCTTTATTTACCAATGTGCCATGAACAAGACCCAGATAAAATTTCTCTACTTCACGTTCTGCAAACTGGTTCGAAAGAAATTTGTGTGTTTCTTCATCTTTGGCAAACACAATCAAACCACTGGTGTACTTATCCAAACGATGAATAATCCACACCTTGCCATACTTTTCATTAAGCCAGTCTTTCAATGAAGGCTCGCTTTGTTCACGGTCAGTAATAGACAATAAGCCGGAGGGTTTGCTCAATGCAATCCAGTGATCAGTTTCAGCAATTATTTCAACTTTATTCCTCATCTCTGTTTTTGCCTTTTTTTTCTTCTTTCTTTTTTACAAACGATTTGTTCAGGAATTTCAGAAGCCGTACTTCTTTTTCGTTGAGGTAGCGCCAGCGGCCACGTTCAACATTTTTCTTGGTGAGGTTAGCGAACAATACACGATCAAGTCCTTTTACATCATATCCAAGATGTTCAAACATGCGTCGTACAATTCTGTTTCTGCCGCTGTGAATTTCAATGCCGATTATTTTTTTGTTTTTCGGGTCAGGGTAACCAAGTGAATCAGGAGCAATAAAGCCATCTTCAAGTGTTACACCTGCAAGCATTGCTTCAAAATCTTTTTTCTCCAGTGGCTTATCTAACGTTACTTCATACACTTTTTTTACCTGGCAACTTGGATGAGAAAGTTTTTGTGTGAGTTCGCCATCATTGGTAAGAAGTAATACACCGGTTGTATTTCTGTCGAGGCGGCCAACCGGATAAATGCGGCTTGTTGGAATTCCCTTCATCAGATCCATGATTGTTTTTCTTCCCTGCGGATCTTCAGATGTTGTTATATAATCTTTTGGTTTATTCAGCAGAATATAAACGAGGTCTTTCTGTATGTTGATTTTTTTTCCATTAACGAATACCTCGTCGTTGCCGGTTATTTTATGCCCAGGCTCGGTTATCACTTGCCCATTCACTTTTACTTTCTCTTCTTTAATAAGAACAACTGCGTCTCTTCTGCTGCATATTCCGCAATGAGCAATATATTTATTCAAAGGCATTTCGTCAGCAGATGATTCTTTTCTGAACGTAACAGGTTTTACTGTTGTTGGCAGCTTGCTGTTTGAGGAATGGGGTTTGATATTGCGGTCAGCCTGTTTTTGAATTTTTACTTTTGAGTTAGGGCCTTCTTCCAGGCGTTTTTTTTCAAAATATTCATTCTTTTCAGCACGGGCTTTGCGCTTTTCCTGGCGATGTTCTTCCTTAATCTGTGCATTGCTTTTGCGTTGAACGAATTTGCCGAAGTTGTTTTTTGTCATGTTTTACTTTTTATGCTGTTTTTCAACAGTATTTTTTTTAATCGGATCAGTTGTTGTTTTTCAACAGTTCTTCTTTTATCAAAACTTCTTTATTTGCCAATTGGCCACATGCTGCATCAATATCTTTACCACGACTTTTTCTTAGCCGTGCATTTACTTTATGCTTTTCAAGGTAAGCCATAAAAGCCTCGGTAGTTTTTTCATCCGGCTTGCGGAATTGAGCATTGTCAATCGGGTTGTACTCAATAATGTTAATCAAATCGGCCGGAACCTGCCTGTACACTTTAATCAGCTCATCTGCATCTTTTAACGAATCGTTGAAATTGTTAAACAGAATGTACTCAAACGTTATTTCGTTGCCTGTTTTTTTATAGAAATGATTCAGCGCTTCAATGAGTGATTTGATATTGTTGGTGTCATTGATGGGCATAATTTCATGACGCTTGCTATCGTTGGCAGCATGTAATGATAATGCCAGTTTAAACTTTACTTCATCATCACCCAATTGTTTTATTTGTTTTGCAACACCTGCTGTTGATACCGTAATTCTTCTGGGGCTCATTGCAAGGCCATCAGGTGCCGTAATTCGTTCTATTGCCTTCAACACGTTTTTATAATTGAGTAAAGGCTCGCCCATTCCCATAAAAACAATGTTGGTGAGTTTCTTTTCATACACTCTTTCGCTTTGCTGGTTAATGAGCACTACCTCATCGTAAATTTCATCGTAAGTTAGATTACGTTTCCGGTCGATATAACCGGTTGCACAGAATTTGCAGCTTAATGAACAGCCAATCTGGGATGATACACAAGCTGTTTTACGGTCATCGGTAGGAATGAGCACACCTTCGGCCAGGTAACCTTCGTGTGTGCGGAACCTTGATTTAATCGTACCATCGGCTGAGTATTGTGTGGCATCAACCGTTAATGCAGGGAGTGTGAATGTTTCGCCCAGCTTTTGCCTCAGTTCTTTGCTGAGGTTGGTCATATCGGCAAAACTGTGTGCATGTTTTTGCCAAAGCCATTCAAAAACCTGTTTTGCCCTGAATTTTTTTTCGCCAATGCTTTCAAAGTATTCTGTAATTTCCTGAAGACTTAAGTGGCGTATATTTCGCTCGTTCGCTACTTTCATAACTACAAAGGTAATATTTTGTACATCGGTATTTGTGCTATTCAGCCTTGTAGCTGTTGTTTTTCATTCTGAACTTAATTTGGTTTATTATATCCGGCAATTTTTTACTGATGACAGTTAAATAACATATACACATATATTTTATATCGTAAATTGCCGTAATTGGTATTATTTGGTTTAAAATCAGTAATTCTTATGCGTTTTTTTACAGTTTGTTTCATGATGGTGTTTTGTTTATTTCAGGCGAGTGGTCAGAAAAAAGAAAAGTTGATAAAGGGGATGTATCTGCAGTGGGGTTATAACGCTGAGGTATATACAAAAAGCACAATCCATTTTAAAATGAGTAATGGAAATGATTTTAAACTTCATCATGTTACTGCTCACGACAAAGGTGATTATGATGCAATTTTTAAAAATCCGGAGCAGGTATCCATCCCTCAATACAATTACCGGATCGGATTTTATATCAACAGCAAGCATACAAAGGCTATTGAAATAAATTTCGATCATACCAAGTATGTTGTAACTGATGGACAAAAAGTGCATGTTACCGGAACAATTGATGGGAATAAAGTAGATGCTGACTGTGTTTTAAATCCTGCAACTTTTCTTCATTTTGAACATACTGATGGGGCTAACTGGCTGCATATAAACTATGTCAGTCAGTATATGCTGGCGAAAACACATTCAGGTGCCCGACCATTGCTTACAGGAGTAGTGAAGGCCGGAGCAGGAATTAATATTCCCCGTACTGATTTTACCTGGCGTGGCGACAGGTTAAATAATAATTTTCATGTGGCGGGGTATAATATTAGTGCAGAAGGTGGTTTGCGTTTGTATATGATGCGTAAACTTTTTCTGGAATTAACGGGCAAAACCGGATATGTAAGATATGTGAACGCTCTTGCAAATACTACAATGAGCAAAGGCAACCGTGCTACACACGGCTTTGGTTATCTTGAAGGGATTCTTACTCTTGGTTATGATATAAATTTTTAGCTTGTTTTTACTGCATTACCTGCGGGGGCAGCTCGTTCCATGTTTTGCGCCCGATATAATATAATTTACTTCTTTCTTTATATGCAATGAGCAATGTATAGTTCTTGTAAGCCGGGGAAATGCTGATTTGTTCATCAGAATCATTTAGTATAACCTGAAGCAGATTGTTTTTTGTTGCCGGTATAAGAATTTCCTGTTCAGCTTTTGCTTTCACATTCAGCTTTGTTGATCGTTCGTATGTAACAGGTGTGTTTACTTCTTTTGTTTCAAACGAAATCTTTTTTCCATTTATCCATACTGATGTAAGGGTTATTCTTCTTTCCTTTTTTACTTCAATAAAAACCTGGTAAACGGTTGAGGGTTTGTTCTTTTCGGGCGAAGCAAAATTTGCTCCCTTATTTATTTTCTGACGGAAAGCATAAATTGTTGCAACAGGATAATCCTTGCTGCTGAATGCAGAAAGAAAAATAACTGACAGGCAGGTAAAGAAAAGTTTCATTTGGTAATATTTTCTATTCTGAGATGATCGGTTATTTTTCTTTACATAAATTTTAAAGTGTTTTAACAATTCTCTGAACATGTTTATACTTCCTGTTATCGCTCAGAACTACCATGATGTATGTGCCTGCGGGCAAGCGGCCGATTGCTATTGAGCCGCTCTGGAAATTTTGAGTTGACTGCATAAGAAGCTGGCCCTTCACGTTATAAAGGCTTATTCCAATGGTTTTTATACCTGTTAAACTTCCTGTTGTAAAGTTTATTGTATTACTGGTAACGGTAGGATAAACAGCCGAAATAAAATTCTTATCATTTTGAATAACATTTGAAACTGCTGTTGGTACATTGCCGATTGTTGTATAGAACATGCCGTTTCCGTGTGTGCCAATGAGTAAAGTATTATCGGCTGTACGTAAAACAATATCATTTACAAGCGCTCCCTGCATTACGGTTGGTCCTTCAAGAGTCCATACGGTTGAACTTCCATTGATGGTAGAAGTGCTGAAAAGTCCAATAGAGGTTCCAACATAATATTCAACTCCCGTTGAAGTGGCAACAATGGCACAACTACGGTAAGATGGCAGGGAAATATTTCCTTCTACCGCCTGCCATGTGGGTGAAGCTGAGGTTGCATTCCCCGTCCAGAATGCACTTGTGGCACCATAGTTTGATACTACTGCAAGAACTGTATCAGGATTTCGGGGATTAACTGCAATTTCCCTTATTAGAGAGCTGCTTGTCATACCTATCCCTGAAGAAGGAGAAATGTCAGTTGGTAAAGTAGCTGCTGATCCATCTCTTGGATTTTGTAACCTGTAAATTTTTCCATTATCTGTACCGATGTATAAATAGCTGCTGCTGCTGGAGTATGTTCCTCTTGTTGTTGCCAATGCAAAAATACTTCCTGTTAATGCAGACGCAACTCCGGTCATCAATGTCCACCCGGTAGAAGCACTTACAGTTGAAGCAGATGTTGTTCTCCACACACTGTCGAGACTTACATAATACATTGTTTCCGGGTTATCGGGGTCTAAATGAAAATAGGTTATAAACTCACCATCTCCCGCTGCGGCCGGAGCAATTGAAGAAGAAGTCATTGTTGATGACGAACCGTTTGCATATATTCTGTAAACGTTGCCGTTTTGAAAAGAACCATAGATGTACTGGCTGGTTGATGTACTGGGCGAAAGCGCTGTCATGCCACCATCTCCACCTATCAGGATATAATGATCATTTTGATCAGATAATGGTGACGCAAGCAATCCCTTTGCATCCCTGTAAGTTGTTGAGTTGTCTTGTGCGCCTCCTGCAAAAACTGTTGATCCTGCAACAGGATCAATTGCCACATGATAGTATTGCAATGTCTGATACTGACTGGCAAAATTATTCCATGTAACACTGCTGGCTGTTATATCACTTGTAACCTGTAAACCCCCATCATCTCCAACAGCCATCCTGTTTGAATTAGACGGGTCGAAGGTAAATGAATGATAATCCACATGGCTGTATGAGTTGGGATCTGTATAGGTTGACGATGATAGTCCTCCAATAAAAGTTCCCTGTGTGGCAAATCCATCGGTTGAACGAAACAGGTTTACACCACCGGCAACAACTAAGTTCGGGTTGGTGGGATGAACTGCCAGAAGCATATTGTACCCATCCTGCAGCTCCATATATTTTGTGGTTGTGCCGTTTTGTAATGCTTTAAGATTAGCATTGCGGTTACTGCCCCATGATACTGTTGGGTAACTTGTGAGATCGGCTTTAAATAAATCTGCTTCCGGCTGGCTGTTATCGGCACTTAATGCATTTCTGTACATCACATACAGAATATTGGAATTGCTTGGCGAAACGGCTAAAGTTGTTTTTCCCCATCCGCCAATATAGTTTCCATATACATCGGTTGAATTATTGTAAGTTCTCCATCCTCCAACAGAATCTGTATAACCATTTCTGCCACCTGCAATTCTCGCCCAGCTTCCAAATGCACCAGTTGTAGAAGTCCATACACCGGCAGTATCTCTGTTTCTGTTTCTTCCCGAAAAGCTGGCGTAATATCTTACAGGCGTTACTCCGTATTTTGAAATATCAATATCGGTAATCATGTTTTCCACATTCTGACTTGAATTGGTCAGTTCGCCTGTTTCGTACATAGAAGCTGCCCAAGAGGATCCCCCATTAACAGACCTTACAATATAATTGAGTATGGCGGCATAAACATATCCGTTACCATCTACTTTAATATTAAAAACGATGTCGAACACATTGTCGAATGATTCTCTTGCAGTGCCAGTTATTGTTGAGCTGAGTTTTGTCCACGTTATACCATTGTCGGTTGATTTGAAAATACCATAACCGGGAATAAAAGCATTCGGGTAGAGTGGGGATGAACCAAGCAATTCACCTGTTCCGGCATACCATATATCCTGGTAACCAGGGCGGGGGTCTTGTGCAATACAGCTTACATTTCGTACATCGTTGGCAGGATGTACAAATCCCCATGTATTACCTCCATCGGTTGAGCGGAATAAACCACCTGATACACCTGCTGCCAGAACAATCTGGTTATTACGCATATCAAATGCTAAAGCTCTTGTTCTGCCTCCGTTTTGGGTTGGCCCGGCGGCTGTATATGTATTGTTGATTTCGGGGCGAAATGCTGCTGATTTTTGCCTTGCTATAATTTTTTGCAGAAGTTCATTCTCCTGCCGGTGAATATCCCTTGGAATGATCCCGGTTTTGGGATCATGAAGCATTTTCCATTCATATTGCCACCTTCTGTAACCAGCCTCACTTTCTTCCTTTTCTTCATCTCCTGTATTTCTTATTACGGATAAATATTTCTGGATGTCTTTTTTCCCTTTCAGTTTATTGCTTCTGTCTGCAAAAAAATAAAGCGTAACTACTGCAACAGCAGATAAAGCAAGTACTGAAAAAAAGTGCTTCATATTCATGTAAATTGATTGAATCAGTAAATTAAAAAAAAATCAGGAATTGCCGGAAGATAATGATCGCTTCCCCAATAATTCCTGTTTAATATGATTAAAATGCACGGCGAAAGGTTGGGTACAAAAAAAGCCAGCGCTGAAACACTGGCTTTTGCGGTGAGGGAGGGATTCGAACCCTCGGTACAGAGTTACCCGTACGGCAGTTTAGCAAACTACTGATTTCAGCCACTCATCCACCTCACCGGCCGAAAATTTTGGGGTGGCAAAAATAAAGATTCACACCCATACAAACCAAAAAAGAAATTTCTTTCTAAAATCAGGCAAACCTGCTCAGTAAGTCATTGAATGAAATGGTTTGTTGTACGCCAGCCTGTAAGTCTTTTACGTTGCAGGTGTTTGTTTCCAGTTCTTTTGTGCCGATGATGACAATAAATGGTATTTGTTTCTTCTCTGCATATTTAAATTGCTTATCGAATTTCGCATTTTCGTGATAGAGTTCGCTGCTGATGCCTTTGCTGCGCAACTGCTGCATCAGTTCAAATGCTTTTTTGCTTTCCGCATCACCAAGGTTAAAGAACAACACTTTTGTTCCGGTATGTACGCCTGCTGGAAAAAGCTTTAACTCTTCCATTACATCGTAAATACGGTCAACGCCAAACGAAATACCTACACCCGGAATATTGGGTACGCCAAACAAACCTGTAAGGTCATCGTAACGGCCACCGCCGCCAATGCTTCCCATCTGTACATTCTTTGCTTTTACTTCAAAGATGATTCCGGTGTAATAGTTCAATCCACGGGCAAGTGTAAAATCAATGCTGAGTGATGAGTTTTGTGTGATGCGTGAAAGTTCAAGCACTGTTTTTATTTCCTCAATTCCTTTTTTACCGGTTTCGTTTTTGCCAAGCAGGTTTGTTACTGCGTCAATTTTTTCTTCATTGTTTCCGCTGATGCCGAGGTATTGCTCAATAACTGCAACCTGCTGTTCATTCATTCCACGCTGGGCAAGTTCCTCTTTCACTTTTTCAAGTCCTATTTTATCAAGCTTGTCAATGGCAATGGTAATATCAACCATTTTATCTGCACCGCCACATACTTCAGCAAGTGCTGCGAGTATTTTACGGCTGTTGATTTTTATTTCAACTTCAATGCCCAGTTTAGTAAAAACAGTTGCATAAATATTTGCCAGTTCCACTTCGTTCAGTAAAGAATTGCTTCCTACAACATCTGCATCACACTGGTAGAATTCTCTGTAACGTCCTTTCTGCGGACGGTCAGCTCTCCATACCGGCTGCACCTGGTAGCGCTTAAACGGCATGGTAAGCTGGTTGTGATTCATTGCCACATATCTTGCAAAAGGAATGGTGAGATCGTATTTTAATGCCCGTTCAGTAATGCCACTGGTGTTTTTCCCTTGTAATACTTTTTCAAATTCTGTTCTGGCAGCAGCATGTTTTTCAGCACGGTCCAGACCATTATTCAGAATTTTAAAAATCAGTTTATCGCCTTCTTCGCCATATTTACCCATTAATGTATCAAGATTTTCCATGGCAGGTGTTTCCAGCGGTTCAAATCCATATACTTCAAATACCGATTTAATTGTGCTGAAAATATAGTTGCGTTTGCGAACAACATCTGCTCCAAAATCTCTTGTACCCTGCGGTAACGATACGTTTACTTTCGCCATTTAACGTTTATAGTTTGTTGTTTGTAGTTTATAGTGTAGTTGTTGATTCAACGGTCATCGGTCAACTATCATCGTTCATCTTTTTTATGATTTTCTATAATTTTTCTGCATGCATCATCAATTAACTCAAATACTTTATGATAACCATCTTCTTTTCCATACCATGGATCAGGAACACTTCTGTTTTCGCCGGGATAAAGTTCATTGAGCAGCAAATCAATTTTTTCTTCATTAAATAAATGTCCGCTCATGTGTTTTACATCCTGGTAATTGCTGCTGTCCATCACATAAATAAAATCATAACGCTGAAAATCTTCTTTCACAAATTGTCTTGCCCTTTGCTTACTGATGTCAATACCATTCATTTTTGCCACTTTTGTACTTAAATGATGCGGATGTTCACCTATATGCCACGATCCTGTACCGGCACTTTCCACACTCCACTTTAAACCGGCATCCCATGCCCTTTGCTGCAAAATGCCTTCTGCCAGTGGGCTACGGCAGATATTTCCCAAACAAACCATTAAAATTCGCATGGCTGCAAAGATAACAGACAGTTTGATTGAAATGCTTTTACATATTCATTACAATCTGAATTATGGATTGTTTTTTCAACTGCATCTTACTAAAAAACAAAACACCATGACAACGAATCAACTGCTCAAAGCCGATTTACTTGACATTATTTTTGAAAACCGTAATAAAGAATACGGAGCTTATGTGTTAAGAAGAGAGTATTCTCAGAACTTAAAGAAAGCACTCGTAAGTATGCTGCTGCTTGTTGCCGGGATTGTGATTTATGTATATACTCAATCTGCATGGGATTCTGAAAAAAATAAGGGAAAAGTTTATGTAACAAAGAACATTGAGTTATCGAAAGTTGATAAGCCTGATGAGCCTAAACAGCAGGAAGAACAACGGATGGTAAAAGACAAGCCTGCTACAAAAATTGATAATGTGCCAATGATAGTTGATAAAGACAGTATAACCAATCCGGTTCCCGACAGAGATACTCCTGAAGAATATGTGCCGGGTAATGAAAACAGTGAGGCAACAGGTAATGGAGGTAATATGGTGAAGGCGGATGGTGGTGGAAAAACGAATTTTCAGCCACAGATGACCGAACCGGAAACACCGGCTGTAATTGACCAGGATATGGCTGATGTTCAACCCGAGTTTCCCGGTGGAGTGGAAGCATGGCGAAAATATCTTGGCAACATGCTCCGTATGCCCGAAGAACTGGATGCAGGAGATAAACGGACAGTGAAAATAAAGTTTGTGGTAAATGTTAACGGAGAAATAACAGATGCTGTAATTGTACAAAGTGCTGGTATTGTTTTTGACAGAGAAGTATTGAGAGTAATAGGCAAAATGCCTAAATGGAAACCGGGCAAGCAGCATGGTAAGAATGTAGCAGTTTATTTTACCCAACCCGTGACCTTTATGGCCGAAGAGGAGTAAAATTATTTAACTTGCCGGTTCCTCGTAAATTATGTGTTATGTCAGTTCAGGAAGATTTCAGAAAGAAGCAGAAACCTGTAAACGTGAAGGCGTTATTCGACATTATTATGGGAATTATTTATATGTTGATGGGGCTTGCATTGGTATTGGCGAAACTTGCCGGTTTTGAATTCAGGTATATTCCTTCGGAAGTTGCAATAGCGTTTGGGGCTTTAGCAGCATTGTATGGTGGTTTCAGAATTTTCAGAGGTATAAAAACATATAATATCGTTGATTAGATTAATGAATAAGATATTTTTTGGGATTGGGTTAGTTGGTTCAGTACTTTTCTTTTCCTGCAAGGCAAAAAAGCCGCAGCCACCTGATACGGGCGATAGTGGTACCATTCATATCAGTGTTGATGAAACTTTCAAGCCTATTATTGATGAGCAGATACGGGTGTTTGAATCATCATGGCCCAAAGCAAAAATTATTGCACATTATAAGTCTGAAGCTGAATGCTGGAACGATTTGCTGAACGACAGCATTCGTATGGTGATTGTTACAAAAAGGCTTACTGAAGGTGAAGGGAAGTATTATGCCGATTCGCTTGGCTTTTATCCTCAAAGCGGGCTGTTGGCTTTTGATGCAGTAACTTTATTGCTCAACAGGCAGGCAAAAGATTCTGTTTTTACAAGGCAGGAAGTAGTACAAATGCTGCAGGGAACAAGTTCCTATCCTTACAAACCAGTATTTGACGGTGTAACAGCCACCAGCACAGTGAGATATGCGATAGATAGTATTTTAAAGGGAGGCAAACTGAATACAACGAACATAACGGCTGCACGAACCAGCTCAGAAGTGGTAAAATATATCAGCCAAAATCCCGGATATATTGGTTTTGTTGGAGTTAGCTGGATTGGTAACCCGGAAGATACAGCGCAGTTGAACATGCTGAGAAAAGTTAGAATGGCTTGGTTGCCTTGTGATAGTTGCAGTGATAGTTCTTATACAAAACCCTGGCAGGAGGAGATTTTAACAAGGCGTTATCCATTCACAAGAGGGGTTTATTACGTCTTAAAAGAAAATCATCAGGGACTTGGAAATTCTTTGGTGAATTTTATGAAAGGCGACAGAGGGCAACTGATTTTCAGAAGAGGGTACTTGGTTCCGGCGATAAGGTTTTTTATTATGAGAGAGACCAAGCTGAAATTAGTAAAGCCGCTGAAACAAATAATGTAATACTTTTACCACCCTAAAAGGTGTGATTTCGTAACTAAAGAACAATTATGAACATGAAACGATCACTTAATCTGGTATTCTTAGCAATCGTTCTGGTGCAGCAGGTGTTTGCACAGTCAGTTGACGATGGGAAGAAGTTCATGTATTATGAACGCTTCAACAGTGCAAAAGATGTGTTTACAAAACTTCTTACAGCAAATCCAAAAAATGACGAAGCAGCTTATTGGCTTGGTCAGGCATACATCGGATTGGAAGATGATGCTGCTGCAAAGAAAACGTATCAAACAGCATTACAGGGTAATCCAACTTCACCCATTATACTGGCAGGTATGGGCCAGATTGAATTAAATGAAGGCAAGGCAACAGATGCCCGTAATCATTTCGATATGGCATTGAACAGTACGAAATTTAAAGATATTGAGGTGTTGAAAGCTGTTGCAAGGTCAAATGCCTATACAACAGCGGGTGATGCAAATTATGCTGTAGCTCAAATGCAGAAAGCAACAACTTTAAAAGGTTTTAAAGACCCGGAAGTATATGTGATAATGGGCGATGCTTATCGCAAACTCATTGATGGTGGTAATGCAGTGCTTGCATTCAAAAATGCTTTAGTACTTAACCCGGCCTATGCTGCTGCTAAGTATAAAGAAGGCCGTATTTACGAAAGCCAGAAAAATACAGAATTCTTTATAGGAGCTTATGAAGAAGCTGTTAAAATGGATCCCAACTACGGCCCGGCTTACTATTCTCTTTATGTTTACTGGTATTTCCGTGATGTGGCTAAGGCTGAAGATTACCTGCACAAATACATTTCAGTAATTGATGCTGATCCTCAGAACGATTATTATACAATTGACCTGAAATATGCTGCTCAGAAATATGGAGAAGCCATCAGCATGAGTGATGCATTGATTGGAAAAGTTGGTCCCGATGTGATTAAACCACGTATTTATCGTTTGAAAGCATATAGCTATTTAAAGCTGAACGATTATGCAAATGCAAAAACAAGTGCTGACGAGTTTTTCAAAAAAGTTCATGATCATGATATTGTTCCGAAAGATTATGAGTTGTATGGTGATATCATGTCAATAACGCCAGGATCTGAGTCAAAGTCCTACCAGTATTACGATAAAGCAATTGCTACTGATACAGTATATGAAAATAAGGTTGAATATGTGCAGAAAGCTGTTGATCTTGCAAAAAAACAAAAGGATATAGTTGCAGTATCCGACTGGCTTGCTAAACAATACGCATTCAAGAAAAGCCCGTCTAATGTTGATTTGTATAATTTAGGCCGTTCTTATTTTGATGCAGGTTCGGTTTCGTTTCCTTACTACAAGAAAGCCGATAGTGTTTTCGCTATTTATACAGAAAAATATCCCGATCAGGCTTATGGATATTATTGGCGTGGCCGCAGCAGTTGGAGTATTGATACCAGCATGACTAACGCTTTGGCTAATCCTCATTTTGATAAATTTATTGAAGTGGCATCTTCGAGTAAAGATTCTGCTACATTCAAAGGCCAGATAAAAGTCGCTTACAAATATTTTATCGGGTACAATGTTTTTGTAACCAAAGATTATAAAAAAGCGATTGAATACTGCGATAAAATACTTGCGTTAGATCCGGCCGATCAGCAGGCATTGGACTATAAACGCCAGTTAACAGGCGGCAAACAACAGTCTTCGGGAACAACTCCGGGAAAGCCAACTGGCTCCAAACCGGCTTCCGGATCGGGAACTATAAAAAAATAGGAGAATATTTTTTAAATAATGAAATCCCTGCATCGTTATGCAGGGATTTTTATTTGCTGTGTGAACATTATTACGCACCCCTGCCTTATTTTTGCACATTCAAAACAGGTTGTTATGAAATGTCTTGATAATCGGCCTGAGTGTCAGGTTGGTTCTTTGGGGGCAAAACATAACCAGTACCAAAACAAAGCAACAAATGAATTTGTTTTTCTTTTTACAGTCTAATCCAACTATTCCGGTTGCACAACAGATAAACGATTCCTCAAATTATTTTCCTATCGGTATCCAGATACTATTTGCAATAGCCTTGGTGGTTTTTATCATGGTTATTACACATTGGCTGGGGCCACAACGCCCAACCGCAAAAAAACTGGAAAATTTTGAGAGCGGAATAGAAATACATGGTAATGCACGCCAGCCAATGGCCGTTAAATATTTCCTTGTTGCTATTTTGTTTGTGTTGTTTGATGTGGAGGTGATATTCTTTTACCCTTATGCAGTAAATTTCAAAGAACTTGGGTGGGAAGGCTTTACTGCTGTGTTGATGTTTGTTGGATTTTTTCTGTGTGGGTTTTATTATATTATTAAAAAAGGTGCTTTAACCTGGGAAGATTAAATACAAAATTGAATATTTAACATTGAAGATTGTGAACTTAGAAACTTTGTGATTGTTGTTAAAGCGTACATCTTCAATCTAAAATTATAAATCGCATGTCACGTCCAGTACAATTTAATATTAATCCCAAGCCAGTTGATCGTGAAGGTCATATCGGTGTGGTGGAATTACCTGCCGGTCATATTGGCGATGGTTTTTTAGCAACAAAAATGAGTGATCTGGTTGGGCTTGGGCGAAAGAATTCTCTCTGGCCACAACCTTTTGCCACATCTTGCTGCGGTATCGAATTTATGGCTACTGCGGGTGCTCACTACGATCTTGGCCGATTTGGTGCAGAGCGTATGGCATATACCCCACGCCAGTGCGATGTGTTGATGGTAATGGGAACAATTGCAAAGAAAATGGCACCGGTGTTGAAACAGGTTTATTCGCAAATGGCAGAACCACGGTGGGTAATTGCAGTTGGTGCGTGTGCCAGCAGCGGTGGAATATTTGATACATACAGTGTATTACAAGGCATTGACCAGATTATACCAGTTGATGTGTATGTTCCGGGTTGCCCTCCACGACCTGAAGCAATACTTGATGGGTTAATGAAAATTCAGGATCTGGTAGGTAAAGAAAGTTTGCGCAGGAGAAACAGCGACCATTATAAAGCATTATTAGGAAGCTACGGAATAGAATAAAGCAAAGAGATAATTTGAGAATCTGAAATGGAACAGTGCAGGCAGGTGAAGGAAAACATTTTCAAATCATGAAATTTTCAAATTGATATGAGTTTAACAAACGAAATAATTCAGCAAAAGCTTACTGAAAAGTTCCCCGGTCAGGTAAGCAGTTTTACAGAACCTTTTGGTATGCTCACATTTGAAGCTCCGAAAGAACTTAATTTAAAAGTGCTGCAGTATTTGTATGATGATGAAACACTGAAGTTTCGTTTTTTAACCGATTTGCAGGCGGTTCATTATCCAAACGATAAAGGCAGGGAACTTGCAGTAGTGTATCATCTGCACAACCTGGTTGATAATGTACGTATCCGTTTTAAAGTGTTCACAGATATTAATCAGCCCGATGTTTATACTGCAACACAATTGTTTTTAACTGCTAACTGGATGGAAAGAGAAACGTTTGATTTCTTTGGTGTGAATTTCGTTGGACATCCAAACCTGAAACGTATTCTCAATGTGGATGAAATGGATTATTTCCCAATGAGAAAAGAGTATCCGCTGGAAGACCAGACAAGAACTGATAAAGACGATGAAATGTTTGGAAGAGGAGGAAGTATTAATTGAGAACCGAAAATTGAGAATTAAAAATGAGTGATATTCAAAACATATTATTACCTGAAGGTTCAATTGAAAAGAAAAGCATTACACTTAATGTAGGCCCAACTCACCCGGCAACACATGGTGTATTTCAGAATATACTTGAGTTGGATGGAGAAAGAGTGTTGTCTTCTGTTTCAACTGTTGGATACATTCACCGTGCATTTGAAAAATTAGCCGAGCGCAGGCCATTATTTCAGATTACACCAATAACGGACAGGTTAAATTACTGCAGCAGCCCTCTTAATAACATCGGCTGGCACCTCACTGCTGAAAAACTTCTTGGTGTAAAAACGCCCAAGCGTGTTGATTATATGCGTATCATCATTATGGAACTGGCACGCATAGCCGATCATCTGATCTGCAATTCAATTGTAGGGGTTGATACAGGTGCATTGTCAGCTTTTTTTTATGTGATGGAGTACAGGGAGCTGATTTATGAAATTTATGAAGAAATCTGCGGTAGCCGTTTAACAACAAATATTGGCCGCATTGGCGGGTTTGAACGCAACTTTACCCCTGCTGCCTGGCAAAAAATTGAAAAGTTTTTGGATGAATATCCAAAGGTTTTAAAAGAGTTTGAAAACCTGTTTGACCGTAACAGGATTTTTATGGATCGTACTATTGGTTGCGGACCAATATCAGCCGAACGTGCTTTGAATTACGGCTTTACCGGCCCGAACTTACGTGCTGCAGGTGTGGATTATGATGTGCGTGTACATTCTCCATACTCTTCTTACGAAGATTTTGATTTTGTTGTTCCTGTTGGTACAACCGGCGATGTATATGACCGTTTTCTTGTACGCAATATGGAAATGTGGCAGAGCATCAGCCTTATTAAACAGGCTTACCAGAAAATTCAGAACATGAAAGGCGAGGAAGCTGAAGTATATCATGCAAATGTTCCTGAATATTATCTGCCAAAGAAAGAAGATGTTTATACCAGTATGGAAGCATTGATCTGGCATTTTAAAATTATTATGGGTGAAATTGAAATGCCAAAAGGTGAAATATATAACAGCATTGAAGCTGCAAATGGCGAGCTTGGTTTTTATTTCATCAGTGATGGTGGAAGAACACCATACCGTTTGCATTTCCGCCGTCCATGTTTTATTTATTACCAGGCATTTGAGGAACTGATAAAAGGTGGTATGCTGAGTGATGCAATTGTAACATTGAGTAGTTTGAATTTGATTGCGGGTGAACTGGATGCATAGAAAATTGAAAATGATTAATTGAAAATTGAAAATGAAGTTTTCAGACGATAAATTAAAACAGGTTGATGAGTTGGTTGCTCACTATCCTGAAGGAAAGCAAAAAAGCGCATTGATTCCATTGCTGCATTTTGTGCAGAAAGAAAATGGCGGATGGCTGAGCACTGAAGCAATGGATTATGCTGCAGAGTTGCTGGCTATTACTCCTATTGAAGTGTATGAAGTGGCAACATTTTACAGTATGTTCAACCTGCAACCTGTTGGTAAAACCATTTTTGAAGTTTGTCAAACAGGCCCTTGCATGATTAACGGAAGTGATGGTATTGTTGCTTATATCTACGAGAAACTGGGCATTCGTCCGGGTGAAACAACAGCAGATGGTTTATTTACGTTGAAATCTGCTGAATGTTTAGGCGCCTGCGGCTATGCCCCCATGATGCAGATTGGCCCTATCTACCGGGAAAAACTGACCAAAGAAAAAGTAGATGCATTAATTGAAGAAGGAAGAAAGAAACAGAATTAATATGAACCTGAAAACAGCACGTATCATAAGCTTTATTTTGTCGTCAGCGGCCTTAGTTATTGCACTTGTTTATTTTACAAGCAGCAATAAAGCAGCAATGAAAAGCTGGATATATGTTGGACTTGGTTTAATACTGGTATCACTCATCATCAGAAACATTATCAGGTTTAAACCGGGTATTTTTAAATCGGAAAACAAGTAAATATGGAAGCAATCATTCCTTATTTGAATTTTAATGGCAATGCAAAAGAAGCACTTGCTTTTTACGAAAGCGCATTAGGAGGTAAAACGTTGCAGTCATCTACATTTGGTGAAGCGAATATGGCGCAGGATGATAGTATGAAAGATAAAATTCTGCATGCAGTTTTTGTTGCGGGCGATTTAAAATTTATGGTAAGCGATTGCCCTCCGGGTGTGAGTGTGTCAGGCGGTGACCAAGTAAGTCTTTCGTTGAATTTTTCAAGTATTGAAGCAATTGAAAAAACATTTGCAGCAATGGCCGAAGGTGGTCATGTAACAATGCCCATTCAGGATACATTTTGGGGAGCAAGGTTTGCTATGACGAAGGATAAGTTTGGTGTGCATTGGATGTTTAATTATGATTATCCGAAAGAAAGCAGCAACTGATAAATTATAAAGTTGTTGAAGTTTGACGAGTAAGATTCATGCAGTACAAGAGTGCGATGCCAATGCAGATGAACAGGGATACAAAGCTGGTAAAATAAAAATGTTTTAAATAAAAGCTAATAGCCAACAGCTAAAAGCTATACGCTAAAATAAATGGGAAGAAAATTATTATTAGAAAAAGCACATGTTGAAGGTATCAGGCATTACGATGTGTACCGTCGTGAAGGTGGTTACCACAGCGTGGAAAAAGCTTTGAAAACAATGTCGCCCGACCAGGTTACTGACGAAGTAAAGAAGAGTGGTTTGCGTGGCAGGGGCGGTGCAGGTTTTCCTGCAGGTATGAAATGGAGCTTTCTTGCAAAGCCCGAAGGTGTACCCCGTTACCTTGTTGTAAATGCCGATGAGAGTGAACCCGGTACATTTAAAGACCGTTACCTCATGGAGTTTATTCCGCATTTACTCATTGAAGGAATGATCTGCGCTTCGTATGCTTTGGGCAGCAACCGTTCTTACATCTACATACGTGGTGAATACTGGTGGGTTAAGGAAATTCTTGAACAGGCAATACAGGAAGCACGCAATGCCGGAATGCTCGGCAAAAATATTTTAGGCAGTGGTTTCGATTGCGACATATTTGTTCATCCCGGTGCCGGTGCATATATCTGTGGAGAGGAAACAGCTTTGCTTGAAAGCCTGGAAGGAAAGCGTGGTAACCCACGTTTAAAACCTCCGTTCCCTGCTGTTAAAGGTTTGTGGGGATGCCCTACAGTTGTGAATAATGTTGAAACTATTTCAGCAGTTGTTCCTATTGTAAATGATGGTGGTGATGAATATGCAAAGCTTGGTACAGGTAAATCTACAGGAACAAAACTGATTTCTGCATGCGGTAATATAAACAAGCCTGGTGTGTATGAAATTGAAATGAATATTTCTGTTGAAGAATTTATTTACAGCGATGAATACTGTGGTGGTATTGCCAATGGCAAAAAGCTTAAAGCATGTATTCCCGGTGGTTCATCGGTTCCTATTCTTCCTGCAAACCTGTTATTAAAAACAGCAAAGGGCGAAGCAAGAATGATGACGTATGAAAGTTTAAGTGATGGTGGTTTTGCAACGGGTACAATGATGGGAAGTGGTGGTTTTATTGTAATGGATGAAGACCAGTGTGTGGTAAAACATACTTATACATTAGCAAGGTTTTACCGTCATGAAAGTTGTGGACAATGTTCGCCTTGCCGTGAAGGAACCGGCTGGATGGAGAAGATACTATTAAACATTGAGAATGGAAAAGGTAAGATGAGTGATATTGATTTGTTGTGGGATATTCAACGAAAGATTGAAGGAAATACCATCTGCCCATTAGGTGATGCAGCAGCGTGGCCCGTGGCAGCAGCAATCCGTCATTTCCGTGATGAGTTTGAATGGCATGTAACCAATCCATCGGATGCAATAAGCAGGAATTATGGTTTGGCGAATTATGCAAAACCATTAGAAGTAGTAACAGATTTGGTTTAAGAGATAAATTATTAGATGAGTCATATCAAAAACATAGAGATTAAGAATTTCAAATCAGTACGTCATGTCATAATTGAAGATTGTAGGCGTGTGAATGTCTTTATAGGCTATCCAAATGTGGGGAAGAGTAATGTTTTGGAAGCGATGAGCCTGATTTCTTATATCGATTATAAGAATACTGGAATTTCATATAAAAGTCTATGCAGGTTTAAAGAATTAATTGATATTTTTTATGATGGGGACAAAAAAAATCCTATCGAAATTAATGTGGATGGTTTTTTATTATCACTTGAATTTAAATCCAAGGAAGAAATTAAGTTTAATATAAAGGATTTAGATATAAGTAGTAGAGACATAATAGCTTCAAGTCCAGAAGGTGCTGCTGGTTTGCTTAGTGGCATTAGAAGAGACTATAAAATTGATAAACAAGGGAGTGTAAGGTTTCAGACGACAACCAATAGTTATATCTATGATATTCCTATCCTTAAAAAGTACCATTTTAAGGATAGTCATCTTGATCAACAAGAAAACCCTACTGTTTTGAGTTTCCCATACGGTAGAAATCTTTCAGAAATTATTAGATACAATAATCAATTAAGGCGTGAATGTGGCGAGTTGTTTTCTAATTATGGTTTAAAAATTGTTTTCGATAAAGATGAAAATATTACAGTTCAAAAGGAATTAGATGAATTTAGTGCCTTCCAAATTTCTTTAGAGCAAGTTGCTGAAACCTTGCAGAGATTAATATTTCATAAAGCAGCGATTGCAACAAATACAAATACAGTGCTATTGTTTGAAGAACCGGAGGCACATATGTTCCCTCCTTATATCACAAAACTAACAGCAGACATTCTATTGGACAAAAACAAGAACCAGTATTTTATTACGACTCACAGTCCGTTTGTTTTAAATGATTTTATGGAAGACATGGATACGAAGGATTTAGCAATTTATGCTGTCGGTTACAAAAAGAGAACCGGAGAAACGATAATCAGGAGATTAAGCGACAAAGAGGTAGATGAAATATATCAATACGGGGTGGATTTGTTTTTTAATCTGGATAATTATCTTGTAAATGCCATTTGATATATATAAGTGTTTTCTTCCAGAATGTTTTTTGGATACAACTTTAGTAGAAGTTCTTTTAAGTAAACCACATTCTGTAAATCATAACAAGGGCAACAGTAATGTTATTAGGAAAATAATGAGTTCAAAAATGCTCGAATCTTTCGCTGTAGGGATTATTGATGAAGATAAGAGAAAAGCTAAAGGAATAGATAGTTTTAATTTAGTTAAGGCTCTGAGTTCAGATGAATTAAAATTGTACAAACATCCCGAAAAGCAGCATTATTTGATTCAAATTTGCCCTGCAATTGAAAGATGGATTATAAATGAGGGGAGAAAAGCGAAAATTGAGTTTTCTCAATTTGACCTGTTAGATGATTTGGATTTTTTACGAAAGATGAAAGGTTTGACTCAAAGAAATGATCGTAGGTTTGTAAGTCTTTTTAGAGAAATGGAAAAAAATGAAGAATGTGAGCAAATATTAAGACTAAAGAAATGGTTGATTTTTTTTAGAGACCATAACTATAAATCAAATATAGAATTATTAATAAATGGCTGACGTAGTAAAATTATTTAAAGTAACCATCGACAACATTACTGTTGAAGTGGAGCCGGGTACTACTATTTTACAGGCTGCCCGAAAAATTGGCGGCGATGTAACTCCCCCGGCAATGTGCTATTACAGCAAACTGAAAGAAAGTGGTGGTAAGTGCCGCACTTGTTTGGTGGAAGTTGCTGCCGGTTCAACTGCTGATCCAAGGCCTATGCCCAAGCTGGTTGCAAGCTGCCGCACTAATGTAATGGATGGAATGGTTGTAAAAAATATTACCAGCGAACGGGTAATTGATGCAAGAAATGGTGTGGTTGAGTTTTTGTTAATCAATCATCCGCTTGATTGTCCTATCTGTGATCAGGCAGGGGAATGCCATCTCCAGGATCTGAGTTACGAGAATGGAAAAGCAGCCAGCCGCTATGAATTCAAAAAAAGAACGTTTGATAAAGTTGATCTTGGCCCATACATTCAATTGCACATGACACGTTGCATTCTTTGCTACCGATGTGTATATACTGCCGACCAGGTAAGTGGTGAAAGAAGACATGGTGTTCTCAACCGTGGCGATCATTCAGAAATTGCAACATACATTGAAAAAAGTCTCGATAATGATTTCATTGGTAATGTAATTGATGTTTGCCCTGTTGGTGCATTAACCGATAAAACATTCCGCTTTAAAAACCGTGTATGGTTTACCAAGCCTGTTGATGCACATTGCAACTGTGATAAATGTTCGGGAGAAGTGCAATTATGGATGCGTGGTGATGAAGTGCTTCGTGTAACTGCACGTAAAGATGAATGGGGTGAAGTAAAAGATACAACCAAAGGTGAACCTGGATGGATTTGTAATACCTGCCGTTTTGAGCGAAAGAAAGCAAGCGACTGGATTATTGAAGGACCTTCTGTAGTAAGCCGTCATTCAGTGATTTCACAAGGACATTATGTTGGTGTGGTAAAACCTCATGAAACAGTTCAGAAAGTAACAGGCCGCAATCCAAAATTGTTGCTGAACATTAAAGATGTATCTGAAGTAAACCAGGTTGACCTGAGTGAACTGAAAGGCCCTGCAACATCGCAGGTATTTAAACAACTGAAGAAAGAAAATTAATGAATACTTTTTTATTAACCATTGACTGGGCATTAGTGCTTGAAAAAACTATACTGATAGCTTTTATTGTTATTTTATCAATGGTGGTAGCCATGTATGAAACATGGGGCGAACGCAGGATTGCAGCATTTATTCAAGATCGTTTAGGACCTAACCGTGCAGGCCCGTTAGGGTTACTGCAGCCTTTTGCAGATGCCATTAAGTTGTTTATGAAAGAAGAAATTATTCCGAATGCATCGAATAAATTTCTGTTTATACTCGGCCCTTCAATGGCAATGCTCACCGCTTTATTAACCAGTGCTGTTATACCTTGGGGTGACAAGATAGAAGTATTTGGCCGTACAGTTTCATTGCAGATTGCTGACGTAAACATTGGTATTTTATATGTGTTTGGTGTGGTTAGTTTAGGTGTATATGGAATAATGATTGGTGCTTGGGCAAGTAACAATAAATTTTCATTAATGGGTGGTTTGCGTGCTGCATCACAAATCATTTCGTATGAGCTGGCAATGGGTATTACATTGATTGCTTTGTTGATGATTACGGGAACACTGAGCCTAAGTGAAATGGTAAAACAACAGCAAAATGGATTGTGGAATGTAATTGTACAACCCTTTGGCTTTTTTATATTCTTGGTTACTGCTTTTGCGGAATGTAACAGAACTCCGTTTGATCTGGCTGAAGCAGAAAATGAACTGATTGGTGGTTATCACTCAGAGTTCAGCAGTATGAAGCTGGGTTTTTATTTGTTTGCTGAATACATTAATATGTTCATCAGCAGTGCAATTATGGCCACATTGTTTTTTGGTGGTTATGATATTCTTCCTTTCTATGATGAAAGCGTGTGGGGATTTTCGACAAACATAATGGCATTGTTAGGTGCGGCTGCATTGTTTGCAAAGATTCTTTTTTTCATATTTGTGTTCATGTGGGTACGCTGGACGATTCCACGTTTCCGTTATGATCAGTTAATGAATTTGGGTTGGAAAGCATTAATTCCACTTTCACTGCTGAATATGCTTGTTACAGCCGCTGTGCTGTTGTGGTTGAAGAAATGATGAGGGAATTGATGCAGCACAAGAGTGCGACGCAACAAAAGCTGAAAAGAAAAACCGGTGCCGGTAAAAAAATATTTGAAAAACTTTTTAATAAACGTTGATGCAATTAACAAACAGAGCAAAACAAGTTGATCGCAGACCAATGAACTGGGCAGAAAGAATGTATATGCCTGCTATTCTGAAAGGAATGGGAATTACGTTTGGTCATCTTCTTAAAAAGAAGGTTACCATTCAATACCCGGAGGAGAAAAGACCTTTCAGCCCTGTGTTTCGTGGTTTGCATATTCTGAACCGTGATGAGGAAGGCCGTGAACGTTGTACTGCCTGTGGGTTGTGTGCAGTTGCCTGCCCGGCCGAAGCAATTACAATGGATGCGGCAGAACGTTTACCCGGCGAAGAAAATTTATACCGTGAAGAAAAATATGCAGCGAAATATGAAATCAATATGCTGCGTTGCATTTTCTGCGGTTTGTGTGAGGAGGCTTGTCCGAAGGATGCAATTTATTTAACTGAAACTTTTGCCCCTGCTAATTACAGCCGCAAAAGTTTTATTTATGGTAAAGATAATTTAGTGATTCCTGATCCTGTAAAAGATCCGGAAGGATATAAAAAGGCGAAGGGATTAATTGATGAACGTAAGGCGAAAGCCAAACAACAGACTGCTTAATATGACTATTACTGAAATTCTTTTCTGGTTCTTAACTGTGCTTGCCGTTGGCGGAGCATTGATGATGGTGTTCAGCAAAAACCCTGTTTACAGTGTTTTGTGGTTAATTGTGGTGTTCTTCGCAATTTCCGGTCATTACATTTTACTCAATGCACAGTTTCTTGCAATCGTAAACATTATTGTTTATGCAGGTGCAATTATGGTGTTGTTCCTGTTTGTGATAATGCTCATGAACCTGAATGCCGATAATGAGCCACAGAAAAACAAGTGGCTGAAAATAGCGGGGATTATTGCCGGAGGTTGTTTAATGCTGGTATTTGTTGCAGCTTTAAAGCAATCTGAAACATTGACAGTGCAGCAGGTTAATATGGGAGGTACGGCGGGTTTAATTCACCAGTTAGGTAAAACATTGTTTACCGATTATGTATTGCCATTTGAAATAAGCAGTGTGCTGTTCCTGAGTGCAATGGTTGGTGCAGTGGTAATTGGAAAAAAAGAAGATTAAAATTAAATAATTTGAAAATTTGAGAATAATAAACAAATAGAAACTTCTGTAAATTTTCAAATTGAATAACTCTCAAATTGTATTATGCCGATAAATTATTATATCATTCTTGCAGTTGCGTTGTTCAGTATTGGAGTGGCAGGTGTGTTAACACGCCGCAACGCAATTATTATTTTCATGTGTATTGAGCTAATGCTGAATGCGGTGAATCTTTTACTGGTTGCATTTTCTAAAATGCACTATGCAACTGTGGCAACAGGTTTGCCGGAAGCTACAACCGGGGTGGAAGCACAGTTATTTGTTTTCTTTATTATGGTGGTAGCTGCGGCTGAGGTTAGTGTGGGGCTGGCGATTATTGTAATGATGTACAGGAATATTCATAGTGTGGATGTAAACTTTTTAAACAGATTAAAACATTAAAGAATGTGCGATGTCAGATGTACGCCTGACATTGTACATCGTACATAAAATAGTATGAAGAATATGGTTGATTATATCTGGCTTGTTCCGTTATTTCCACTAATTGGTTTTTTAATTAACGGACTTGGAAGAAAAGGATTAAGTAAATCGGTTAGCGGCATTATCGGAAGTGTTGTTGTGCTTGCATCCTTTGTGATAAGTCTGCTTGTTTTTAATGAAACAAGAGCCGATGGATTTACACCTGTTACTGTTACATTGTTTGATTTTATTAATACAGCAGGACTTACAATTCCGTTTGCGTTTCAGGTTGACCAGCTTTCAGCTTTGTTTCTGCTGATTATTACAGGAGTAGGTTTCCTTATTCATGTTTACTCTACTTCTTACATGAGCGATGAACAACCACAGCACTATGCACGGTATTTCGCTTACCTGAATCTGTTTGTGTTCAGCATGTTGATGTTGGTGCTTGGTGCCAATTATCTCATTATGTTTATTGGTTGGGAAGGTGTTGGTCTTTGTTCTTATTTACTCATTGGCTATTGGTTTAAAAATACAGAGTATGGAAATGCAGCAAGAAAAGCATTTGTGATGAACCGCATTGGTGACCTTGGTTTTCTTCTTGGTTTGTTTTTTATTCTTCAGCAATTTGGCACTTTAACTTATATTGATGTATTTAATCAGGCCGGTGCTTTAAGCAGTGGCGATACGATTCTTGTTGTTATTACATTATTACTTTTTGTTGGTGCTACCGGTAAAAGTGCACAGATTCCTTTATATACATGGTTGCCCGATGCAATGGCAGGTCCAACACCTGTATCGGCACTCATTCATGCGGCAACAATGGTTACTGCCGGTATTTACATGATTGCACGCAGCAACATTTTATATACACTTGCCCCGGTATCGCAAACAGTGGTTGCTGTTGTTGGATTGGCAACTGCAATCCTCGCTGCAACCATTGCCATTAAACAAACCGATATTAAGAAAGTGCTGGCCTATTCAACCGTAAGTCAGTTAGGTTATATGTTTGTTGGTTTAGGTGTGGGTGCTTACACAGGCGCAGTTTTTCATGTAATGACACATGCTTTTTTCAAAGCTTTGTTATTCCTTGGAGCAGGTTCTGTTATTCATGCCATGCATCACGAACAGGACATCCGTAAAATGGGGGGACTGGCAAAAAAACTTCCCATCACACATGCTACTTTCTTAGTTGGCTGTATTGCCATAGCAGGTATATTTCCTTTGAGTGGTTTTTTCTCCAAAGATGAAATACTTGTTCATGCATTGCAGGCAAACACAATTTATTATATCATTGGATTGATTGGTGCATTGATGACCGCATTTTATATGTTCCGTTTATATGCTATGACGTTCCGTGGAACTTTCCGTGGTACGCATGAGCAGGAACATCATCTTCATGAAAGCCCCTGGCAAATGACCATGCCGCTGATAGTGCTTGCAGTACTTGCAGCCGTTGCCGGTTTTGTTGGTATTCCTGAATTGTTTTCACCCAACGCACATGCACTTCAGCATTATTTGGATCCTGTATTTGCAGCATCTACAGCAAGAGTTGAGGCGGCACATGAAATCAATCATTCAACCGAATGGATGTTGTTAGTAGTAAGCCAGGCATTGATCCTTGCTGCTATCATTTTTGCATGGACACACTTCAGCAAAAAACCTGAAACAGGCGAAGCAACTGGATTTGGAAAAGTACTGGCTAATAAATGGTATGTAGATGAGTTGTACGATTCTATTATTACCAAACCATTAAATGCATTTGGAAATATTTTGAACCGTTTTGTTGAAAAGAGTGGTATTGATGGGTTGGTAAACGGTGTTGGTAAAAGTGTTCAATGGGGTGGCCGTCAGTTACGGTTGCTTCAAAGCGGACAGGTAGGCACTTATATTTTATGGATGGTGCTTGGAATATTAGTGTTCTTTGTAATTACTTTATTTATCTGATTATAGATTAACTGTTTTATGACTGCATTATTGTTGATATTGATTCCGTTGATTGGTGGCCTTGGAGCTTTTTTTATAAAAGAAGAAAAGCAGGTAAAATCATGGAGCCTTATTGTATCGCTTGCTGCACTTGCGGTAATGGTATATGTATTATTATCCGGCAGCCCGGAAAATAAAATTTACTCGGCCGATTGGTTACCGCAGCTTGGTTCATCATTCAGCCTGGTGATGGATGGAATGAGCGCTGTACTTTGTTTACTTACTGTAGTTGCTTATCCCATTATTTTTATCACAACGTGGAGCAGTAAGTACACATCATCCAATAGTTTTTATGGTTTGATGTTGCTGACAATGGCTGGTTTGCTTGGCGTATTTCTTGCAGCAGATGGTTTATTGTTTTACTTCTTTTGGGAACTTGCTTTAATACCTGTTTATTTTCTTTGTTCCAAATGGGGAGGAGAAAGAAGGATTGCAGTTACATTTAAGTTTTTCATTTATACTTTCATCGGTTCATTGTTAATGCTGGTTGGCTTAATCTGGCTGTATTATCAAACAACTGATGCTTCGTTTTCCATGCAGTCGCTGTACGCAGTAAAACTTAGTACTGCACAGCAAGCCTGGCTTTTCTGGTTGTTCTTTATTGCATTCGCAATTAAAATGCCGGTATTTCCTTTTCATACATGGCAGCCCGATACGTATGAGCAGGCCCCGACTGCTGTAACAATGGTACTGAGTGCATTGATGGTAAAGATGGGTTTGTTTGCCGTGGTACGCTGGTTAATTCCTATGTTCCCTGCAGGTTCGTATGAATTCAGCAATATCGTTATTGGTCTGAGTGTTGCCGGAATGATTTACGCAAGTATCCTTGCCATGCAGCAGGATGATCTGAAACGTTTAATTGCATATTCCTCCATTGCTCATATTGGTTTAATGAGTGCATCATTGTTTACTCTTAACGAAAGTGCATTGCAGGGTGCAATGATTCAGTTTTTCAGCCATGGTATAAATGTGCTGGGTATGTGGGTTGTTGTTGAACTGATCGAGCGCCAGTTTGGTACACGAAAAATAAGTGAGCTTGGTGGTATTGCGCAAAAAGCACAGGGCTTATCCATATTGCTGGTAATTGTAGCACTTGCGAATGTTGCTCTGCCGCTTACGAATGCATTTGTGGGTGAGTTCCTGATGTTTAACGGACTCTTTAAATTCAATATATGGTTTGCTGCAATTGGAGGATTAAGTATAATTCTGAGTGCAGTATATACATTACGGATGATACAGAAAGTATTTTACGGTAACACCAATGAACTTACTGCAAAGGCAGTTGATATTTCCTGGTTTGAAAAAGCAGGACTTATTGTTATTGTGGCATTTATTTTTGTGTTGGGAGTATTTCCCAAGCCTGTATTTGCAATGGTGAACGATACAGTAACAATGATCTTAGGAATCTTTAAATAATTTAACGTAGTACGATGAACCTGATTTTAATTTCAGCACTTTGGGGAGTTGTGATGATGTTTAGCGGATTGTTTATCAAAAGCAGAACTGCTGCCAAAACAGTTGCAATTGCAGGGGCTGTTGCATTGCTTATTGGTAATATGTTTGATCTGACCGGTAAAATGATTATCAGCAGCGATTTTAAAGGAATGCTGCAGTACGATCGTTTTGGTTTGATTTTCCTTACTGTTCTTGTTGTTGCTTTGCTGATTTATTTTTTGCTTAGTGGGGATGATGTGATGGCTGTAGGGAAGCATCCTTATGAATATTTTGCGCTTATTTTCTTTATCGTTTGCGGCGCAGGATTAGTTGCTTTGTTTAATAACCTGCTGATTTTATTCATTGGCATTGAAATTATTTCTATTCCGCTTTATATTTTAACTGCATCTGATAAACGGAATCTTAAAGGCAATGAAGCGGCGTTAAAGTATTTTCTAATGGGATCGTTCTCTACGGGAATTATGTTGCTGGGCATTGCCTTCCTTTATGGTGGTTCGGGTTCTTTCAGGGTAGAGAGCATTGCTGCTTCGGCAAACGACAGCTTTATCATCTTTACTGCCATTGGTATTGTATTAATTATGATTTCACTGGCATTTAAAGTTTCGGCTGCTCCATTTCATTTCTGGACACCGGATGTATATGACGGAGCGCCAACTGTGTTCACTTCTTTTATGGCAACCATTGTAAAAGTGGCGGTGTTTATCGGCTTCCTGAATTTATTTGCAAATGGTTTTGCCGGTGTTACTGCTAAATGGCAGCTTACTGTAAGCATTATTATTGCACTCACTCTTTTTATTGGAAATATAACTGCGGTTTACCAGCAGAGTGTAAAGCGTATGCTGGCTTATTCCAGTATTGCACAGGCTGGCTTTATGATGTTTTCAGTGTTTGCAATTAATGATATGGCAAAACAGGGTTTGTTGTTGTATGCTGCTGCTTATTCGCTAGCAACCATTGCTATTTTTGCCGTATTGTCGAAGATGAAGGATTATACATTTGATGGCTTTAACGGGTTCGCAAAAAAACAACCGGTTCTGGCATTTGTACTTGCCGTATGTTTCTTTTCGTTGGCCGGTATTCCTGCAACAGCAGGGTTCTTTGCAAAATATTATGTGCTGACAGCCGCTGTAAAAGCAGGGTCTTATTTATGGCTTGTAATATTTGCAGTTATTATGGCCGCAGTGAGTGTGTATTATTATTTCCGTGTAATCCAGGCCATGTATTTTAAAGACGGTGAGGGACAGGATATTGTTGTTGCACCTGCTTTCAAGGCAATAATGGTTGTTGTCGCAGTTCTTATTATTGCTCTTGGTTTGTTGCCGAGCCTGCTTACAAACTTCCTTACGCTGTATTAAACAAAAGATCAATTATAAAAAATCCCGTCAACAATAACGTTGACGGGATTTTTATTTTTAGTTGATTTGAATGAGATTCGTTATTGTCTTCGCACAAACTTTATCATGGCGCTGCTGTTCTCTGTACTTTCAAGGTTGGCAGTGTAGCGCTGATTGTTGATATAGGCAATCATAAAGGATGTATTTGGGGGAATAGAGCCTAAGTTCTCTGCCACCATCACCAGTTCGTTGCTTTCCGTTAAATCTTTCGTTGCAAATTTTACAATGTAGGGTTTGTCGCTCAGGCGAACATGTTCAAATACAAGTGTGTTATTCATGAACAGCGAAATGGAGTCGCCATCAATTTCAGCATTATCATAAAAATGAATTTCAATGCTATCGCCTTCCAGCGGCAGTTCAGTCGTTAAGATTTTCTTACGCTCAATGAATTTCTCTTTAATATCGGGCTGGTTGGTAACAACTGTCGGCTCTGTTTTAGGTAAAGGTGCTGTTTCAATTTTTGTTATTGTTTGAACTGTGTCTTTCTGAACAATTGGTTTTTCTGTTATTACAACTGGTTCAGATTTGGGTTGTACTGTTGGTGCAGGATGTTGAACAGGAGGTTGTGGTGCTGCTGCAACAACCTGTGGTTGCTGAACAACTGAATGCAATCTTGCAACACTGTCAATAATTTCCGGGTCATTGGCACCCACTGTATAATTTTCAATCACATAATCCCATTCATCAGTAAACTGGTTTCGTTCAACCTTATCGAGATGAACTGTGCCTTTGTTTTTCTGTTCTTCTTTTGTTACTGCTTTTCCATCAAGCATCATTACACCACTTCCGGGGCAATTAAAATCGGCTTCCATCAGCAATGGAATTTCTCCCGGTGAAAGAATAGTTACTTTGGGTGATTTGCTTTCAATCAATTCATCATCCCACCACACAACCTGGTTTGTTTGCTGATTAAAATATCCCTTCACTGTATAGCGGCGGTAATTGTTTGCTGATTCGTAGTAATATGAAGTTCCATAAAGACTGTCTCCTTTCTGGATAAGTTTCAGCTCCAGTTTGCCTTGTTTAAAACCGGTTCCTGCTTTTCCTTTCCACACACCTGTAACCATTTGTGCAGGAGCTATAGAAAAAGTTATACAAGAGAAAAGAAGCAGTAAAAAGAAACGTGAATTCATTGCATATAAAACGGTATCTGTGCTGAATTATTTTTTTGAGATGTTAAAGAATTGGGAAAAGGGATTCATTTGAACAGTATGAAAAAAAGATAGCTTTATATTTTTACCGACAGAAAGTTTTGATTGAGCGATTAGAAGAATTTCTTTTTTGTTTCTTTTCTAACTTACTAATATGAATTAACCGCAATTAAAGGCAATCAAATGAAACAACTTATTCAAATCGTCGTAATTTCAACAGCAATGGTTTTTCTTACAAGTGCTTCAATGCCGTTGCACAAAACGTTGCCTGCTGTACAATCAAAGCAACCGTTAAAATACATCTATCTTACGTTTGATGATGGCCCGCTGAATGGAAGTGAAAATATTGACAGCGTGGTTTTAAGTGAGCGTTTAAAAATCAGTGTTTTTATTGTTGGAGAACATGCAGAAAAAAGTAAGCAGTTAGGTAACTACTATAAGCTCTACGAAGAAAATCCGTTTGTAGAAGCATATAATCATAGCTACACTCATGCAAATGACCATTACAAAGAATTTTATAGTAACCCGCAACAGGTACTGAAAGATATTCAGAAGAATGAGCAGCAGTTAAACCTTCGGTATAAAGTTGTACGATTGCCCGGAAGAAATATGTGGCGTATTGGTGGCAGAAAGAAGGATGATGGTGTAAGCGGTTCGGCAGCAGCCGATCTTCTTGAAAAAAACAATTATAAAATATATGGATGGGATTTAGAATGGCAGCATAAGCAAAATGGCGAGCCAGTGCAAACAGTTGACGAAATGCTGAACGAAATTGAAACAAGGCAAAACAGTGGAAACACATTCACCCAAAATCACCTTGTTTTATTATTGCATGATGAAATGTTTCAGAAAAAATGGGAAGAAAGTGAACTGAAACAGTTGATTGATAAATTAAGGCAGCATGATAACTATGTATTTGAGCATTTGCGTTTTTATCCCGATAAATAGTGCGAATTCTATATGCAAAATTTGTTGCTGATGTTGCAAATAAATACTACTGATCGTTTGTGAAATCTGCCCGAATTTGTTTTAGTAATACTAATTGATAATAATCAGTTATTATGGATGTATTTGTAGTTACCTTTACATAGTGGCAAAATACTGATTATTGTTAGCATTCATTTTCTGTTTCTTGTCCTTCCTTTTTTTGTTTTCATTTTATTTACTACAACAACATGACGCAACAACATCCTTTTCATAAATTTCATATACCTGTAATGGGCCTTGCCTATACTATCGACAGTCCGGTTAAAGTTGCACAGTATGGTATTTCTTCAGTTATTTCAATTGTGGAAGATAAGCTGGTGGAAATGATGCGTAGTTATTATTATCCAACCATTAAACAAGAGTATAAGCCAATTACAGAACAGGAACACGATTACAGGGCAAAGCGGATTACCGATTACCTGAACCTGATGAATACTATTGTACATGAGCAAGTGGAAAAAATAAGAAAGACTGCGTTTGAAGCCGGTTCTGAAATTGTGAAATATTTTGAAATGCTTCCGGAAGACAGCAGAATTAAAAAATTATACAGGGAGATGATGGCAACATCTGACAAGTCTTTGAAAAGTAAAATTGAAGCAAAGCTTCGTGCATATATTCAGCCTGGAAGCATTGATGTAAACATCATGACCAAAGTTGACCGCAACAATTTTACAAAGCAGGGCGAACTTATTGAAGATGGTTCGGATGCAGTTGCTGCTTTGCGTGGGTATGTGAAAAGCAACCTCGTTAATTCATCGGTAATATTTTCTGCAGGAATGAACCCACGCCTTTTTAACTATATGGAAGGTTGTAATGAACTTCATGAAAATGAAAATGGAGTGTTTACAAAAAAAGTGGTGATTAAAGTAAGTGATTACCGTTCTGCATTAATACAAGGTAAATATCTGGCAAAGAAAGGAATATGGGTTAGTGAATTCAGAATCGAATCGGGATTAAACTGTGGCGGGCATGCATTTGCAACGGATGGTTATTTGATGGGATCTATTCTTGAAGAATTTAAAACAAAGCGGCAGGAACTAACAGAAGCATTGTTTGAAATTTATAATGCTGCTTTGCAAAAAAACAACAAAGAAGTTTTTGCCGAGCCTCCTGCTATTCTTTTTTCTGCGCAGGGAGGTATTGGTGATTTTGAAGAAGATCATTTTTTGCATGAATATTACAACATTGACAGTACTGGTTGGGGAACACCTTTCCTGTTAGTACCTGAAGCAACAACTGTAGATGATAACACGTTGCAGAAGTTATGCGATGCAAAAAAGAGAAATATTGTATTGAGTAAAAACTCGCCACTTGGTGTGCGTTTTCATTACCTGAAAGGAACAACCGCTGACCAGATTAAACAAACAAGAATACAAAAAGGGAAGCCGGGAAGTCCTTGTAGTGAAAAATTACTTGCATTTAATACAGAGTTTACAGATACCCCGATATGTACTGCATCGTTCAAATACCAGCGTTTGAAAATAGCACAACTGCAATCGCAAAACCTGCCTGCTGATGAATATGCAAAGCAATTAAGCGATATTACAGATAAGGAATGTTTGTGTGTGGGACTTAGTAATACCGCATCAATTAAATACGATCAGCCTTTTTTTAATAAACGATTTGATGTGAATGTTTGCCCCGGCCCGAACATTGTAAACTTTTCTGAAGTGGTTTCATTGCAGGCAATGACCGATCATATTTACGGACGGAAAGAAATCAGCATGAATAAGAACAGACCACACATGTTTATAGCGGAACTGCAGCTTTATGTTGATTTTATTACAAATGAGTTAAACGATTACAAAGAGGGTGACGAGAAAAAGAAAAAATATTTTGAATCGTTTATGCAGCATCTTTTTGAAGGCATCGGCTATTACCGCAACCTGCCCGGTGTTGCGGCAAGTAACAGAGAAAAGTTTATAGATGATCTTGGAAACGCAGAACTGGAACTTGTTGCTTTATGCCAGCAATATGAATTGATTGTTGCAAGGCTTGATGCAGCAGTAATTGCCTGATCATTTTAATTATGTCCTAACTTGAAGTAATCGTAATGTGATTGCCTCAACTGCACATTTCTTCCCGCAGCAAAGAATAGCTATCTTCATGTACTATTATGGTATTGGTATTACAGATATTGTTGGTGCTGCTGCTCATTATTCTTGCAATTATTATCGCATTCCGCATCAGTAGAAAAAAGCCACTACGCCAGTTGCCCGAAAATTATAAAGAACTGCTGCACGACTATGTAAAGTTTTATCGTGAACTGAACGAAGAAGAAAAAGAAGAATTTGAAAAGAGGGCAGAGCAGTTTTTATCGGCAGTAAAAATAACCGGTGTAAATGCAGAAGTTGAAGATGTTGACCGTGTATTGATCGCCGCAGGTGCCATCATTCCTGTATTTGCTATTCACGACTGGCAGTACAT
Organism: Chitinophagaceae bacterium UBA1953; assembly: GCA_002336115.1. GTDB lineage: Bacteria > Bacteroidota > Bacteroidia > Chitinophagales > Chitinophagaceae > Lacibacter. The sequence continues at coordinate 87,627 of DDEN01000034.1, forward strand.
TAATCTTCATGAAGTGTTGTTATATCCCGGTGCTTTCAATTCAGATTTCGACCAGCATGGCAGCAACCGGAATATAGCCGGAATGGTGGGCACTGGAGCGTTGCAGAATGTAATGGTAATTACCAAATGGCAACTGAGGCAGGGATTTATTAACAGTAACGACACTCATAATACAGCCATTCATGAGTTTGTTCATCTGATTGATAAAATGGATGGAACAATGGACGGAGTCCCGGAGATTTTTCTTGAACGTAAATACACCGAATGCTGGCGCAGGCTGATGAATGATACAATTGAGCGGATGAGAAACTTCGGATCGGATATTGATATGTATGCTGCAACAAATACCATTGAATTTTTTGCAGTAATCTCCGAATACTTTTTTGAACAACCTGAATTACTTAGCCAAAACCACCCCGATTTATTTGAAATGCTGCAACGGATTTATAGAACCGGGAAGAGGGCTGTTTAATGTGGAGAGAGCTTTTTACATCAGAGTAGTTGAAAAATAACATATCAAACAATATATTGCTTCATGCTTTATCCTGAATTGTACAAAAGTGTTTTACAATATACAGTTGCACCGGAAGATGAATACAATGAACTAGAGCTGTTATTTACAAACAAGCGTCTTGCGACAGGCTCTTACATTCTTGAAGCTGGGGATATATGCAGACTTGGAGTATTTGTTCAAAGCGGATGCCTTAGTTATTTTACCAGAGATAAAGAAGGAAATGAAAATATTATTGATTTTGCAACAAGAGGTTGGTGGATGGCTGATGGCGAAAGTTTCTTCAAAAAAACAATATCGCCATACTATATTAAAGTTGTGTATGATGCTGATGTGCTTTTAATTGAGCCTGACAAATTTCTTTATGCTTTTGCACAGTATCCTTTTTTTCTTTATTATCATTATTTCGCATTATTAGATTACAGGAACAGAACAGATCGGTTACTGAGTGGGGCACTTCATACCACTGCGAGGAGAAATATAATGAACTGGTTTTATAGAGGCCTGATGTTGTTCAAATTGCACCATTATATGATATAGCTTCTTTTCTTGGAATAACTGCACAATCTCTTAGCCGTATTAGAAAAAATATTTCGGAACGAAAATTCTAACCATTTCTCTGTACTTTATTTTTTGCTATTTTAAAAAAATAAGCACTTTTATGTAGAGAAAATCAATTGATATAATTAGCAAAATTTCGGTTCTGATTACTAATTACCCTATGTTAATAAAACAAAAAATCTGTAGTAATATTTTTGAATGTACACAAAATCCTATACCCGGTTATTCATTTGCATTGGTATAATGTAAATGTTTTTACTGGTAATACATTCAAATTTCAATATCATGAAACCAAAGTTTTTGCTTTCTGTATGTAACATCATTCTGCTGTTATTCTCCACTTCATTATTTGTAAAAGCACAGGTCGCTACAACTTCAGGTGGTGCCGGGGCACCTGCCGGTTCTGGCGTTAACGGTGCCAATAACCAGGGGTTGCCTGCAACCGGATTAGGTTGTGGCGGTGGTGGAGGCAGTTGGTGGGGAGGATCAGGTGGGGCGGGGAAATTTGGCGGTGGTGGTGGTGGTGCTGGTGGTTATTTTAGTTTAGGAACCATTAACTGGGCAGGCGGTGAAGGTGGCCAAGGAGTTGTGGTTGTGGCTTATTTTAACGGAGCAACTTTAGTAAGCTCACTTGTACTTACATCAGGAACGTCTGTTACTGTACCTGCCGGAGTTACTTCAGCTAAGGTATGGGCTATTGGCGGCGGTGGAGGTGGGGGAGGGGCTACGCAAAGCGATCCTACTTCTGGTGGTAGTGGAGCCGCAGGTGGTGTGGCTTATGTAACAAAAGCTGTAACACCAGGTGATATGATCAGTTATTCAATAGGAAGCGGAGGAAGGGCCGGACATGGTGCAATAAACGGAACAGCAGGGGGAACAACTTCTATTACAATTGCAGGCACAACTATTTATGGATATGGTGGTGGTGCAGGTATGTATAATAATACAACAAGCCCGTCTGGCGGATCATTTGCAGGTGGCGATGGTGGTGCGGCCGGTGGAACTGGTTATGGTCGTACAAGTGATGTTGGCGGCGGAGGTGGGGGCGCAATTGGCGCAGTTAACGGAACACAAAATGGTAATGATGGAGGTATCGGTGCAAATGCAGCAGATGTATCCGGTCTTTTTGCTGCATGTGCAGTTGCCACTAATCCAACTGTTCCATCAATAACTTCATTTACACCAACAGCCGGACTTACAGGTACAACTGTTACTATAACAGGTACAGGTTTTACAGGTGCAACATCTGTAAAAATTGGTGGTGTAGATGTTACTTCATTTACTGTAAACAGTGACACACAAATAACAGCTACAGTTAGTGGAAGTTCAGTTACAGGAAGTGTGAGTGTAACCTGTATTAATGTAACAGTTTCCTTACCTATTTATTTCTTTACAGTACCGGTTGCTCCAACGATCAGTTCCTTTTCTCCAACATCTGCACAAACAGGTACAGTTGTAACAATCAGCGGAAATAAATTTCTTGGTACCACATCTGTAACCTTTGGTGGTACTGCAGCCTCATCCTTCACTGTGAATTCAGATTACCAGATAGTGGCTACCGTTGGCGCAGGAACCAGTGGTAGTGTAAGTGTAACAAGTTCAAGCGGCACAGGTACTCTTGCAGGCTTTACATATATTTCAACTACACAGGCATCATCTGTTACTTTCAGTTCTATACAATCAACACAATTGACAATTGGCTGGACCAATGGTACCGCTGCCAAACGTGCAGTTTTTGTAAAACAAGGTTCAGGTGCAATAACTAATCCTTCTGATAATACAACTTATACAGCAAGTACAGACTGGAGCAGTAAAGGAACACAGTTAGGTTCTTCCGGATATTATTGCATTTACAATGGTACAGGAAATTCAGTAACACTTACCGGGCTTTCTGCTGCTACAACTTATACTGTACAGGTGTTTGAATATAACGGAGCTGCGGGAGCGGAAAAATATTTTACTACAACAACAGCCAATAATCCAAATGCACAACTTACATTAGGAACATTGCCGTTGTCGTGGATAGGATTTACAGGCACAGAAAGAAATGGAAAAGTTTATCTTGAATGGACTACTGCTGCTGAATATAATACTGAATTGTTTGAAGTATTTCAAAGCAGTAATGCAAGAAACTGGAACAAACTTGGGTCGATAAAAGCTGCTGGGTTAAGTAATGGAATATCAAGCTATAGTTTTATACAACAGCAACCTTCAAAAGGGGTTAACTATTACCGTATAACAGAAAAAGATATTGATGGTAAACTCAGTTACAGCAGTATTGCTTCTGTTGTTGTTGGAGTATCTGGAAATGCAGTATTGAATAATCCTGTCACTAACGGACAACTCATGTTTAAAGTTGATGAAGTATGTGATGCAACCTTATATTCACAGCAAGGGAAGGTTTTAACTAAGGCCACATTTACCCCAGGTGTTCATACAATAGATGTAAGTCATTTGCAAAACGGAATGTGCCTGCTGAAGCTACACTCATCTACTTACAAAATCATTATTCAATAATTTTTTTCGTTTTAAAAACCGGCTGATACCAGCCGGTTTTTTTATAATTTCAGGATTCAAATTTCTTACACTTATGCTTTATCCTGATTTGTACGAAAATATATTACATTATACCAAAGTGCCAGAAAAGGATTACGCTGAACTGGAGTTGTTGTTTACACCCAGGCAGTTTAAACAAGGATCATATATTTTTAAAGCTGGCGAAATATGCAAGGAGGGCATCTTTGTTCGAAGTGGTTGTCTTAGTTATTTTACGCTGGATGAAGAAGGAAATGAATTTATAGTTGATCTTGCTACAAAAGGATGGTGGACCGGCGATGGAGAAAGTTTCTTTAAGAAATCGAAATCGATTTATTCTATTAAAGCTGTTTATGAAGCAGAAGTGTTGCTTATTGAGATGGAAAAAGCTTTGTATGCAATAGAGCGTTATCCTTTTTATCTTTATTATCATTATTTTGCCTTATTGGATTACAGGAACAGAACAGACAAATTACTCAAGGGAGCGCTCCATGCTTCGGCTGAGCAAAAATATCTTGAACTGATTTCACAACGTCCGGATATTGTGCAGATGGTTCCTTTATATGATATAGCCTCATTTCTTGGAATAACACCTCAGTCACTCAGCCGTTTGCGAAAAAAAATTGCTGAGAGGAAAGATTGATTTTTAAATAGCTATCCCGTTGCTTTGTTACACTTCTGTGTGCTTTTACGAATTTTAGGCAATGTTTTCAGCCAAAACTCTTGGTTTGTTTAAAGTATGATCTAAATCAGTATAGAGGTAATTCCGTTGCTCTATATTTAATACCAAATTTTTTAAACTATGGCATCGAATAAAATTACTCAACTGCTCGGAGATCAGGCTGCGTATTTATTGGATCACAAATGCAGCACTGTTGACAAAGCAACACTTCATGTTCCATCACCCGATTATGTGGACAATGAAATGGCAATGGGAAACCGTAATAACAATGTGCTTAAAAGCATGCAGCAACTGTTAGGGCATGGCCGTCTTGCCAATACAGGCTATTGCAGCATTTTACCTGTCGATCAGGGTATTGAACACAGTGGAGGCGCTTCCTTTGCTCCTAATCCTATTTATTTCGACCCCGAAAACATTGTAAAACTCGCAATTGAAGGCGGCTGCAACGGCGTTGCTTCAACCTTTGGTGTTTTAGGTGCAGTAAGCCGCAAGTATGCACATAAAATTCCTTTCATTGTTAAAATCAATCACAACGAATTCATCAGCATGCCTAACCGTTACGACCAGATTCTTTTCGGCACAATCAAGAGTGCATGGGATATGGGCGCAACTGCTGTAGGTGCCACTATCTATTTTGGTTCTGATGAAAGTACAAGGCAGATCAAAGAAATTGGAGAGGCTTTTCAAATGGCACACGAACTGGGTATGGCTACTATTTTATGGTGCTACCTGCGTAATCCCGGATTTAAAGTTGATGGAGTGGACTATCATTCATCTGCCGACCTTACAGGACAAGCCAATCACCTTGGTGTAACATTACAGGCTGATATTATTAAACAGAAGCTTCCTGTAAACAATGGCGGTTATCTTGCAACCAAGCATGGAAAAACAAGCAAACTCGTTTATGAAAAACTCACTACCGATCATCCCATTGATTTGTGCCGCTACCAGGTATTGAATTGCTACAATGGAAAAATTGGTTTAATTAATTCCGGTGGCGAAAGTAAAGGAGCAAGCGATGTTGCTGAAGCAGTTTATACAGCAGTGGTAAATAAACGTGCAGGTGGCATGGGACTTATTTTAGGCCGCAAAGCATTCCAGCGTCCGTTTAACGAAGGTGTTGATATGCTTAACAATGTTCAGGATGTATATCTCGATAAAGAGATTGATCTTGCATAAACACACATTGCATTGCCAATAGTAAAAGAGCCGTAATTGATTAATTACGGCTCTTTTATTTTGTTTTATTTCTGTTTTCCTATACGTTCCATTCAAGAATATTGTTAAACACATACTCTTCCGGATCTTTCAGGAATTTCTTTGCAGCTTTTACATCATCTGCAGTAAGGTATTGAATGCTGTCGAAGAAAACCATCTTCGATTCGTGTGCATTCATATTTACCATTCTTGTTTTTACCTTGCCATGTTTATCTTCCACATCTTTCAGGTAAAGCGGGTTAATTTCCCCGTTTGTATTAGCCGTAACAACACAACCGGTTAATCCCTGGTCAAACAATTTTTTTACACCAATACCAAGGTAGCTGCAATATTGCAGATCGTAAGCAGCAGGTACAAGGCAACGAAGTTCATAACCCATTTCAACCGGGCGGCTTTTTACATTAATACCAAGTTGCTTTAATTTAATCTGCAGTAACAGGTTGTAGATATGAGCTTTACTTACGTTACCCAGTTCGGGATGGCCATGTTCATCATACGTAAACTGTATGCCTGATGATTCAACATCTTCATCGTTCATAAAATGGAATACACCTTCACTTACAATTGCCACGCCATAGTTAACGCCAAGAATTTTGCGTTTGATGATGGATGAAATCATGAGCTTGGTGATTTTATCCAGCGTAAGTTTTGTTTTGTTAAACATTTCCGGGATAACAATCATCGGAAAATGACAGGCTGTGCCAATACCAAATGCAAGGTGACCGGCTTCACGACCCATTGCCGAAATCACAAACCAGTTACCTGATGAACGGGCATCTTCATAAATGGTACGCCCGATACGCACACCTTCTTCTTTCGCACTCTGGTAACCAAATGTAGGCATGCCATCAGGAAGAGGTAAGTCGTTATCAATTGTTTTTGGTACGTGAATGTTCTGAATGGGAAATTTCTTCTCCACTAAATATTTTGCAATACGGTTGGCGGTTGATGCCGTATCATCGCCTCCAATGGTAACAAGCAGTTTTACATTATTCTTTACAAAGAAATCTGTTTTAAATTCAAGGTCGGATGGTTTGTACCGGCTCATGCGCAATACACTTCCACCACGTCCCAGAATACCATCTGCAAGTTCAAAATCAATATCAATCGTTGATGGGTTTTCTACAAAAAGATTTTTGTAACCATCGTGCAACCCAATTACACGATAGCCGTCTCGGAGAAAAATTTTAGATACAGAACTGATTACTGTGTTGATGCCGGGGGCAGGACCACCACCAGCCAGAATTAAAATGCTGTTATTGGTCATATGGCTAAGTTTTTAAGTGCTGACAAATATAGATGAAAAGTGGTTCGACCGGCAGAAACGATGATTTTTTGTTTTAAATAATTGCCGAATGAAAACCCGCCGATGCGAAAGGTTGTGCAGAACCGTTACCTGCTGCTCTTTAACACGTATCCCTTTGCCGGTTAGCTTTAAAATCTTGTATAAACTGCCAGTTGCACCACATTGTTAATTGTGTTTGCCGATGCTCCTTTTACAAAAATGTTCATGTAGCCAAGCTCTGCATCCATTTTTTTGGAAAAACGGTAGCCTACAGCAATGTAGCTGCGGTTCTGGTCAAAGAAATTGTTGTTGCTGTTTTGCTTGTTCTGCACATTAAAAAACAATTCGTTCTGAATTGCGGCAAACACACCTTTTGTAAATGCAGCTTTGTTTTGTGTCAATGGCTGCACATCACGAAAGAAATAACGGAAGCGCTGTGCAAACACTTTATCGCCTGTAAACTTTTCAATAAAACGTTGCTCCAGCCGCAGGCGGTGACTGAGTGTGCCGGTAAATACTTTGTGTGAAATAATGTATTGTTCCCACACACGATGTTCGGTAACGCTGCTGCTTGTACCATCAATCTTACGGTAAGTGGGCGTGTAGAGATAACCAACAGTTGCATTCTGGTTGGGGCGGATGTAATACGTAATGCCCGGCCTGATTAATACATTACGTACACCATTCCAGTTATCCTGGCTGCGTACCTGCATATCGAAATGCATACCCCATTTGCTGTTGAATTTTGTACTGTTTAAAAAAAAGAACCAGCCGGTTTGTTCATGATTGGTTTGTGCAAAGCTGCCGGCAGAAATAAATATGAAAATGATACAAAGCAGGAAATGCTGTTTGGTCATGGTTTGTTTCAGTTGTTGAGCCGCAAAAATAACAGCAGAAGTTTTTGGGGAATGTTAAAATGGAAAAGCAGGCAAGCGTTCCGAATGCTGGCACAAGTGTTCCGCAGGATCACTTGATGCCAATTAAATCTGCCCTGATTGTATCAGGAAATTTTATTTACAATTTCTCTAAAGGGGGTAAACACTGTTCATGGTTCCGTTTTCATGGCAGCAATTGTCTGAACCGGGATTTAAATGCTTTGCCGGGGAAAAAACAAGCAAGCACAATTTCTTTTCAATTGATTTTTTTACTTAACAGAGTGCTGGCGCAAGATTTGTGAGTTAGCAATTGTGCATGTCTATCTTGTGCCTGAATATAGTAATGCTGATAAATTAATTGCAGGCACAGGAAGCAAACGCACAAAACCAACGCCTCATTCCTGCGCCAGATTTCCTGATTTTATACTTGGAATAGTTGGGGTCGACGAAACATTGATAAAGTTTCTGTTTTTTATTGTATATAATTTTGAGTATGCCTGTGTACAAAGATTCTAAAACTCAAGTTGTTTTAGTTTTTCGAATCCCGGTCTCCACTCATCTAAATTGTAAGTGGAAAACATCTCTTCAACTTTTTCCAGTTTTTGATTGTACAATGGGTCATTAGTTAACTTGCAAATAATTAATACCCGATATAAATGACCAGGATCACTCCCAAGGAAATCGAGCCAACCCTTGCCCTCCCTCTGCAATTCATTTATTTTGTCTAAAATATTTTCAAGCTTTGAAAACGTGTTAGTAAATGGCAAGCCATACTCAAGCATATAACTTTTGATAACTTCACAAAAATCTTCGAGGTCTTTATAGGAATCAAATTCATCCTTTTTTATCCATGGTGAAAAGCTGTCATGACAGGTATGTTCATACTTAGTGAGATATGCTCTATTTACCAAGCCGACATCTGCAATTATTTTTTCTACATTATCGTGCCTTATAATCATCTTCAGCAGATTTGTTGCACCAGTAGATATTATACTAAAAGCGATTGCGTCAAATCCATAAGCTGTGCTACGAAAAAATGCCGGTATACCATTGAAATTTGGCTTATATAGAAACCCATATTCTTTAAAAAAGGGCGAAAGATTGGTTTTTATATACTCTTTAACTTCTGTTTTTGTAATTTCTTTCATACCTTTTTTTTAATAAGGGGAAAAGTTAATAAAATCGATATCAGAGTTTGTTAGTGAACTCAAAGTTTCATTGCCATGATCTGCTATTTTTACGCTTTTGGAAGTTGGTATGTTTAATATTTGTCCCTTTTCAAGAACTATTCCGTTTATATTAATTTGATATTGCACTTTTATTTGACCATTTTGCTTTATGAGAGCCCAAGCCTCTTTTTGTCTTTCAGTATAGGCCGTCGTCGCACTTAGCTTATTTTCTATTAAAATAATGTCTTCAATTTGACCACCGGCGCTACGTTTGACCAGCAATGCATCGGCCTTCATAAAGCCATTGGGTGTAGACAAACCCACTTCCTAAGCATAACATACTGATTTAAATTTATCCCCGGAAATAATCCCTCAAGCCGAGTCTTGATGACCTGGTTAGTGAATAAATTATCTAAAACATTTTTGCTAAAATTCCTTCCCGTTGTTGTTACTTCTATGAAGAAATTTGTCTGTCCCCATTTCTGCCATCTTACTTGATTGGTAAGTTCTGAAAAACTTTCGCCGCTTAATTCAAAATAAAATTCTGGTTTTTCCTTTATTTTTTTATATATATCAATATCCTTTGGTGACTCACTTAATAACTCTATTAATCCCTTACCCCTGCTTCTGCTGTTTAAATCTTCAATAAGGCTAGTTACAAAAATTGTGTTTGAGTTTTTCAAATAATCCAACAATTCATCTAATTCTTTAAATCCTTGTTCACCTTTTGCGATAAGGCCCCACCGCTGGCAACTTTATACAAATCGCCTTTATAACTGAATACAATATTTTTTCCATCGGGAGAGATGGAAGGATAACGCATCCACAATGGGTTGTCCTGGGCTGAAGCTGTTTGAATACATAATAAAATCAAACAACAACTGATGAGTTTGTTCATGCTTCTTTAATTTTAAGTTGCAAAATTTAGCAAATGCTAATGTAAACTGCAAATAAGGGTATGACAACACCACTCATCAATATTTTGGAAAAGAACAGGAATCTTTTTTACCCTGTTGTCCCTTTTGGGGCTGGAAAAGACCGGTTACTGAAATTGGATTTTACAGAAACCAATAAAGATCTTACCAAATCGATTATTGAATATGTTCCTTCATTGAGCGATTATATCAGCAGGCAACTGAAAGCTGCGCATGCGAAATACGGCATTGGTGGTTATGCTGAACACCGTACTGTTTACAGCCGTAGTAAAGTGTTTGATGCTACTGATGGGGGAGAACCGAGAAGACTGCATTTGGGAATTGGTATCTGGGGCGAAGCAGGTACACGTTGCTGGCGCAAGTGTTCCGCAGGATCACTTGATGCCAATTAAATCTGCCCTGATTGTATCAGGGAATTTTATTTATAATTTTTCTCAAGGGAATAAACACTGTTCATGGTTCAGTTTTCATGGAAGCAATTGTCTGAACCATGATTGGGGAGGAATATGTGAATGAAGAAGATGGGTAATTGACTTGCTCATTTTTTTTGTTTCGAGTGCCACGAGCCAAGACCATGGAAAAAATCAATAACGGTAGCGCCAGAACTGGGTACTCTGCACTGCTACTCCTCCGCTGAGGTTATAGCCCATACCATAATACAATTCATTATTAATTACTGCACCAAATGCTTTCATTATGTTTAAATATCCGCCAACAGGTGCCTGTGCGTAATCCTCTCCAATAGGAATACCTAAATAATTAATGGCATAACGCCTGACAATGCCAGTAGCCTGTCCCATGCTGCCACCGCCAATAGTATAACCAAGCGCAAAGTTTTTATCGGAATAAGGTACTGCATTCGGAATAAAAAAATTATCATTAAAAAAACGCCATGTATCAGTTGTCGGGTCGTACTCATGTGTACCGTACATGCTAGTAGTAGGTATATAGAACTTGTTACCTATATGTACAGCATAGCAACCTTCCTCAGCGCCAAAAGGCAAATCAGTTTTCCTGAGCCATTGATCAGTTACAGGATCGTATTGCCATAATTCTTTTGCTACAGTATTGCCGCCGTAACTATCAGAATTACGTCCTCCTGCAATGTATATTTTGTCGTTCCATACAAATACAGCAGCGTATTTTCTTCCACTGCCAGGTAAAGCTGCTTTCAGGCTCCAGTTGTTAGAGGCAGCATTATAACATTGTAATTTATTTTGAAAAACACCTGCACGGTTAGTCCCCCCAAACAAATAGGCATTGCCGTTATATGTAAACGATGACGGATAGATGACAACTTCAGGAGGAGCAGGCATTGCCGACCAACTGTTTGAAGAAATGTCATACTTCCACCAGTTAATAAAACCGGCCAGTATTGCATTATCTGTAGCCGTTAATGCAGAAGGTAAACCTGGACAATCGGCTAATCGCATATAAGAATTTGAACCTGGATTGCCCGGAATATAATTGAAAGGTTGAGGACTGCATATCTGTTTGTTTTTATACATCACACACACATATCCATCGCCTGCTTCAAACGGCACCTGTACTTCTGCAAGCGTATCACTTAGAACAATTGCACAGACCTGTTTATTTCGAAAATTGATTTTTACACAACCTGCACTGTCTGCAAGCGATGCAAACCCCTTTCCCCTGATTGTAATTGTTTCACCATTCCCTGCTGTAATTGGTGAAACATCCGTTATAAAAGGATCGCTTTCTTCAACAGAAGATTTACTACAGGAGGTTTCGAGCAATACCAGCCAGCTTATAAAGCAGAGCAAACAGAGCCGCATTTTCATATACAGGATTTTAGCATAAACAAAAATAATGAATTAAGCTGTTGTTGGCTTGCTGGCGCAAGCGTTCCGCAGGATCACTTGATGCCAATTAAATCTGCCCTGATTGCATCAGGGAATTTTATTTACAATTTTTCTAAGGGGAGTAATCCTTTTTCATTGCAGTAATAGTCAATGGCACTGCTGTATTTGTAATGCCAGGCTTCCCAAACCAATCCTGAACGAACAGGGTTTTCATGTAAATAATTTAATCGTTGCTGCAACATTTCATTCGTTGATAATTCAACCGGGTGGTAATCCTGTTTCCAGAATTGATAGTCTTTGTTGTTTTTATTGTTTTTGCCTGTATAACTAAACAGGTTTAACATCCATTCACGCCTGCTTTCATCCGTATTTTCAAGAATGGCCTTTACGATTTTTTTGCTCGTAAACTTTTTTATATCACGAACCAGTTCATCAATTCTTGCTGTATTGCTGCTGATAATTAAATGGACATGGTTCGTCATAATTACCCATGCATGTAATTGCAGTCCTTTATGATTAATGCAGTAATGCAAACTTTCCGTAACAATTTCTTTGTATTGCTCTCTGCTGAATACATCAATCCAACCAACAACGGTGAAGGTTACAAAATGAGCAGTGCTGTGCTCGCCGGGTTTGTATTTTGAAGACATGGGTCAGCTTTTGTAACAAGATAATGTTTTTTGTTTTTCAAATACCCTGATACAATCAGGGGGAAATTGAAAGGCACAAGTGGTCCGCAAAATACAGGCGGAACACTTGTGCCAGTTTTCGAAATGCCCAAAAAACAGACTAATATCTTCATTAATACATAGTTGGAAAGGCATTTACATTGAATGGATAGACATTTACATTGGCTGGAAAGCCTCATACACTGAATGGATGGCAGTTTACAACGACTGGATGACAGCTTACATCGGCTGGAAGAACATTTACATTGAATGGATAGCAATTTACATTGGATGGATGACCTCTTACACTGACTGGATAACAGTTTACACTGCATGAATGGCAGTTTACATTTGCTGGAAAGCCATCTACAAAGGCTGGGAAAGCAACTACATTAAAAAAACAGGCAACTACACCCGCTGGAAAGCCGGTTACAATAAATGAAAAACCAATTACAAAAGCTGGAAAAGCAACTGCACTGAATGAACAAACATCTGCATTAGCAGGAAAGCCAACTGCACACAAAAAACAATCATCTGCACTAAATGAAAAATAATCTGCAACTGCTGGAAAAGCAAAACAGTTAAATGAATAAACTTCTGAATAAACTTTCGGCACAAGTGATCCGAAAAATACAGGAGGAAGGGATTTCAAGGTTTGGATAAAGGTTCAGCTGTTGTTTTTTAAATACCCTGATACAATCAGGGGGAAATTGAAAGGCACAAGTGATCCGCAAAAGACAGGCGGAACACTTGCGCCAGTTTTTCGTCATCTAATCTTCTTCATCAAAGCAATCCACCCAAATCCCGGTTCAGACAATTGCATAAAAAAGGCGACGCCAAAAATGGCATCGCCTGTAACTAATCAAAACTACAAAACTTGTTTATGTTTTATTTCGCTCAACTTCAGTTGAACAGTCTGTGCTTTCAGTTACTTACAACCTATCACTTACTACTTACTACTTTTTTATTTCCTTCAGCATTTCTGTTACGGCTGCTTCGAGCTGGCGGTCTTTACCTTTCATAAATTCTTCGTAAGGAAGTTCCACTTTAATATCGGGTTCAACCTGCAGGTTTTCGGTTGGTCGGCCTTCTTTACCAATTGTTGCCACCATTGGAATACCAAATACAAGTGTGGGATCAATTTGTGTTTCCCACCACACGGCTGTACCTGTACCTGCTACCGGCATACCAATTAATTTTCCTACAGCATTTTGTTTGTAGATGTAAGGGAAAATAAATGCATCACTATAGTTGCCTTCGCTCATGATTACACAACTTGGTTTGCTCCAGCGGTCGAATGGTTCGTTGGAGTTTACAATATTTCCCTGCGGTGCAAATTTGAGATAAGCTTTTCCGCTGAGGAATGTATTAAGATCGTTGTGCAGCCAGCCGCCACCGTTGAAACGTGTATCAACAATGAGTGCTTCTTTGTTATAGTTTTTACCCAGCACTTCATCAAACACGGTGCGGAAACTTCCATCGTTCATTCCCTGTACATGTACATAACCAACTTTGCCGCCGCTGAGTTCTTCTGTCATCTTGCGCATTTTATCAACCCAGCGTTTGTACATGAGAGCACTTTCTTCGCCAAACGAAATTGGTTTTACTGTTTCTTCAAAACGAGTATTGGTTGAAGGATCAAACACACTGAGCAATACATTCTTTCCGGTTTTACGGTTAAGGAATTTTGCCCAGTCAACTTCATCCGTAATGGCATCGCCATCAATTTTTTCAATGATGTTGCCTGCTTTTATTTTACTGGTTGATTTATCTAATGGTCCGCCTGCAATGATTCCACCAATTTTTAAACCATTGCCTGTAAATGTTTCATCGTACAGCAAACCAAGTGTTGCAGTTGCATCGCCATTAACAGGTTGTGGTGAATAGCGTCCACCGGTGTGTGAGCCGTTGAGCTCGCCAAGCAATTCGCTGAGCAGTTCCTGGAAATCGTAATTGTTATTGATATGTGGCAGGAAACGTGCATAGGTTTCTTTATACATCTTCCAGTCGATGCCATGAATTTTCGGATCGTAAAATTTTTCTTTTACCTGGCGCCAGGCATGTTCAAAAATATAAGCACGCTCTGCGGCAGGATTCAGCACCATTTCGCCACTGATACCCACAGGCGACTGACGGCCGCTTTCAACATCCACTTTCATGATGGTGCCGTTGCTGATTAAGAAAATGCTTTTACCATCTTTTGATAATTCAAGACTGCTGGGTGAACCGCTGAGCTTCACTAAAATTTTTGTTTCTCTTGTGCGTGGTTCTGTTACCCATAAATCATAACCTCTTTCAAACGATGAGAGATAATAGACTTTCGATCCATCGCTGCTTACAATGTAATCAGCAATAGATGCACTGTTAATAGTTAAACGCAGTACACGATCTTCAAAACCGGTTAAGAGTGGTTTCCAGTTTGCTTTTGCAATGGAATCTTTTTTCTTTGTTGAATCGGTTTTCTTTTCCTGGTCTTCTTTTTCTTTTGCCAGTGCATAATCATCTTTGCTGAGTTTCATTTTTTCAAACAAAGTCTGATCGAGGAAACCTGCATAAATATCTACTTCACGGCTGCCCTGGAATGCAAGTGAGCGGCGGCCTAAACGTTCATTGGTCCATGTAATAGCTTTTCCATCCAATGCCCATTTAATATTGCCCTGGCCATAACCCGATTGAATTGGTTTTTCAATGGTACCACTTCCATCGGCTTTGATTAATGCAAAGTTTCCATACTGCCATGTACCTTCCTGGTCGTCGCAGATAATCCATTTGCTGTCGGGACTCCATTTAAAACCCCAGTCGCCATCAGAGTAACTGTAATTGCGACCTTTCGGTAAAATGGTTCTTGATTTTTTTGATGCAACATTGTACACCTTGAGAATGTTCCTGTCGGCGAAGTAGGCAATTTCTTTTCCATCGGGCGAAAACTCAGGTCCAAACTCTTCTTCATCAGTTGCAATAACGGGTTCTTCTTTCAAAACAGTTGCTGCATAGAAATAAGGTTCTTCTTTGCGAACAATAGTGGTTTGAAAAATATCCCAGTTGTTGTTACGCTCAGCAGCATAAATAATTTTTTTGCTGTCGGGGCTCCATGCAACCATGCGTTCCTGCTGCGGTGTATTGGTGATGCGTTTGGTAATACCACCTTCCACACTTGTTACAAACACTTCGCCACGGAAGATGAAAGCAATTTCTTTTCCATTGGGCGATACTGCAAATTCAGTTGCACCTCCGCTGATGGGGAGAATGCGTTCGTTGTTTGTTCTTGCATCGGCATTAATACTGATGTTTACTTTTTGTGCCTTGCCTTCTTTTAATGTATAGATTTCTCCATTCCATGTAAAGCAAAGTGTATTATCATCGCTGCGGCTTAAATGGCGAACGGGGTTGTCTTTAAACGTTGTGAGCTGCTGCTCAGCCATTTTATTCAGCACAGGTGCTTTGAAAATGTTTTGTGTACCGTTCTTTTCGCTGAGGTAAAAGAAGAACTGGCCATCATTGGAAAAAACAGGTTCCCTGTCTTCGCCTTCAAAACCGCTGAGTTTGCGGTAAGTGGCTTTGTTTACATCCATGAGCCAGATATCTCTTGTTACAGCTGATGTGTGATGTTTGCGCCAGGGATCTTCATAACCTTTCCTGTCCTGGAAAATAATTTGTGAACCATTGGCATTAAAGTGCGCATTTTCCATTCCTGCTTCGCTGATGAGAACGGGTCTTCCGCCGCCAACATTTACACTGTATAAATTCTGGAACAGGCGTGGACTGTAAAAACGAACGTTGTTAGCGCTGATTTCTCTTGCACTTCCAAAAATCACTTTCTTATTATCAGGTGTAAAATCATAAGGATAGTCGCCTGCGCTGTTGTAAGTTAAACGTGTTGGTGCACCACCTTCAGCGGGCATAATAAACACATCGAAGTTGCCATAACGGTCGCTTGCAAATGCAATGTATTTACCATCATGGCTCCACACAGGCATAAAGTCGTGTGCTTCGTGAAGTGTTAAAGGAACTGCTGTACCACCCCCGCTGGCAACTTTATACAAATCGCCTTTATAACTGAATACAATATTTTTTCCATCGGGAGAGATGGAAGGATAACGCATCCACAATGGGTTGTCTTGGGCTGAAGCTGTTTGAATACATAATAAAATCAAACAACAACTGATGAGTTTGTTCATGCTTCTTTAATTTTAAGTTGCAAAATTTAGCAAATGCTAATGTAAACTGCAAATAAGGGTATGACAACACCACTCATCAATATTTTGGAAAAGAACAGGAATCTTTTTTACCCTGTTGTCCCTTTTGAGGCTGGAAAAGACCGGTTACTGAAATTGGATTTTACAGAAACAAATAAAGATCTTACCAAATCTGTAATTGAATATGTTCCTTCATTCAGCGGTTATATCAGCAGGCAACTGAAAGCTGCGCATGCGAAATACGGCATTGGTGGTTATGCTGAACACCGTACTGTTTACAGTCGCAGCAAAGTGTTTGATGCACCTGATGGGGGAGAACCGAGAAGACTGCATTTGGGAATTGATATCTGGGGCGAAGCAGGTACACCTGTGTTTGCTCCGTTAGGTGGAATGGTACACAGTTTTAAATTCAATAATCATTACGGCGATTATGGTGCAACCATTATTTTACTTCACCAACTGGAAGGTTTTGCATTTTATACATTGTATGGCCATGTAAGTTTAAATGATCTTGCTATTGTTGACGGGCAATATGTAAACCGTGGACAGGAGTTTGCACATTTTGGTGTGCCCGAAGAAAATGGTCACTGGCCTCCTCACCTGCATTTTCAGATTATTCTTGATCTACAGCTAAAGGAAGGCGATTATCCTGGCGTATGCAAACTGAGTGAAAAAGATTTTTATTTAAAAAATTGTCCTGATCCTGATCTGATATTACAGATGAACAGATTTATTTTATAATCTTACACCAACGCCTGCTGTTATATAAAATCTGTTGCTTCCATGCTCACCCGATTGCGTAAGAATATTTTGCGGAATAACATATGAAGGAATAACAAACGCATTGAATTTTTTCCATACAAGAATAACCGGCACTGTTGCCTCATACGCAAGTATTGATAACCGGCTTTGTTCTTCAGTTACTGTTACCGGCTGATTGTTTACAGGAACCCCAAAAATATTTTGAGTTTGATTTTTCTGATATGTGTTTGAAAAACGTTGTGTGCCAGCATACGCTGTTATGCCGGGATTAATGGCAAGTGCTTTTGCTTCGTTCTTCTTTAGTTTGATGATGAAGAGATGATCTGCCTCTGCGGATAAACCAACATCGGTATGATCGCTGAATTTAAGATCGGCACTTGAATTGATGTTGATGAATTTTGTTTTAAAACTTGTATTAATACCGGTTTGATAACTGAGTGCAGATTGCACAAGCATTGACTGATTGCTGTAAATAAAACGTGACGCATATACATTGCCTGTAAAATGTTTTTTCTCAGGAAAACGGTAACCCAGTTCAATGCTGCCTCCGGTAAGTTCAAAAGGAGTTGATTGGTTCTGTATAAAAATAACTGCCCCCTGAGCATATAAGCCATTCCTGAGCTGATAACCGGTTATTACCATTGCAGCACTGCTGTTTAAACTATCCGTTCGTCCAAGAAAATGAACATACGACTGATACGCTGCTGTTGCTGTAAATACCGGTTTCTTTTGCTGTGTGCTATCCTGGCTTTTTGTAAGCAACGGGAAAGCGATAAGCTGCAACAGAAAAAAAGGAATAAGATGAATCTTTTTCATGTGATAATTTGTTGTGGTTGATTTGAGGATACGATTATTAGTGCATCGCTAAATCAGCAAGCATTTGTTGTACGTTTAAGGATTTAAAAAAGGCCTGCACAAATTTTATACAGGCCTTTTACTAATCACCGCTTCACGCTGCAATTACGAATGTTTCACTTCTCCTGAGGCGGTTGTACTTCCTGATGCTTCCACTTTTACTTTTGGTTTTGCATCCTTCACTTTCTTCACTTCTGCTTTTGTTTTCTGCTTCAGCTCTTTTTTTGTTTCTGTTGCTTTGTCTTTTATTTTGGTTGATCCTGTGCTTGTTTCAGTTTTATTGCCTGCTTCGCCGCTAATGGTTGTGTTTTCTGTTTTCACTTCACCTTGCGATGATGTATTTGAACTGCTGCTGATGGTTAAGCCTGGCTTTACTTCGTTACGTAATTCTTTAGTAGTTGTTTTAATTCCCTGCGCTTCTGTAACCACCAGTTCTTTTACTTCTGCAGATGGGTTGCTGCTTTGCATATCTGCACTTGTTTTTACTTCAGCATTTGACTGACTGCTTGTTTCATTTTTTGTTTTGCTGTTGTTTATACTGCTGCTGCTTGTTGTATTTACGGAAGCGTTTGTTTTTAACTGTACCTGCTGCAGACTTTTTGTTGTTGCATTAGCTGTTTTTTGCACTGCATTTCCTGTTGTTTGTACAACATTACTTGTTGCATTAACGGTTTTGCTTACAGCATTATTTACCTGGCTTAAATTAGCCGATGTTTTTGTAACAGCGTTGGCTGAGTTCTGCACGTTTACAGTTACCTGCGCCATTAATAACTGACCTGTAAGCATTGCTGATGCCAGCATAGCGATTGATTTCAGATTTTGTTTCATGACCATTGATTTTTGATTGATTAAATGTTTCGTGTTTTCCAGGTTATATGTTGATTACATCTTTAGGTAAAAGTTTAATTGATGTACTGTTTTTCTTGAATTACGAAAACCATGCCAGAACAATGCTGTAACGTTTAAAAAAGGCCTGAATAAATGTTTCTTGTGGGGAATGCAGGAGCATTTATCTTGCCATTCTCTATGAATTGTATAGCGGTTTTTAAATAGAGAAAGGGTGCCTATTATTTATAGGTACTCATTACTGTTAGAGTCTATTTGAATAAAAATGATTTGCCGCAAATATGCAATGGAATTGGCTAAAATGCACTATGTGTTTTATTGTTTGATATGACTTTTGCATGACAAACTGATAAGACAATTCTGAGTGCCGTTTTTTATCTTTTTATTTCGGCTGGAGAAAATAGATTTTTGTTAATTCGTTGTAAGGTGAAGCGGGTGTTGAAATGAGGGTTCGCTAAAATTTATTTTACTACCTGGTAATTAAATAAGGAGGTGCCCATGTTTGCCATCACAGCAACCCAGAAAGGAACGATTGCTTCGGTCATCCGGGCATATTTAATATCGCCAAGATCAATGATGTATTCGGGTTTCCAGCTAAAGTTTTCTACCAATATATGTTTCACTTTGTTTTTTGCTTCAACATTATTGCCGCAAATAAACAGGTTGTGATTAGCGTCATTCACTAATGATGCCTCTACCATTAAACGTGCAGTGACTGTATTCAATGCTTTTACAACAAATGCATCGGGTAACGTTTTTTGTATTTCCTCTCCCAACGACCATGTGTTGCAATATTGTGGCAACAGTGATGGTGGCATTCCATGCGAAAAATCAAGCGGGTTGGTTACATCAATCACTGTTTTGTTTTTGAAATGATCAATACCGGCCTGTTGTAATACTTCAGATGCAATGGCTCCATTCACACAAATAAAAATTATCTCACCAAATGCCGCAGCTTCTGCAAATGTTCCACCAAGTGCTGAATGACTGTTTTTTATTTTCCATTCTGTCAATTTCTCATTGGCTGCTGATCTGCTTCCAAGCATTACTGTATGGCCTTTCCTGATAAGCGCTGTTCCAATGGTTTGTCCTACTGATCCTGTGCCGAGAATTCCTATTTGCATGACGATGAGTTTATTTGATTAGTTTTACATCAAGTTACTACTAAATGGCAAATCCCAATTTAAATAACGAAAAAGAGTTTTTAAGCGCTGCTGATAAAGAGTTTGAGAATAATATCAGGCCATCGGTGATGGAGGAGTTTTCCGGTCAGTCGCAGATTATTGATAATCTCAAAATATTTATCAAAGCTGCAAAGATGCGTGGCGAAGCGTTGGATCATGTGCTGTTTCATGGCCCTCCCGGATTGGGTAAAACAACACTATCACGCATTGTTGCCAATGAACTTGGCGTGAATATTAAAGAAACTTCCGGGCCTGTAATTGAGAAGCCCGGCGATCTTGCCGGTTTGTTAACAGCAATGGAACCCAATGATGTTTTATTTATTGATGAGATACACCGGTTAAGCACAGTTGTTGAAGAATACTTATATGCAGCAATGGAAGATTACCGCATTGATATAATGATTGACAGCGGGCCAAATGCCAGAAGCATCCAGATTACATTAAATCCTTTTACATTGATTGGAGCAACAACGAGAAGCGGATTATTGACTGCTCCATTGCTTTCACGTTTTGCCATTAAATCACGACTGGAATATTACAATGCACAAACGTTGCAGAAAATTATTCAACGTGCTGCCGGAATTCTGAATGTGAAAATCACCAGCGAAGCGGCAAAAGAAATTGCAAGACGCAGCCGTGCAACACCACGTATTGCCAACGGTTTGCTTCGCCGCATGCGTGACTTTGCAATGGTGCTGGGTAATGGTGTAATTGATCTTGCAGTAACTCAACATGGGCTTAAAGCATTGAATGTAGATGAGTACGGGCTTGATGATATGGACAACAAAATACTCCTTACCATTATTGATAAATTCAAAGGCGGGCCTGTTGGTATAACCACCATTGCCACTGCCGTTGGCGAAGAAGCAGGAACGCTTGAAGAAGTGTATGAACCTTTTTTAATACAGGAAGGATTTTTACAACGCACACCAAGAGGAAGAGAGGTAACAGCCAAGGCGTATGAGCATCTTGGAAAGAAACCTAATGGTGGAATTAACCCAAGCCTGTTCAGTTGATGCAACGAATCCTTGATAAAAGCTGAATTTATTTTAATCAATTGAATTTGATCTTTGCAAAAACGTTTCCGTTTCTTTATTTAGTTTTTCGTTTTCAGGAAATATGTTTCTCTTTTCTGTTAAAAGAATACTCATTTCTTTTCTAAGTGAGGCATTTTTGTTCCAGAAAGATGGATCACTCGTTATAATTGCTGATAGTAAATCCCCTTCATAAAATTCTATTTCAATAAGAATATCTTCTTTTAGAATTTCTATTGCCATAGGAATTAAATAAATTAACCCGATGTTTTGACTTATTAATAAGCGAATTTGATTGGGTTTTAATTCATTTAGTGGAATTCGTCTGTATTCATGGCATTTTTGAACAAGTGTAGTTGGGAAGTCAATATCTTTCCAATAATCCTTTTCCAGTTGTTCTAATGTTTTTGAAAGATTCATTCTAAAATCACTTCGCCATATCTGAATATTCCTGTTCTTCTTTTAACACAGGCTCGTTTAGTTTAACCACACGCTTTGCAGCTTTGCGGCGCATACGCATGTTCAGTGCTTCTACTGCAACAGAAAATGCCATAGCGAAATATACATAATTTTTCAGGTGAAGCTGATGTGCAGCTTCGCTGTTCCATCCTTCAACAATCAGCACAAAACCAATCATTACAAGAAATGAAAGTGCCAGCATTTTTAATGTCGGATGTTTATGTATAAATGCAGAAATCTTTGGACTGAATAAAAACATAATGCCCATTGCAATAACAACTGCAACAATCATTACTTCCACATGTTTGGCAGTACCGCCAGCTGTAATGATGCTGTCGAAACTGAAAATCATATCAATCAATACAATCTGTCCCAATCCTGCAGCAAAACCAAGCGGCTTTGCGTTGCTGCTGCCTGTTTCAATTTCACCTTCCAGTTTGTGATGAATTTCCTTGATGGTTTTATAAATAAGAAACAAACCACCCCCCAGCATTACAAGACTGGCCAGGTCAATTCCTTTATCAATAAACGGAATGGTAAATATGGGTTTGCCTTTTTGTTCGAGTAACCAGGTAAGTCCCATCAGCAATACAACACGAACGATAATGCCAAGAATGATCCAGAACAGTCTTGCTTTTTTCTCATCTTTTTTGTCCATGCGGTTCATGATAATGCTTACGAAAATCACATTATCAATTCCAAGAACAACTTCAAGCACAATTAAAATCAGCAAGCTGATAACTGAATCAACAGTAAACAAAACAGAAAAATCCATGGTGTATTAAAATGATAGCTTCAAAAATAGGAATCATAAAAGACCGTTGCAAATCTTCTTTGCAACTGCCGGGCCTTCGTAAATAAAACTTGTCCAGACCTGAACCAGCGATGCGCCGGCATTCAGTTTTTCTTTAGCGTCAGCTGCAGTAAATATGCCGCCACTTGCAATAACAGGAATAGCTGCGTTTGTTTTTTCATAAATATGCCTAACAAACTCAGTGCTTTTTTGTTTTAAAGGAAGCCCACTTAATCCGCCGGTTTCTTTTGCTTTTTCCTGCGACTCGGGGCTGAGGTTATCACGGCTGATGGTGGTGTTAGTTGCAACCAGTCCGTCAAGTTGAATTTCTTTTGCCAGGTCAATTACATCATCTAACTGCGATGGAGTAAGATCCGGTGCTATTTTCAGCAGAATTGGTTTTTGAATTGTACTTCCGCTCAACTTTAATCGTTCGGCTCTTAATGTTTGTAGGTGCGATAAAATTTTGCGTAACGAATCTTTTTCCTGCAGTTCACGCAAACCCGGTGTATTTGGACTGCTCACATTCACAACAAAATAATCAACATAATCAAACAACTCATTAAAACAGATTTCATAATCCTTCCACGCATTTTCATTGGGAGTAACTTTATTCTTGCCGATATTTCCTCCAATGATCATGGGTGATTTGTTTCGCTTTGAACGCCATGCTTCCAGCCGTTTCACAACTTCCTTCACACCTTCATTATTAAAACCCATACGGTTAATGATGGCTTTATCTTTTACCAAACGGAACAATCGTGGCTTATCGTTACCGGGTTGAGCCAATGGAGTTACCGTACCAATTTCAACGGCGCCAAATCCCATCACTTCCAGTTCACGCAGGTACTTTGCATTTTTATCAAAACCTGCCGCCAGTCCCACAGGATTGGGAAAACAAATTCCCCATTGTTCTGTTGCCAGGTTGGAAGCTGAAGGTTTAAATGCTGCTGCAAGAATTTTTCTTGTTGGCGCAAACGAACAAAGAATCCTGAACATGCTCATGGCAAAGTAGTGTACCTTCTCAGGATCAAATAAAAAGAAAAAGGAGCGGATGAGTTTGTACATGCTGCGAAGATAGTTCTGAAATTAACAGCCTCCGTTTGGTATTTCTTCCGGCAAAACCTTAATTTTGATAAAAGGTTGCATAAACAACTATTGGTTGCTGTCATTCACTATTTCGTTGCGAAAGATTGTAACCAGGCAAGGAATAATTAACCAAAAAATTTTTTTCATGCAGGAAGCGTATATCGTTGCTGGTTTTCGCACAGCAGTTACCAAAGCAAAGCGTGGTGGTTTTCGTTTTACACGTCCGGATGATTTAGCGATTGATGTTATCAAAGGGTTGATGGCGTCTGTTCCGCAACTTGATCCTAAACGTGTGGACGATGTGATTGTGGGTAATGCTGTACCCGAAGCTGAACAGGGTTTACAGGTTGGGCGCATTATTGCAGCAAGAGCATTGGGCCAGCAGGCGCCGGGCATGACGGTGAACCGTTATTGTGCAAGTGGTTTGGAAACCATTGCCATTGCCACGGCAAAAATCCGTTGTGGTTTGGCTGAATGTATTATTGCCGGTGGTACAGAAAGCATGAGTCTTGTACCAACTGCAGGTTGGAAAACTGTTCCTGCTTATTCCATTGCAACCGAAGCTCCCGATTATTATCTCAACATGGGATTAACAGCAGAAGCTGTTGCCAATGATTATAAAGTAAGTCGTGAAGACCAGGATTTGTTTGCATACAATTCGCACATGAAAGCAAAAGCAGCAATTGAAAATGGTTATTTCAAAAGCGGCATTCTGCCAATTACAGTAGAGGAAGTTTATTTAGATGAAAAAGGAAAGAAACAGAAAAGAAATTTTGTGGTTGATACGGATGAAGGTGTGCGTGCAGATACAAGTGTTGAATCGCTTTCAAAATTAAAACCTGCATTTGCTGTAAACGGATCTGTTACTGCAGGTAATTCATCGCAAACAAGTGATGGTTCTGCATTCGTTATTGTGATGAGTGAAAAGATGGTGAATGAACTTGGATTGAAACCTATTTCCCGATTGGTAAACAGTGCAGTTGCCGGTGTTGATCCGAGGTTGATGGGCATTGGTCCTGTTGCTGCTATTCCAAAAGTGTTGCAACAATCAGGCATGAGTATGAACCAGATTGATTTGATTGAACTGAATGAAGCATTTGCATCACAATCATTAGCTGTTATTCGTGAACTGAACTTAGATCCTTCGATTGTAAATATCAATGGCGGAGCAATTGCGCTTGGTCACCCGTTAGGTTGCACAGGGGCCAAGCTCACTATACAAATTACAAACGATATGAAACGTCTCAATAAAAAGTATGGTATTGTTACAGCCTGTGTTGGTGGTGGACAAGGCATTGCAGGCATCATTGAAAATATTTCTTAGCCAAAACTTGCATCTTCGTAGAGGGAGCGGCTTGCCGCTCCTTTTTTATTTGAAGAAGAAAAAAGATTTAATCTATATTTGCAACATTGTTTCAAATTAATGAGGCTTAGTTTTAAAATACAAAGGTTCGTTGCAGGCTTATTACTGTTGTTATTTATGTTCGGTAATACTCCGCAAAAAATCCTGCATGATGTTTTTGCCGGACATACCGATGTGGCGTACAAAAACAACAGCAGGCAAGCGGATACTCAGCTCACTAAGACCGGTTTTTCCTGCGATTATCATAATTATGTTGCAGAATCGCCTTTCATAGAATGGGATAATTGTGTACAAAACTCTCCTGTATTTTTTCATTCGGATAATAAAATTGTATGCAGGTGTTTTGTTTCATCTTATATCAGCCATTTCTTTCAACTTCGTGCACCGCCTGTTGATTGCTGATTTTTTTATTTCACCCCGGAAAGAAAATTATTCTTTAATTTTTTAACGTGATGAATCCATAACAGGATTACTTCATCTTTATTTCTGCCACTCTGTTTGCTGGCAGGTACAATATGGTTAAAACCATAATAAATTATTACATGAAACAATTATCATTAACAATATTTCTGTTTTCTTATTTTTTTTCTTCTGTTTTTCAGCTTCATGCTCAACAACTGATTCAATATTCCGAACACAAAAACATACTGCCTGAAAAAGCAGCCCTATCAGGAAAAATCACCAATGCCAAAACAGGCGAAGCACTTGCAGGAGCATCTGTGTTCTTTCCTGATTTGCGTATTGGTACTGCTGCAGATGCAAACGGTTTTTATTCCATTGAAAACATTCCGCACGGAAAATATCTTGTTGAAGTAAGTTATACCGGTTTTTCATCTGTTCTTGAAACAATTTTGCTGAACGCAAGTGTAAAAAAAGATTTTGCATTAACTCCATCATTTGCAGAACATGAAGGTGTTACCGTAACAGGTGTTTCAAATGCAACTTCTATTAAGAAAACCCCTGTTCCGGTTGAACTGATACGAAAAACTGATCTGATGAAAGGAGTATCAACAAACATCATTGATGCTTTATCAAAAATTCCAGGGGTAAGCCAGGTTTCAACTGGTCCGGCAATATCAAAACCGGTTATACGTGGGCTTGGTTATAACAGGGTAATTGTGGTGAATGATGGAGTAAGGCAGGAAGGGCAACAATGGGGCGATGAACATGGAATTGAAATAGATGAATTCAGCGTAAGCAAAATTGAAGTACTGAAAGGCCCGGCTTCATTAATGTACGGAAGTGATGCATTGGCAGGTGTGGTGAATATTTTATCCATTCATCCTTCAAATGAAGGTTCGGTGAATGGAGAACTAACAACAGGTTATCAAACCAACAACAGGCAACGTTTTATTCACGGCACTATTGATGGAAATAATAATGGTTTCATCTGGGGTGTGAATGCAACGTATAAAGCTGCGGCCGATTATCACAACAAATATGATGGTGCTGTTTATAATTCAAGGTTTAATGAAAACAATATCGGTGCATATTTAGGTTTGAATAAACACTGGGGTTTCAGCCGCATATATTTCAGCAGGTTCGATCAGCATCCTGGTATTATTGAAGGAGAAAGAGATAATGCAACAGGGAAATTTCTGAAGCTGGTGAATGATAACGGAGCAGAAGCACAAGTGTTGGCAGATGCATCTGATGTAAAAACAATTGAACCCGGTTTTCCCCGTCAGCATATTCTTCATTCAAAAATTGCAACAGAAAACAGTGTCCGTTTAAAAACCGGAAGACTTGTTTTAACTGCAGGCTACCAGGAAAACCAACGTTCAGAATTTGGTAATGTACTTGATCCACAGGAAAAAGAATTGTCGTTTGATCTGCGTACTGTTGATTACAATTTTCAATATCATTTTGATGGATTTAAAAACTGGAAAACGTCTCTTGGTGTGAATGGTATGCAACAGACGAACTTAAATAAAGGCGTTGAAGTACTGATTCCTGAGTACAGTTTATTCGATGCCGGTGTGTTTGTATATACACAACGAAGTTTTGGTAAAACATTACTCAGCGGAGGCATGCGTTTTGATAACCGTTTACTTCATTCTCGGGAATTGGAACAAAATGGTGAAATAAAATTTGCTGCATTTGAAAAACAGTTCTCTAATTTTTCGGCAAGTGCGGGTATCAGCAGCCAGGTTTCTGATAAAGTTGTACTTAAGCTAAACATTGCAAGAGGTTTCAGAGCGCCCAATCTTTCTGAGCTTGCAAGCAATGGTGCGCATGAAGGAACAAACAGGTATGAAATTGGGGAACGGGATCTTCATTCGGAAACAAGTGTTCAGACTGATGCAACATTCGATTACACCAGTACGCATGTATCGTTTACAACAAATATTTTCTTTAATTCAGTAAAGAATTTTATTTATTACCGGAAGTTGTCATCCGTGAATGGAGGAGATTCTTTATTAGTTGACGGGTCAAATATTCTTACTGTGTTTAAATACGATCAGAATTCTGCCAGCCTATATGGCTTTGAAATGAAGTTTGATATTCATCCACATCCCTTGCATTGGCTGCATATTGAAAATACTTTTTCTTATGTAAGAGGGCTGCTGAGTGTTGAAAAAGACGGCAGTAAAAATCTTCCGTTTATTCCTGCTCCAAGATTGTTAAGCGAAGTAAGAGGTGAATTTTTGCCTAAAGGAAAAACGATACGGAATATGTATTTGCAGTTTGAGGTTGATAATACCTTTGCACAGAATAATCCTTTTACGGGGTACGATACAGAAACAAGAACCGGGGCGTATTGCTTACTCAATGCAAGTGTTGGAACAGACTTTGTTCATAAATCAAAAACTCTTTTTTCTGTTTACTTAGCTGGTAATAATTTAAGCAATGTGGCATGGCAAAGCCATTTGAGCCGATTAAAATATACCGCAGAAAATATGGTTACAGGCAGAATGGGTGTTTTTAATATGGGCAGAAATTTCAGTGTAAAAGTGAATATACCGCTTGAGTTTAAATAGTTGAATAAGCGGCTGTAGATTTTTCAGCCGCTTATTTTTTTCAGTTGTACATTTAATTATGGAACTTTCAATTACTACTCCGGCTTTATTATTTCCAGCTATTACACTTCTTATGCTGGCATATACCAATCGTTTTCTTGCGTTGGCTTCATTGGTAAGAACATTGCATGATGAATATCATGAAGAAGAAAAAAGCCCGTTGATACAGCGCCAGATTAAAAACCTTCATGTACGCATTGGTTTAATCAGGAACATGCAGGGCTTTGGTGTATTGAGTTTTGTTTTTTGTGTGGTGTGTATGTTCCTTATTTTCAATACTTATATGATTGGAGCAAAATGGATTTTTGCTTTAAGCTTACTCAGTTTACTTACCTCATTAATGTATTCACTAATAGAAATTGTTTTGAGTACAAGGGCTATTGATCTGGAGCTGAGTGATATGGAACTTGGTAAAGGCGGCCTTATTAAATCAATGCTTGATACTGAGGATAAGCCAAAAGTATAAAACCCGCCGACAAAGTCAAACGGGTTTTAAAAAGTTGCCGTAATTATTTATGGCTCACGGCTTTTTTCTCATAATCAATAGTCGAATTTTCTCGGTTCGTTGGTTTCGTAATGCTCGTCGTATTTCACAAAGAAGTAAACATAAATAGTGCGGCTTAACCGCATTAATACAGGCTGCAATACGATTAATAAAATGGAGTTGGTTAAAAGCCACCACAGTACCCGGTTATCACTTACTGAAATGCCAATCAACACCCACCAGGCAATAAAGGTTGCAACCGAAAAAGCAACAGCCAGGGCATAACTTACATAGCCTGTGCCATACCAGAAACCAGGTTCCATATTGTATTTTTGTTTACATACAGGGCATTCTTCGTGCATATCAAACGTATGTTTGAAGTTGTAGGCGCTGTAATTCTTAAACAATTTTCCCTTTCTGCATCTTGGACAGTTCATGGATAAAATACTCAACAGGTAATTGGGCTTTTTAGCGCTCATTCAGAAAAATTTAGGTAAATGTAAATTTTATTGACACACAGAAAGTGATCCATGTCACATTAGTTGCTTTGTGAAACAGCAGCAATTTTTTTGCGTTCACCAATTTGCTGCCGCCACATGGCGTAATACAATCCTTTTTCTTCAAGCAAATCCTGGTGCGATCCCGTTTCAACCACATCACCCCCTTCAAGTACATAAATCCTGTCGGCATGCATAATAGTTGAAAGCCGGTGTGCAATTAAAATAGTAATCTGGTTCCGTTGTGAAGAAATTTCACGGATGGTTGTTGTTATTTCTTCTTCTGTTATAGAATCAAGAGCAGAAGTTGCTTCGTCAAAAATCAGCAATCTGGGCTTGCGCAGTAATGCACGGGCTATGGAAAGGCGCTGCTTTTCTCCTCCGCTCAGCTTCAAACCTCCTTCGCCAATCATTGTTTCCAATCCTTTCTCTGCTCTCGAAAGTAAGCGCTGGCAACTGGCTTTATTTAACGCATCCATTAATTCATCTTCGCTTGCTGATGGATTTACAAACAAAAGATTTTCCCTGATTGTACCACTAAATAACTGTGTATCCTGTGTAACAAAACCAATCTGGTAGCGAAGGTCTTCAAAATTGATAGAGGTTTCATCCATGCTGTTGTAATAGATTTTTCCATTTTGCGGACGATACAATCCCACAAGCAGCTTCATCAATGTTGTTTTACCTGAACCGGATGGCCCAACAAACGCTACCGTTTCGCCGGTCTTCACATCAAAACTGATATTGTTGATGGCATGTTGAGATGCTGTTTGATGTTTGAATGCAACATTGCTGAACTTTAGTGTCTCAATTTTGCCAAGATGTTGCGGATTACTTGGAGTAAGTTCCGGAGCTTTATTCATGAGGTTGTCGAAGTTGGTAATAGATGCTTCCGCTTCACGATAGGAGAGAAGAATATTTCCAATTTCCTGTAACGGGCCAAATACGAAGAATGAAAATATCTGCATGGTTACTAATTGTCCTGCATCCATTTTCCCTTCATAAATCACCCACATCAGCATAAATAAAATCACCTGTCGAAGTGTATTTACAAATGTGCCTTGTACAAAACTGATGCTGCGGATGCGTTTTACCTTTGTTAACTCAAGTCCCAGAATTTTAAACGTGTTTTTGTTAAGACGTGTAACTTCCTGATCGGTTAATCCAAGACTTTTTACAAGTTCAATATTTCTTAACGATTCAGTTGTGGCACCGGCTAACTGTGTTGTTTGAGCAACAATTGTTTTCTGAACGGCTTTTACTTTTTTACTCAACGCATTTGATATAATGATGAGTAATATAATGCCGCCAAAATAAATAAAAGGAAGAGTCCAGTGAATAGAGTAAGCGTAAATGGCAACGATGAAAATTCCTATAATAACCGGAAAGAGGATGTTAACAAATGTTGAAACAAATTTTTCTGTATCGGTTCTTACTTTTGTGAGGATGGAAAGTGTTTCTCCACTTCGCTGATCTTCAAAATCCTGGTACGGAAGTTTCATGGCATGTTTTAATCCATCTGTAAAAACTTTTGCGCCAAATTTCTGTGTAGTAAGATTCTGGAAATAATCCTGGAATGCTTTTGCAATACGGCTGATCATTGCAACTGTTATAGAAGCTGCAACAATATATAACACGCCAGGTTCCTGCCATGAAAAGGAAAGAAAAAAACGGCTCCAGTCGAAATGATGTGCAGGTGGTTTCTGAATCCCCTGGTGTTGTGTGGCAAGATTGATAAGCTTACCAAACAGTACCGGATCAATCAGCGAAAAACCAATATTGATCCCGGCTAATGCCATGGTTAGCATTATTAAACTTTTGTATGGTGATAAATATTTAATTAAAAGCTTCATCTGTTTATTTTTAATGTTTTTTATTGCCAGATAGTATGTTCATGAAAATTATCGTTGCTGATGAAATAAATCAGCTTGGTAATTTTTATGGATATTTCATACTGTAAATTGTAAAAGACAGAGATTGGTCAAACATTGAACCATCCTTAAAAATAAGACAAGTTTGCAGGAATTCCGTTCTTTCGCCAACTGGTTTTGAACTATAGCTTTAATCCTTGTAATTTTGGCTGGTTTCAGATCAGGTATAAAATATTGCTTTTTATGAAAGTATGTGGCTTTTCATTTATAAGAAACGGGGTTAAGTTTGATTATCCGTTTGCAGAATCATTAAAATCTTTGCTGCCTTTGTGCGATAAAGTTATTGTGGCTGTTGGTAATTCAGATGATGACACACTGAATGCAGTGAAGTTAATCGATCCCAAAATAGAAGTGTTTGAAACAGTTTGGGACGATACGCAGAAGGCCGGCGGCAGAGTACTTGCGTTGGAAACTGATAAGGCATTTCAGGCTATTGCAGATGAATATGACTGGGCTTTTTATTTACAGGGAGATGAAATTTTGAATGAAAAAGATTATCCTGCAATTCGCAACGCAATGGAACAGTATCTGAGCGATACGAAAGTTGACGGTTTGCTGTTTAACTATTGTCATTTTTTTGGTTCTTACGATTTTGTTGGTGCCAAATATTCATGGTACAGGCGGGAGGTGAGGATCATCAGGAATAATAAAAATATTTTTTCATACAGAGATGCTCAGGGTTTCAGAAAAAAACCGAATGAAAAACTGAGGGTAAAACTGATTGATGCTACAGTTTATCATTATGGCTGGGTACGTAAGCCCGATGCCATGCAGGAAAAGATCAAGGAGAACATTGCAGTGTACAAAAAAGATCGTGTGGAAGAATACTATGAAGAGTTCAGTAAGTCAATTTATAATTACCAGGAAGCAAAAGAGCCGGTGAAGAAATTTACAGGTCAGCATCCTGCTGTTATGCTTAACAGAATTGAAAAACAAAACTGGCCTTTTACACCTGATCTCAATATTAAATATGCTTCGGCAAAAGACAAAATGAAACGGATTATATTCAGCCTCACAGGATGGATCCCCGGCGAGTATAAAAATTACAAAAAGATTTAGAGGTGGTTAGTCAAAATATTGCCTCCGCATTTCTTTTAATATATAACAAATGAATCATACCCTTGTATCCATCGCATTATGTACATATAATGGTTCTGCGTATTTGAAGGAACAGCTTACATCTGTACTGGAACAAACCTACACCAACCTCGAAATTATTATTGTTGATGATTGTTCAACTGATGACACCTGGGAAATTTTAAAGAAATATGAAGGCAGGGATAAGCGGATTAAAATATTTCGTAACAGTTTACAGCTTGGCATCAATAAAAATTTTGAACAGGCTGCTCTGAAATGCAGCGGAGAATTTATTGCCTTTTGTGATCAGGATGATATCTGGAATGAAAATAAAATTGAAGTTCTGATCAATAATATTCAGGGATTTGGCCTTGTTTATTGCAATTCTGAGCTGGTTGATAAAGATGGCAACAGTTTAAAAAAAAACATGTCAGATATTAAGAACTTAAGAGGATATAACAATTGCCTGCCCTTTACAATCAGTAATGTAGTGTCTGGGCATGGAATCTTAATCCGGAAAAATATTTTAGCAGCTTCATTGCCCTTTCCTGAGTTTTTGTGGTATGACTGGTATCTGGCTTTTTACGTTTCCTGCTTCGGTAAAATTAATTTCATTGATGTTCCATTGGTTAAATACCGGCAGCATGAAGGTGGTGCGATAACGGCCGTTAAAGTAAAAGGAAGGAAAAAAAACAAGACGGGCAAGTATATGCTGATACGGCACAGAATGCAGGTTTTTTATAACCTTGTTAATCATTCTGCAGTTGAAAACAGAGATATAGTTCTGAAACTTTATGATGCTTATCAAAGCTTTTCAATACGGAATAATTTTGCACGCAGTATAACAGTGTGGAAATACAGGCATGAAATTCTTGCTGCAAAAAAGAGGTCTTCATTCCGTAAATTTCTATTTTGCGTTAAAATATTTTTTAAAATTGTGTAAAAGGCAAGAGGAGTTCAAGTGCAATGCCTGACGGTGGTTTTTATTAACGGGTAAAAGTAGAAAAGGACTTTCCTTTTACCGAGTTCTCAATTTTTTTTACAACATCTTTTAATGAAATAAGCGGTGAGTTTTTCTGAGCCATTTTTCTCCTGCTTTCTTTTACCTGTGGTAACTGCCCGATAAGTTGAGCAAATGATTTGATGTAAGCCGGTTTAAACAAAAATGTTTGTATGGTTACTTCTGCAGTCAATTGTATCCACCACAACCATAACATTAAACCTTGTAAATGGATGGCATGCAGAAGCATTTTGTTCCTGTTGTAAATAATCCTGATAAAATCTTTTTTTACAGAATTATTGATTGTACTTGACTGCTGGTGGCGGCATATTGCATTGTGTTCGTATATACATTCAAAACCAAGTCGCCATGCCCGAATGCTCAATTCTGTGTCTTCAGCATAAAATGGAGAGAATAATTCATTTAGTCTGCCAACATACAACAGTGCATCTTTATTAATAAACGCATTGGCCCCTGTAAGGTATAAACTGTAAATACCGTTCTGCATGTCTTCCTTGTTTGTCATCATGTAGTTGGTAGAAGTTTTCAGTTTTGTTCCGTGCATGATGGGGAATTTCGCAGCATCTGTTATTTCATCATTATTCCAGCCAATGATACGACCTGTAATGCCAAATATTTTATTGTTTAAAGTGTGTTTCAAAAGATGAGTAAAATAATCAGGTTCAAGAATTACATCAGTGTTTAATAACAATACCCAGTTGTATTTTGCAAGATATATTCCTTTGTTAACACTTATTGAAAAGCCAAGATTGGTTTGGTTCTTATGATATTTGACAGATGGAAAAGATTGTTTCAATAAGTTTTCTGAATCATCTGTAGAACAATCATCAATAACAATTATTTCAAAATCTAATTCCGAATTTTTTGAGGCTGTATATGCAGGAGGAATAATTTTCGGCAATAAATCCACCCCGTTATAGTTGGGGATAATAATGGAAATGCCGTTTATTGGTTTACATTCAAATTGCATGTTTTGTTTTCATTTTAACCTGCCCATCCTTCTCTGTCCAGACTTCGGTATTGAATAGCTTCTGCTAAGTGTTCAACTTTTATATCTGTGCTTTGTGCAAGATCAGCAATTGTACGGCTTACCTTTAAAATGCGGTCGTAAGCTCTTGCACTTAAGTTCAGTTTATCCATTGCGGCTTTTAACAAAGTTTGTCCTGCCTGCGATATCACACAAATTTCTTTCAGTTGCTTGCTGCTCATTTGTGCATTGGCATAAATGCCTTCAACTGTTTTATATCGCTCTTCCTGTATTTCTCTTGCTATAATGACACGGTCACGGATTGTGGCGCTGCCTTCACTATTTTCTTTTTTTGATAGTTCACTGAACGGAACAGGTGTAACCTCCACATGCAGATCAATACGATCAAGCAATGGTCCTGAAATTTTATTGAGATATTTCTGCACTGCACCCGGCGGACAAGTACATTCTTTTTCGGGATGGTTATAAAATCCACAGGGGCATGGATTCATGGATGCAATCAACATAAATGATGCCGGAAAATCAATGGCGATTTTTGCTCTTGAAATGGTTACTCTTCTTTCTTCCATCGGCTGACGCATCACTTCAAGAACAGTGCG
Source organism: Chitinophagaceae bacterium UBA1953 (assembly GCA_002336115.1). Classification (GTDB taxonomy): domain Bacteria; phylum Bacteroidota; class Bacteroidia; order Chitinophagales; family Chitinophagaceae; genus Lacibacter. Next base: position 122,087 of record DDEN01000034.1, read on the forward strand.
TTTAAACTCCGGTAATTCATCTAAAAACAAAACTCCGTTATGCGCCAGTGAAATTTCACCGGGCTGAGGATTTGTACCTCCTCCAACAAGAGCTACGTCTGAGATAGTATGGTGCGGAGATCTGAAAGGCCGTTTTGAAATAAGTGTTGAATTTTCCGGAAGCTTTCCGGCAACGCTGTGAATTTTTGTTGTTTCTAATGCTTCCTGCAAACTTAATGGAGGAAGAATAGTAGGCAACCGTTTTGCAAGCATGGTTTTGCCTGCACCGGGTGGACCAATTAAAATTGCATTATGACTTCCTGCTGCTGCAATTTCTAATGCTCGTTTGATATTACTCTGTCCTTTAACATCACTGAAATCAAATTCAAATTCGTATTGAGAATGAAAAAATTCTTCTCTGGTATTTACAACAACAGGCTGCAATGTTGATTCGTCTTTAAAAAAGTTAACAACATCAAGAATATGTTCAACTCCATACACATTCAGGTTATTTACCATGCCTGCTTCCCGTGCATTTTGTTTGGGAACAATCAATCCTTTAAAATTTTCTTTCCTGGCCTGTATGGCAATGGGTAATGCGCCTTTAATGGGTTGAATACTTCCATCAAGGCTAAGCTCACCCATAATTACATATTCACTTAATTTTTCAGGATGATCAATTTGTTCTGTTGCACCAAGAATACCAATGGCAATTGGTAAATCAAATGCTGTTCCTGTTTTACGTATATCTGCTGGCGCAAGGTTTACAATTACTTTTGTGCGGGGAAAATAATGACCGGTTGTTTTTAATGCACTTTCAATTCGCTGCTCACTTTCCTTTACAGCATTGTCGGGCAAACCCACCATGAAAAATTTCTGCCCGCTGCTTACATTTACTTCAACAGTAATGGTGATAGCGTTTACTCCGTAAACAGCGCTTCCAAAGGTTTTTACCAGCATGCTGAGACCAGATTGTTTTAAAGAAAAGGTAAAGCTAATTTTTTTTAATGAGACGGAATAACTCTGTACTCAGAAAAGTAAAGGCTGGTTGCCAAGATAAACCTGCCAGATTAACGTAACAATGGTAAGCGATGTATAAAGGATTTTACGTACAAAGAAACGAATGGCTTTTTTATTTGGCTGATAGCCGAGACGTTCAATTAATTCAGAATAAAACGTGCTTCCGTCTTCTTCAGATAAACCATGTTTTGCATTGAGAAGGCAGCGGCCGAAAATGGCATGCTGAGCAATGGTGAGAACAAAAATCGGCACTGCTATTTTCCAGTTGATTAAGAAAGGAACGAGATATGCACTGAGAGTAAGTGCAAAATGAAGCAGAAATATCAGAAAAGAGTTCTTCTCCTTTGAAGTCATAAAGCAAGCTGCGTTTTTAACTCTTAATACGAATTGGCCAGTTCAAATATAAAATTCTTCGGGAGAAAAAGAGAAAGAAGAAAGCTTACAGATTATCCAGCAAGTCCACTACTTTTTCCCGTTTCAAAATCAAATAGCCAAAACGGTCGTTGCTGATGCCTTCTTTCAACTGGTAGCTAAAATACAATTGCTCATTATCGGCCGTTGTTTCAAAATAACGGAATGAAATATTCGGATATGCTTTCAGGTCTTCCCCAATTTCATATAAATGTGTTGAAAGAATGAATAACGAATTTTTAATTTTCAACAAACCCTTTATCACAGCGGTGCTACAGTGCATGGCATCCTGAATATTAGTGCCTTTAAATAATTCATCAATCAGCACAAGCCATTTTCTTCCATCGTTTATTTTTAAAACAGTGTTTTTGATACGCTGCACTTCATTGAAGAAATAACTTTCACCTTTTACAATATTATCATGCACCTGTATATTGCTCAGCAGGCCATCAAACAAACTTAACTGCATTGATTGTGCAGGCACACCCATGCCCACATGTGCAAGATAAACAGCACATCCAACCGATTTGATCAGCGTGCTTTTGCCAGCCATATTTGCACCTGTTAAAAACAAAAAATTGGTTTGCGGGTTTAATGTAATGTCGTAAGCAACTGGTGTTTGCAGCAGCAGGTGATATAAACCATTTGCCTGTATAACAGGTTCTTTTGTTTCAATAATAACAGGGAAGTGCAGGTTAAATTTCTTTACAGCAACTGCCATGCTGTATAACGCATCTAGATCGTGAAAAAGATCAATCAGTATTTCTGCATCCCGTTTAAATTCATAACGCAGGTAGTGACCAAAGCGCAGCATTTTAGCTGGAGGCAATTTTGACGCATCGCATTCAAGCATTTGCTGAACAAGATCGTTCTTCATTCCTTTCCTGATGTTGGCAATAATGCCTGATAAAAGTGCAGAAGAATTGTCGGCTGAAAATAATTGCTGCAGTTTATTTAATCCCTGCAGAAAATCTATAAAATGGCCAACAGTATAACGAACCAGACGATAATCAGGCGCATCAAACAACCTGTATAGAAGCGCTGAAACAGGCGAATGGCTGTTGGGAATTTTCCCAAATGGGTAACCATAAAATTTCTCCAGCACAAGGATTGTTCCGTTGGTGATTTGCAAAGGCCACAGATCTGCAACTCCAATAATTTGCTTTAATGCAGATTGTGTTTGCTGAATTCTCTGCAGGCTGCTGTGCGGGTGTGTAAGCAAATGCTGCAAACGTTCTTTACCGCCGCTGGTAATGCAGAAGTTAATCCTGTGAAGCAGTGAATATTCTTCCTCATTATTCAGGATCGAAAGATCGTAGTATGTGGTTTTGTCTATTTCCATCAGTACGTACAGTGTTGATCGAAGTTTCTAACGGTCGAATTTTAATCGTTGTCCTTTATGAGATTCATCAACCACTCCATTTGCATAAGCCAAATGACCATTTACAAAAGTATGTGTAACAGATGCAGGGAACTGAAAACCTTCCAGCGGGCTCCATCCACATTTATACAGAATATTTTCTTTTGAAACCGTATTGGTTTTATTGAGATCAACCAGTACAAGATCGGCAGCATAACCTTCACGGATATAACCCCGGTCTTTAATGCGGAAACAATCTGCAACAGCATGACTCATTTTCTCTGCAATCTTTTCCAGCGAAATTTTTCCTTCTTTATGATAATGCAGCATCAGTTGTAACGAATGCTGAACAAGTGGTAATCCTGCATGTGCATGTTCATACGAGCCTTGCTTTTCTTCCCATGTATGAGGGGCATGATCGGTTGCAATTACATCAAGCCTGTCGTCAAGTAAGGCTTCCCATAAAGCTGCTTTGTTTTCTTTTGCTTTGATAGCCGGGTTGCATTTAATGCGGTTGCCCAGTGTTGCATAATCGTCAGCAGTAAAGTGAAGGTGATGCACACAAACCTCACTGCTAATATGTTTTTCTTTTAACGGCATCATGTTGCCAAACAGCTCCAGTTCTTTGGCTGTGCTGATGTGTAAAATATGCAGGCGTGTTTTGTATTGTCTTGCAATTTGTATAGCCATGAGCGAAGATTCATAGCAAGCATCAACAGAACGGATGATTGGATGGTCAGCAGCCGTTAATTCACCTTTCTCTGCTTTCAGCCTGATGTAATTTTCCTTGATGATGCTTTCGCTTTCGCAATGTGTGGAAATGAGCGTTTCACTTTCACGGAATACTTTGTCAAGCGTATTGTAATTATCCACCAGCATATTTCCTGTACTGGCACCCATAAAAATCTTAATGCCGCACACATCGTTTTTATAAAGATTTGCTTTGAGTGTTTCATCCGCACTCTGGTTACTGGTGCCCATGAAAAAAGAATAGTTGGCAACGGATGATTGTGCTGCAATAGCATATTTTTCTTCGAGTAAATCAATGGTCAGTGTATTAGGAACAGTGTTAGGCATTTCCATAAACGAAGTAGTGCCACCTGCAACAGCAGCTCTTGCTTCAGAATGAATGGATGCTTTATGCGTTAATCCCGGTTCACGAAAATGTACCTGGTCGTCAATTACACCAGGCAGTAAATATTTTCCTTCTGCATTTATTTCAGTTACAGCTCCCGGTTCGTTAATCGTGGAAGCAATTTTTTCAATTTTACCATCTTTCAACAGCACATCAGCGGGCGTAATCAGCCCTTCATTCACCACCAAACAATTTTTCAACAGATAATTTTGCATAACTTATTTTTACCATTAAATAACTAACGCATGCAATTTACCAAAAGCAGGTTATGGATTCTATTTCTTATGCTGCCATTTTTTTCTGCAGCGCAAAGTACTTACCTGCAGCAAAATTCAAAGCATATTCATTTTATCGACAGGCTGGAGATCAGAACCGGTACAATCAGCGATTTGAATTTTACAACAACAAAGCCATACGACCGTCGTTATGCCATTGAATGGCTGGGTGCAAAAACAGATTCAATGCTGGGCATCAAACCACTTTTTTTCAGTACTGATACAGCGCTGAAATTAAGCAAAGCAGACGCATACAACCTGCGCAGCTTATATCTTAATAACCAGGAATGGTACAAAGGCGACCGTTCTGTTTTCAACAATAAAAAGCTGTTCCTGAAAAATTTTTACAAAACACCCGCAGGCTTTATTGAAAGATATGGCAGCGACTATTTTTTGGTGGTGAACCCGATGATTAGTTACAGACAATCAGTTGAGCTGAACAATACTTCACAGAATATTTTTCTGAATCAGCGTGGACTGAATGTACGTGCAGGTATTGGTAACAAAATTGGTATTTCAGCAATGGCAATGGACGTGCAGGAGCGTGGTCCGCTGTTTGTTCAGAACTGGATTGATAGTTTAAATGCTGTGCCCGGTGCAAATTTTTACAAGAGCTTTAAAACAACTGCTGTTGATTATATGGATGCAAGAGGAACGCTTACATTCAAGGCTGCAAAGTATATCAACTTTCAGTTGGGGTACGACCGCAACTTTATCGGCAATGGATACCGCAGTTTGTTCCTGAGCGATTTTGGTGGCAACAATGTTTTTGTAAAAATCAATACACGCTTCTGGAAATTGAATTATCAGAATTTGTTTATGGAACTGCAAACAACTGGAAAGAGTAATAACAATAATGATTTACTGCCTAAGAAATATGCAGCTATGCATCACCTGAGTATGAATGTAATGCCCTGGCTGAATGTGGGTTTGTTTGAAGGTGTAGTGTTTGGTCGTAAAGATCATTTTGAATTCGGGTATATGAACCCGATTATTTTTTACCGGACTATTGAAGGAAATCTTGGAAGTACTGACAATGCAATGGTTGGCGCTGATTTTAAAGCGAACCTGCTGAATCATGTTCAGGTGTACGGGCAATTATTGCTGGATGAGTTAAACATTAAAGAACTGCGTAAAGACAGGAGCTGGTGGGGAAACAAAACCGGTACACAACTGGGGCTGAAATATATTGATGTGGCGAACATCAGTAATCTTGATGCACAACTGGAATGGAACCGTGTTCGTCCGTTTACTTATTCGCACTTTGATTCGGTTTCAAACTACACGCATTATAATCAGCCGCTGGCACATCCGTTGGGTGCCAACTTTAATGAGCTGATTGCAATACTCCGTTACCAGCCAACAGGTAAATTAAATCTTACCGGAAAAATTATTTACTGGCAGCAGGGATTAGACAGCGCCAATGGACGTAACTCCGGTTCAGATATTTTCCGTTTGAATAGTGATGGCCGCACAAGTTCTTATGGTTACAGCATGCTGAATGGTGTAAAGAGCACAGGTGTCAATGCTTTGTTCCTTGCGAGTTATGAAGTGTATGAAAATATTTTTATTGATGCCAATTTATTGCTGCGCCGGTTTGCAAAAGGTTCAACTGCTGCACAAAACACCGCTGTGTTTGGTTTGGGAGTGCGGATGAATTTGTGGTTCAAGGAGTATGATTATTAGAATGGATAGAAACACAGATGAGACGGATTAAGCAGATGAGTATTGATTTTATATTTATCTGCCCGGATAATATTCTAATCTGTTTTCCATAAACGCATAGCCTGTTCAAAATTTTTTCTCAAGCCCGATGTGTATGACATCATTATTGCATAAAGAATTAAATTAAAGAAGGGGATAAAGATGATTTTGAAAACTACAACTTCATCGCTGAATATGTTTGGTTGAAATAAGTTGTAAATGAAATAAACAATCAAGCCGTAAAAAAACAAAACAAACATTGAATTCGGTCTGATGCCGATTTGAATAAGTGTTCTGTTATCCTCAGTTTTTATTGTTCCGTTGATGTAGGCGGGGCTGGTCTCAATCCAGCGGATGACACTGAAACTCCATTTGTGTGTTAGCTGAAAACTGTCATCTTCATTGAACTTGCCAGTAATATTATCCGCACAATCATGCCATTTTCTATTAGTAAGGTCTTTAAACTCATCACGTACAATCTCTAAGGAGTCGTATTTGCTGTATTTATAATTACGTGTAAAGAAAATGTTCATGGATAATTTTGAAAATCTGTAAAATCAGCGTTTCTATCAAACACATCATCCTTCCAGATGAATACTGAACACAATCATTCTTGCCTGCATTTTGTCAACAACATTGGAGTAGATTAAGTTAGGGTCTTTACTGTGTACATTGCCAAAACTGTTGCTGATTTTTATTTCAGGGCTGAGGATAAACGTAGGGAAGTAAAAGTGAAACCCAAGTCCTGCTTCATAGCCCAATGCCGATTTGTTGAGTTTAATCATATCGTCAGCACGGCGGGCCTGGCTGTTACTGGCAAGGTCAAATTCGTATTTCACACCACCTAAAACATACACCCTGAAATTGCCAATACGGTCGCTGCTGAATTTTAACTGAAGAGGGAAGTTGAGATAAATGCTTTCAACTGTTTTTTCCTGCCATGCACTATCGCCAACAAGCGGATGATTCAGAGAATAATTAATTCCTCTTGATGCAAAAATCAAATGCGGATTGACCCTTGCTTCAAGATGCGGGACAAGGCGTAAAGTGCCAAGCAATCCTAAACCAAATCCTGCTTTGTTAACAGGTGAAACCAACGCCACACTGTCATCCTGCAAAAATTTGGAAGAGTGATTCAGGTGAAAATAGGAAACATTACTGCTTAATGTAATTCCGAAATAATAAGGTTTTTGTTCGTGCTCGGGTAAGTTTATTTCAGTTTGAGAAAAAGCAGAAACGGCTATCAGTAAGCAGCCGATGAGTATGCTTACTTGTCGCCGCAATAAATACTGCATATTCCTAACGTAAGAGGTTTGCATGATGTGTTTGTAAAACCGGTTTTATCTAAAACGGCAACAAAGTTTTTCCCCTCCGGGAAAGCTTTAATGCTTTTTGTAAGATATTGATACGCTTTTTTGTTTTTGCTGAACGCACCTGCCACCTGTGGAGCCACAATACTCATGTAAAGATTGTAGGCCTGAATTACACCCGGCAGTTTTGGTTTTGAAAACTCCAGCACCACCAATCTTCCGCCCGGTTTTAACACCCGGTAAATTTCGCTAATACCTTTTTCGAGGTTTTCAAAGTTGCGAACACCAAAAGCAACTGTCACAGCATCAAACGTATTATCGGGAAAATTTATTGTTTCACTATCTCCGCTTTTCAGATCAATTACAGTATCTAATCCCTTGGCAGCCACTTTTAAACGGCCACCTTCCAGCATTTTTTCACTGATGTCTATCCCAACAATTTTATCGGGGTTCAGTTGATGGGCGGCCATAATTGCAACATCGCCTGTGCCTGTAGCCACATCCAGCATCAGCTTTGGCTGAAGTTTTTCAAGTCTTGCCAATGCTTTTCTTCTCCAGGTAATATCTATACCAGCAGAGAGAAAGCGGTTTAAAAAATCGTAACGGGGGGCAATGTCGTCAAACATTTCAGCCACCTGCTTTTTCTTTGTTTCAGCAGATGTAGCATCGGGTACAACGTTATCGTGTAAATATTTTTCAGCCATGGGGTGCAAAGGTAAGAAGAGTGAAGTTACTGGTTGCAAGTTTCAGGTTTCATGTTACAGAACCTGTTACCAGTAACCGGTAACATGTAACTTTTCCGTGCTATCTTGCAGCCGTGAACATTAAATCAGCAACATATCTCATCAGCAGTCCGTCGGTTGATAAATGCCCCAATGGCGATAAACCGGAGTATGCGTTTATTGGCAGAAGTAATGTGGGCAAATCGTCCCTCATTAATATGATCTGCAATAATCATAAACTGGCAAAAACCAGTGCATCGCCGGGTAAAACCCAACTCATCAACCATTTTGTAATTGAAGATATTCATGAAAAAACGGGGAAGGTGAGCAGTTGGTACCTGGTTGATTTGCCGGGTTACGGGTATGCAAAAGTGGCACAGGGCCAGCGCAAGCAGTGGATCAAGATGATTGAAAACTACATCCGTAAACGGGAAAACCTGCTGAATTTATTTGTATTGATCGACAGCCGTCATAAACCACAGGAAATCGACATCAGCTTTATCAATCAACTGGGCGAGTGGAAAATTCCTTTTGCAATTGTATTTACCAAAGCCGATAAAAGCACACAAAAAGAAGTGGCAGCAGTGGTAAAAGCATTTCTTTCGGCATTAGGTGAGCACTGGGCCGAACTTCCTCCACATTTCGTTACTTCAGCTATAAAAAGTACCGGCCGCAGGCAGATACTTACGTTTATCGAAGAGTGTAATCAACTTACAAAACAGTGAATACGTCAGGTATTATCATGATTTTATAACTCAATTTATAAAACGGGTTCATATTTCTGACTAATTGTCCTGCTTTTGAACATTGCATGGTATTTGAAAATGTGTTTAATCCAATTGATTGACTTAACTTCAAACCGAAAATAAATTTGAATATGGATTTTAATAAAGAATTTGAAAAATACGCTGTAAAACATCGTGGAATTTCCGGCGCAACTTTGCATAATTATCAAACACAATTCACTCCAACAAACCTTACTCCTTATATCATTGAAGAGCGTCCGCTCAACGTGGCAAGTATGGATGTGTTTTCAAGGTTAATGATGGACAGGATTATTTTTCTTGGCGAGTCTATTAATGATTATGTAGCAAATATTGTAACAGCACAGTTGTTGTTTTTGGAAAGTACTGATCGTACAAGAGACATACAAATGTATATCAACAGTCCCGGTGGCAGTATTTATTCCGGTTTGGGAATTTATGACACTATGCAGTACATTACTCCCGATGTCAGCACTATCACCATAGGTATTGCTGCAAGCATGGGTGCCGTACTTATGTGTGCAGGTACAAAAGGAAAACGTACCGCATTAAAACATTCACGTATTATGCTTCACCAACCTTACGGCGGTGCAGGCGGACAGGCAACAGATATACAGATTATGGTGAATGAAGTAAAGAAGCTGAAAAATGAACTGTATGAAATTATTGCCTACCATAGCGGTCAAACGTTTGACAAGGTGAAAGAAGACAGCGACAGGGATTTCTGGATGACAGCTACTGAAGCAAAAGAGTACGGACTTGTTGATGAAGTGCTTGTTATGAACCCCCGTAAAACAAAAGAAAGCTAAACATTAAACGAATTAAAAAAATGAATCAGCATAATTTGAAATTTCCTCCTTTCCGTTTTGATGAAGGAGAAGAAGAACCTGAAGCTCCAAAAGAAAATCCGCTGGAGAATTTTACGGCGGCATTCAGTCCTTACAACAAAAAGTTTTTAGAAGAAAGAAAGATATTTTTCTGGGGAGTGGTGAATGACCAGTCGGCCAAGGAAATTGTAAATAAACTTCTTTACCTCGATTCTGTTAAACCCGGTGAAGAAATTAAACTCTTTATCAATAGTCCCGGTGGAGTAGTAACAAGTGGTATGGTTATTTACGACACTATGCAAATGATTAGCTCGCCTGTAAGCACCATCTGTATGGGCATGGCTGCAAGCATGGGTTCTATTTTACTGAGTGGGGGAACAAAAGGGAAACGGTTTATTTTTCCTCATGGCGAAGTAATGATTCATCAGCCAAGCATTGGCGGCGCACAGGGAACCAGTGCCGATCTTGAAATACTTGCCAACCAGATTGCAAGAACAAAGGAGCTTGGTGCTAATATTCTTGCAAAAAACTGCGGTAAATCACTTGAGCAGGTGATGAAAGATTTTGATCGTGATTACTGGATGAATGCTGAAGAGGCTGTTGAGTATGGCATTGTAGATGGCATTTTAGAAAAATTCTGAATAATCTGATTTTAAGGGTGCGGTGCCTTGGCTCCGCACCCTTTTTTTACGGAATACTACCCTATTCCAAAAGCATTGTTATCTTTGACGTTGAATTGCACAAGCAGTTCAACCCGAAAATCCATTACAAATGGCGAAAAACAATATGTTGCATTGTTCTTTTTGTGGAAGAAGCAGAGATGAAGTAAAGATCCTCATAGCAGGACAGGAAGGTCATATCTGTGAAAATTGTGTAGAGCATGCACAGGAAATAATTGCGCAGGAATTATTGCTGCGTCACGAAACCTCCAATTCAAATTTTAAGCTGAACGTTAAGAAACCAATTGAAATCAAGCGTTTTCTTGATGAATATATTATTGGTCAGGATGAAGCAAAGAAAGTACTGGCTGTTGCAGTATATAATCATTACAAACGTTTAAAGCAAAAAACCGAAAGCGAAATTGAAATTGAAAAAAGCAATATCGTAATGGTAGGTGAAACCGGTACTGGTAAAACATTGCTGGCAAAAACCATTGCACGTTTGCTGAACGTTCCGTTTGCTATTGTTGACGCAACCGTATTTACAGAAGCCGGATATGTAGGTGAAGATGTGGAAAGCATTCTAACACGTTTACTGCAGGTTTGTAACTACGATGTGGCCGCTGCTGAAAAAGGAATTGTGTACATTGATGAAATTGACAAGATTGCACGTAAAGGTGATAATCCCTCCATTACCCGTGATGTTAGCGGTGAAGGTGTACAGCAGGGTATGTTGAAACTCCTGGAAGGTACTGAGGTATTGGTTCCGCCACAGGGAGGAAGAAAACATCCTGAACAAAAGCTCATTAAAATAAATACGCAAAATATCCTGTTCATCTGTGGCGGTGCGTTTGACGGAATTGATAAAGTAATTGCACGCCGAGTAAATACAAATGCAATTGGCTTTAATGTAAATAAGGAAGAACAGGAGCAAATGAAGAAGAACCTGTTGCAATATGTAAATGCCCAGGATCTGAAAACATTTGGTTTGATTCCTGAATTGCTGGGGCGGTTGCCTGTAGTAACGTATCTAAATCCGCTGGATGCTGAAACTCTTCGTGAAATACTTGTTGCCCCTAAAAATGCTCTGTTGAAACAATATACAAAGTTGTTTGAACTGGAGGGAATTGAGTTGCTTGTTGATGACGATGTACTTGATTTTATGGTATCAAAGGCAATGGAATATAAACTTGGAGCCAGGGGCTTACGCAGTATCTGCGAAAGCATTTTAACCGATGCTATGTTTGATCTGCCGGGCAGCGATGTAAAGCAGTTCCATCTTACACTTGATTATGCCATGCACAAATTTGATAAGAGTAAGCTTAATATGCTTAAAGTAGCATAGATAGGAAAGAAAATAGTAAAACTTTAAAATAGAAACCTGTTGAATTTTTCAGCAGGTTTTTTCTTGATTAAAAATGGAATATACTTATCCCCTTTTTAAATTTGACCTTATAAATTAGTACTATGCAGGATCTGATAAACCGTTTAATAGCGGAAGGATTAACAGAGCAACAGGCTTATAAGGCAGTTGAAGTAATCAAAAATTTTGCAAAAGAGAAGTTTCCCATTTTTGGCGGAGCAATTGATAAGTTATTTGATAAGTATGGCCCGAAGGATGATGAAGATTTTCTTCATTAAGCAAACAGCCGCCTTTTTACCGACGGCTGCGTTTTTCTCATGTTAATTGGCAGTTGCAGTATGTTAAATACAGGTCATAGTAATCGGCAAGTGCCTGTATTTGAATATTATTGGGGAAAAGCAACTGTTACTTCCCTGAAAGTATTGTTTTCTGTATTTCGAAAGATTATTCTGTTTAGGATAAAGGGCTAACCAAATAAACCGTTTTTCACCTTTTTGAACAAAACGTGGCTGATTTAAACAGAAGTTGAGCCATGAACCGCCTGAAAGCAGAAACATGGCTCAACAGTTTAACATATATAGCAATCAATCGAAACGGCAGAACAAATATAGGAATTCCGCTAACATATGTTAGCGATTTGAAAAAAAATTTTTAATCTGTTGTAAGATAAGGGGAAATTTTCCTGAAAACGTCTTCATCAATAGCTCCTGTTTTCTGAATTTCTGTAACATCGGAATAATCACCATGCTGAGAACGATATTGCACAATTGCATTTGCAATAACATACCTGATGTAAGGATGGGTTTTTAACTCTTCTGTTGTGGCGGTGTTAATGTTAAGTCTTTTAATGGAAGTTGTATTAACACGAAGTTGCTCTTTTATTTTTTGATACGTGGAATCGGGAAGGCCATATGTTTCCGCTACCTGATCTATCGTAATAAATCCTCCAAGTTTAGAACGGAAACTGATGATGCGCTGCGAAAGTTTACTGCCTATTCCATACAATTTTTTGAATTCCGTTGTATCAGCCGAGTTAATATCAATCAGCCAGGTTGTTGTTTTAGAGGTACTGCTTTTTCCCGCATTAATAATTTCAGACGCTTTGTTATAGCTTGTTGAGTTTGCATCTGCACTCTCAATTTTTACAAAAGGGAACAAGTTCTGGTATTCGTTTTCATGGAGGCCATAAATTTTACTGAGGTCTTCTGCATGGCGAAATTTGCCGCCTTTGCTCCTGTAATTCAGGATAGTTCTGATAGTTTTATCTCTCAGGCCAAGTTTTTGCCAATCACTTTCGCTGGCTGTATTGGGATCAAAATAAAACAGAGAACCTCTCCATTCCTTCGAAGGTGTAAAACCCGATTTTGGTTGGTATAATTGATCAACGGATTCACCATCGTCGAAATTCCGATCAGCATTTGCGGAAACTACTTTTAAATGAGTAAGTTGTTTTTCAACTTCCGGGTTATTAACGAGTTGTATATCGTTTTTTACCAGGAATGGAAACATTGTTGGTAAAAGGGCGAAAAGTGTTGCACAGATAGCAAGAATAATTACGGCCCGTCTTTCTTTTTGTGAAAAGGTGAAGTATTCTTTCACCCATTTTTTTTGTGTTAGCTGCATAGTTTAAAATTAGCAGCTAAAAAGGTATGATCAAATACTACTAACAGGGTATTTTGTGGTTATAAGAGGCAATTAAAACTGAAGGGTAAGGCCGTCATAAGCAAGATGAATTCCGTCGGGAAGTTCTTTTCCAACCTGATTATGAAGCCCTAACTGGTGGCTGATATGGGTGAAATAGGCTTCCGGCACCTTTAATTCCTTTACCAGTTCAACAGCTTCTTCAAGATTGAAGTGCGAAATATGTTTTTGTTTTCGCAGCGCATTCAGCACCATTGCCTTGCTTCCCTTTATTTTTTCTTTTTCAGCTTCTTCAATAAAATTGGCATCAGTAATGTAAGTAAATGGTCCAAACCTGAAACCCAGCACCGGCATTTTCAGATGCCATACAAGAATTGGCTCAATGCGGAGCTCTTTTACAAAAAATGTGTTTTCGGCAATAGTATGTAACTCAATTTCAGGTACACCGGGATATTTTGTGTCAGAAAATGCGTAATAGAAATCTCTTCTGAGCGCTTCTTCGGTAAGATAATTACAATACACATTCATAGAAGAACGGGTGAGATAATTAAATGCCCGTACATCATCAAGCCCGGCCATATGATCTCTGTGGGGATGAGTAAAGATGATGGCATCTAATTTTTTCACTCCAAGGCGAAGCATTTGATAACGGAAATCGGGAGTGGCATCAACAACAATGGTCGTGTCAGCCGTTTCGATCATAATGCTGCTGCGAAGCCGGTTATCACGCTTGTCGGTTGATGTGCAGACTTCACATTCACAACCTATCATAGGTACGCCGCTGCTTGTGCCGGTACCAAGAAATGTTACTTTGAAAGGAGGGTAGTTCACCCTGTAAAAGTATTAATGAAAAATGTAAAACAGAAAACTGACAGCTTCAGCGGTTACTATTCACCGTTTTCGGCTTTTGCCGAAGCCATGGCGAGTACTTCGTCATAGAGCTTCTGCGATTCGGCGGTTAAAGCATCAAAAGTAATGTTCACCTGGGGAATCAGTTCAAGCAATGTATTGATACGGCTTTCAAGTATCAGAAATTTGTTCAGTACTACAACTTTTTTCTGCTCAAGAATACAATAGCCACTTTGAAAAGTGCCACGTTCATAGCGCACAATGTAACCGCTCTCTTCAAGAACAGCTTCTAATTTGTCTAAAGTTGATTGATTTAATTTCATATCACACATCCATTCCCTAAAGTGGGGCCGGAACTTGCAAAAATATCAGCATGTTATTTAATAGCTGACTTAAATTATTTTAAGTTATTCACAATACCGATTTGTACCCTGATCTGCTCTCTTTACAGTTAGCTATTTGCTCGTCATCCTTACTACCGGAATAATCATTTCTTCCAGGCTTACGCCTCCATGCTGGAAAGTGTTGCGGTAATAATTTACATAATAGTTATAGTTATTGGGGTAGCAGAGATACACATCTTCTCTTGCAAAAATGAACGATGAATTTACATTGGGTACAGGCAAGCCGGCTTCTGCAGGATCCCGGAAAGCCAATACATCTTTTGGTTCAAAATTCAGGTTACGGCCATGCTTATACCTGATGTTCGTGGTTGTTTCTTTATCGCCAATAACTTTTGCAGGCTTTTGTACACGAATGCTGCCATGGTCGGTAGCCATTACGATATTGATTTTTTTATCGGCAATTTTCTTCAATGCCTGGTTGAGTGGCGAATGCTCAAACCAGCTTGCAGTAATGCTGCGGTAACTTTTTTCATCATTTGCCAGTTCTTTCAGTACTTCCATTTCAGTGCGTGCATGACTGAGCATATCAACAAAATTGTACACAATCACATTAATATCATTGTTCATGAGATTGTGAATGTTGTTGACCAAATCCTGCCCGGCCTGGTGGTTCAGTACTTTGGTAAAAGAAGCTTTCAGCTCACCTTTTCCTAACCGCTTTAATTGTACACGGAAGAATTCTTCTTCGTGCAGGTTTTTTCCGCCTTCATCGTTGTCGTTTTTCCATTGTTGCGGGAATTTTTTCTCAATTTCAACCGGTAGCATTCCGCTGAAAATGGCATTACGGCTGTATTGTGTAGCTGTTGGCAGAATTGCATAGAAAGAATCTTCTTCGGCAATACGGAAGTTTTCGGCAAAAATGGGCTGAATAGATTTCCATTGGTCAAAGCGCAGATTATCAATCAGAATAAAAAACAATGGCGTTCCTTTTTCTACATGCGGAAGTACTTTAAACTGAAGCAAACTGTGGCTCATAATAGGAGCTTCTGTTGCTTTTGGTTTCAGCCAATTGGCATAATTCCGGGATATGTATTTAAAGAATTCGTTGTTTGCTTCGCTCTTTTGCGTTTGCAGCACTTCACTCATTTCAGGACTATCGGCCTTGCTTATTTCCAGCTCCCAATACACTAACTTTTTGTAAATATCCATCCACTCATTGTAATTGGGATTACTGTTGAGTGCCATGAATAAGTTGCGGAACTGCTGTTGGTATGCCGATGTTGTTTTTTCACTTACGAGGCGTTTATTATCGATGATTTTTTTCAAACTCAGCAATACCTGGTTAGGATTAACAGGTTTAATAAGATAGTCGCTGATCTGCGAACCAATCGCATCATCCATCAGGTTTTCGGTTTCATTTTTGGTGATAAGAACAACCGGAATAGATTGGTTTACCTGTTTTATTTTGGTAAGTGTTTCAAGTCCGGTAATTCCGGGCATGCTTTCATCCATCAGCACTACATCAACCGGATTTTCTTTTACATAATCAATGGCATCAAACCCATTGGTAAGCGTTTGTACTTCGTATCCTTTATTCTCCAAAAACATTTTTTGCGATTGCAGACTTTCTATTTCATCATCTACCCAAAGTATTTTAGCCAGTGCCATGTTTTGATTTAGTGTTTGAGATTAAGGATAAACCGGTTCAATATAACATATTAACAGCAAGTTAGCGAATCAGATTGCAACATGCTACCTTTGCGCACCGGAGAGGGGGAATATTTAACAGTTTTGCAAATGAAGTTCAGAAAAATAGTCAACGATCCTGTTTATGGTTTTATCACATTTGATGATGCGTTAATTTATGATATTCTTTCCCATCCGTTTTACCAGCGGTTAAGGCGCATTCATCAAATGGCAATGGCACACCTTGTTTATCCCGGTGCGGTGCATACAAGGCTGCATCACAGCATGGGTGCTTATCATTTAATGTGTGAAGCATTGCAGGAACTGAAAAGCAAGAACATTGAAATTACTGCGGAAGAAGAGCAGGCTGCGAAAATTGCCATTCTGCTGCACGATGTAGGTCATGGACCTTTCAGCCACGCTTTGGAACATGTGCTGATTGAAGATGTGCATCATGAAGAAATTTCACTGCTCATTTTTGAACATCTGAATAAAGAATTCAACGGAAAACTTGATCTTGCCATCCGAATTTTCAAAGGTGTTTATCATAAACAGTTTCTTCACCAGTTAATCAGCAGCCAGCTCGATGTTGACCGTATGGATTACCTTACAAGAGACAGCTTTTACAGCGGAGTAAGTGAAGGGGTAATTGGTTATGACCGTATTATAAAAATGATGGCAGTTCACAACAATGAACTGGTGGTGGAAGAAAAAGCGGTTTACAGTATTGAAAAATTTTTGGTGGCACGCCGCCTCATGTACTGGCAGGCTTACCTGCACAAAGCTGTACTGAGTGCAGAAAATATGCTGGTGAAAATACTGGAACGGGCCAAACAACTGGCTAAAAAAGAAGAAGGGCTGTTTTCGTCAACTCCTTTACTCGATGAATTTTTACGCACCACACAACCATCGGCATTTATTAAAGCCAACCTGGCCAAGTTCTGCGAGCTGGACGATTATGATGTGGTGGCTTCAGTTAAGAAATGGATGCACCATCCCGATAAAGTGCTAAGTACATTAAGCCAATGGCTCCTCAACAGGAAAATGCTGAAAACCAAACTGCAGATGCAACCTTTTGATCCGGCCGAAGTGAAACAGATGCAGCAGAAAATACAGCAGCAGTTGTCATTAAATGAGGAAGAGATCGGTTTCTTTGTTTTTAATGGTATTGCTGAAAACAGGATGTATAATCCAGGCAACGAACGGATCAATATTCTGTTTAAAGACGGGTCTGTAAGAGATATTTCTGAAATAGAGTACGGGTTAATTCATAAAGCCATTGAGAGCCCGGTTAAAAAATTTTATCTTTGCCACCCTTCCACAAAATGAAAAAAGGCATCAAAAGATTGTTGGAAAGGTTTTTGAAAGTAACTTTAAATTAATAAGAAAGGATATTCATGGAGTTTACTGCCTCACAGATTGCGCAAATTATTAACGGTAACGTGGAGGGTAACCCCAATGCTGCTGTTAGTTCGTTCAGTAAAATTGAAGAAGCAACTGCCGGGCAGCTTGCATTTTTAGCCAATCCCAAATACGAAGATTATTTATATACAACCGGAGCATCAGTGATTATTGTAAATGAATCGCTGGAGTTGCGGCAGGCTGTTTCGCCCACACTTATACGAGTGCCCGATGCTTATACGGCTTTTGCCACATTGCTTCAGGCTTATGAGCAGATAATGGAGCAGTCGTTAACGGGTATTCAGGAGCCATCGCATGTGTCAAAATCGGCTCAGTTGGGCGATCATGTTTTTATTGGTGCATTTACTTATATAGGCGATCATGTAAAAATTGGCCGGAATGTAAAAATTCATCCTCATTGCTATATTGGCAACAATGTTATTATCGGTGATAATTGTACACTGAATCCGGGTGTAAAAATTTACCATAACTGTGTGCTTGGTAATAAAGTAATTATCCATGCCGGAACCGTTTTGGGAGGTGATGGATTCGGTTTTGCACCGCAGCCCGATGGTACATATAAAAAAGTGCCGCAGATTGGAAATGTAGTGGTGGAAGATGAAGTTGAAATAGGATCGAACTGTACAATTGACCGGGCAACAATGGGCTCAACTATTATTCATAAAGGAGCCAAGCTTGATAACCTGATCCAGATTGCGCATAATGTTGAAATAGGAACATACACCGTTATTGCGGCGCAAACAGGCGTAAGCGGCAGTACCAAAATCGGTAATAATGTAATGATTGGAGGCCAGGCCGGTATTGTTGGCCATATTACCATTGCTGATGGCAGCCGCATTAATGCACAAAGTGGTGTAAGCAAATCACTTAAACAACCCAACAGTGTTGTAACAGGGTCGCCCGCATACGATTATACAAGTACTTTACGAAGTCAGGCAATTTTCCGCACTTTACCTGAAATGGAAAAACGAATTGCAGAGCTGGAATTGCTGGTAAAACAATTGTTAGCTGAAAAAGCAAGTATTTAATTTTCAGAAAGTTTCAAAGTACAACCATTTAACCCCTTTTTAGTACATTCGTGCCCATGAGTATGAATAATGGCAATGAAAATGCTAACCAGCATACGCTGGCTGACGTAATTACCATTTCAGGAGTGGGTATTCATTCCGGTCAGGCAGTAACCATGACTTTAGAGCCGGCTGAACCCAATACAGGAGTTGTTTTTCAGCGCATTGATCTTCCCGGTCAGCCAACAGTGAAAGCCGATGTGGATTATGTAGTTGAAACCAACCGCAGTACAACACTGTCAAATAATGGTGCATCTGTAAATACTGTAGAACATTTGCTGGCATCTTTTATTGGGTGCGAAGTGGATAATGTATTGGTGAAAATCGATGGTCCTGAAATTCCTATCCTCGATGGAAGCTCCCGCCCTTACGTTGAAGCAATTGAAAAAACAGGTGTAAAGAAACAGGAAGCAATTAAAACATGGTACACAATTGAACACAATATTTATTTTCTCGATGAAAATAAAAAGGTTGAAATGGTGGCTATGCCTGCAAATGAATACCGCATCAATACACTGATCGATTTTAATTCACCTGTACTTGGCACACAGCATGCAAACCTTGATCATGTAAAAGATTTTAAAACAGAAATTGCACCCTGCCGTACGTTTTCGTTTTTCCATGAACTTGAGTTCCTGTTAAAGAACAACCTCATCAAAGGAGGCGATCTTAATAATGCCATTGTTGTGGTTGATAAGCCTGTAACCGAAGAGCAGTTAGATACACTTGCAAAAGGTTTCAACAGGGAAAAAGTAGCAATTACAAGTGAGGGATACCTGAATAATCTTCAGTTGCGTTTTCCTAACGAGCCTGCCCGTCATAAACTGCTTGATCTTGTTGGCGACCTGGCTTTGGTTGGGATGCCGTTCAAGGCTCATGTTATTGCAAACCGCCCCGGTCATGCAAGCAATGTGGCATTTGCTAAAAAGATAAAAGAGCATATAAAAAAGAACAGGTTTAAGGCAAATGTACCTGCTTATTATCCCGACAGGACTCCTGTTTATGATATTCATGCAATTGAGAAAATATTACCACACCGTTATCCGTTTTTATTAGTAGATAAAATTGTTGAACTTACGGATACCTTGATTGTGGGAGTAAAAAATGTAACGTATAACGAGCCTTATTTTCAGGGGCATTTTCCCGGCAACTGTGTAATGCCCGGTGTTTTACAGGTTGAAGCATTGGCTCAATGTGGAGGGTTACTTGCAATACCAAAGAATACGGAAGATAAATACGATACCTATTTTCTGAAAGTAGATAACTGTAAGTTTAAGCAGAAAGTGGTGCCGGGCGATACCTTGATTTTAAAAATGGAATTAAAGAGCCCGATACGTCGTGGAATTTGTGAAATGAGAGGAACTATTTTTGTTGGCAGTAAAATTTCCTGTGAAGCCGATCTTACTGCTCAAATTGTAAAACGTCCAAAGAATGATTAGCAACCTGGCTTATATTCATCCAAAGGCACAGATTGGTGCAAATGTTACAATCGACCCATTCAGTGTTATTCATGATGATGTGGTGATTGGCGATGGTACCTATATAATGAGTAATGTTACAGTGTTTCCGGGCTCAAGAATTGGTAAGAACTGCAAAGTTTTTCCAGGTGCTGTAATAGGTGCTGTTCCGCAGGATCTGAAGTACAAAGGAGAATACACAACTGCCGAAATAGGCGATAATACAACTATTCACGAATGTGCAACCGTTCATCGGGGTACTACCGATAAGAATACAACAAAAGTCGGGAGTAACTGTCTCATCATGGCTTATGCACATGTGGCGCATGATTGTATTGTTGGCAATAATGTTATACTCGCCAACTGTGTACAGCTTGCCGGGCATGTAACTGTTGATGATTTTGCAATTATTGGTGGAATGAGTGCGGCAAACCAGTTTACACATATTGGAAAGCACACGTACATAGCCGGTATGAGTGCAATCCGTAAAGATGTACCTCCTTATGTAAAAGCTGCAAGAGAACCGCTGAGTTACGTTGGTATTAATAATGTTGGTCTCAGCCGCAGAGGATATTCAAAAGAAACCATCGAAGAGATTTTTAAAATTTACCATGTTCTTTTTGTTGAGAAACATATTATCTCAAAGGCAATAGAATTGGTTGAAAGTATG
Source organism: Chitinophagaceae bacterium UBA1953 (assembly GCA_002336115.1). Lineage (GTDB taxonomy): Bacteria > Bacteroidota > Bacteroidia > Chitinophagales > Chitinophagaceae > Lacibacter. The sequence continues at coordinate 142,752 of DDEN01000034.1, forward strand.
ATGCCTGTTACTGAAACAAGAGATGCTATTCTTGGCTTTATAAAAAAATCAGAGATCGGAATCATTAAACGTCAATCTCAAAGCGTAACCGATGAAGATATTGCTTTCTGATGCAGGCAAGCGATATAACAGGGAATGGATTTTTCGCCATTTTACGTACGAGTTTTCAATTGGAAATGCTTACGCTATAACCGGTAATAACGGTTCGGGCAAATCAACATTACTGCAGGTTATTGCGGGAGCTGTTCAACATTCGGAAGGAAAAGTTGATTTTGCTGAAGCCGATAAAAGTATATTGGCCGATGCTCATCATCTGCATCTTGGTATTGCAGCGCCGTATCTCGAACTGCCGGAAGAAATGACGTTGATTGAATTTTTTGAGTTTCATCAGTCGTTCAAACCTTTTCTTTCTTCATTCAATTCTACAGATATTATTCAAATTCTCGGACTGGAAAAAGCAACTGAAAAACAAATCCGCAATTTCAGCAGTGGGATGAAACAACGTGTAAAACTGGCGCAGGTAATTTTAGCTGATGTGCCTGTTGTGCTGCTTGATGAACCTTGTACCAACCTTGATGCAGATGGCATTGCTTTGTATCATCACCTCATTAATAAATATTGCAGGGAAAGGCTGGTGATTGTAAGCAGTAACGATGAGGAAGAATTCAGCTTCTGTAACTTCAGGATTAATATGGCCGATTATAAAACTGTCTGAACCATGATTTGGGTGGATTTTGTGATTGACAGGACAAGAGGATTAGAAATGCCGCTGATACCCTAATTTGACGGATTTTCAAAGACAACTTTTTTAATCCTTTCTGTGGTTCACCAACTATAAAATCAACTACAGTTTAGTTGTCGTAAAGTGGCTGAAGCATTCGTGTAATTCGTATAAATTCGTGCAATCAATATTTCGAATAGAATTAACGCATCGCAATATGTACTTCCATCATCTTTCACAAATAACAGCAAGGGAACTATTTCCCGGCTATTTTGGTAAGTTTATTCATACCGGAACTTCAACAGTTGCGTTCTGGGAAATTAAAGCAGGATCACCCATTCCTGAACATTCGCATGTACACGAACAGATCATGCATGTGGTGGAAGGTGAATTTGAATTAACGGTTGATGGCACTCCTCAACTTCTTACTACAGGTGCTGTAGTAACCATTCCTTCCAATATTGTTCATAAAGGACATGCCGTTACTGATTGTAAAGTGATTGATATTTTTATGCCGGAGAGGGAAGAGTATAAATAATTTATATTTATAATAAAAACCTATGGCTAATGTAACTTACTTATTAGGTGCAGGTGCAAGTGCTTATTGTCTTCCAATTATTCAAAACTTTTCTAAAAGGTTATTAATTTCTAAAAAAATATTAGAAGAAGATATTCAACATAGATCAGATTTTTACAGTATTAACTTTGATGAACCTCAAAAGCCACCTTTAATTAAAGATTTAGGTACAGCTAAAGAACTCATAAAGGAACTCGAATGGGTAATATCTGAGTCTGCATCTCATCAAACAATAGATACTCTTGCAAAGAAATTCTTTCATAAAGATTTAGCAAGCCTTTTTAGACTCAAGCGTTTATTGATCTTTTTCTTTTTGTTTGAACAAAAAATGGCCAATCGAATCCATAGTAAAATACTTATTGATGATTATGGTAGTGTTCGAAATTTTAAAGAAGCTCCGGATTTCCCAATTAAAGAAGTATCGGATAAACGATATGATAGCTTTATTGCGGCTGTATTAAAAGATGTTCCGAATAAAATTGAATTACAAAATAATATTAAGGTTCTTTCTTGGAACTATGATTGCCAATTTGAAATTGCTTTAATGAATTATTCTAACAAAAAATTTGATGAATTAAAGACATTTTTTCAAATATTACCAAACACAAGAACGTTTAATGCAAATAATGTGAATTTGGATTTAGGGAAATTTGCTTTCTTAAAACTTAATGGCTCAGCAGAATATGATTCATTTGCAATAAATAATGGGGAATCTCAAAATATCCTTGAAACAAACCTTGATGAAGATTCAACATTAAATCATTTAATAGAAGATTATAAGAATTCAAAAAAGTATGAAAATTCTCAAAACTCACATTTGGGCTATTTCAATTATTCCTGGGAAATAGCTGGTGAATTCGTAAATAAATATGAAGGGTATAATAAGTGTATTGAGAATGCTTTTACAATAGCAGAGGAAACGGAGGTTTTAGTGGTAATAGGTTATTCTTTCCCTTTTTTCAATAGAAAAATTGATAGGAAGATTATGAATAGCAATAGAATTCAAAAAGTATATGTTCAAGATGTAAGTCCGGAAGAGAGAATATTTACTATTAAAGAATCCTTCGAATCTTTACGTGGTAAACAAATAATACCAATCAATTTTATTAATTCTTTTTTTCTGCCTCCCGAATTATGAAATCTATCCCCTGCTTGCAATCAGTAAATTCAGATCGGTATATTTTAAATCAAAACGCTGACTTAAATAAAAGTTGGTGAGTGATCCTTTAAACAGGTAAATTCCGTTACGGATATTCAGTTTATGCCATAACAGTTTTTCCAATCCGCCTTCATCGGCAACTTCAAGTAACAAGGGCATGAGAACATTGCTAATAGCCTGGGATGCTGTACGTGCAAATCCACTGGGAATATTGGGAACGCAGTAATGAATAACACCATGCTTTAAGAAAATAGGACTTTCATGGCTGGTTACTTCACTGGTTTCAAAACAGCCGCCTTTATCAATACTTACATCAACAATTACACTGCCTGTACGCATCTGGGCAACCATTTCTTCTGATACAACAACTGCTGTTCTTGCACCGCCAATGGATGATAATGCCCCTACAGCCACATCGCAGGTTTTTAATTGCTTGGCAAGAATTTTTGGTTCAACAACCGATGTCCACATGCGCTGGCCAATAGCATTCTGCATGCGTTTGAGTTTGTAAATATTATTGTCGAACACTTTTACACTTGCACCCATTGCCAACGCTGTACGTGCAGCATATTCGCCTACAATACCTGCTCCAATAATAATCACTTTTGTTGGAGGAATGCCACTGATACCGCCAAGCAAAACTCCTTTACCACTGTTTGCACTACTGAGATATTGACCGGCAATGAGCATTACTGCACTGCCTGCAATTTCACTCATACTGCGAACGATTGGGTTGTGACCCGAATCGTCTTTTAAATTTTCAAATGAAAGTCCGGTGATTTTTTTCTCCATCATAGCTTCCAGAATCTCTGCTTTCATAACCGCAAGGTGAATAGGAGAGATGATGGTTTGGCCTGGTTTGAGCAACTCAATTTCATGTTCGCTAACCGGGGCAGATTTAATGAGTATATCGCATTGATAAACTTCTTTCCGGTCGTAAGCAATTTTGGCTCCGGCATCACTATAGTCTTTATCGGTGTAGTGCGATCCTTCACCTGCCATGTATTCAATTAAAACACGATGGCCATTACTTACAAGTACATTTACTGCTTCGGGGGTTAATGCAATACGGTTTTCCTGGAACATCTGTTCCTTGGGAATACCAATAAAAAGTTGAGCGCCCTTCTTTTTAATGTCTAATGTTTCTTCTAATGTTTCATAGCTGAACGAAGCGCTGACAATTGGTTTTGATAAAGCCATACAGTTGCAACCGGGTTGTTTGTGTAGGTTTCTAAATTACAAAACTACTTTGGAATAACAGCAGTTAATCTCCTTGTTATGGTATTAATTATTTCAATTTTTACCTGCAGTACATTTTCAGGAATAAGGCCGGGCGTTTTTTCCGGCCATTCAACGAGGCAAAATTCGCCGCTGTACAACACATCTTCCACACCTGCCTGGATTGCTTCTTCTTCATCTTTGATACGATACAGATCGAGGTGATAAATTGTTTTTCCATCTTTTGTTTTGTATTGGTTGATGATGGAAAATGTAGGGCTGCCAACAGCATCAGTTACTCCAAGTTCATCGCACAAGGCATGAATGAAAGTTGTTTTGCCGCTGCCCATTGAAGCATCAAAAGCCCATACTTTGTATGAAGCAAACTGTCGGTACATTTCTTTTGCAACAGCGTGTATATTTTCTAATGTAAACTCCTTTTGCACAACAAATTTGAATGATGGTTGCAAAGATATTGATTCATGGGCTTGGGTTGATGGCGTAATTTTGTAGTCTGAACCGGGATTTGTGTGATTGATTAGGTGAATTGGATGGACTGAATGCAGAAACTTTTTTTCTGATAAATAATGTTGATTAAATGGTCCGTTTAATTCTTATATGAATCCAATAATCCTATCAATCACAGTTCAGGCAATTGATGAACAGAATTACAAAGCGTACAAGCGAGCGTGGCAACAGGTGATGCTATGAAAAATATAAGCCGGTAACATAATAAAAGAAAGTAATTGAAAATGGAAACAGTTAACTGGAAAGTAGAAGGAATGACCTGCACCAACTGTGCACTTACCGTAAATAAATATCTTGAAAAAGAAGGGATGAAGAATGTGAAGGTGAACCCTGTTACAGGTGAGGTGATTTTTGATGTGATAGAGCAGAACGGGAACATGGATAAACTTGAAAAGGGAATTTCTCAACTGGGGTATTATGTTGCTGAAAAAAATGGTGTGGCTTTGAAGACGGCTGAAAAAAAGCCGATGAATAAATACCTGCGTTACCTGCTTATTTGCGCACCGTTTACGCTTGTTTTGATGCTGCACATGTTTGATAAATGGGTGCATCTTCACTGGCTTATGAACCCGTGGCTGCAGCTTGGTTTGTGTTTACCGGTATTTGTTATTGGAATGTATCATTTTGGAAGAAGTGCGGTGAAAAGCATCATGAACGGAATGCCCAATATGAATGTGCTGGTTGCTGTTGGCGCTGCTGCTGCTTTTGTTTACAGTTTGTACGGAACATTATCGGGGAATGCACAGGATTATATGTTTTATGAAACTGCTGCTGCAATTATAACATTGGTATTTCTGGGAAATTATCTTGAAGACAGTTCGGTTGAGCAAACACAACGTGCATTAAACAGCCTGGCGAAAAGCCAGAAAGTGATGGCGAGTATGATTGCCTTTGACGATCAGCATCATGAACAGATTTTTCCTGTTGAAAACAGCGTGTTGCGTACTGGCGATTTGGTTTTAATAAAAAGTGGTGATCAGATTCCTGCTGATTGTAAAATTCTTTGGGGTGATGCAACTGTGAATGAATCAATCATTACCGGCGAAAGTTTGCCGTTAACTAAAAAACCAAAAGATCATTTAGTTGGCGGAAGTATTCTTGTTGACGGAACTGTTAAGGCACAGGTAACTGCTGCTGCAAATGATTCGGTACTTGCAAATATCGTGAACCTTGTTAAACGGGCACAAGGTGAGAAACCTCCTGTTCAGCAACTGGCTGATAAGATCAGTGCTATTTTTGTTCCGGTTGTTATTGGCATTTCGGTTGTTACTTTAATTGTTAACTGGATTGTTTTAAAACAATTTACACCATCGTTAATGCGGAGTATTGCAGTGTTGGTAATTTCCTGCCCTTGTGCAATGGGACTTGCAACTCCTGCTGCTATTGCAGTAGGGTTGGGTCGTGCTGCAAAAAACGGGGTGTTGTTCCGTAATGCAAAAAGCCTGGAACTGTTTAAAAATATTGTGCAGGTTGTATTTGATAAAACAGGCACATTAACAACAGGCAATTTTCAATTATCATCTTTTGCAGTTACGGATGCTTCGGTTACAGAAGAACAGTTTAAACAGCTTGTTTTTTCATTGGAGAAATATTCCAATCACCCAATTGCGGTTTGTATTGCTGCTGAGTGGAAAAACAATAAACCTCTTCGCTTAAACAATGTTGAAGAAATAAAAGGACTTGGCATGAAAGCAACTTCTGCTGAAGGTGATGAATACATTGCAGGTTCGTTCAAAGCTGCTGCCGGAGTAACGAGTGATGACTCGCATAATGTGTATGTGTTGAAGAATGGCCAACTCATTGGCTGGATTGATGTGAAAGATGAATTGAGGCCAGAAGCAAAATCAATTGTTGCATACCTGCATAGTAAAAATGTAAAAACTTATTTATTAAGCGGCGACAGAAAAGCGAAATGTGATGTTATTGCAAAAGAGCTTGGTATAGATGAAGTGATTGCTGAACAAACACCTGAACAAAAGTTACAGGTTATAGAACAGCTCAATAACCAGGCACCAACTGCAATGGTTGGCGATGGTATTAATGATGCTCCTGCTTTAGCAAAAGCTACTATTGGTATTTCATTAAGCGAAGCATCGCAGGTTGCCATGCAGACTGCCGATGTAGTGCTAATGAACCATGGTTTGAAAAATTTGCCACTTTCACTTGGTTTGGGTAAGCATACATTCTTAACCATCAAGCAAAATTTATTCTGGGCTTTCTTCTATAATATAATCGCTATACCTGTTGCAGCGCTTGGTTTTTTAAACCCAACGATTGCTGCATTTGCAATGGGAATGAGTGATGTGGTGCTTGCTGTAAATTCAGTGAGGTTGTTTGTGAAGAAGGTGGAGTGAGGGCTATCGTGAGGCGTGAATCGGCAGTTGTGAGATGAGCAGTTTACAGTTAATACAAGTTTATTAATGATAAAGTAAGCACTATTTCAAACTTGTGTTATCAATTAAGAATATTCAGTTTTTAAATGTTATCCAAAAATCAGTACTTTAAACTCTTTAAGCATGGATAACATTTCTTCCATACTAAACCGTTATTGGGGATATACTTCTTTCCGCCCGCTTCAAAAAGAAATTATTGAATCGGTGCTGAGCGGAAAGGATACACTTGCATTGTTACCAACCGGCGGGGGAAAGAGTATTTGTTTCCAGGTGCCTGCTTTGGCAATGGATGGAATGTGTATTGTTGTATCGCCATTGATTGCATTGATGAAAGATCAGGTGGAAGCATTACACAAAAAAAATATTCCTGCTGCGGCAATTTATACGGGGATGCCTTTTCCGCAGGTGAAAGATATTCTGCAGATGTGTGTGAATGAAAAGCTGAAGTTTCTTTATGTTTCACCTGAACGTTTGGAAACAAAATTGTTTCTTGAATATCTCCCCGGTATGAATGTGCAGTTAATTGCGGTTGATGAAGCTCATTGCATTAGCCAGTGGGGGTATGATTTCCGTCCTTCCTATTTGCGAATTGTACAGTTTCGAAATGAATTGCCCGGTGTGCCAGTACTTGCATTAACAGCATCGGCAACGCCTCTTGTGCAGGATGATATTTGTAAACAGCTTCAGTTTAAAAACAAACAGGTTTTTAAAGGGTCATTTCTCCGTGATAATTTATCGTTCAGTGTGTTTAAGGTTGACAGCAGGATCAATAAAATTCAACAGGTGCTGAAAAATGTTTCCGGTTCTGCTATTGTGTATTGTAAAAGCAGGCGGATGACACAAGAGGTTGCCCAGTTATTACAGTTGCAAAACATTTCAGCCAATTATTATCATGCAGGATTAACCAATGAGGAACGAAATAAGCGACAGGAATCGTGGCTGAAGAATGAAACGAGGGTGATGGTTTGTACTAACGCTTTCGGAATGGGAATTGATAAGCCCGATGTGCGGATTGTGATTCATCATGATGTGCCCGATTGTTTGGAAAATTATTATCAGGAAGCTGGTCGTGCAGGAAGAGATGGGAAAAAATCGTATGCCGTATTGTTGTATGAAGAAAGAGATTTGACGGAATTAGAGAATTTATCTGCTGTGCGTTTCCCGTCAATTGAAGAAATTAAAATCGTTTACCAGCATCTTGTCAATTATCTGCAATTGCCCAGTGGAAGCGGGGAAGGGCAGTGGTTTGAATTTGATCTGAATGATTTTGTGAAAACCTTTCATCTCAATTCTTATCCTGCTGCGTATTCGCTCAAAGCGTTGGAGCAGGAAGGATGGATAATTTATACTGAACAGGTTTTTCTTCCTGCAAAAGTTGTGTTTACTGTATCAAAAGAACGGCTTGCAGAATTTGAAAAAGAACAGCCACAGCTCGATCCCTTTGTGAAAGGTTTGCTGCGTTGTTACGGCGGCATTTTTGATGTGGAAAGTTTTATTTCAGAAAAGCAACTGGCAGCATTTATGAAGACTGGTGTTGAGCAGGTAAGGGATGCTTTAGTTCAGCTCCATAGTATGGGAATAATTAAATACACTCCACAAAAAGAAAAACCGCAGATACAGTTTTTGCAAAACCGCCCTGCCACAGAAGATTTGTACATCAATCCGCAGAACAGGTTAACCCGTAAAAAACAATTTGAAAAGCGTGTACAGGCAATGATTGACTATGTGAAAGATGAAACCGTTTGCCGCAGCAAAACAATTGGGCAGTATTTTGGTGATGAAGCAATTGATGATTGTGGTGTATGCGATGTTTGTTTATGGAAGAAAGGAAATGAAATTACTGCAAATGAGTTTGAGCAGATACGTCAGTTTATTTTTAATAACTCTGCCGGCGAAGGGTTTATATTAAAAGCTGCACTTGATAAAATGGGAAGCAAGCAAAGAGAAAAAGTATGGAAAGTAGTTGAGCATTTAATTGCAGAAGAAAAACTTGCTTTGGGCGCAGATGGTAGGCTAAAATTGAAAAAATAGATTAGAAATACAAAAAAGCTGATGAAACATACGCTCAGCCAAATCTCCTGTAAGGCTATCGCCGTAAAAAACTTTATCATATCAGGCTTCTCTCCACTAATTCATTTATAAAACTAATCTCTTCTTTACTTAAATCAAATTTCATTGCACCTGCATTTTGTATTGATTGCTGTGCATTTCTTGCGCCTGCTAACGCTATTGTTACACCAGGGCGTTCAACCGTCCAGCGTAAAACTAATTGCGATAATGTAGCGTTCTTTTCATCGGCCAACGGTTTCAGCTTTGCAAGAAGCTGGTTTGCTTTTGTAATGAATTCATCCGTATAAAACCTGTTGCCGTTTCTTGTATCACCTTCTTCAAACACCTGGCCGGTTTTTATTTTTCCTGTAAGCAAACCACGTTGCAGCGGACTGTAGGCTAAAACAGATTTCTTATGTTCAATGCAGTAAGGAATAGTTTCATTTTCCATTACACGGTTTACCATGCTGAATGGAATCTGGTTCGATGCAAGCTTCACTATCTTTTCTGCTTCGGCCATTTGTGCAGCATTGTAATTGCACACACCTGCATAACGAATTTTTCCCTGCTCAATTAATTTTGCAACGGCTTCAAATGTTTCTTCAATTGGAGTTGTGCTATCGGGCCAGTGAATCTGATACAGATCAATATAATCTGTTCCCAAACGTTTCAAACTGTCTTCACATTCTTTGATTACACTTTCCTTACCCGAGTATTTGTAAATATCAATTTCATTGCCATCATTGTCTTTACTGTGCATGGCAAAATCACCTTTTGGCGAAGTGAAATCCCAGCGCATACCAAACTTGGTTAATATCTGTACTTTATCTCTTGGAATATCTTTGATGGCTTCACCAACAATTTCTTCACTCACACCCATGCCGTAAATAGGTGCAGTATCAATTGATGTCATTCCTTCGGCATAAGCTGCTTTAATTGCTTCAACCGCTTCTTTTCGATCTGTACTGCCCCACATCCATCCACCTGCTGCCCATGCACCAAATGTTATTACTGATACATTCAAATCTGTTTCTCCTAATTTCCTGTAGTTCATCTTTGTTTTATTTATTCAGTTTAATGTAGTTGATAATACTCATTACGTCCTGCTCACCATATCCTGCTTTTTGTGCAGCGAGATAAGTTGCAATCAATGTTTCAGTTAATGGATAATGAGCACCGTTATCTTTTGCAAGCAGAATATCTTTTGTCATAAGGTTTAATGCAAATGCTGCAGGATATTCATCCTTCACCAGCAACGGTGTTTTGATTTTTGTTGCACCATTTCCGACTGCGCTTTCATTAATAATCTCCAGCATATCGGCACGGGCAATTCCTTTTTTTTCAGCCAACAAAACAGTTTCTGCCAATCCCTGGTAAATCAATGAAAGAAAATAGTTGATGGAAAGCTTTGCAGCAATGCCTTTACCGTTTGAACCAAGATGTTTTACCAGTTTTCCTAATTTTTCAAAATAAGGTATTGCTGTTTGTACATCAGTTTCATCGCCACCAACCATAATGATGAGTGTGCCGCTTGCTGCAGGTGCTGTACTTCCGGCAACTGGTGCATCTAAAAAAGACGCATTCTTTGCTTTGAGTTTTGCTGCTGTTGCTTCACTTAATTGCTGGGAGATGGTGCTCATGTCGATGAATAATTTTCCTTCAATGGAATCAAGCGAAAGAATTTCATTATAGATTGACTGTACTGCAGCATCGTTGGTCACCATTGTGAAAATGATATCCGAAGCTTTTACCAGTTCTGTTATACTTGCAGCAATGGTTGCGCCTGTTTGCTGAAACGGAATTGTTTTGTCAGTATTGCGGTTAAAAACAGTTAAGGGAAATCCTGCTTTCTCTAAATTTTTTGCCATGGGTGTACCCATATTGCCTAAACCTATCCAGCCAATCTTGTTCATATAGTTTGATTAAATAAAAGTGAAGGTAAAAGTAAAATACCAGATTAAAACTGCTGCAATTAACAGAAGAGCGTAGCTATCCAATTTTTTAAATAAGAATAAACAGGAACTTCATATCCGTAACAATTTACATGTTAGATCACTAATTGTTTCATGATGATCTGAGTATGCAATCCAGACATCTTTGCACCATTTGTATATCATTTCATTTCTTTCTATTCCGGGTTCTGCATCTAACACATCAGCTACATTGATGCGGCCCCTGTTTAGAGGTAAACTGATTTCAGAATATTTTTTTTCTTGTTCAGCCATCTTCATGTGCGCCAATTGCACCTCTTTGCCCGTATAATTTTTTTCATTTAACAAATACAATCCTGCCAACGAAAAAACAATGGCAATTGGTTTTGTAGAATCAGTAGCAGTTTGTGCTGTAAAAGCATCTGCTACATGCTGATGAATAAAAACATTGTTGGCCTGTGCAAGCGTATAAAAGCACAATTCATTGTATTGCTGCTGCAAATTATTCATCGCACAATTTTAAAATCATCAAATAAATGAAGTTCAAGTTCAGTTATTTCAACATTTGTAACATTACTTAACGTAGTGCCAATATAACACCAGTCAGTCATTTGCTTTAATTGATGAGCTGTTCCCGAGGCAATGATCTGTACTGAACAGTCGGGAAGATTCTGAACATAACCTGTTAAATAAAGTTCCAGCGCTTTTTCCAGGGCATATCTTCTGAACCATACACCTTGTACCCTGCCTAAAACAATAATGGAAATGGTTTTCATTTTACAGATTTATTATCGTAAATGAATGATTCATCGAAACAGAAAAGAAGGTGTTTGTAAAATAAATTATACCAGGTCGGCTACAGTTTTCTTTTCCAGTATTTTCAGATTGGCATCTCTTACTTTTGCCATCATGTCGTGTAATCCACAATGTGCTTCATCACAATTTTTGCAGCGTTCATAAAAATGCAGACTTACGCAGGAGAGAGGAGCAATCGGCCCATCAAGCAAACGTATAACTCTTGCCAGCGGAATTTGAGATGGTTTCATTTTAAAATAATAACCACCTCCTTTACCTTTTTTGCTTTCAAGAACGCCGTCCTTACGTAGCAGCAGCAAAATGTTTTCCAGGAATTTCAGCGGAATTTTTTTCTTCTTTGAAATTTCTGCAATCAAAATAGGATCGTTGCCTTTTTGCTGTGCCATATATGACAAAGCCTGGAATGCGTATTGCGTTTTTTTGGAGAGCATGGTCGTATTCGTTGGCCTAAAAATACGTGTTATAAGGTATAGAAGAACTAAGGGACGAATAATATTTTTATTTCAAATTAATATTATGTCAAAAATCAAATTTTTATTTGTTTATTCTTTATTACTGCTTCTTGCTGTATCTGTTTCTGCCCAGAAAAAAAGCGATAGTTTCATTGGGGGAAACCTGATTTATTCAATGCCACAGGATATGTTTAAACAAGGTTACAAAAGCGGAACGGGAATTGATGTTTCACTGGGCATTGGTACAAAAAAAGTACTGCTTACGGGTACTCTGGGGTATCTATCATACAAAGCCCAGTCGGATAATCCTTATGGCAAAATAACTGTTATTCTGTTAAAAGCTGGTTTACGAATACGTCCGACTCACATGCTTTTTCTTGCTGGCAATGCTGGGGTTGGATTTTTGAAAGATGAAACAATGTCTTCCCGGGAAGGAAGGTTCATGTACGATGCTGGTGCCGGGCTGCATTTCATACTGTTCGACTTTGGTGTTTATTATGATGCATGGAAGAAAAAAAATACAGCAGGTTATTCAGGAGCAGTCGAACTGAAATTTGGCATGTCGCTATAGGGCAAATTAGATTAATTTATACTCGTAAGCATACTTAATTAAACCAATAACGGAGTTGGTTTTTGTTTTGCGGAAGATATTTTTCCTGTGTGTTTCAACAGTACGTTCGCTCAGGAATAATTCTTCCGCAATTTGTTTATTACTGTATTCTTTTTCAATGAGCTTCACAATTTCCAGTTCACGCACTGTAAGTTTGCTCTCTTCCGCTTCTTTTTTTCGCTCACTTGCTTTCAGCATTTCCTGCAACACTTCATCACTGAAGTAAATGCCTCCTGCGGCAATTTTATCAAGGGCTTTTAAAAATTCTGTCTGACCAATATTTTTTAAAAGATAACCACTGATGTCGCTTTCCTCAATCATCTGGTTCACCAGGCTGCCCTCACCATTCATTGAAAGAGCTATGATTTTTATTGAAGGGAATTCTTTTTTTACCAGGCGTGCAAGTTCAACTCCTGTAACAACAGGCATCATCACATCTGTTAACAGAATATCGACCGATTGCTTTCTTAAAAGCGGAATCATATTTTCCGGATGATTGCATTCAGCAACAATTTCATACCGGCTGTGGCCTTTCAGTAATGAGCGTAAACCATCAATAACAATCTGATGATCGTCAATAATGGCGATTTTAATTTTGGTTAATGACATGTGAGTTGAGGTATTCACCGAAATTATGGAAAAATCATATCTAATTTACTCTTTATAAAAAGGAATAAATATGGCAACCAGGGTTCCTTTTCCCGGTGAAGAATCAAAATCAATGGTTCCTTTCAGGTATTCTACTCTTGCCCGCATATTTTTCAGGCCTATGCCTGCTTTTTCTGAAAGATGATGAATGTCGAAACCTTTGCCATTATCTTCAATAGTAGCGCTGATGCCTTCAGCTTCTTTTACCAGCGAAATATCCAATTCGGTTGCTGCGGAATGTTTGATAACGTTGTTCACACTTTCCTGCAAAACCCTGTAAAGAACAATTTCAATATTCTCATCAATGTTTTCGTTCAGTCCTTCTGTGTAAAGATTTATTTTTAAAACCTTCTGATCAATTTTGTCGAGGAATTCTGTAACTGCTTTTCCAAGACCTGATTTCAACAATACATTCGGCATCATCTGGTGCGAAACGGTTCTTACTTCTTTACAGCTTTCATCAACCAGGCTGATGATCCGTTCAAAAGAAATTTTCTGTTCTTCATCACTAAACTGCATGCTGTTTTCAAAAGCCGACAAATTCATTTTGGCAGCACTCATCATCTGCCCAACTCCATCGTGCAGATCTTTTGCTATGCGTTGCCGTTCATTTTCTTCTGCTTGTAAAATTGCTGCTGCTGCAAGTTGTTGCTGCTGCATAACTGTTTGCTGCAGTAAAGCTTTTTCTTTTAATTTTCTTCTGTTATAAATAAGCCAGGCTAATAAAATACTCAGCAGCAGAAAACTGCTTACTGCTGCAATAAAATAATTTTTTTGCTGAAGCCTGAATTGCTGCTCCTGTATGATGCGTTCTTTTTTTTCTGTTTCATATTTTGTTTCCATTTCTGCCATTGCTTCCTGTGACGCATTGGAATAAATGGAATCCTTCAGGTCATTGATTTTTTTATAATACAGTGTGGCTTCTGAAAAATTATTTGCTTTTTCATAATTCATTGCAATGGCTTTATATACCATTGGCAATTTGGCCTGCATGTTTTGTTCCTGTGCAATTTTTAATGCTTCTTTTCCTGCCAGCAATCCTTCTTCGGGTCGGTTCATATTAGCATAAAGTTCAGAGAGAACAGACAGGTCGGAAACGATATAAAACGGATCGCCTGCTTTATCACGAAGTGGTTTTGCTTTAAGAAAGCAATTTAGCGCTTCGGTAAATTTTTCCTGGGCATTGTATGCTGTGCCAAGAATATTCCAGCCGTTTGCTTCAGCCGCATAATTATTCTGATCGTGTGCAATTTTAATGGCTATTTTGGCAAACTTATACAACGAATCGTATTTTTTTACTGCACCATAACAGGATGCAAGATTGTTATACGTTGGTGCAAATTTTATACGGAAATTATTGTTCTCAATTGTTTGAATTGCTGATTTAAAATGCAGAATTGCTTCGTTAAACTGGTTCAGTTCCATATATGCCCAGCCTACGTTGTGCTGTAGTTTGGCAATGGCAAATCTGTCGCCGGCTTTCTCTGCTTTTCTTAAGCCATTGATGAAATTTTCCATTGCATCCTTTTGCCTGTTTAAGCGCATAAGGCTTAAACCGGCAGCAGAGAAATACTGAGCAAGTAAAGAATCGTTATCCGATTTTTTGTTGAGCTTGAGAATATTTCTGTTGGTTAGCTGCAAACCTGAATCGGGTTTTGAAACATTGAGATAATAATATACTTTGTTGATTTCAGCTTTCAGCTTCATAGTTTCATCGTTGTTTTTTTCTGAAATGGAAATCAACGATTCGGAAACATTCAGCAGCGAATCAGGGTTCAGAGTACGGAATTCAACTGCAAGCTGCAATAATTCCTGCATTTTTTTGTTTTCATTTTTTTCACTGTTAATCAGTTTACGTAAGCTGTCGGCTTTTGAAACCTGTGCTATAAGTGTATTTATAAACACCAAAAAGAAAAGCGAATATGTGAGCAGAATTTTCATTTTTACGCATTCAATATTTGAGGTGGTATATGTATTGCAATTAATGTTCCTTTTCCCGGTAATGTATCAAAATCTGCGGTTCCTTTTAAGAACTGTATTCTGCTACGGATATTTTTTAAGCCAATGCCACCTTCTTCGTTTAGGCTTAAATAGTCAAATCCCTTTCCATTATCTTCAATTGTAATACTGATGCCGTCTTTATCATGAATCAGTGCAATATCAAGTTTTGAAGCATCGGCATGTTTTAATGTGTTGTTGATACATTCCTGTATTACTCTGAACAAGATGGTTTCGGTATTTGAATCAAGGCGTTTTTCAAAACCTTCGGCATGAAAACTTATTTTCATTTTATTGCCGCTTATTTTTACAAGCATTTCATCAATTGCCTGCGGAAGCCCTTTGCTGAGTAATGCAGCAGGCATCATGCTATGGCTTACAGTTCGTACTTCTTTACAGCTTTCGTCAACCATCTGTATAATATCATACAGGTTCTTTTGCTGTCCCTGATCGGGAAGCTGAATGCTGTTGTAGAATGAAGAAAGATTCATTCGTGCCGCACTCATCATCTGTCCAACACCATCATGCAGATCTTTTGCAATGCGGCTGCGTTCTTTTTCTTCCGCTTCAATAATTGCTTTAGCCGCAAACTGCTGCTGCTCCGTAATCTCGGCCTGCAGCTTGGCCTGTTGTTTCCATCTGTATTGATTGTAAAGTAAAAAAGCAAACAGCAAAGCCAGTATTGAAACGGCTGATATAATTCCAATTAGCCAGTTTCTGTTCTGTATGGTTCGTTGCTGTTGTTCAATTTGTTGTTCTTTTTTCCCTGTTTCATACACGGTACTTAATTCTTCGGCCTGCCTGTTTTTTTCTGATGTAAAAATGGAATCTTTCATCTGGGTTGACCATGTGAAATAATCAAGTGCTTTTTTATAATCGCCATTTACATTAGCAACCTTGCTCATTTCGGCATAGTTGTTTGCCACAAGTTCCCTGTAACCCATCTTTTCAGCTACTTTGTTACTTTGTTCAAAATAATATAAAGCTCTTTCCGGCTTTCCCCATGCGCTGTAAAGAACACCAATGTCTGAGTAGGATAGTGCAATCGAAAAAGTATCTTTCATTTTTTGCCTTATAGCCAATGCTCTTAAATGATAATCTTCGGCAAGCTCAAATTTGTTTTGAAGTACATATACCCCGGCCATAAAATTATAACACCAGCTTTTGCCCATTTCATCTTTTAATTTCAATGCTATCTGGAGCGATGCGTTATAATGTTTCAAAGCTTCGGCATAATTTCCCTGGTATTCATACACTACACCGCTTTCATTCAGTATCATCTGTATGCCGCTTGAATCTTTCAGGGTACGGAAAATGGCAAGGGCTTTATCGTAGTTTTCTGAAGCCCGTTTCAGTTCTCTTGTTTTACGGTAAAGCTTTGCAATATCATTATATACATAGGCCAGCGGTTGAATTTTTCCGGCCTGTTCATAAATACGTGTTGCAGTATAATAGAGATTAGCAGCTTTATCATATTCTCCTTTGAAATAGTAAGCAACACCCATGTTTTTACTCAGTTCTGCAAAAGCAAAAGAGTCTTTCAGTTTTTGTGAAAGCTCAATACCTTCTTCTGCGTACTGAATAGTTTGATTAAAACTTACAAGGCTGAGTTTGCTTGTGAGGGATACGTATGCAGATAATTTTTTTTCAGCAGGAATATTGCTGATAATATCATTCTTTAATGAGTCAACAGATTTATCCTGTGCATAGAGCACAGAAGAAATAAAAAGAAGCAAAATAGAAAAAACAACAGTTCTTGTACTAAGCAGCATGGTGCTTACAAGTTAAGAACTTCTTTCATTCCAAAAAATCCCTCTTTCCCTTTCAGAAATTCGGCAGCAAGTACTGCACCGAGTGCAAAACCTGTGCGGTTATGAGCTGTATGAATAATTTCAATATCGTCAACAGTCGAAGTATATTTTACATAATGTGTGCCGGGGGCCGGGTCGGTACGTTCGCTGATGATGGAAAGCTCGGCCGGGTTTTGTGTAATATTATTTACCCAGTTTGTTTTTCTTGTTACAGCATCCAGCACCTGTTCTGCTAATGTAATGGCAGTGCCGCTGGGAGCATCTTTTTTAGCTGTATGATGAATTTCTTTCAGCGTTACATCATAGCTGTCCTGCCCGGCCATCAGTTGTGCAAGACGTTTATTTACTTCAAAGAAAATATTTACCCCTACGCTGAAGTTACTCGCAACGATAAGACCGGTTTTGTTTTCTGCAGCAACCTTCTTTGCTTCATCTAATTTATCCAACCATCCGGTTGAACCGCACACAACAGGAACTTTATGTTCAAGGCATTTGATTACGTTTGCAAAAGCAGTATGCGGACTTGTAAATTCAATGGCTACATCAACCTTTGCAAGATTTTCTGCATTAAAATCGGCCTGGTTATCCAGGTCAATAATCAATACAGCTTCATGGCCTCTTTGTTTTGCAATTTCATGAATGGCTTTTCCCATTTTTCCATAGCCGATCAATGCAATATTCATTGTGTGATTTTTAATAAAGTGAACCTGAATTTTACAAAGAAACTAATAAACCAGATAACATCTGTGAGCAGAAATAAAAAAGAATTATTTGCCAAAGGAAAATACCAGGCCAACGTTTGCCTGTTTAGAAATAGGATTATATGTAGGATTAATCCTGAGGGATAAATTATCGTTTACATCAAATTCTTTCAAATGGCCATCAACTGTTGCATCCACTACATTCAGCCCCCAAAGAAGAAGAAAAGCAAGAACTGAATAATCCACATTCTGCCGTACTGCAATTCTGTATTGCCGCACTGCCTCCGGATCAACCGGTTTGAATTTTGGTTTAATTAATACATCGTTTGACGTAATGGTATCCATCATATACCTATACGCATCTCTTGCATCAATATATTCCCTGCGGTTGTATACAAAAAAACCAGCAGCAGTACCAAGTGCTCCCCATACAATCGGGATCTTCCAGTATTTTTTATTGTAAGCCTGTCCCCAGCCAGGAATCACAGCCGAACGAAGAGTTGCTTTTCTTGGCACATGAACGGAATCTTTCTTAAATAAACCAAGCGGTATTCGTTCAGGCTTTACAGAATCCTTTTTTACAGGCGCAGGGATTTGCTTCTGCACACTGTCTTTTTGCTGTGCAGATAATTGAAAAGAGAAAAAGCTGAATGTTATGAATAAAAATAAATACCTCATGATCTATTCCACATCGGTTCCCAATTGTTTCAGAATCTGGTTGAATTGCTCTAGCGAGTAATATTCAATCATGATACTTCCGTTGCCTTTTTTGCTGTGATGCAATTTTACTTTGGTACCAAATTGTGATGCTAAATTATCTTCAATACGCTGAAATGCCTGTGGCAACCCGGTCTTTACCGAATTTTTAACAGGGTTTGATTTATATAACTGGCGCACCAAACTTTCTGTTTGACGAACCGATAAACCTTTTTGTTTGATCTGGTTGTAAACGTATAATTGTTTATCAACCGTATCAACATTAATCAATGCTCTTGCATGACCCATTGATAATTCGCCCGAACGGATGGCAAGCTGAATATCGGGAGGAAGTTTCAGCAAACGGATGTAGTTGGTAACGGTTGTACGGTCTTTACCCATACGTTCAGCTACCTGTTCCTGCGTGTAATCCAGTTCTTCCATCAACCGTTTATAGCTGAGTGCAATTTCAACTGCATTCAGGTTTTCACGCTGCAGGTTTTCAAGTAAGGCAAGTTCCAGCAGTTCGGTATCATTTGCCTGGCGAATGAAGGCAGGAATATCAGTTAACCCTGCCAGTTTGCTTGCACGCCACCTGCGTTCACCGGCAATTAAACGGTATTTATTAGGAGCAATTTTTGAAACTGTAACGGGCTGAATAATGTCGTGCATTTTAATGCTGTCGGCCAGTTCTTTCAGCGCCTGCTCATCAAAATCTCTTCTCGGTTGCTTGGGGTTAATTTCAATTTCGCNNCTGACCAGCGGTTGTTTTCAGGTCATCATCAATACTCTGCAACAGGGAACGGATCCCTTTTCCTAATGCATCTTTCTTATTTGGTTGTGCTGCCATGCCTCAAATTTCAGTTATAAGCTGCGAAGTACCTGTAAAAATTCCAAAAAACAAAAAGAGGGGGCAAGTTGCCGGTTGCTGGTTGCCGGTTGCCGGTTACAGGTGATTTTTTGATACCGGCTGCAGTTTTTCATGGCATCCCGGTTGCGTCGCAATCCTTTTGTCGGTTGGTTATAATGGCAGCATCAGTCGGGAGCTTAAACAACCTGATGAATTAAGCCATTCTTTATTTCATCAGCGAATATCCAAACCAGGTAGCCAGTAATCCAAGAATAACTGTAGCTGAAAAATAAATGATGAAAAGTGCATACTTGTTTTGCTGCAGCATAGTCAGCATTTCAACAGAAAAAGCAGAGTAAGTGGTAAAGCCGCCGCAAATACCAGTAACTACAAACAATCTCCAGTTTACATCAAAATGCTCGTTACGCATGGCAAAGGCGAAAGCAGCGCCAATAACAAAACAGCCAATAATATTTACCAGGAATGTACCCAAAGGAAATGATGCGTTTTTAAACCACCACGAAAAAGCATAACGCAACATGCTCCCGGCAGCACCGCCAATTCCTACAAGTAAAAAGTTTTTAAGCATAGATGAAGTTAGGAGTTAGAATTTAGAAGATAGAAGTAAGAAGAACGAACCCGGGCATAGAACAACAAACATATATGAAACGCTTTTCTATTCTAACTTCTGCCTTCTGTATTCTATCTTCTTTCTTTTATAGATTTCCGGTAAATGTATAATTGAAATCAACCTGCCACAATCCGTTTCTCAACACCACTTTGATGGGCATTTGTTTGTTTTTATATGAATTGGAGTAATTCACAATCACCACACTGTCGCTTACATTATCTACTGAGTGAATAACGATGGATGAACTTTTGTAACCTTCTTTATCTTTTGCACTCATTTCAGTTTTGTACTTTTTCTCAATCACATCAAGTTCGTAAAGATTCAGACTGTCCTTTACCATCAGTTCTTTCGCCCAGTCATAATCCCCGTTTAATGAACTGCGGATAAATTCCCGGGCTGTACCCAGCGCATCATCAGGTCGTTCACGTTTTTCTTTACAGGCAGCAAAAGCTGCAATAATCACTAACAGGAGAAGGATCGTTTTCTTCATAATCTCAAATGTACAAAAGGGATGAACACATTTCCGATTTTAGATTTTTTGATTTCAGATTTCCTGCATCTGTTAACATCTTCTTTGCATGAAGGTTTCCAACAAAAAAATCCCGTCTCAAAGTTGAAACGGGATTTGCGGTTGTATTTTGCGATGTAAGATATCTATCTTCTGTAACCACCTTGTTCCATATCCTGCTGATGGTCCTTGTCGTAAGCACGGATGATGGCTTTCACCAGGCGGTGACGAACAACGTCTTCTTCATCCAGTTCAATATGGCTGATGCCATCAATGTTCTTCAATATGCGGATGCCTTTTTCCAAACCACTGCGTTGATTTTTCGGAAGATCAACCTGTGTTAAGTCGCCGGTTATAATTGCTTTTGCATTGGCACCAATACGTGTAAGGAACATTTTCAACTGCAGATCAGTTGTGTTTTGTGCCTCATCAAGAATAATAAATGCATTGTCCAACGTACGACCACGCATATAAGCAAGTGGTGCAATTTCAATTACACGTGTGCTCATATAATAACCCAGCTTATCAGCAGGTATCATATCGTCCAGCGCATCATAAAGCGGACGCAGGTATGGATCAATTTTTTCCTTTAAATCGCCGGGCAGGAAACCAAGACTTTCGCCGGCTTCTACAGCAGGACGTGTAAGAATAATTTTCTTCACCAGTTTATTCTTCAATGCACGAACAGCCAATGCAACTGCGGTGTATGTTTTACCTGTACCCGCCGGACCAACTGCAAACAGGATATCATTTTTGTCAATGGCTGCCACCATTTTTTTCTGGTTTTGCGTGCGGGCACGTACTGTGCGGCCATTGGGTCCAAACACCAGTACTTCGCTCGGATTCCGCTCAATAAAATGATCAACCGTTTCCTGGTCATCGCCGCCGAGAATCTGTTCAAAGTAATTTTCACTGAGCTGACCATTGCGTTCGAGATAAGCAATGAGCAAATCAATTTTTTCCTTTGCCTGGTCAATTTGTTCAGGACTTCCGCTGAGCTTGATTTGAGTACCTCTTGAAAGAATCTTCAGGAGAGGAAATTTCTTTTTCAGGATATCGAGCTTGCCGTTGTTGACACCGAAGAACTCAATAGGGTTTA
>DDEN01000003.1 GCA_002336115.1 Chitinophagaceae bacterium UBA1953
GGCTGAACTGGCTCAGTTTGGGTTTATACGCATCTCACATAACAGGCTGGTTAATTTGTATCACGCCCAGAATTTGAATTCGAAAAAGCATCAAATAAACATAGGCGGCGACCATATTTTAACGGTTTCGCGCCGAAAATGGCATATAATAAAAGAATTTTTCAATTCCTGATTTACCAATTAAATGTTAATAACGACCACTTATAAGCAAAAAGTGGCCACTTATAAGTTAAGATGACCATCTTGAATAAAACAACTTTTTCGTTATATATTTGATGTGCAATTAATATCTATGGCCATATATTAAAGGTAGCGAAAAGGGCGATGCCGCTATAAATGCAGCCTAAATTTTAAACATTTAAAGTCATGGAAAATAAAATAGAAAAAAAATTGGTTTTAAACAAAAAAACAATTGCTTCACTGGAAAATGATGAAATGAAGAAGATTATTGCAGGACTTGAAGAAGAGTCAGGTTGTTGGTCATCAAAAGTATTATGCGGAAATACAGGTCTAAGAACTACTTGCCGAACTAATTCTTGTTCAGATTCAAGTTATCCTGAAGTTTGTATACTCTGTCTAACTATATAACTATATCTTAGTGATGAGACAATTTATGGCACTGAAATTATGTGCTGAGTAGTTCATTTTTCTTATTGCTGAAATCGGATCAGTTTCAGCCTTATATTTTTAGGTTGAAACAGATTCGATTTAAAAAATCGTGTTTTATGTTGAATATTTTTAAAACAGTCTTATTACTTTCAGGTTTTCTTTTGATTCAGACGCAAATTAATGCTCAAGATTCAATTATTTTAATAAAAGGGCTAATTGTGGATAAATCTAATGAGAAACCTATTAGCTATGCTAGTATCGGTATTCCAGAGTTGAGTATAGGCACTTTATCAGATGAAAAAGGAGAATTTTTTCTTAAAATACCATCTAAATCTATCAATACGGTATTAATGGTTTCATGTTTGGGATATTTTTCAGAGAAAAAAGATTTGAGTGATCTGGCTAAAGAAAATAAAAATATACGAATTGCTATGAAACAGGCCTCAATTGAATTGAGTGGGGTTGAGATTTTATCAAAAAAAATAACGGAAAAAGTTAAAGGGAATGAGACAACATCTAAAAGTATGGTTTTTAGTATTAATTCCGTTTCAATAGGAGCCGAACTTGGGGCAGTAGTTCATCTTCCTTGCAAAGAAGTATTCTTAAAGGATTTCAATTTTAACATAGTTTCAAATAATGCTGATTCTGCTTTATTCAGATTAAAGATTTATACCTATAACGATACAATTGGTATGAGTTTGCTTCAAAAAGACATATTTTTCAAGATAAAAAAAAATATGAAAGGACCATTTAAGTTAGACTTAATCAAACATAATATAATTGTATCCTGCAATATTTTTGTCTCAGTTGAACTGGTTGATCTATTTAATATAGAAGCGTATAGTCGCCAAACAAGTGAAAGAGATATATATCTTAATAATAGAATAAATATATCTGGTACTATTTTGGGTTCTAAATCATATCATAGAAAAAATAACTTTTTCACATGGGAAAAAGTTGGTTATTCAATGTCTCCAGGATTTTGGCTAACAGTTGCATACTAATTATAGGTAATCATTAAAAATGGCACATAAGATAATAATTGAGAACAAAGCAGATCGCATTATAGCTGAGCAAAAGATTTATGAGATTGCTGAAATTTTGAAACATCATTCCTTTCCTCACTCCGAATTCGGCTTTTTGGGTGGTAATTCAGGAATAATAATGTTTCTTTATTACTTTTCTAGATTCTCACATGATAATAGTTACAGTCAAATAGCAACCTCACGAATTATGCAGTTGATTGAAAAAGTTCAAGAAGAAGAGAATCTTGACTGGTCAATAGGTTCAGGTTTGGCTGGTGTTTGTTATACTTTCCAACATTTACAGAAGTATGAATTCATAACTGCCAATAGTTCAGACATCCTCGGAGATCTTGATAATTATTTCCACCAAGTAATGTTATTGAGGATGAAAAATGGAAATTATGATTTTTTTGATGGGGCGCTAGGAATAGGATTATATTTATTAAGCAGAGAATATTTTACAAAACAAAAAGACTATTTACTTGATTTGGTTGGTTTAATATATAATGAAAGAAAGAAAGTTAACTCAAAAAACACCACATGGTTAACTGCGATTGACAAAAAGGCTGATAAAGAAATTTACGGATCTGATTTTGGAATACCACATGGAATAGCTGGTATTATTCTAATGTTAACAAAATTGTTTGATAATAATATAAATCGTAAAAAATTAAGGTTGTTACTTAATCCAACAATAAATTTTCTTTTAATTCATAAAAACGAAGCAGGGCTTGGCTCTATTTTTCCAAATAAAGTTGATGTAAGTGGCAAGTCAATAAATCCTTCAACAAGTCGCATTGGATGGTGCTATGGCGACCTTGGTATTTCTGTGGCGTTGTGGCATGCATCAAAATTTTTAGAACGAAAAGACTGGGAACTTGAAGCAATCAATCTATTGCAGCATTCATCAAATCGATTAGATCTTTCTCAAAATGGGATTGTTGATGCCGGACTCTGTCATGGCACTGCAGGCATTGCACATATTTTCAACCGTATGTATAGTTTTACTGAACAATCATTTTTAAAAGAAACAGCCTTGTATTGGTATGATCAAACTATTAAAATGGCACATTTCAAAGATGGACTTGCTGGCTATAAAGCTTGGCAAGGACCTAGCCGAGGAATGGTAAATGAATATGGTTTCTTAGAAGGTATTGCTGGAATAGGACTTACATTAATTTCAGCCATATCAGACATCGATCCAGCTTGGGACGAGTGTTTACTTTTAAGTTGACTAATTCTTACATCTTTAAAATGATAAAAGAGAAACATTATCAGCCTTTTACAACTTTCATACTTCGTACACCTTTACTTCCTTTTGGACGAATCAAAAAATTGACTGAAAGTAAACATATTAGTGTTGAACAAATAATAGATTTCGTTAATGACCCATTTATAAAAGAAGCACTCTACTTGGCATCCCCTGGGTTTTATTATGAAATTGAGCGTTTTTTAATTGAAAATCAAAATAAAAATTGTATTGAAACAGATAGGGAAAAAGATATTAAATTAATAGCTGGTGTTTTTCGATATTTAGTCAGAATGTCGACACGATGTACACCATTTGGGCTTTTTGCCGGTATTACGGCAGGAATGTATGGGAGTGAGACAAATATTCAATTTTTTGAACACAATCAAGCAATCAACCATACTCGCCTTGATATGGATTTTTTATGCAGATTTGCCAACGATATTTCAAGAATTAGTGGGTTAAAAGAATACTTAAATTTCTTTCCAAACACAAGCTTATATGCTATTGGGCAACAATTGAGATATGTTGAATATAAAAATATTCGGAGTTCTAGAATTCACAATATTGTCGCAGTAGATAACACTCATTATTTAAGTCAAATTTTAGATAAAGCTCAAGATGGAGCAAAAATAAGCGAACTTGCTGAGATACTCGTTAATGATTTGATTTCAAGTGTTGAAGCATATGAGTTTATAAATGAACTGATTAATTCACAAATATTAATTTCTGAGCTAGAACCTACATTATCTGGAGATGATCTGCTTTTACAAATAGTTCGGTTGCTAAAAACTATTGTAGCTGATAATGCAAGCGACGAAATCACCAAAATAATAAGCAATTTAGAAATCATCAAGTCTGAACTTAATAGAATAAAAGACAACAATCCTGGCATTGGGAAGCCTGTTTTAAAATATGAAAAAATTATTGATTTGGTTAAACAACTTAAAATAGATTATGATATACAGTTTCTTTTTCAGACTGATATGGTTAAACCTGCCAAAACATGTAATCTTAACCATAACATAATAAATGAAATATATCCAGCACTTGAAATATTGAATAATTTGAGCCCAAGTTTCCCCCCCTATAATTTAGATAAATTCAGGGAAGCTTTTTACGATCGTTATGAAGATGAGGAAATACCTATTCTGGAGGCACTAGATATTGAAACCGGTATAGGGTATCTTCAAAATACAACTATTGGAATATCACCACTTATTGATGGATTAGCAATAGAAGAAGTAAAAAATCATAAATTAAGTATTAATTGGGATGAGTCATACTCGTTTATTTATAAAAAATATGCTCAAGCTCTTGAGAAAAATAGTTATACAATTGAAATAACTGACGATGATTTAAATTCTTTCTCTGCGAAATGGGATGACTTACCTGAAACAATGATAGCATTTATACAAGTAATTGAGCATACTGAAGATAAAATTCATAAGCTTTATATTAAATCAGCAGGAGGTGGGGCCAGTGCAGCAAATCTTATTAGTCGGTTCAGTTATACTGACAAAAAAGTTCTAAATCTTACTAAAGAAATAATTGATAAAGATGAAAAACAAAATAATGATATGTTGTACGCTGAAATCATCCATCTGCCGGAGGCTAGGACGGGAAATATATTGTTAAGACCCATTCTTAGGAAGTATGAAATACCATACCTTTCAAAATCTGGAATTCAAAAAGATTTCCAAATACAGCCAAGTGATTTGTTAGTTAGTGTGAGGAATAACCAAATTGTTTTACGCTCTAAAAAACTGAATAAACAAATTATTCCACGACTCTCATCAGCTCATAACTTTGAATATAATCCTTTGCCGATATATCATTTTCTTTGTGATTTACAATCACAAAATTTACGAAGAGGATTAGAGTTTTCTTGGGGCCCATTTTCAAAATTATATAGATTTTACCCAAGAATTATTTATAAAAATGTTATCTTATCAAGAGCAAGTTGGAATTTTTTTGATTCTGATATTGTCTATTTGAATAAAACTCGAGAATTAAAGGATAAAATTAGCCATTTCCAATCATTGTTTCAATCATTTAAAATACCTGATGAGGTCATTCTTGCTGAAGATGACAACGAACTTTATTTAAATTTAAGTAATGAATTTTGCATAAAAATATTAATAAATTTGGTAAAAAAGAAAAAGTTTTTTACGTTAAAAGAATTTCTCTTTACTGAAAAAAATCTTTTCATTAATGGGCCTGATGGCGGATTTACAAATGAGTTTTTAATTCCTTTTTATAGAAATAGGGAGAAATCGGTATTTTAATTTTAAAAACTATGCAAAGGAAGTTCATTTTAGGTGATCAGTGGCTTTATTATAAATTGTATGTTGGTTTAAAGTCAGCCGATATGTTGCTTCACGAAATAATTGAAACAACCAGTAATCAATTGATAAAATGTGGGTTAGTTACTAAATGGTATTTTATTCGATATGCTGACCCTCATTTTCATATTCGTTGGCGTTTAGAACTTTTTCAAATAGATTGTATTGGTGATGTAATAAAATTAATCTATGATGCTATTGAGCCTTTTGTATCTACAAGACTAGTTTATAAAGTTCAAATTGACACATATAACCGTGAAATTGAGCGATATGGCATTAGAAATATAGTTCTTAGTGAATCTATATTTTTTCTTGACAGTGTGATGGTGGCAAAAATGATAGGTTTAATTAATGGGAAGGAAGGCGAAAGAAATCGTTGGTTATTTGCAATGAAGTCTGTAGATCAGTTATTTAATGATTTTTACTATAATAATGAACAAAAATTTGAATATGTAAATCTTTTAGACAAATCTTATGGGGATAAATTTCAATCAAATTCCCTTATTAAATTGCAATTAAATAAGAAATATCGAAGTGAAAATAATTATATTCAGAAATTTATGAGTGGCAATAAAAATATTGATAGTGATTACATTCAGTACTATGAAATAATTGATGAAAGGTCAGAAAAATTATTCTATATTGTTAAAGAATTATTTAGCTCAAATAGAAATAGTGAAAAACAATTACCGATAAGTTCACTTATTGGCAGTTATATACACATGATGATAAATAGGATATTCCAAGAACGACAGCCTTATCATGAATTTGTTGTATATAATTTTCTATTCAGATATTATCGTTCATCTTTGGCAAAAGAAAAAAATCTGCAATTATGACGGATTTCCTTTTCATTCATCAACTTGATGCCATGGACTGTGGCCCAACCTGCTTACGAATGGTAGCAAAGCATTACGGGAAAAGTTACAGCTTACAAGGTTTACGCGAAAAGTGCTTTATCAATAGGGAAGGCGTTTCATTGTTAGGCATAAGCGAGGCAGCTGAAATTATTGGCTTTCGTACCATAGGTGTGCGCATAAGTTGGGAGCAATTAGAGCAGGAAGCCGTGCTGCCCTGCATTGTTCACTGGCATCAAAATCATTTTGTAGTTGTTTATAAAATTACAGGCAAAGCGGAGAAAACAACAATATATGTTGCCGATCCCGCTCACGGCCTGGTAAAGTACACAAAAAAAGAATTCCTTGCTTCGTGGCTTAGTGATAAACAGGAAGGCGATGAAAAGGGCATTGCCTTACTGTTGGAGCCAGGCCCGGATTTTGATGCCATTGAAGATGAGAAACCGGATAAAACAAAGTTCCGGTTTTTGCTAAAATACCTGCGCCCGCACAAGGGTTTTATGGTACAGGTTATGCTGGCTATGCTGCTGGGCAGCTTGCTACAGCTTATTTTGCCCTTTTTAACTCAATCGGTTGTTGATAAAGGAATTGGAAACCAAAATCTCAATTTTGTATCGTTGGTACTTATAGCCCAAATGGTACTGATGGTAAGCCGCACAGCCGTTGATTTTATACGTAACTGGTTGCTGCTGCATATAAGTACACGCATTGATATATCGCTGATTTCCGATTTCCTGATCAAACTGATGAAACTCCCTATCAGTTTTTTCGATACCAAAATGATTGGCGATATTATGCAGCGTATAGGCGATCATTCACGTATACAAAATTTTCTTACCGGCTCATCCATTAATATTTTATTTTCGACGGTAAACCTGCTTATTTTCAGCGTTGTACTGGCTATTTACAGCCTGAAGATATTGGGCGTTTTTATAATTGGCAGTACAATATACTTTATCTGGGTATGGTTGTTTATGAAAAAACGCCGCGAACTGGATTTCAAGCGTTTTGCGCAACTGGCCGATAACCAGAGCAACCTGTACCAACTTATCACCGGTATGCAGGAAATTAAACTTAACAATTGCGAGCGGCAGAAACGCTGGAAATGGGAACGCATACAAGCGCGTATTTTCCGGGTAAGCGTGCAGGGTCTCGCACTTAACCAGTGGCAACAGGCAGGCGCGCTGTTTTTCAACGAATCCAAAAATATTTTTATCACATTTCTGGCAGCATCAGCCGTAATAAATGGCGATATCACACTAGGCATGATGATGAGTGTGCAGTATATTATCGGCCAGTTAAATGCACCGGTTGAGCAAATGATAAACTTTATGCAGGCAGCCCAGGACGCAAAAATAAGCATGGAACGCCTGGGTGAAATTCATCAGAAAGAAGATGAAGAACCCGCCACAGCCATGAAAATTCATCACTTGCCCGAAAATAAGACTATCACGGTACAAGACTTATCATTCCAGTACGAAGGCCCGCACAGCGAGATGGTGCTTAAAAACATAAACCTATCCATCCCGGAAGGGAAAACCACAGCCATTGTTGGAAGCAGCGGCAGCGGTAAAACTACGCTGGTAAAACTTTTATTGGGATTTTACGAGCCGGTTACCGGCGAGATCAGGGTAGGCGATACCTTGCATAAAAACTTCAGCAGCAGTTTCTGGCGTTCGCAATGCGGGGCTGTAATGCAGGATGGTTTTATTTTTTCGGATACCATTACCGAAAATATTGCTCCGGGTGATGAAAATGTGGATTTGATCAAATTACGACACGCTGTAAAAGTGGCAAATATTTCGGAGTTCATTGATGGCTTGCCTTTAGGCTTTAATACCAAAATAGGGCAGGAAGGCAGCGGCATTAGCCAGGGACAGCGACAACGGCTCTTAATTGCCAGGGCAGTATATAAAAATCCGGAATATGTTTTTTTCGACGAAGCAACCAATTCGCTGGATGCCAACAACGAGAAAGTGATTATGCAGAATCTGGAAGAGTTTTTCAGCGGCATCCAAGATAGCCAGGTCGCGTTTGATATTCGGGGCGCGACTCAAAGTCGCACACCGAATAGAAAAACCGTTGTAGTTGTCGCGCACCGTCTAAGCACCGTAAAAAATGCCGATCAAATTGTGGTTTTGGAAAAGGGCGAAATTATTGAACAGGGTACACATGAGGCGTTAACCAGCCTGCGAGGTGCCTATTATGAATTGGTAAAGAATCAACTTGAGTTAGGAAATTAATTCTGGCATAATTAATTACGCAGAATCAGCACATTATCGCATTAACACATTAGTAAATGCCTGAAGAACTAAAAGAACGATCCATAGAAATCCGCAGTGAGGAAATTGACGAAATCCTGGGTAAAACACCAAACTGGATTTTGCGTCGTGGAGTGATATTGTTTCTTATAATTATTCTTGCACTCATTGCAGGCAGTTGGGTGTTTAAATATCCTGATATAATAGGTGCACCCATTGTTATTACAACCAATAATCCGCCTTCGCCTGTTGTTGCACGCAGCAGCGGAAGGATAACAGCATTTTACGTTACCGATAAACAAGCTGTAACATCGGGGCAATACCTGGCTATACTCGAAAACACCTCGGATATTGAATCAATTTTCATACTTAAAAAGCTTATACTTCGGGCCGACTCTTTGGGATACAAAGCTTCAATCAGCGAAACTAATACATCAACAATACTAAACCTTGGCGAATTACAACCCTATTACCTGAATTGGACAACTGCGGTGAGTAATTACAAAAGATACATTGAAATGTCGTTTAATGCTAAAAAGATCAGAGCTTTACAGGAGCAGATTGCGTTAACAAATTCTTATTTCGAAAAGCTTAAAAGTCAAACAAATTTACAGGCTCAAAATCTCCGGATCGCAACTATTCAATATAGGCGTGACTCATTGTTGTGTATACAAAAAGTTCTGCCATCGGCAGAATTTGAAAAATCAGAAATAGCTTTAATTGGCACAAAATCAGCATATAAAAATTCGGAAATAGCACTTTCCAATACAGATATCCAGATTAATCAGCTCAACCAGCAAGTGCTTGAATTACAATTGAATGATGAAAATGAAAAACAAAAACTATTAAACGAAATAAGTGCAACCTTTAAAAACCTCTGTAGTCAATTCGATACCTGGGAGCTAAATTATGTATTGAAAAGCAGAGTTGATGGAATTGTATCTGTAGGGAAATACTGGAGTTCAAACCAAAATGTAAAATCAGGCGAACAGGTTATGACCGTTATTCCAAAAAAGAAGGAAAAACCTATTGGTAAAATTATACTTCCGATGCTTGGAGCCGGCAAAGTTAAAGCAGGGCAGCAGGTAAACATTAAACTCACGAATTTCCCATATATTGAATATGGAATGTTAAAGGGAACAATCAGCACAATATCCTCAGTACCTGATCAGGGGAATTATTATGTAGAAATTAAATTAAATAATGGACTGATTACAAACTATAATAAAACACTTCCTTTTTCGCAGGAGATGACCGGCAGTGCCGAAATTATTACTGAGGATATGCGGCTGTTGCAAAGGTTGACTGGACCGGTGTATTCATTATTTAAAGAAAAGCTGGCCGATTAAGTTTTGATTGATCTTCCAGCCTCAGATGATAATGTAATGGTGAAAAAATCCCCGCTAGCGCGAACTTTTCTCACCGAAGGTAATCCTTTCGCGTGGTGAAGACAAATCAAAAACGATATCATTTCCTTTGCTCGCGCGCGCTCAATGCTATTAAGTTAAGCAGATTCCACGGCTTGCGCGGGCATGTTACACGTACCCGATAAACTTTGTGATCAATATGGTCGAAACAAACGATATTTTTATACCTAAAACCATATCAGACAAGCATAGAATATGAAAAGTTGATGATCCGTTTATTGAAGCCGCGAAATCATTAAAGCGGATTAAAACAATTAAAATATGGCAGGATGGTATCCACGTATGTA